>PLYR01000084.1:34105-40701 GCA_003153435.1 Bacteroidota bacterium
GATAAATATACTGTTGATGGAAAGGATATTCTGGTTCTGGCAGAAGGCCGTTTAGTGAATCTGGGCTGTGCTACAGGTCACCCTTCATTTGTAATGTCGAACTCCTTCAGTAATCAGACGCTTGCTCAAATCGAGCTTTGGAACCACTCTGATAAATACGAAAAGAAGGTTTATACACTTCCTAAGCACCTGGATGAAAAAGTAGCGATGCTTCACTTGAGTAAAATTGGTGTGGAGCTGGATGTACTCAGCAAAGATCAGGCTTCTTACATTGGTGTTCCTGTTGAAGGACCATTCAAATCGGATCTTTACCGTTACTAAAACCGGTATTCTGATACTTGATTATAATCCCGTCCTGTTTACAGGACGGGATTATTTTTTTTACAAGAAAAAGGATTGATCAGTTTAGTTGAATATGTGAAGGACTGTTCCGTCGTACGTGGTCTGGTAAGCTTTAAGCGGATAAGTGGCAGGGCCTTGATTCACGCTTCCATCGGTAATCAGGAATTTAGAACCGCAGTTCGGATCCACGAGGAGTACATTATTAGTAGGGTCCACCTTTATAATTTCATTAACATTGGGTGGATTATAGGAGCAGGTTCGGTCGAAAGCCATAAAATCGGTAGGGTTCTTTCTGTAAACAACAATCCCTCTGTTTCCGCCGTTAACGTATACCCATCCACCAATTGCATTAAGGTTGATGAAACTGGGATCAGAAGAATACATTCTAATATCTACTGCGACATTTGGAACTCCCTGGTAATTTTGCTTCTTACAGGAAACAACAACAATACTCATGACAGGAACGAGAAAGGCAGCAAGTATTAAGATTTTGATCTTTTTGAAAATAGTACTCATCATGTACAAAAATAATAAGTATTTTTAACTTCTAATGCAAGGTAGATTCTGAATAACGGAAGAATGGCGAGATTTATTAGGATTGCGATACTTATTCTTGGATTTTATCTGGCTGCACCTGTTGCTTCCAGGGCTCAGGATGGAAGCACCAACACAGAGAGTCAGGTTGCTTCAGCTACTTCCGGAAGCCGTGCGCAACGCCGGGATGCAAGAAGAAAGTGGAAAGCGGAGAGAAGGAAGAAACACAATTCGGATAAATCGCTGAAGAACTATAAGAAAAGAACCCAGACCAAGGAAACCCGGAAACGGATGAAGGCCGATCTGAAGAAGGCAAATATGAACAACGAGCATAAAAGAGAATTCTTCCTGAAGCGCTGGTTCAATAAAAAGAGGATTAAGACGACTAAAAAGAAAGATCGTTAATCTGAGCACTCAAAAAAAAGTTTGAGTTTTTGTCGGAGCTATTTAATTTTTTACTATCATTGTAATAGTATAAGGTTTCTTTACAAAACATCCCCCCAACTTTACGTTTCATTACAGTACCATTTTCATCCCCATGATTATAGGCAATATGCGCTGTAAAGCACAGAAGGCCCTGACTCAGAAGGAGGAAAAGCGATCTGGTATTGACTTGCAAATAAACATTGCTATAGCCTGATAATCACTGTTTTCAAGCCCCATTTGAAATTTAAAATTAAATTTGCACATCAAATTTTTTTCTTGCTATATTTACGATCTTCAAATTGCACGGAATTTCATAACACTAAATCAATACTATGGTACGGAAATTACTCTATTCTCTTGCCTTCATCCTTATTTCAGTACATGCAGTTCTTGCACAAGGTGGTGCTATCAAAGGGAAACTGATTGATAAAACTACAAAGGAGGGAATTCCATTTGCTACTGTGATAGCTCAGATAGGTGGAGCAGTAATAGCCGGAGGAAATACCGATATCAACGGAGAATTTACCATCAAACCTCTGAACCCGGGGAAATACGATATTAAAGCAGCCTATGTAGGATATCAGGCTGTAATGATCACGGGAGTGGCCGTAAATACAGATAAAACAACCTACCAGAATATTGAGCTCTCTCCTGCAGTTACTGAAACAAAGACTGTTGAAATTGTACATTACTCCAAACCACTTATTGATCCGGATACAAAGTCAGGCGGAACTGTTACTCGTGAAGAGTATCAGGCAATGCCATCCAAGGATATCAATTCAGTAGCCTCTACCACTGCCGGCGTTTTTCAAAGCGATGAAGGAAAAGCACTCAATATGCGTGGTGCCCGGGATGCAGGTACTTCATATTACGTAGATGGTCAGAAAGCAATTGGTGCTGGAGGTGTTCCACAGCAAGGTGTTGAACAGGTGAGTGTGATCACCGGTGGTGTGCCTGCTTCTTATGGAGATGCAACCGGGGGTGTGGTTTCGATCACAACCAGAGGTCCTCAACCGATATTTTTCGGAGGTGTGGAAGCAAGCACTTCGGAGTTCCTGGATAAATATGGTTACAATTATATTGGTTTCAGCGTAGGTGGTCCACTCTATACCAAGAAAGATTCCGCAAGCCCTGATGGAAAGAATTCTATCATTGGGTTCTTTGTGTCTGGTGAAACTACTTACCAGAAAGATCCGAATCCTTCTGCCGTAGGGATGTAC
Source organism: Bacteroidota bacterium (assembly GCA_003153435.1). GTDB lineage: Bacteria > Bacteroidota > Bacteroidia > Palsa-965 > Palsa-965 > Palsa-965. The sequence continues at coordinate 36,628 of PLYR01000084.1, forward strand.
CAGGTTAACAGTGATGTGCTTCAAAACATCATTAATTCTCCAATCCGTCCTGCCGCGCAAGGAAACGGATATGTCCCTACAGCCGAGTTCGTAACCATGAACAATCTGACTCATATAGATGCCCGTCAGAATATGGCGAGCAAGGTATTTAGTCTTTCCGGTAAACTCGACCTTAAAGTAAACCCTTCCGTGAACTTCACCCTGGGTGGATCTATTGAATATAATGATGCTAAGCGTTTCTATTATGAGTTCGCACTTTTCAACCCTGCGAATAACCCCGATTATATTGAAACCACCTGGCGGGTGTATGCCAAGGTGACTCAGAAATTCGGAGGTCCTACACTCGACACCAAGGATGCGAAGGAGAAAACAGCTTCCAATATTTCTAATGCTTATTACACGATTCAGGCAGGTTACCTTAATTATGATAAGATCCAGGAAAGTGATGTTCACAAGGATAATTTATTCGATTATGGTTACTATGGTAATTTTCACCAATACTTTGGAGCACCTACTTTTGCTTTCAATAACAAATTCAATTATAACGGGCAAACAATTGCGGCCTATGTTATGACGGGTCGTTCTGACTCGCTTTTGACATTCACCCCTTCCGGACTCAATCCTCAGGATGCTAATTATACCTCTGCCTACTATGGCTATGTAGGAGCAAAGAATGTCCAGAGTGGCGGACAGGTTCAGTCCGGTCAGGCCCTGCTGAACGGAGATCACCCTCCTACCATATATTCACTTTGGTATGGTACAGGAGGAGCTACCGCTTCCAACGAATACAACCATGTGAATCAAAGCCAGACTACTGTCAGAGCGAATTTTTCAGCTGACGTATTTAAAAATCATGCCATCCAGGTTGGTTTTGAATATGATCAACGGTCGGAAAGCCAATATTCTATCGGCGCTTCAAGCCTCTGGACCCTTATGCGTCAGTTAGCCAATTTCCATCTTTCCCAGTTGGATGCTGCGCACCCTATTTATGTTCCAGGCGGTACCTACCCTTATATCTATTATAACCAGAAATATGATGGTGCCAGTCAGTATCAGTTTGATAAGAGCCTTCGTACGGCACTGGGATTACCGATCAACAGCACTCAGTATGTCGATGTGGATTCTTATGCCCCTTCTACCTATAACCTGAAAATGTTCAGTGCGGATGACCTCCTTAATAACGGGTCATATCCTTACCTGAAATATTTCGGATACGATTATACCGGAGCTAAACAAGGAGGTAACCCAACGTTTGATGATTTCTTCACCAAACAAGATGGAAACGGAAATTTCCTCCGTGCGATCCCTTCCTTCAAGCCTATTTATATGGCTGGATATGTTCAGGATAAATTCGACTTCCGGGATATTAAATTCAACATCGGATTGCGGATTGACCGCTACGATGCAAACGAAATGATGCTGAAAGACAAATATTCCCTGTACGAAACACGTACTGCCGCTGAAGTTGGAAATCAATTCGCCGGGTATTCCAAACCAAGTAACGTTGCCAGTGATGCGGTTGTATACGTAAACGCTTTGAACAGCCCAACCGCAGTGGTAGGTTACCGTTCCGGAGACAACTGGTATGATGCAAATGGTACCGTTGTTCAGGATCCTACCCAACTTGCAAAGGCTACACAATCAGGTAACATCACCCCATGGCTGGTTAACCCCAATCAGAAGACAGTGACTTCCGCAGCTTTTACCAGCTATGTTCCCCAGGTTAACTTCATGCCTCGTATTGCATTTGCTTTCCCGATCTCAGAACAGGCTAACTTCTTTGCACACTATGATGTACTTACACAACGTCCGAGTCAGAGTGGTATCAATGGCGATGACCCGATCAACCGCTTAAATCCGCTGGATTATCTCTTTATGCAAACGGTTCAGGGTAACATCCTTAATAACCCGGCTTTGAAGCCTGAGCGTACTACCGATTATGAACTTGGATTTACACAAGTTCTTAATGAGAAAAAGAATGCAGCGATTACACTCTCTGCGTTCTACCGTGAAATGCGGGATATGATTCAGATTGTAAAAGTAAATCAGGCATACCCTGTATCATACCTCAGCTGGGGTAATATCGACTTTGGTACCGTAAAAGGTTTTTCTGCCTCCTACGACCTCCGTCGTTCAAACGGAATTTCTCTGAATGCCAGTTACACTTTGCAGTTTGCGGATGGAACAGGTTCGGGTGTTGCAGATGGATATAACCTGGTTAACTCCAATCTTCCTAACCTGCGTACCACAATCCCTCTGAATTTTGACCAACGCCATTCTATTGTTCTGAATGTGGATTATCGCTTCGGTTCAGGTGCCAATTATCATGGCCCGGTATATACCAATCCAAAGACATCCAAAACCGTGAAGTGGCTTAATAATGTGGGTGCGAATCTAGTTGCCCGTCTTGGTTCCGGAACTCCTTACAGCAGGCAGATTACGGCTACCCCAGAGGCTCAGACCGCACTTGGAGTTGCAGCACGTTCTTCACTTTCCGGAAATGTGAATGGTTCCCGTACACCTTGGCAGTACAGAATGGACCTGAGGATAGATAAGAATATTGATCTTAACTGGGGAGGTAAAAAAGAAGGTTCTCAGAAGAAGGCAGCCGGACTCAATATCTACTTACAGGTTCTTAATATTCTCAATACTCAAAATATCCTTGGTGTTTATCGCTACACTGGTAACCCGAATGATGATGGTTATGTAAACGATGCAGGTGCTCAAACGGTTATTGCAGCACAGGCAAGTCAACAATCTTTCCGTGATTTATACGGTGTGAAAGTGAACAACCCCGCCAACTACAGCCTCCCCAGAAGAATACGACTTGGTATGCTCTTAAGCTTCTGATGGACACTTATAAAAATTCAAGAATATGAAAAGAAAAATTCAATTACTTTCCATCCTGGTGTTAAGCACCCTAATGACTGTGGAAGGATATTCCAGGGAAGATGTAGGGAAAAGCATGTCACACGGGCTTTCCGGAGGTACGCATCCTCTGGATAATTCCTGTTCTCCCGGATCAACCAAGACTGATTTGGACATCAATAACGTCCGTACCAAGATCCTCACCGGTGGGGATATGTGGTGGGATTTTATTTCTGCCAAATACGAAATCCCGAAAGGGGGAGGTGCACATTCTATCTTTGCCGGTTCCTTGTGGATTGGCGGACTGGATGCAGGCGGACAATTAAAAGTTGCTGCCCAGACCTACCGTCAGAATGGAAATGACTTCTGGCCAGGTCCCCTGGATACCATAAACGTATCCGTAACAGCTGATGTATGTCAGAAATATGACCAGCACTTCCAGATCTATCTTAAAGACGTAGAACAGTTCAAAGGATGGTATTTGAATCCTGCCGACCCTCAGTATGCAGGGTACAGCATTCCATCATCTATTCAAAACTGGCCCTGGGAAGGCGACCCTTCTAAAAATCAGGCGCACTACCTTGCTCCATTCTATGATAATGTAGGCGACGGAGTTTATAACCCGGCTAGTGGTGACTATCCTTATTTTGACCTCGCAGGTAATCAGCCTTGCGGTTGGAGATTATATGGTGACGTTGCGCTTTGGTGGGTTTTTAATGATAAAGGAAATATCCACACCGAAACCAATGCTCAGTCGATCGGTCTTGAAGTGCAGGCAGTAGCTTTTGCATTCTCCACGAACGATGAAATCAATGACATGACTTTTTATAAATACAAAATCATAAACAGGTCGAGCTACGCGATGAATAAAACCTGGTTCGGTCAGTGGATCGATATGGACCTTGGACTCTACAGCGATGACTATGTAGGTTGTGATGTAGCTCGCGGATTTGGTTATACCTATAATGGCGCAACTTGCGATGGTACAGGAACGATCGGTCAATATGGCTGTCAGCCTCCTGCTTGCGGATGTGACTTCTTCCAAGGACCGATCGCCGATCCGTTTGACGGAGTTGATAATAACCGTAACGGAGTTGTGGATGAACCAGGAGAGCAGATCATCATGTCTCAGTTTATTTATTACAACAACGACTTTAACCCTGTTAACGGTAACCCGACCAGAGGTTCAACCTATTACAATTATCT
>PLYR01000008.1 GCA_003153435.1 Bacteroidota bacterium
GACATTGAAGCAGATATTCAGCATCCACTTTTTCAACACGTGGATTGGTAATATCTCCGTCATAAAAAGTATCTGTGGTACCCACATAGGTCTTTCCTTCCCGGGGAATAGCAAAAATCATACGCTTGTCGAACGTGTCGAAGTAGAGCGCTTGTTTGACGGGAAGTTTTTTCCGGTCAAAGACCAGGTGGATGCCTTTAGTAATATGAAGCTTGTTTTCTTCCTTTGGATTGTCCAGAGCTCCCGTCAGGTCTACCCATGGGCCGGTAGCGTTAACTACATAAGTAGCATTGATTCTGCCTTCCCGGTTTCCCAACTGATCTTTTACAACAACGCCGCTTATCTTTTCTTTTTCATAAAGGCAGGACGTGACCTTTAAATAGTTGAGTGCAGAAGCTCCGTGTTTTACTGCTTCCTTCATGACTTCCAGAGTGAGCCTGGCATCGTCGGTACGGTATTCATAGAACAAGATACTACCGAGTAAATCTTTAGAGGGGAGCAGGGGTTCTGCTTCTAGTGTTTCCTTAATGCTTAACATCTTATGCCATTCTTCCTTCTTTACTCCGGCGAGCCATTCATAGATATTCATGCCCATCCAACCTGAGAGCTTCCCCAGAGATCCTCCTTTGTAAAGCGGCAGGAGCATCTGTTCGGGTTTGGTAAGATGGGGTGCATTGCGGTGAACAATTTCCCGTTCTTTTCCAATCTCCGAAACCAATCTGAATTCGAGTTGCTTGAGATATCGCAGTCCCCCATGAATGAGTTTGGTGGATCGCCCGGAGGTGCCCGATCCGAAATCATTCATTTCTACCAGGCAGGTTTTAAGTCCCCTGGAGGCTGCGTCCAATGCAATGCCGGCACCTGTGATGCCTCCTCCGATGATGAGAAGATCAAAGGAAGTCTGGCACATCTTTTCGAATACGGATGTTCTGCTTTTAGCGGATAAGGGGTTCAATTCAGTTTCCGTTTTTTTCCGGCTTGAAGGCCATGGTTGCCTTTACGGCGGTCTTCCAGCCGTCATATAGCTGCTTTACCTCTGCCTTCGGAAGATCCGGAACAAACTGATGCTCGAGATGCCAGAGCTTGGAAAGTTCATCCTTGCTTTTCCAGAATCCGGTTGCAAGGCCCGCCAGATAAGCGGCCCCAAGGGCGGTAGTTTCATTAACAAGAGGTCGTTCAACAGGCACTCCCAGCATAGAGCTTTGAAATTGCATGAGAAAATTATTTTTTGCAGCGCCTCCGTCCACTCTTAACTTAAGTAAAGGAATACCGGAATCCAGTTCCATCACCGTAAGTACATCTTTTACCTGAAAAGCCATGGCTTCCAACGTGGCCCTGATAATATGCTGATCGGTGGTTCCCCGGGTGAGGCCGAATAAGGCGCCTTTTACATCACTGTCCCAATAAGGGGTTCCCAATCCAACAAAAGCCGGGACCAGATAAACCCCATCAGAGCTTTGAATTTGTTGTGCAATCGTTTCACTCTCTGATGCGTCTTTAAAAAACTTTAATCCATCTCTCAGCCACTGAACAGCTGACCCGGCTACGAAGATACTTCCTTCAAGGGCGTACTCTACTTTGCCATCAATACCCCAGGCCAGGGTAGTGAGGAGACCATGTTTGGAGGCAACAGCTTTAGTGCCTGTATTCATCAGCATGAAGCAACCAGTGCCATAAGTATTCTTAGCCATCCCGGGTTCAAAGCAGGCCTGACCAAATAAAGCAGCCTGCTGATCACCGGCTATTCCGGAGATTGGAATCCGGTTGTTCCCGAATAAAGCTGTTTCTGTATGACCGCATATTCCGGAAGAAGGAACAACTTTTGGAAGAACCGCTGGAGGTATGCTGAGCATGGTAAGCAGTTCCGGATCCCAACATAAATTATAAATATTATAAAGCAAGGTCCGTGAAGCATTGGAGTAATCGGTAACGTGTGCTTTGCCGTTGGTGAGCTTCCAGACGAGCCAGGTATCGATGGTGCCAAAGAGGAGTTCTCCTTTCTCAGCCTTTTCCCGGGAGCCTTTTACGTGGTCAAGGATCCATTTGAGTTTGGTGCCGGAGAAATAAGCATCGATAAGTAATCCGGTTTTGTTTCTTACCGGTTCATTAAATCCTTTGGTTTTAAGTTCCTCACAAATGCCGGCCGTTTGCCTCGATTGCCAGACGATGGCTTTGTAAATAGGAAGTCCGGTTGTTCTATCCCACACCACCGTTGTTTCCCGTTGATTGGTAATGCCAATAGCTTCTATCGAGGAGGCATCATATTTGCCCAACATTTCTTTCACAATCGCTTCTACCGATTGCCAGATTTCCATTGCATCCTGTTCCACCCATCCCGGCTGAGGAAAGTATTGGTTAAATTCCTGCTGGCAGATATGGACTACGTTTCCTGTTTTATTAAAAAGGATAGCGCGGGAGGAAGTGGTTCCCTGATCTATCGACAGGATGTATTTCTCAGACATACTAGGATTTATTTTTTCTGTTGTTTTCTACTAAGGCAAGTCCGGCTACGAGGAGTACTACAGGACCGGCTATCAACAACAGCTGACTGATCTGATGGGAGAATACCGTTTTATACAGTGTGGCACCAAACACTCCGCCAATAAAGGAACCAATAACAGGGATCCAGGCGTAGTTCCAGTCGGATGTTCCCTTGCCAGGGATAGGAAGCAGAAAGTGAACAATGCGTGGGCCGAGGTCACGTGCCGGGTTAATTCCATAACCGGTGGTACCTCCGATAGACATACCAATTGCTACAATCAATGCCCCGACAACGATTGGGTTTAATCCTTCCGCGAAATGGTTAGATCCGATAGCGAGGAGGCCAATCATGAGAAGAGAGGCTCCGCTTATTTCACTTAAGAGATTGGACCAGGTGCTTCTGATGGCTGGTCCGGTTGAGAACACCGCAAGTTTGAGAGCAGGATCTTTTGTTTCTTTCCAGTGTGGCAGATAATGAAACCAGACGATGACCGCTCCGGCCATCGCTCCCAAGAGCTGTGCAAGCATATAACCGGGAACCTGTTTCCACGGAAATTCGCCGATACTGGCAAGACCTAAGGTAACAGCAGGATTGAGATGGGCGCCGCTTAATTTTCCTGCAGCATAAATAGCAAGAGTAACAGCAAGGCCCCATCCCAGATTGATAACCAGCCAGCCGGCATTTTCCGATTTGCTGCCTTTTAATAATACACCTGCTACAACCCCACAACCGAAAATAAGGAGGAGCATGGTTCCGATAAATTCACCAAGGAGTGCTGACATAAATATTCAGGGATAGAAAAGATTAAATGAATTAAAAATTAGTTTAGTTGGGAGCCCACTTCCCGCACTTGGCGCAATTATCTTTTTTGTTCCCGAAGCCGCAATCATTGCAGAGCTGTGCAGGGATACCATTGTTCGCTACCCATTTTCCGCATTTCACGCAATTATCTTTTTTATTCCCGAACCCACAGTCGTTACACAAACGGGCAGGTACACCATTATTAGCCACCCACTTTCCGCATTTACAGCAGTTATCCTTCTTGTTCCCGAAACCGCAATTGTTGCAGAGCTGAGCTCTCACCACAGTAGGTTTAGCGGAGGTGGAAAACTCATGCAGGTGCGAGAGTGCAGGGAGTGATGCATTGGCCGGATGGTAAGCAGGAATGAGTAAGATCAGAAGACTCAAGAGGAACAGTTTAATTATTTTCATGGTGCTGGGTTTGGTTCTTTGAACGGATGAATGAGTGAACTAAAGTAATCCAAA
>PLYR01000120.1 GCA_003153435.1 Bacteroidota bacterium
AGGGAAGCTGATCCGAAACTAAAAGCAAATCAACCCTCGAAATGGACAGCTTCAAGTAATTCTTTATGTCGGGCAAACATAAAATTCAGGTCACAACTTCCAGGAATATTAACCGCTGGACCCATTTCATTGATGGAAACAGGGTGTCACTATTAGACTCATCACCTGATACTTTGGAAGTGGATTTCTGTGCTATTGAATTTATCCGCCCTCCACAAGTTGCTTCCCTGGCATGTCTAATTGAAGAATATTACGCCTGTGGAGCAAAAGTTGTGTTTAAAAAAAATACAAGCAAACCATCTAAATACCTGGATAAAATTAATTTTTTTCAATACTGGGAACCAGGGTTCAATAGAAAAGAATATCATCGAGCAAATATCAATACCCACCTGTGTTTATGGCAACTTGACAGGAACATGATTTCCCCTTATGTGGACTACTCACAGAAGTACTACCAAAATAATTACTTTGCTGGGCAGGACCTTCAAGGCTTAAACACTTCCATGGCAGAAGTCTTTAATAATATCGTTGATCACGCTCATTCAGCGGTGAGCGGATATTCGGTCACACAATATTACCCCAACCGAAATGAAATTGTGCTTTCGGTCTGTGATTTCGGAAATGGAATTCCTTATACAGTCAATGCCTTTTTGGAGAAGGAAGGCAAGAAACTTTTATCCGATTTTGATGCCATTCGAAGGGCTTTTAAGAAAGGTTTTTCCACTCGATCCACGCCCACGAATAGAGGGTTCGGACTCAACACCATTTCTTCCCTTGTTAAAACGCTCAACGGCAGGCTGATAATTGTCTCGAATCAAACCATCTTTGAGCAACAAATAGGAGGGGATTTCGTAGAACATTATTCAGACAAATGCTTTCCTGGCACCCTCATCGCTATCTACCTGGATACCAGGTTTCTTGAGCCCATATCGGACGAAGAGCTTGTAGAAAACGAGTTTATGTTGTAAATTTACATGACGATGAACACCAAAAACCCCATAAATACTAAGAAAACCATCAATATTGAGTTGATGGACTGTGTTTCGGGAACAGCGACTTCTTCGGACGCGATGGCATTGTTTATTAAATTAGAAAGTGCCATTAAAGCCAAATCAAAAGTTCGGCTTTCCCTGAAAAATGCTACTGTCTTAACTTCTTCTTTTCTGAATGCTTCCTTCGGTGAGATATATGACAAGTACGGTTATTCTGCTATCCAGAATAACATTGTTCTGGTCAACTACCTGCCTTCCCAAGCTAAAGCCATTAAGAAATATCTCGGTGACGTGAAAAAGTTGGTCAGATAAGACAGCACTTATTTTATCTATTCCGAAACCCGTTCCATTCCAGGAGCGGGTTTTCTTTTTCCTCTCTCTTTCTAAGTCCTCAATTATATCCCTCCTATAAGTTGGATCAGGACCGTATTATATTAGTTGCAAGAGCCTATAAAAAGAGTCCCGTCCCGGATAATTGATTTCGGGACGGGACTCTTTTTATATGGTATCAATCCTAAACTTATTGAATTACTACTTTTCCTCTGGCCAGTTCCGACTTGTCCTGTATCAGGGAGTAGTAATAAATTCCGGATGCCAGACCATTTCTTCCGAGAGTGGTTTCAAATCCATTGATTCCTTCTGTATGGGCCACTTCCTGCCCTAAAGAATTGTAAAGCTTTAATCCTGCATTATGCATCTCAGTGTCTGTTTTCAGAAGCGTCTCTGAGCTGAATGGATTAGGCATCACAGAAACATGTCCGCTTGGGGCAGAAGGAGTTTCTATTCCTGTAGCCAGTACTTTCCAGCAGTCAGTGATGGAGCAGGCTGTAGAACTGGCACCGGCATATCCGGTTGTTGAATACATATCTTCCAGGGTGCGTAGGACGCAAAAGTGATTGATTGTCTCGCTATAATTTCCCTTTTTAACATTCTGACCTATAAAAATAGTGATGACCTGATTGTTACCTCCGGTATTATCATCTTCATCCCATGTCAAAATCAAGAGACTGTTATGGGTTTTAGCCCAGGCGATATATGAACTCATGTTGCTCTGGAGCCAGTTATCTCCGGCCACTTGGTTTGAAGGGGTGGTTCCATTGTGCATGTCATCCACCAGGTTAGGGATGACAAAAGAAACAGTTGGAAGATTTGCATAGTTCGATGGAAATTCTGAAGGGTAAATCTTATGCTCGCTGGTAGGAATTGCATGCGAAGAAGAGCCCATCCAGTTGGTCCAGGGAGCATGTTTCCTTGCATATCCTCCACTGCCTCCGCTGGTGGCTGCATTACTTCCTGTTGGGGTAAGGCTTTCGCTGTATCCGCAAAAAGTATGCGAGCTGGTATTTAACTCAGACCGAAGGTTGTCTGTAGTAAAGAGTGAAGAAGGTACATTATCAGAAGTCATCCCCTGGTGATTCCCTGAAAAAAGATCCAGGTAATTTGGCTGGCTCGGATGCTCAATAGCAAAAGACTGGGTAAAAAGAGCGCCCATGGAGTCTGTTGCCAGGCCATTGATATAAGGGTTATGAGTAAGATCTCCTATAATATCCGAATAATTATGGTTCTCCATCATCACAATAACCACGTGATCATGCACAGGAATGGTCTGAGCGGAGACTGGTGTCGAAAGGGTAAAGGTTCCGCAAGAAAGAATCGCGGCTCCGAATGCGTAGCGCAAAGCTGAAGTAATGGTTGCTTTCATCTGATTAATTTTTGTTTTAAAATAGGTTGACAGAAAAACAAATTCACACGTAATGATTTATCACTTCAATGATAATCACTCAATCTGGAGCAATTCTGAATTTAATTTAACCTGGTAGGTACGCTGGATTATCTCAAGGGAAAAGCCGGTAATCTTGCGCCAGGATTTCAAATGTAATCATTTGAATTGAAAAAACAAAACGTTCCCTTTCTTAACCTGCATCAATGCATAGGACAGGGATGAAGTGTACTTTTGTATCGATAAACCGTAAATAATAACACTCCTTATGAACCAAGAAAAAATAGTCGAAACAGTCATAGATCCACCACCGGCCCATATGGTGGGAGATGGATTCAGAGTCCATGGGTTTTTCCCAGGTGAAAAAATCAATCAGCAAAGAATGAGTCCTTTCTTCCTGCTCGATTACAATGCAAAAGTGGAGTTTCCTCCCAGTAAAACACCTCGTGGGGTTGGAGTACACCCCCACCGGGGTTTTGAAACGGTAACCATTGCCTATCAGGGGAAAGTAGCTCACCACGACAGTCGTGGCAACAGCGGAGTCATCGGAGAAGGGGATGTTCAATGGATGACCGCTGCCGCCGGCATCCTGCACAAAGAATATCATGAAGAGGGTTATTCCAAAAAGGGAGGTCCTTTCCAGATGGTACAGCTTTGGGTAAACCTTCCGGCCAAAGATAAAATGACCACTCCTAAATACCAAGCCTTGAAGCAGGAGGATATGGGTAAGTACCTCATCCCAAATAACGGAGGAGTGGTGAACATCATTGCCGGGGAACTGAACGAAATCAAAGGCCCAGCCACCACTTTCAGTCCCTTACACCTTTTTGATGCACACCTTGAAAAAGGCGGAGTACTGGATCTGGATCTCCCGGCTGATTACAATACCGCTCTTCTGGTCATTGAAGGAAGTATTCAGGTCAATGGGAAAAACCCTGCCAAAGCCGACCAGTTTGTCTTATTCAAAAATGAAGGCACCTCCATACTGGTAGAAGCTTTAGAAAAAAGTATTCTGTTGGTATTGAGTGGAAAACCATTGAATGAACCCATTGCCCAGTACGGTCCTTTTCTGATGAATACCCGGCAGGAACTGCAACAAGCTGTGGATGATTTTAGCCAGGGGAAATTTGG
>PLYR01000096.1 GCA_003153435.1 Bacteroidota bacterium
GTAGCGGGATCGGGAGTCGAACCCGAGACCTCCGGGTTATGAATCCGACGCTCTAACCATCTGAGCTACCCCGCCATTTAGGATTTTAACCTATAGAAGGCCGCAAATATACCATTTTTAGGATTTAAGCAGGAAAGCATCTGAATATTCCTAATTCTATACTTGAGTGAGGGTATTAATTCGGATCATCTTTCTAAATTAATTGCAGATTGGTAATTTTTTTATACATTTCCGCGATAATATAACCGGGTATGAAAATTCCGGCTGAAAAGATGGCGCAAAGGATTAAAAATCAGAAGAATACAAAATCAAAATCAAAGATCAAGCTGAAGAAGGCGGTGAAAAAGGCTCCTGTTAAAAAGGTGGCCAAGGCCCCTGCTCGCCCAAAAAATGTTAAAACACCTGCAAAAAAGGTCATAAAGAAAAATTCAAAACCTGCTGCTGTAAAGGCAAAAGAGGCCAAAAGGCCTGTTCCGATTGTGGTCAAAACTGGGAAAAGCAGTCTTCAGGCTAAAAATGCAGATAAAAAAACACCTGTAAAACCAGGGAAAGCCATTCAAGTCCCTGCCAAACAACCTGCTTCTACATCTAAGAAGGCATCGAAAGTTGTGGCAGAACCTATTGTAACACTTAGCCAGGAAGAGATAAACAAACTGCCTACAATAAAAAGGCCGGGAGCAGGCCAGGTTCAGCAACGCAGAGCTCCTGGTAAGATGCAGAAAAAGGTTTTCCGCTCCGAAATGATTTTCCCAAACCAGCTTAAAGAAACCCCGCTTCCAAAGGCAAAGAACAAATCTGAGCCCAAAGGGAAATTTGAGTTGGAGTTCCTGGTCAAATCATCACCAACACTTTTATTTGATTTTCTTGCTACACCAAGTGGCCTTTCCGAATGGTTCGCCGATGATGTTGATATAAGAAACGAAGAATTTACCTTTCATTGGGACGGACAGGTGCAACGCGCCAAGCTTCTGGCTTATAAGCAAGATCATCTTCTCCGGCTTCGCTGGGTCGATAAGAATGAAGACTTCTATTTCGAGTTCCGGATTGACCATGATGATCTGACAGGAGATGTCACTCTGATCATTACCGATTTCGGAGAAAATGAAGACGATTTGCGTACTTCCAAACTACTCTGGGAAAGCCAGGTTCACAAGCTTCTTAAAGTTCTCGGCGCTTACTAGTATATTTGCCCGTGAATAAGATCAGCATTCGGGAACTTTTCAAAGCCAATCTTCCTTTTCTTCTCCCCTTTCTGATATTCCTTATGGCTGGTGGTATCTGGATAAGCCTCTATTCAAAGGCTGAAATTCATATTTACATCAACGATCATACCCATGGCCTTGGCGATGTTTTTTTTCGTCTTATAACCAATCTGGGCGATGGACTGTTTGTTGGCCTGATCGCTTTGCTCTTCCTCTTGTTCAATATCGGTAAAGGGCTCCAGCTTGCTATTTCAGGAATTATTGCCGGAGTACTCACTCAGGTACTTAAGCGTACCTTGTTCTCGGACTGGGAAAGACCTAAAAAATTCTTTGAAGGAGTACATCAGCTTTATCTTGTGCCTGGCGTAAACAATTACTCTGGACACACCTTCCCCTCGGGACACAGCGCCTCCGCTTTTGCTCTTTATTTTTCGATCGCAATATTTGTCCGGAATAAGACCTTGAAGTTCCTACTGTTTATTCTGGCCTCACTTGTTGCCTTCTCTAGAATATATCTAAGTCAGCATTTTCTGAACGACGTTTATGCAGGTTCCATTCTTGGAGTTCTAGCCGCTCTTTCGTCCTGGTTATTTCTTACACGCTCCAAACCGTTTGCAGGAGCAAACTGGATGCAAAAATCTCTTCTTCTTAAAAAACCCGGAAGCATATGAACCGATCTGCTCTTCGCTTATCGATCCTCCTTGGTCTTGCAGGTTGTATTCTGTTTATTCCTTTTTTAGGAGCCGTTCACTTGTTCGATTGGGATGAAATAAATTTTGCGGAATGTGCGAGAGAGATGATCAGTACAGGTAATTATACCACTGCGCAAATTAACTATTTCCCATTCTGGGAGAAGCCTCCGGTGTTTATATGGATGCAGGTGCTGTCTATGAAAACATTTGGAATCAATGAGTTTGCTGCACGGTTCCCTAACGCTCTTTGTGGCATTGCAACCCTGATCATTGTCTTCAATCTAGGGCGGAAACTATATGGCACCCGTTTCGGTCTGCTCTGGGCTCTTGCTTTTGCCGGTTCTCTCCTACCCCACTTCTATTTTAAATCCGGAATAATTGACCCATGGTTCAATCTTTTTATCTTCCTTGGTATTTACCGTTTTATCCTTTATACCAATGAACCCGGGCCCGGGAAACTCTTGAACCGGAACATATTGCTTTCGGCCGTTTTTATTGCGCTGGCCACCCTTACCAAAGGCCCTGTCGCAGCACTGGTTTTTGGCCTTTGTTTTGTAATATTCCGTCTCCTCAAGCGAAAGAGCGTTATTTCCTGGAAACATTTTTTTCTTTACTGTAGCACTGCAGGAGGACTGGGCAGTATCTGGTTCATCATTCTACTTCTACAACATAGGACTGAAATAATTTCCGATTTCCTGGCTTACCAAGTCCGCTTGTTCAGTACCGGTGATGCAGACCATGGAGGTCCTTTCTATTATCACTGGGTTGTTCTCCTCTTTGGTTGTTTTCCAGCTTCCGTACTTGCAATCAGGGCATTTTGGAAGAGTGATTCGGATACACCTTATCAACAGCATTTTAAAAGATGGATGCTGATCCTATTTTGGGTAGTGCTCATTCTTTTCAGTATTGTAAAAACGAAGATTGTTCACTACTCCTCCCTGTGCTACTTTCCCCTTACTTTTCTCGGAGCTTATACCTCATGGAAATTGATCTCTGGCGAAATAGAGTGGAAAAAATGGATGAGTATAGTCACCTTAGTAACAGGTGGACTGATTGGCATTGCACTTACTTCCATTCAATTCATTATAGCTTTTAAAAAGCAGATTATAGCCAGCGGAATCATTCATGATCCTTTTGCAGAAGCAAATCTGATGGCTGATGTGCACTGGAATGGATTCGAATTCCTCATTGGAATTGTGTTCCTTCTGGGTGTTGTTGCATGCGTTTTTCTTATAGGACGAAAACAACTGATTGGGGCGATACTTGCGCTCTTCTTGCTTACCCTTCTATCCACCAGTCTCAGTTCCCTGGTTTTCGCCCCACGGGTTGAAGGTTATTCACAAGGGGCTGCAATTGAATTTTACCAGGATTTGCGGGATACGAATTGTTACGTAAACGTTTACGGTTTCAAAAGTTATGCCCAGCTCTTTTATAGTGGGAAGAAGCCTCAGGCCAATCAGAGTCCATTATTCTATGCACATATGGAGCGAGCACGACCAGGACACGGGAAACTCGACCCTTTGACATTGGAGATGTATCATACCGATTGGCTCCTAATTGGAAAAGTTGATAAACCGGTCTATATTGTTGCTAAAATAGATCATAAGGCAGAATTCATTCATAATTTCCCGACATTCAAGGAAATCCGGGAAAAGAATGGATTTGTTTTCTTCAGAAGAGAGGCGAATGACAAAGTCTCCAATTAGGCTTTCAGATCATACATTCTACTCTTAACAAGCCCCCATTTGTTCAGGCGGTGATTAAAAGAAACACCGAGGCAACCCATGCCATACTTCATGCTACGGCGAAAATTGATTGAACTTGCTTCAGGGAAGTATTTAGTAGGGCAAGTAACTTCTGCAATATCATAACCAGCGTAAATAATCTGGGAAAGCATCTGATTATCAAAAACGAAATCATCTGAATTGGCATCGAGGTTAATTTTACGAAGCACCTCTCCGGAGAAGGCTCTATAACCGGTATGATATTCAGATAGTTTTTGATTAACCAGAATATTTTGAGATAGAGTTAGGAAGCGGTTGAAAATGTATTTGTAGACCGGCATTCCACCTTTCAGAGCCCCTTTTCCCAGAATCCTTGACCCAAGGACAACCTGATAGAGATCTTGCGCGATGAGATAGGCCATGCTGTGAATGAGCTTTGGGGTATATTGATAATCGGGATGGAGCATAATCACAATATCAGCCCCAATCTCCAGGGCTTTCGCATAACAGGTTTTCTGATTCCCGCCATACCCTGTATTCCGCTCATGCCGGATGACATGTTTGATTCCGAGTTGCTTCCCTACTTCTACGGTATGATCCCTGCTTGCATCGTCAACGAGCACCACATCATCCACAATATCAAAAGGAATTTCCTTATAGGTTTTCTCAAGAGTAAGCGCTGCATTATATGCAGGCAGGACAACAACTAATTTTTTTCCTAAGATCATAGCTTCTGTTTCATTCAATCAATCTTTTTTACTGTTTTAAGATTGAGCATATTCATTGCATTCACAGTAAGTCCTGTAACATTATTTTGAACAAGACGGATCACCCGGTCGTGGTATAAGGGTACAACGGGTGCTTCTTCGACAATAATGCGCTCCATCTCATAGTAATAATTCCTTCGGAGTGTATCATTTTGCTCATAAATGGCTTTGTCATAAAGGTCATCAAAATGCTGATTTTTGAAATGGGTATAATTGGAACCATTCGGCGCGAAGTTACGGCTATAGAACAAAGCGAGGAAATTAATCGGATCCGGGAAGTCGCCCACCCAGGATTTGCGGAAAAAATTCATTTTGGAGTTTGCTACCCCTTCCCGGAAGCTTCCATCTTCTATCACATTGATAAGTATTTTGAGGCCAATCTGAGAAAGCTGAAAACGGATATGCTCAGCCAGGTCGAGATATTGTTTTGTTGTGCTCAGGGTCATTTCAGGAAGTCCTTTCCCATCCTGAAACCCGGCAAGGTACATCAACTGCTTTGCTTTCTCAGGATTATAGCTGTAACCAATGACCTCGTTGTTATCATAACCGGGAAGTCCATGTGGAACAAATCCGTTTACAGCTGCTGTTCCAATATTGTTACGGAGGTACTTGATCATCTCCTCCCGGTCAATTCCGAAGTTAATGGCCTGGCGCAAAGCCTTGGTCCGAAAAGGATTGGGTTTCTGGTCGAGTGTTTTGTCATCCATCAGGAAGCCGAGGTAGTCTGTTTTAAGGAATGGCTGACTTTGGAGAACAAATCTGTTTTTGTAAATATTTTTCAGCTCACCAGCAGACGTAAGTACCTCTTTGGCATTAAAGGCATCGAAGCCGGAAATCATATCTACGTTATCCTTCAGGAAGTCCAGCCAGGCTGATTCCCGGTCACGGATAAAAGATACGCTCACCGCATCGAGGTAGGGTAGCTTATGATCGCCTTCTTTTTCAAAATACTTTTCATTCTTTATGAAAAGTAATTTCTGGCCTTCTTTCCATACTTTAAAAGAAAATGGTCCCGTTCCTACCGGGTTTCTACCGAAGTCTGATTTATAGTATTCTACAATTTCTTTCGGTACCACAGAAAAGAACTTCATGGTAAGTATTCCAAGAAACGCAGGAAATGCCTTTTTAACCTGCACGACGAATGTGGAATCGTTCAATGCATAAAAGCCTTTCAGACCATCACTTTCATTCCGGTTGAAATATTCAAGGAGATCGGCTGCTTTCGAAACACTTTTATTGAAAAGGCGTTCAAAGCTGTATTCAAAATCTGCTGCTGTTACCTTCCGGCCTTTTCCTTCCGGAAAAACAGTGTGATCATGAAAAAAAACATCATTACGGAGGTGAAAAGTATATTTAAGCCGGTCGTCGCTAATCTCCCAACTCCTGGCAATACAGGGTCTGACAAGTATAGAATCATCCATCTGAACAAGTCCGTTAAACAGCTGATTCACAGCCCAAATATTTTCGAAGTTGCTCGCTGCTGCTGGATCCAGGGAGCTGACGACTCCCAGTTCGTTATAGCGGAAAATCATGTGCTGCTCTGCTTTTTTCTTCTTGCTGCCAGAACAGGAAGCGAAAAAAACAAGACTTATCAGTGCAGAAAAGAAAAGCTTGGACATGGCTTCATTGTTGGTCTAACAATTTTAGTCAAAAGCCCTTCTGCTCAGACCTCCCGGGGGGCTGGCTTTATAAACAGGTTTATTAACAATTAAAATGCAAGATAGAGTACAAGGCACTGTATTCAAAGGGGAGCGTTGGTTAAAAGCGCCTTAGGAACTGAATACTTTTATGGATGAAATCATGCATCACTACATCTTCCTGGATGAAATGGACTTCTACACGGAATTCAGCAAGCACTTTTTCCAGCTTAGGAGACGTCTTTCCAGGCCTTCTAAACTCAATGGCCTGAGCAGCATTAAGGAGCTCTATGGAGAGTATCCGTTCTGTGTTCACGGCAACCTGATAGCATTTAGTTGCCGCGTTTGCACCCATACTTACATGATCTTCCTGACCGTTGGAGGAGACAATGGAATCAACAGATGCAGGAGTACACAACTGTTTGTTCTGACTAGCAATGGAAGCTGCAGTATACTGTGGGATCATCAGACCTGAATTCAACCCGGGTTTTGCTACCAGGAAGGGGGGTAAGCCTCTTAACCCGGCGATCAACTGGTAAGTCCGGCGTTCCGAAATACTTCCCAATTCAGAAAGAGCAATAGCCAGAAAGTCGAGGGCTAAAGCAAGAGGTTGTCCATGGAAGTTTCCTCCGGAAATGATCTGATCTTCCTCTGGAAAGATAGTCGGGTTGTCGGTAACTGAATTTATTTCAGTTAGAAAAACCTGATGTGCATACCCTATCGCGTCTCTGGAAGCACCATGTACCTGTGGCATACACCGAAAGGAATATGGATCCTGAACCTGCGTTTTTTTCTGATTAATGAGCTCACTACCCTCCAACAAACTCAGGATATGGGCTGCGCTTTCAATCTGGCCAGGATGAGGGCGAATAATATGGATAATCGCCTGGAATGGATCCTTCCTTCCGTCAAAGGCTTCCAGGGAGAGGCAACCAATGATATCAGCTGCATTTGCAAGCTTTGTTGCTTTCAGCAAGCACCAGGTACCATAGGCACTCATAAACTGTGTTCCATTCAGCAAAGCAAGCCCTTCTTTGGATTTCAGGGAGAGAGGCTGCATCTTGTGGGCTTGCATGACCATGGAGGTGGCAATTCTTTCTCCTTTGTACCACACTTCTCCAAGGCCTAAGAGGGCCAGTGACAAGTGTGCCAGAGGAGCCAGGTCGCCAGAGGCCCCTAATGATCCCTGCTGATAAACTACCGGGAGTATATCGAGGTTAAAGAAATCAACCAGTCTCTGGACCGTGCTGAGTTGAACACCTGATTTTCCATAGGATAAAGCCTGGATCTTGAGCAATAACATCAGTTTCACTATTTCGGAAGGAACCTCATCCCCTGTTCCACAGGCATGAGACATGACCAGGTTTTTCTGCAGTTGCTCAAGATCTTTTTCAGGAATGGAAACGTTACATAAGGAACCGAATCCGGTATTGATACCGTAGATTGGTTCCACCTGAGAGGCCATCTTATTATCCAAGTACTCACGGCAGAGCTTTATATTTCGCTTTGCCTCCGAGCTTAGCTCAAGGCGGTATTTGCCATAAATAATCTTCTCTAAGAGTTCAAGCGTAATTTTTTGAGTAGTGATAGAATGTATCTGCATAAGGATTACCGCTTCAGTTTGTCAATCAATTCATAAATCTTGAGTTTTTCCTGCGTACCGCT
>PLYR01000126.1 GCA_003153435.1 Bacteroidota bacterium
AATGATGAGAGCTCGAAGGGATCCAGGGTTGAGAAATGCATATTCCATAGCAACTCTTCCTCCCATAGAATGGCCCAAAAGGATGATATCGGATAGATTATTTTCAAGCACGAGCTCTGAGATGTCTTTTGCCATCACCTGATAATTCCATTCTTCACTCTGAGGCGATAAACCATGATTGCGGAGATCAACGGCATAGACTTCAAGGCCAAGAGCAGCAAATTGCTTTGCAAGTGTATTCCAGTTATCACTCTGACCAAACAAGCCATGAAGAATGATCATGGGTTTGCCCGATCCGAATTTTCTGTAAAATAATTGCATGAAGAAGAAAGATGGATTTTATTTCAATTGCCTCCTATAGAGTTGAATAGTATTCTCTAATCCGAAATAAAGTGCATCGCAGATAAGGGCATGACCAATAGAAACTTCCAATAAGCCAGGTATATTGTGCTTGAAGAAAGCCAGATTTTCGAGGCTAAGATCATGACCGGCATTGATGCCTAGCCCAAGCTCACTTGCACGAGTAGCAGCAAGGGTGTATGGCCTCACAGCCTTTTCTTTTCCTCCCGGAAAAAGTCTGGCATAGGCTTCTGTATAAAGCTCGATCCGATCGGTGCCTGTTTCCGGTGCATGGTCAATCTGCCCAAGATCAGGATCGATAAAGATGGAAGTACGTATTCCACTGGCTTTGAATTCGGATATCACTTCCTTAAGAAATACTTTGTTCTTTATCGTATTCCATCCTGCATTAGAAGTGAGCACATGTGGAGGATCAGGTACGAGGGTAACCTGCGCAGGGCGAACTTGCATCACAAGATCCATAAACTTTTTATCTGGATACCCTTCTATATTGAATTCGGTAGTAAGCAAAGGTTTGAGCAAAAGGACATCGGAATAGCGTATATGTCTTTCATCTGGTCTTGGATGAACTGTAATGCCTTCAGCCCCAAATCGTTCACAATCCTGTGCAATTTTTTGAACATCCGGGACGTTATTTCCTCTCGCATTACGCAGGGTAGCTATTTTATTAATGTTAACACTTAGCTTAGTCATGGAATCAGAGCATGAATGAGGTGTAAAGATAAAAATTAGTAACTTTGAAGAAAGAATTTTCGCAGGGTTTCTGTAAAAGCATATACCCATATAATTTTGATGACAGCCAAAGATTTAATAACCGAAGAGGTGCCCCCGCTTAAAACAACGGACTCAGGCTCCAAAGCTTTACGTTGGATGGACGAGTTCAGGGTTTCGCATTTGCCAGTGGTGAAAGGGAAAACCTTTGTTGGGATTATTTCTGACAGCGATATTCTTGACCTGAACACTCCTGAGGAAGAAATCTGTAAACTGCATATCCCTCTTGTCAGACCGTTTATCACCGAAGGTCAGCATGCTTTTGACGTGCTGAAAATTATGTCGGAATTAAATCTGAGTGCAGTAGCCATTGTGGATGAAGAATATAAGTTCTTAGGTACAGTCACCTATAAGTCTTACATGGAGAAGCTTGCAGGTCTTTCTGCAATAAAGGATCCAGGAGGCATTATCATTCTGGAAATGGCATCCAATAATTATTCCCTCACGCAGATTTCTCAGATTGTAGAGGGAAACGATGCAAAAATTCTTTCCTGTTACCTTACTACAAATACAGATTCTACACTCGTAGAAGTAACCCTTAAGATTAATAAGGACGATCTGGCCCCCATACTTCAGACTTTTTTCCGGTATAACTATAATGTAAAAGCAAGTTTTCATCAGAGCGGGTATTCAGATGATATGAAGGACCGCTTTGATCAGCTCATGCATTATATCAACATCTGAAATCGGAATGACGGATTCCAGGAGCCTGTTGACCCTCTTCCTGCGTCTGACTTTTCTCCTCCTCCTCCTGAGCACAGACTCTCTTTATGCTCAGATTACTTTAGTGCCTTGCCCGAAAGTAATTATTGATTCTGTTGCTTTTAGCGGAAATAAGCTCACAAAGGATGACATTATCCGACGAGAACTAATCTTTCGGGCTGGTGATACAGTTACTTCCGCAGAACTGGATCAGCTTATCCAAAGGTCCAGGCAAAACCTCCTCAATACATCACTCTTCAATTTCGTTACAGTCTTTCTCAAGAACCCGAGGGATCTGAATGCTGATTTTGTACTCGATACGTTAGAGGCTACAATAGGTTATTGTCATTGTGTGATTAAAATGGATTTCAGGGAGCGGTGGTATCTTTGGCCACAGCCTATTCTGGAACTCTTCGAGCAAAATATTAATACCTGGGCTAAAAATCCGACACTAAACAGGCTATCTTATGGATTGTATCTGAGCCGATATAATTTTCTGGGAAAGAAACAGGTGCTCACGCTTACTTGCAAACTGGGCTATGCTGAGCAGTATGGAGTTTCCTACACAATACCCTACATAGATAGGTGGAAGAAGAGCGGTTTGATATTTAGCTGCTATTTCACTCAAACACACGAAGTCCCATATTCCAGCTTTAATAACCAGTTTTTGTTCTATAAAGATGATGGTTCTCCGGTCAGGAAGGAGGTCAGTGCGCGGATCACCTATACGTATAGAATAGGGATCTATAATACGATTGCCGGGGAGTGTCGCTATAACCATGCCTGGATAAATGATACGATCATGCGACTGTCTGATAATTACTTTACAGACAATCAGACCACTATCGAATATTTCTCCCTGGTACTTGGATTCATCTCCGACCATCGTGATAACAAACCCTTTCCGCTTAAAGGTTACTACATTAATCTTTCTGCAAATAAAGCCGGCCTGGGAATCCTCGGTGATGAGCATACAGACTTACTCCAATTCGGTGCGAGTCTGAGGGGATACTGGCAAATCGCAGGTAGGCTGTATGCTGGAGTAGGGTACAAAGGTCGGTTGTATGCAGAGAAAAATGTTCCTTTTTACCTTCAGAATACTCTCGGTTACCGGGATTATGTGAGGGGTTACGAATACTACATTGTGGAAGGTCAGAATTATTCACTCCTGAAAAATGAACTTCGTTATCAGCTCATTAGCCCTCATGTGAAAAAAATAGCTTTCTTGCCTTTGGAAAAATTCAATACCTTTCATTATGCATTATATGCCGGAATATTTGCAGACCTTGCATACGTACAAAGCAAGGATATTCAATCAATGACAAAGAACACCCTTAACAATACTTTGATGTATGGTTATGGGTTGGGTATCGACTTTGTTACTTATTATGACATCGTGTTAAGGGTTGAGTATGCCTTCAACAGAATGGGAGAAAATGGGCTTTTTCTCCATCTGAATACACCATTATAAAAGTATCTCTTATGAAAATTGCTATATACGGTAGGACCGTTTCTGAAAACAAAACATCTTGCGTACAGGATCTTTTCAGGGAGCTGGAAAAACATGATTTCAGCCTTTTTGTTCACGCATCCCTCCATGAATATATTACTGATGCCATCTCTATCTCCCGTCCTGTCGAATTGTTTACAGGTCATGAGGATATAAAAGGAAAGGTTGATTTTATGATCTGTCTGGGAGGGGATGGAACAATGCTGGATGCACTTGCACTCATCCGGAACTCTGGGATTCCTGTGTTGGGCATCAATACCGGAAGGCTTGGATTCCTTGCCGGGGTAGCGAGTAATGAGGTGGTAGAAGCAGTAGAAGCCCTGAGACTGAAAAAATATTCATTAGATAAACGCACCCTCCTGAAACTGAATTCAACGCACAATCTTTTCGGTGAAACGAATTATGCTTTAAACGAACTTACCGTGCTCAAGAAAGACTCTTCTGCGATGATGACTCTGCATACCTATATAAATGGGGAATTTCTGAATTCATACTGGGCTGACGGATTGATCATTGCTACACCTACAGGGTCAACTGCATACTCTCTCAGCTGTGGAGGGCCTATTATCGTACCGGATTCCAAAAGTTTCATTATTACTCCAATCTCCCCACACAATCTGAATGTTCGACCGTTAATCATTTCTGACGATAGTGAGGTAACTATCAAAGTGCAAGGTCGGAGCAGCGAGTATCTGGCTTCGCTGGATTCACGGAGTGCAGTCTTCCCTGCTTCCGAAGAACTTACGGTGACTAAGGAAGATTTTAAGTTCAACCTTGTCAAACTAAAAAATGCAGATTTTTTTGCAACCATTCGCAATAAACTGATGTGGGGCCTCGATAAAAGAAACTGAGTCTGTTATAAATTCAATAAATAAATTATATGCAAAAGAAAGTAAGTATTGTGGGTGCAGGCCTTGTAGGATCACTACTCTCAATATATCTTGCCAAAAAGGGCTTCGCAGTAGATATTTTTGAGCGCAGACCTGATATGCGAAAAACAAAGCTTAGTGCAGGCAAGTCTATCAACCTGGCTTTGAGCGATAGGGGTTGGAGAGGGCTAGAAGGGGTAGGGATAGCAGAGGAGATCCGAAAGATTGCAATTCCTATGTATGGGCGTTCCATACATCATAAAGACGGATCCATTGCTTTTCAACCCTATGGAAAGAAGGAGCAGGCTATCTATTCAGTCAGCCGTGGTGGGATAAACTGTAAACTGATGGATCTCTCCGAAATGCAGCCTGGTGTAAAGATACATTTCGAAGAGCGATGTACACATGTAGATCGCAAGTCTAACACATTAACCTTTGAGCATAATAGCAACAATAAGCAAACAACGCATACAAGTGACCTGATATTCGGTGCTGATGGAGCTTTTTCATCTGCCCGGCTAAGTATGCAGTTAGCCTCCGATCGGTTCGAATACAACCAGCATTTTATCGAAGCCGGATACAAAGAGCTACACATCCCTCCAGGGCCGGGTGGTAGTTTTCAGCTTGAAAAAAATGCTCTTCATATATGGCCACGGGGAAATTTTATGATGATTGCATTGCCCAACTTTGATGGAAGTTTTACATGCACCTTATTCTTTCCATTTGAAGGGCAAAAATCATTCAGTGCTCTGAATACAAAAGAGGAAGTCAAAACATTTTTTGAGGCAGAGTTCCCTGACGCGGTTCCCCTCATGCCAACATTGGTGGAAGATTATCTTTCAAATCCAACGGCCAGTCTGGTCACTGTAAAGTGTTGGCCCTGGACTTTTGATCATAAAATAGCCCTGATCGGAGATGCTGCCCATGCCATTGTTCCTTTTTACGGCCAGGGAATGAACTGTGGGTTTGAGGATTGTGTGGTGTTGAACAAACTGATTGAGAAGCATCAGGACGACTGGGCACTCATTTTCCGGGAATATGAAGAGTTGAGGAAACCCGATGCTGATGCAATAGCAGATCTTGCAATCGCCAATTTCGTCGAGATGCGAGATAAAACAGCAGATCCCTCATTTCTTCTCCAAAAGAAGATAGAGGCCCGGTTCAATGAACGTCATCCTGATAAATGGATTCCACTATACTCAATGGTTACTTATACTCCTGATATCAGATACTCAACAGCAATGAAAGTCGGAAAGAAGCAGGAAGCTATTATGGAGAAAATTATGAACCTCCCTGACATCGAAAAAAGATGGGACTCAGAAGAGGTGGAAAAGGATATGCTTAGCTTACTCTGATTTTGAACTACTTTTGAAACATCCTGTGATTTACACGAATCCTTTGCTCCCTCTGATCATTCTTTTTGAAAGTTCGCGGCAGAAACCTATTTTCGGAATCTACAGGCCCCAGGCTTACATTAAAGAAGTAAAGCGTTATTCCTCAGTTATACGGTTCGAGCTGTTCAAGAAAGAAATCGCCTGCGGAGATCAGGCTGTAATAACCGCAGTTCTCGAAGCTCCGGTGGGTTTTGGTAAGCACCTGAAACCCGGAGTACTGTTGACTATTAAGGACGGACTTGATGAGGTGGGCAAAGCCATTGTGCTGGAGATACATAACACCTGAAATATCTGATCCTTCGCTTTGTTTATCTTGTCGCTCCATTCAGGGTTTACGTATATTCGCAAAGGATGGTGCACTAATTTTCCCGATCTTCCTTCACTTTTCTAAAATTCCATGATTAAGAATTTATTCGCTTTCCTGCTGCTAATTTCAGTCATGACTTCCTGTAAACCGGATCTTTATCAAACAAAATGGCAGTCAACACCTATTATTGCAGATGGAAGTCCCCAAGAATGGATGTTACCACTCCGCTTTTATGATGCGAAAAGTCATCTTTCTTATTCAGTAACCAACGATCTGGAGAATCTATATATCTGCGTAAGAATAACGGAAGAGGCAGGGCAAATGAAAGTCATGCGTGCCGGAATGCAAATTTGGATCGACACCACCGGAAAGAGTGATCAGGCAATTGGGATATTATTTCCTCAGCGCATTCAGACTGCCCCAGCAGACGCCCCACGCCAAGAAGGAAAAGAGCATGGAACCCGGGATCCGGGGGCTCCCAAAGGAGCAGGGATTGCAATACGGAATAGATTTCTACAGGATTATAAAGAGATGCTGCTCACAGGATTCAAAGCACCTATCAGAGGGGCCGTGCCTTTAATAAATGATTTTGGAATTAAACTGGGGATCAACTGGGACAGCAGCAAGTACGACAACTCTAATATCATGTTCTATGAAGCGGTCATTCCCTTCAAAACTTTTTTTAAAAATAAACTTTCGCTCTCTGACAGTACAAGAAAATTTGGAATGAGCCTTGTCGTGAACGCATTGCCAGCACCTAAATCCAACGGAGGAGGAGGTTCCCGTGGTGGTGGTGGAATGGGAAGCAGTGGAATGAGTGGAGGAGGAATGCATGGAGGGGGCGGAGGTGGGAGAGGAGGCCATGGAGGATCCAAAGGTGGTACTCCGGCACCTGCCAATCCTCTTTATCAGACTGATAAAATAAAGATGAGGATGCAGCTCTGTGTTAAGCCGGATCCGGCCTGAACCGAGGTGTCCTCTTGCCATCTATTAGCACTGTTTCACAAAACATTTGCAGAGGCCTCACCCAAAGAATGGGCCCATCGGTTTGATAAAGAACTTTGTATACAACTAATTCTTCACCCGTTTCACTATGACGAGCTGTTCCAAGAACTTCATAAGGGTTTCCTTTATAATGCAAATATTTTCCAGGCTTTATTTTGTCCATTGAATATATTTTTTTTGCTACATTAGCTATTTATGCAGATATTAATATCAGCATAGCGTTTTTGATTTCACATGAAAGAACGGATTACCATCAAGTTTGCTGAGACCGAGGATGAACTCACTCAGGTTCACAAACTAAATTATGAAACTTTCGTGGAGGAAATACCCCAACATGAAAGTAATGAACAAAAAATTCTGGTTGATAAGCAACACGAAAAAAATAAATACATTATCGCTGTTTACAGGAACGAAGTATTTGGCATGGTTGCTATCAATGACCAACGTCCTTTCTCACTGGATATGAAGATTCCCGAACTGGAATCTTATCTGCCTCCCTTTTCCAAAGCACTCGAAATAAGATTACTCTCTGTGAAATCAACAAATCGGGGTGGGAAAGCATTCTTTATGCTGGCTCAGAAGATCGTGGAATGGGGATATGGATTGAATTATAATCTGGTACTCATTTCTGGCACAACCCGTCAGATCAAACTGTATGAAAAGATCGGATTTAAAGGATTCTATAAACTAATAGGTTCCGGGGATGCGTTATATCAACCAATGTATCTGGATGTAATTAAATTTATTGAGCAGCATGGGGACAAATTCCTGCCCAGTTAACCTGACTACAGGGCCGATCGCAATACCACAAGATGTTCAGGAAATCTTCGGACGGCTGCCGGTCTCTCACCGGTCGGATGAATTTATTGCGGTGTTTAAAAAACTCCAGCTTAAATTATGCAAAGCCACAGGAGCCAAACATGTGGTATTTATGACCGGCTCAGGAACACTTGCTAACGAGGCTATGATAGCCCGGATTAAGATTGGAGGCCAACATGGACTTATTCTAACTAATGGCGAATTCGGGAACCGTCTTATCAGTCAAGCTGAAAGACAAGGACTGTCTTTTGAAACGGTTGAGAAAGAGTGGGGAGAACCCTATGAAATATCCGAGATAGAAGCTAAGATTAAAAACGCGCCGGGTGTTTCCTGGTTGATGTTCACACACTGCGAATCATCAAGTGGTTGCATTGCTGATATGACTGCTCTGACTGCTCTTGGCATAAAATACGGGATAAAGATTTGTGTGGATGCTATGAGCACAATCGGTAATATTCCGCTGAATCTGAAAGATGTGTATATAGCTACCTGCTCTAGTGGAAAAGGGTTGGGCTCACTTGCAGGAATTGGAATTGTGTTCACTCAAAAGGAACTACTGCCAGATGAACGTATTCCAAAGTACCTGGACCTTGGTTATTATTTCAGCTGCAACGGCATTCCATTTACCATTTCATCAAACCTCATCATGGCCTTGGACAAGGCCGTTGATTACTCTTTGAAAGAAGGCCGAACCCGCCAGATTGAGAAATTATCGGAGCTCCTTCTCAGCAAAGTATGTGAGATTAAAGGTCTGCAGGTTCTAAATAAAAAATCTCGAATCCTTTCTCATATTATCACCATCATCCCTCCAACCGGAATTGATGCTGTGCAACTGGGAGAAAGAATTAAAATTCTGGGGGTGGAAACTAGTTTTAATAGTGGCTACCTGAAAGAGAGAAACCAGTTGCAGATAGCAATTATGGGACAACACGACGAAGAAGATATTCTTGCTTTTGTTTCCGGTCTGAAAGTGGCATTGAAAGAGCTGGGTTCAGCTAAGACCATAACAAGCCCGAGAAGGGCCTTTACTTCTTGAACCTTTATTGTAGAAAAGGATTGAACCTTTTTTCATGTCCGATAGTAGTTGGATTCCCATGTCCCGAATACACCTTATATTCATCACCCAGGGTAAACAGCTTGGTTCGTATGCTCCGCAGTAAGGTTTCATGGTGCCCACCTGGCAAATCAGTCCGCCCGATGCTTTCCTGAAAGAGCACATCCCCTCCGATTATAAATTTATCGGCATGACTGATGAAACAGATGCTGCCCGGGGAATGCCCAGGTGTAAATACAATATCCAACACACTGTTCCCAAATAGAATCTGATGGCCTTCTTCCAGCAGGTTTATTGGATCCGGGGATTCTTCTACATGCAGATTGTACATACGGCCAACCTGAACAAGTGAATATAGTACCGTTAGGTCTTTTTCATTCATTTCCAAACCTAGCTTATACGTATTAGCTACGAACTTATTCCCGAAAACATGATCGAGGTGGCAATGTGTGTTCAGCAGATGCTGAGGCTTAAGCTTCTTATTTGCGATAAAATTTGAAAGTTCAACCCGTTCGGCCTCATCGTAACATCCAGGATCGATGATTACACATGATTTTGTTTCATCCCAGACGATATAGGTGTTTTCCTGAAAAGGGTTGAATGAAAAGCTGTGAACAGTTAACATTTGGTAGAATTTGAGGGTAAAAATACCAATTATGACCGGTATATTCGATTTTAATCAGTTTCAAACCAGAGTTTAGACTTAAAAATGGGGTATTTGATTAAAGAGTCGTAAATTAGCTAGCTTTTAATACATGCTTTAGAGAGGTAATTGGGCCTCATTAGCTAAGTACAGGAAATTTATGAATCTCTCCCGGGGAAAAGAATTATACTTTTCAATAGCTCTCATCTTGATGCTCCTTTTTTCCATAGGAGCAAATGCACAGTTTTATACTGGATCTCAACAGGACTTCGGCAAGAACCGCGTTCAATACAAAGATTTTATCTGGTCGGTTTACAAGTTCGATAAATTCGAAACGTACTTCAATGTTGGAGGAAAGGAAATTGCCGTTTATACCGCACATGCAGCAAAAAGATATCTGGAGGAAATTGAAAAATTCCTCGATCATACTACAGAGGAACGTATTCAATTTGTGGTTTACAACAAATATGAGGAATACCGACAGAGCAATATAGGACTCGAAGGGGAAGCACAAAGTAATGTAGGAGGAGTAACCCACATCGTAGGTCGTAAAGTGTTTATCTATTTTGATGGAGATCATAAGAAGTTGGATGAGCAAATCAGAGCCGGAATTACGGAAGTTCTTCTGAACGATATGATGTACGGAGGCGACTTAAAAGATATGCTTAAGAATTCTACCCTCCTCAACCTCCCAGAGTGGTATACGAAAGGAATCATTGGATACACCAGCAGAAAATGGGACACAGATATTGATAATAAGGTTAAAGATGGAATTCTTTCAGGAAAATATCAAACTTTCAACAGACTGACTGGAAACGATGCAGCCTATGCCGGACAGAGTCTCTGGAATTACATTGTTGAGACCTACGGTGATGGAGTCGTTTCAAATATTCTGTACATGACAAAGGTGAGTCGGAATGTGGAAAGTTCATTCTTGTTTGTTCTCGGGGTAAGCACCAAGAATCTGACAAACGATTGGCTGAGTTACTACTCTGATCGGTACCACTATTCAGATACTTCGGCTGTCCACCCTAAAGATCCGGAGCTTTTAAAGCCTAAAAGGGTGAAAGCTTCCCGTGTTTATAGTCAGTTGAAGTTAAGTCCTGATGGAAATTATGTGACCTATGTAACAAACGAAATGGGTAAAGTCAAATTCTGGCTTTATGATATTGCTAAAAACAAAAAGAAGAAAATATTCAAGTACGGTCACAAAATGGATCGGATCAATGATTACACCTATCCTGTGGTGGCATGGCATCCTTCCGGGAAACTTTTTGCCTATGTTCATGAAGTAAATGGAAAGAACTTCCTGACTTTCTACACTCTGGAAACTGGTGAAAAAGAGAGTCGTCCAATGGACAATTACGAT
This sequence comes from Bacteroidota bacterium, assembly GCA_003153435.1. Classification (GTDB taxonomy): domain Bacteria; phylum Bacteroidota; class Bacteroidia; order Palsa-965; family Palsa-965; genus Palsa-965. The sequence goes on from PLYR01000126.1 coordinate 10,804, forward strand.
AAAATTCTGGATATGTCCTACAGCAGTGACGGGAAGAAAATGGTTTTTTCTGCAATGCAAAAAGGCCAGAGCGATATTTTTATCTACACTCCTGCAGGAAATAATTCTGAGCAAATTACCAAAGACATCTATGATGATCTGAATCCACGCTTCATTAATAACAATACTAAGATTATCTTTTCATCAAACCGTGTAAATGATACGATACGAGGAAATGTCGAAGACCCCAATACCAAACTAAGCCATTTCAGCGATCTCTTTATTTATAATTACAAGACCCGTTCCAATATACTTCGTCGGGTAACCAATACACCCTTGACCAACGAAGTACTTCCATCTGAGTATCAAGGCGACAAGTTTACCTACCTCAGTGATGCAAATGGAATCATGAACCGGTATGTAGGAAGATTTGACAGCGCAATTACCTTCGTGGATACAGCTGCTCATTATGGATATTTTGTGAATTCAACTCCGGTCACGAATTATTACCGGGGTATTATCGAACAGGACATTAGCCTTCAATCGAATAAATTTGCCGAAGTCATTTTCTCGAACGGAAAGTATCACATGTATGTCAGAGCAATTGATGAACAGTCGTTTCCATCATTGGCTCCTAAATTGAAGAACACTCCTTTCCGGAATGAAAGCCTTCGCAAACCTAAGGTTGCCATCAATGCCGATTCAGTGGCTAAGAAAAATACCACCGTTTCAAATACCAAAGCCCCTTCAAGTATGGAGAAGGTAACTGTTCATGTTACAGATTACTCCACAGCTAACGACACGTCCACGGTAAATATCAATAACTACAATTTCAATAAAGATAAAAAGAAGGATACTCCGGTTGGACCAGCTGTCAAAGCAGAGAAGGATTCTAGTGTTTTCATCACCCGTAAAGACTCAGCACATGCCCTCAAAGACGATTTTATTCTTCCCTTGCAGCGAAATTATAGAACCCAGTACTCCACCGAGTATGTAGTCACCCAGCTTGATAATAGTTTCCTTAATCAGGGCTATCAGAAATTTACAGGAGGAGGAAGCCCTATCTACACAAACCCCGGTTTTAATGCTCTGATTAAAATTGGCATGACCGATCTCCTGGAAGATCATAAAATTGTGGCAGGTTTCAGGCTTGCAGCTGACCTGAGTAGCAATGAATATATGTTGAGTTATGATGACCGTACCACGCGTCTTGATAAGCAGCTTATTCTGCACCGTGAATCACTCAATAACCTTACCGACGGAAGCGGGGCGTTGATCAAACTCCATACAAATGAAGCGATCTACAAACTTCGCTGGCCTTTCAGTGAGGTAGGACGTATGGAAGGAAGCCTTACTTATCGGAATGATCAAACGGTCTATCTCGCAACTGACGATATTAACCTGCAACGACCTCAGGAATATCAGAACTGGGCAATCGGCAGGCTTGAATATGTATTCGATAATACCATCAAGCGCGGGTTGAACTTATACAACGGATTGCGCTACAAAGTGTTTTATGAGTATTACAAGCAGGTTGATGCGAAAGCAACAGACATGACCGTTATAGGAGCAGATTTCAGATATTATCAAAAAATCCATAGAGATCTGATCTGGGCCTCTCGTTTGTCGGGCAGTACTTCCTTCGGATCGGAAAAGCTTATGTATTATATGGGAGGGGTCGACAACTGGTTCAATCCTAAATTCGACCAGTCCGTCAGAATCGATCAGAGCCAGAATTACGGGTTTCAGACCATAGCAACACCGATGCGCGGATTCTATCAGAATATACGGAATGGAAATTCCTTCGTTCTCTTGAATAGCGAACTGCGCTGGCCAATATTTAAATACCTGATCAGTCGCCCGATCCGTTCCGACTTCATCAATAATTTTCAGATCATCGGATTCGGCGATCTAGGAACAGCATGGAACGGAAGTTCTCCCTATTCGGAAGAGAATTCCCTCAATACAACAATCGTAGGAGGGAATGCAGGACAGCCGGTCACGGTAACGATTAAGAATCATGTCAACCCAATTGTGGGGGGGTATGGGATTGGTTTCAGGACTCGAATCTTTGGCTATTTCGTACGTCTTGACTTTGCACATGGGGTCGAAGATGGAGTCATCCTTCCCCGGATTACTTATCTCAGCCTGACTCAGGATTTTTAATATTCGAATTTCCTCATGAAAAAGCAAACTATGGATATTTCAGTTATTCTCATTCTCCTTCTCGTAGGATTAATTTCCGGTACGCTTAGTGGTATGATTGGTGTAGGTGGGGGGATTATCATCGTTCCATGTCTCATTTATTTTCTTGCTTACTCCCAACACATGGCCCAGGGCACATCCCTTGCTGTTTTATTGTTACCTGCAGGTATACTAGCGGTGATGAACTATTACAAGGGAGGATATGTAAATATTCAGGCAACGGTATTGATTGCGGTCACATTCGTGCTCGGTGGATTTATCGGGTCTAAAATCAGCCTTTCCTTAGATCAGACAATCATGAAAAAAATATTTGCTTCTATAATGATTGCGATCGGGATAAAAATGTTTTTTGGAAAATAAAGTGGATAAAATACTCGCTTCAATTCAACAACGTGCTGCAGAGCTTCTCCCGGATATCATTTCTATACGAAGATATCTGCATAAACATCCTGAACTTTCCTTCGAAGAATTTAAAACCTCAGCTTATGTTAGCACCATCCTCGATAAATTTGGGGTAAGCCATAAAGATGGGATCGTTAAAACGGGTATAGTAGCTGAAATTCAAGGCAAGAACCCTTCCAAACATACCATTGCCCTTCGTACAGATTTGGATGCACTGCCTATTCAAGAGAAAAACAAAACCGAATATTGTTCGTCCAATCCAGGGGTCATGCATGCTTGCGGACATGACGTACACACAGCCTCTATGCTTGGAGCTGCCAGAATATTGCATGAGCTTAAAGATAGTTTCGAAGGAACCGTGAGACTTATTTTTCAGCCCGGAGAAGAGAAACTTCCAGGTGGTGCTTCCCTCATGATCAAGGCAGGTGTTCTGGAGAATCCCAAACCCACCGGAATTTTAGCGCAACATGTGTTTCCATCTATGGAAGCAGGAAAAGTCGGATTTCGCAAAGGCATGTATATGGCTTCAACCGATGAACTTTATATTACGGTTACCGGCAAAGGCGGACACGCTGCTATGCCAGCTGATTATATCAACCCGATTTTGATTGCATCTGAAATAATTCTTCAGTTAACTAAGGAATTCAATACTACTGTACCTTCACCCACAGTCCTTGCATTTGGCAAGTTTATTGCCGAAGGGGCCACGAATGTTATTCCAGGAGAAGTGAAGATAGAGGGAACCTTCCGTACCATGGATGAAAAATGGAGGGCGCAGGCCCATCTGAATATGGTGAAGAGGGCAGAAGAGATCGCAAAAGCAATGGGAGGTAAATGTGAATATCGGGTTGAGAAGGGATACCCTTTCCTGGTGAATGAAGAGAAGATTACTGAAAGAGCCATCATTGCTGCCAGGCAATATCTGGGCATAGAAAATGTAGAAGAGCTGCCATTAAGAATGACAGCGGAGGATTTCGCCTTCTATTCCCACCATGTGCCCGCTTGTTTTTACCGATTGGGTACAGGCAATAAATCGAAAGGGATAACAGCCGGAGTGCATACTGCAACCTTCGATATTGATGAAAGCGCTTTGGAAACCGGAATGGGACTGATGGCCTGGATAACATGGAATGAACTGAACAAAGCATGAACGTGAAAGAGAAGAACGAACCCAATACACTCCTGACTGGTAATGGAACCAAACTTCCCCTAATGGAAGAATTTTATACTATACAGGGTGAAGGTTACCATTCAGGCAAGGCTGCCTATTTTATCCGGATNNGTGGTTACTGGTGGGGAGCCGGCGATGTACCCTCTCGAATACCTGACCGGCGAACTAAAAAAAAGAAATATCAAAACCTTCCTGGAGACTTCCGGTGCTTATCCGATTTCAGGCACGTGGGACTGGGTCTGTCTTTCTCCCAAGAAAACAGGAGAGCCTTTACCGGAAAGTCTTGCAAAAGCCGATGAGTTGAAAGTGATTGTGTTCAATGCAGATGATTTTAGATGGGGAGAGAAATATTCCAAACTAGTAAGACCGGGGTGTAAGCTTTTTCTTCAACCTGAATGGAGTAAGTCTAATGTGATGATGCCAGTCATAGTAGATTATGTCATGAACCATCCTGAATGGAATATATCATTACAAACGCATAAATACATGCATATTCCGTAGTTCCTCATTGGATTTCGGAATGAATCTTGCAATAAACCTTATATGAAGCCTTTCCTTCTTACCTTTTTAGCCAGCTTATACCTCCTTACAGCTTTCGCACAAGGGGTGCCTCCAGGAAAATACACCTCCATGGATGAGAAGGCAGTTAAGCATTTTGAAAATGCTTTGAAATCCTTTCGCGCCGGAGATAATAAGGGAGCCCTCGAAGAATTGGACAAAGCAGAAAAAAAAGATCCTAATTTCTCGGAAGTCTATGAGCTGCGGGCGGATATCTTTATGGATGCTCATCAGATTGATAAATCTATAGAACAATATCACAAAGTTTTTGAACATAATCCCCGTCCGCATTGGGAAACATTTTATCGCTGTGGAACCTTGGAACTGGGAATAGGGAAATATGACGATGCTAAGGCTCATCTCGAAAAATATCTATCAGCCCCTTATGTGGACCCCGATATGGAACTACTGGCCAGAAAAAACCTGATAAACTGTAACTTCTCTATCGAAGCTATGAAACATCCGGTTGAATTCAAGCCCGTTAACTTGGGGCCGGGTATCAATACCAAGGCACATGAATATTTCGGCGCGATCACAGTAGATGGCAAACGATTTATGTTCACGCGAAACTACCGTACAGATAATGTACATTCTCAGGAAGACTTATTTTACAGCGACCTCTCGGATAGTGGTACCTGGAAGCTGGCACAACCCTTTAACGAAATCAATACTCCTCTCAACGAAGGCGCGCCGGCGCTTTCAGCAAATGGAAAGATCATGTTTTTTGCTGCCTGTTCTGAAGGAGCGGAAGGTGATTACGGCCCTACGCGCCGGGGTTATGGAAGTTGTGATTTGTTTTATTCTTTTCTCTCCGGAGGACATTGGTCTAAACCTGAAAATGTGGGTGCTCCTGTGAATACTGGGAATTGGGAAAGTCAACCTTCGTTTTCGTCTGATGGGAAATCGCTTTATTTTATCCGGGGTCTTAAATCCAAAGATCATAGTATTCATGATAAAGCTATTTATGTATCTACATTGAATGCGAATGGAGAATTTTCCGTGCCAGTAAGGCTAAATGATAAGATTAATGCACCAGGAGGAAATGTAGAATCGGTATTTATTCACCCGGATAATATGACACTGTATTTTTCTTCGAATGCATTGCCCGGATTGGGTGGGTTGGATATTTTCGTGAGTAAAAGGCAGCCGGATGGAGATTGGGGCACTCCTGTAAACCTGGGTTATCCTATTAATACGTGCTCTGATGAGAACAGTATTCTAGCGGACCCCAATGGAAAGATTGCCTATTTTGCTTCAGAGCGCCCAGGCGGTTATGGGGGACTCGATTTTTACAGCTTTGAACTTCCTCCAAATACTCAGGCTGAGAAGATTACTTATTTTAAAGGAAAAGTATACGATGCAGTGACCAAAAAACCTTTGGAGGCCAGTTTTGAACTGATTGATCTCGGTGCTCAAAAATCGATCTACACTTCCCTCTCTGAAAGAGGTACCGGGGAATTCTTTCTCACACTAACCTCCAATATGAATTACGCGTTAAACGTGTCTAAACCTGGTTACCTTTTTTATTCAGGTAATTTCTCCTTGAATTCTGCCACGGATAAATCGAAGCCCTACATCATGGATGTTCCGTTGCAGCCTATTGACACCGGGAAAGTGGAGCCTTTGAAAAATGTTTTTTTTGATACCGATAAATTTGAACTTCGACCGGAATCAAAGGCCGAACTGGATAAACTTGTTTCCTTCCTTAAAACGAATAAGCTTCTAAAGATTCAGTTAAGGGGACATACCGATGATATAGGTGATAAAAAGAAGAATCTCCTACTTTCCCAAAATCGGGCCAAAGCAGTTCTTGAATATCTTGTTTCAGGGGGAATAGAGAAGGAGAGACTGAGTTCTAAAGGATTCGGCGATACCATGCCCGTTGTAAAAAACGATAGTCCGGAACACCGTCAGGAAAACCGAAGGACAGAATACAAGATTATCGGGAAGTAAATCAATCTACTTTACGGGAACTGCTTGTGTAAGAATCAACCCAGTCAAACAGCTTGGTCATCAACCGATAAAAGATGTTTTTTAACATATTACCTCCGTTTTAATACGAATACAACTCCTCTTAAGATTCAATTCCTTCCTTTCTGGAAATGGATTTTGTATAGCTAAAGGTAATTACACAGAGCGAAATAAAATCGATTTTGAACCGTAATTTACCTTCTATGTAAGGTTTACAGTGATTTAGTTACTTATGCTCTTCAGGGGAGGGCTTCAAAAATTCATCGGAGAAGTGTAAGAAAACCTTTGAGGGTTTTTATGCCCGAAATGCCGTTACAATCTCTGTAATCGAGGATCCAGAAATAGGTTCCCTCTCTATAAGTAATCGCATCTTCTTCCGGCTTCCAGATACAGTTCGGGTCGGTGCTTGAAAAAACTTCCATTCCCCAGCGGTTAAAAATGGAGAGCTTCAGATAACTAAACTCGAATTTTCCGAAATCCACCTGATCATTAATCCCATCATGGTTAGGGGTCACCACATTCGGGATTACCGGAGGTGTAGATCCATAAAGTGTAACCTGGATCGAATCAGAATTTTTACAGCCTCCCGAATTACTTACCCTTAACCAGTAAATACCGCTACTGCTAACTGTAATCTGCTTGCTTGTTTCCCCTGTGCTCCAGACACAATTATAAACGGTATTAGAGGGAATGGTGAAATCACTCTGGCATAAACTGGTATCTCTGCCAAGATGAACAGAGGGAATGCTATCGATGTGAAAGGTTAAGCTGTCTGTCGCAGCACAATTCCCCGATAAGATATAATTGACATAATAAGTTCCAGGGGTGGAAAGCGTATGAATTGCTGAATCAGTTCCGTCGCTCCAGTGATATGCAAGGGCGCCTGCATAGGTTGCATTACACCGAACAGAAACCGGATTATTGCTGCAGGCAAGGGTGTCATGAAGCACGGAAATCACAGGAGGGTTTTTTTTAATTACAAAAAAAGAATCGATGATCCTGCAGTTTTTCGCTGTGGTAATATTTACACTATAGGTGCCGAAAGTATGAATAGAAATAGTTTGGGTAGTATCTGAATTAGACCAGAGATAATTTGTATCCCCAGGACCTGCATCCAGGGTATCGGTTGGAATCTGACAGAGATAACTGGGATAAGAATTGTAAAGCGGTGCAACCGGGCTTATGTCTGTAAAGTTTGGTAAACCGAAGGCGCCACTGTCACCCACCGCCAGATTTACGCCGACAGCTTGAAAATTACAAATCAGATTGTTAGGATTATTGATGACTGATAGATACTTTTTGGCGTAAATAGTAAGATATATTTTCCCATCAGGGCCCAGCTGGATGGCACCCAATCCGTACAACCCTGTATTGATGATGGTCTGAGAAGAAACAATTAATGACGGGATATTACTGCTCAGATCATACTGATAAATAGGTCCTTTAAAATCGCTTACATAGACTTTTGAATTATCGGGAGAAAAAGCAATACCATAAGGCAGGTGTGTTCCGCTGAAACCGATGGTTCCGGGATAGGTAACAGAAAGCGGGTTGCTGACCATGCCGGTTGAGTTATCAAAATCAACCATCTCAAAAATGCTGAGATATTCAAGAGCATAGGCCAGCTTTCTTCCATTGGGGGAAGGACGGAGATAACCTACTGTTGCATTCTGTGGCCCGGTCTGAACAGTTCCTGCATTGGAAACAACAGGAGTGGTATTTAATCCTGCCGCACTCAGGAGGTAAGCATTAAATGCATTGCTGTTGTTTGGACGGGCAATGATCCAGAAATCAGTTCCGTTGCAATGCCTTACTGAAGTCAGCTTTTCGGTAGAATTAGATGGAAGAAGAACATTGTTCTTGACTGTCACGGCCCCAAGCCCTCCATTCAGAGTCATGTCGACAATTGAATAGTGAATACCCAAATTTCCGGCATTGGATCCGGTGTCACTGGTGATTATATAGTACAGAGTAATACTACCCGGTTTTTGAAGGATTAAAGCCGATTGGGTGGAATGCCCTGCTGCACCCATGAGCCCATTTCCATTGAGCATCGGATTGTTATTCTTATCCCAAACTGTAGTTCCTTCTGTATAAAAAAGTAATGCTCCGGTATTGACATCGCTTATGGAAGCAGAACCTTCCACGCTATTGATAGAGCTGGAAGAAGCAATTGGAGTACCCGAGCTGAAATCTAAAGCATTGTGGAATCCGAATTGCCAGTGCCAGCTTTCCTTTCCAAGCTGAGCGAAAGATGGATTGGCGGAAAAAAGAACCAGACTGCATAAAAGCGCGAGGTATTGGCTTTTCATGGTTGATGAATTCTTTCCTCAAAGATAATTATAATTAAAGCAGAGATTCGCTTCAAGGGAACAGCCCATATTTCAGCTGAAGCATCCATTTTTAGCCTTCGAATTGCCATTTAGTTGATAAAACTACCATACATTTGCAAGAAATTTGTATACAAGTACCGATGAATAAAGTTGTTATAGTATTTATAGCATTCCTTACGGGCATTTCTAGCCTGATGGCCCAAACTAAAATCAGTGGAAAGGTGTTGGATAATTCCAATCACCCGATTGCAGGAGCGAACGTATATGTTAGAGATAGTTATGACGGGACTTCCACGGGGGCTGATGGAACCTTTTCGTTCTCTGCTTCCGATAGCGGAAAAGCGGTGGTTGTGATCAGTATGATCAGTTTCGAAAAAGTGGAAAAGGCAGTGGTGCTGAATGGAAAGGAGATCAATTTGAATATCACACTCAGTGAAGGAGCCAGTCAGCTCAATACGGTTGTGATTTCTGCCGGAACCATGGAAGCAAGTGACGAAAAGAAGGTAACCATTCTCAAGCCACTCGATATCGTTACTACTGCTGGAGCACAGGGAGATATTTACGGGGCGCTTAAAACATTGCCCGGAACACAACAGGTAGGCGAATCGGAAGGACTCTTTGTAAGGGGAGGAACCGGAAATGAAACCAAGACCATTATTGATGGGATGGTCGTAGCCAAGCCCTATTTCAGCGGAGTGCCGGATGTTGCGGCCAGGGGCCGTTTTTCTCCTTTCCTCTTTAAAGGAACAGTATTCAGCACAGGTGGTTATTCTGCACAATATGGACAAGCCATGTCATCGGCTTTAGTACTCGAGACTCAGGACCTGCCCGATAAGTCATCAGCCACGGCAGCGGTGAGTTCGGTTGGAGTAGGAGCGGGAATCAATAAGTTATTTAAAGATAGTACCATGTCTATCGGAGGTGACTTTAATTACACTAACCTCGGCCCTTATTACAACCTGGTTCCACAGGATGTGAAATGGAATTTGACCCCGGTTTTTGAAGGGGGCTCGCTCAACTTCCGCAAGAAAACATCTGAAACAGGAATGCTTAAGTTTTATGGTTATACCAATTACAGCCAGCTTGGAATATCCCGACCAGATATAGACAGCACCAATGGCTCTCAGAGCAATTTCGTGTTGAAGAACAGGGACTACTATACCAATCTTACCTACAGAGATAACCTGGCCGGGAACTGGAAATATTACATCGGAGCCTCCTATAGTTATAATCAGGATGATATTACCCCGAATAATTATCACATCGTTAACACCAACCAGCTTTCCCAGGGTAAAATTTTGGTCACCCATGGACTCGGAAGCCTTTCCCTGATCCGTTTTGGAGGAGAATTTCAGAATAATCTTGACATGAGTAATTTCGACATCACGAATGTGCCTGGCTTTGTTTCCTATGCCCACACCAAGCTCAGAATAGAGGATAATTATTCAGCCGGAATTGCAGAGGCAGATATCTTTCTGACCTCTAAGATTGTTGCACGGATCGGAGGGCGTTACGAATATAGTTCCTTGCAGCAAAAATCAAATATTGCACCCCGTACCTCTGTTGCATTCAAGACGGGAAAGAACAGCCAGGTCTCCGTTGCTTATGGTGAATTTTATGAAAGACCGGAAACTCGTTATCTTTTCGAGAAGACTACCTTGAACTACGAACGGGCAACGCACTATATCCTCAATTATCAGATTGTGGAAGAAAAGAGAACGTTCCGTGTAGAAGCCTATTATAAGCAGTACCAAAATCTCGTGACTACACTTCCTGTCTCCCCCATGTTCCCTGCCGACTCTTTGCACAACAATGGACAGGGTTATGCACAGGGGATAGATGTATTCTGGAGGGATAAAAAAACATTCAAGAACTGGGATTACTGGATTTCTTATTCTTACCTCGATACAAAACGTCAATACATCAATTATCCGGTATTGGCAGAACCAGTTTATGCCACACCTCATACCGCCTCCCTGGTTGTAAAAAAATTCTTTCCTTCGATCTTGGTCAACCTGAGTGCAACCTATACCTATGCAACAGGAAGGCCCTATTATAATCCAAACAATCCGGTCTTTCTGGGCGACCGAACTCCGGATTACAACAAAGTTGGTTTTACAGCAAGTTATGTCCGTAAATTCGGGAACGCATTTTCTGTGTTCGTAATTGGGGTTGATAATGTATTGGGCACAAATAATATTTATGGCTATCAGTATTCAACGGATGGTCAGAGACGAGTGGCTGTTACCGCAACGGCAGCCAGGATGTTCTTCATCGGAATCTTTATGAGCTTTGGTATAGACCGGACCCAGGATGTCCTGAATAATAATTAATGATAAATAAAAATAAAGTGATGTACAGACTTTCAGCCTTTATGCTCATCGTGTTCCTTCCAATGCTTGGAACCGCTCAGAACAAAAAATATGTTTCTTCCATGGAGAAGAACCTAAAAATGATGGATACATGTCAAAGCATTGCTTCATACCAACAGGTAGCCAATGCCTTTGAGAGAATTTGCAGTGCGGAGAAAAAAGAATGGCTCCCCCCTTATTATGTAGCCCTCTGCAATACATTTATGGCAACCATGTCGGCCGGAGATAAGATTGATGAGTATTGCGATATTGCCGACCGGTACGCGGCCAGGGGAGACTCCCTGAATCCGAATAACTCGGAACTCTGTGCCCTACATGCATTGATTTGTTCTTCACGCATCAGTGTCAATCCCATGTTGAGAGGAGCAAAGTTTGGCGGCAAATCCGGAGAGTATAGTGCCAAAGCTATGCAGCTGGATTCAACTAATCCAAGGCCTTACCTTCTCCAAGGCCAGGGTAAGTTTTATACGCCACCTCAGTTCGGCGGAGGTAAGGATAAAGCGCAACCTACTATTGCAAAAGCAGTGAAGAAATACGAAGCATTTAAACCGGCAAGCACCATTGCTCCGAATTGGGGAAGGGAAAGAGCAAAGATGTTGCTGGAAGAGTGCAATAAGAAATAATCCTTCGACTACGCTCAGGAACCGTACTTCGACTTCGTTCCGGAACCTTAACAAAGGCCAAGTACTTATACTTAGCTCCGATTCCTTCCAAAATACGTCTTTATACGTATAGCTTCCTTTTCATTCCTGTCCTACTTTTATCGCGTTCCATTTCCCGCCGGAACATAGATGGATTAGGTATTGAATCATAAAGCCGTAAACTATGAATCGTTTTAAAAAGAAAACAGCGCTGATCTATTCGCTCTGCATAGTCGCATGCGTGGGAGCAATTGCTCAGCCCCCTGGTAAAGTCAGTGCTTTTGTGGGTGTACAGGTAATCCCGATGGATCGGGACCGCATTATCGAAAATCAGACTGTTCTGATCAGTGATGGAAAAATACTGGAGATCGGGAATGTAAATAGTGTGAAAATTCCTGGGGAAGCAACAGTAGTAAATTTAAAAGGAATGTTTATGATGCCTGGTCTGGCGGATATGCAGGCAAGCTTGCCGGCAGGAGCATCAGACGAAGTCAGCCGGGATGATTATTGGAAGATGAACATCATTCGGGGGGTGACGACCCTTCGCAGTATGCACGGAGCACCTTCTCAACTCGCATGGAGAGATAGCATAGACTTGCACCTGCTTCCGGGGCCACATCTTTTTCTCGCTTCCCCGGCATTACCCTCAGAGCTTAATTATAAGCAAGGTTGTGCGTTACTGGAACAATACAGAAAGGATAAGTATGATTTTGTAAAATTCGAATACCCGCTTCCGGCTCCTCTTTATGATTCCCTGATGGCTTTTGCAGCACAAATCAAAATGAAGATTGCAGGTAATGTGCCTGCCGGAGGAATAAGTGCTGCAGTAAGTAACAAGCAAGCATCCTTAGAACATCTCGAGCCCTTTCTGGAAGAATATGACCNNATGTCTGTCCGGATTTTCAATGGTACTATATAAACTGGGAACAGCTCTGGCCATCTCAGCTGAAAGTAAAACCAGGAATGAACATGTTGCCTCATCAGGTAGTCAGTGCATGGATCGGTTCTTATCAGAAAGAATATGCCGAGGGAGCTGGGAAAAACAAGCCTTTATACCTCAGGAAGAAGAATGAGAGGGGAAGGGAGCTCATGGTAGGGATGAAAATCCTTAAAATGATGGATGAGGAGGGTGTACCTCTGATGGTAAGTGCTGGTGAAGGAAAGTTTATCGTGCCTGGATTCAGTATGCTTGATGAATGCCGGAATTTCAATGATGCAGGCATTACTCCTTATCAGACCCTTAGGGCCGCAACAGTAAATGCAGCCTCTTTTTTTGGACAAAGTTCAGTCTGGGGAACGGTGAGTAAGGGCAAACGGGCAGATCTTTTAATATTGGAAGAAAATCCCCTCCTTAGTATAGAGAGCCTGGATAAGATCAAAGGGGTGGTGCTCAACGGAACCTGGTATCCGAAAGAAGAGCTGGAGAGGATTCAAGCTGAGATTATAGCGAAGAACGAACCAGGCAAATAAGGAAATGCTTGGGCAGCAGAACGGGTTGAACTTAAGGGATGTTTTGTACATTTGGGAAGAACTCTCAGCCATGTCCGAACAAGCGATCAAGCAAAATTTCCTGGAAGCCCAGTCAGTCCTTGCCCAATTTATATCCGATGATAAAAACCTGAAGCAGATTTCGGCGGCAGGTAATATCCTGGTGGAGGCAATCCGGAAAGGGAAAAAGATTATTTCCTGTGGCAATGGNNATTTCCGATCCTTCCCATATGTCCTGTGTAGGGAATGATTATGGTTATGATTTCGTCTTTTCGCGTTTTATTGAAGCATTGGGTCAAAGCGGTGATGTTTTACTGGCAATTTCTTCGAGCGGAAACTCAAAAAATGTGATCCGGGCCATACATACCGCCAAAGAGAAAGGAATAAAAGTGATAGGCCTTACCGGCAAAGATGGAGGCGAGATGGCAGGACTTTGTGATATTGAAATAAGAGCCCCGCATTCACAATTTGCTGACCGGGCTCAGGAAATACATATTAAAGTGATTCATTCCCTGATTCACTATGTGGAATTGAATCTTCCTTCCTGATTAAACGGATTACCCTTTCGTGTCGCTCGGGGTA
>PLYR01000079.1 GCA_003153435.1 Bacteroidota bacterium
TTGGTTACTTTGGTCACTCGTTGAATAGAGACAAGTTTGTCTTTCAGTTCAATATCGCTTGACTTGACTCTTTTGATGTTTACGTTTGCCATTTTTTTTTCTACTAGTATGAATATTTAGAATTTAAGCCCACCTTCTCGTGCTCCGTCTGCGAGTGATTTCACCCGGCCGTGATAGAGGTAACCATTACGGTCAAAACAAACAGCTTTGATTCCGGCTTGAATTGCTTTTTCAGCTACTGCTTTGCCTACAAGCTTAGCTTGCTCCACCTTATTCACTTTCTGGGTAGCGATCTCTTTTATTTTAGAAGAGGCGGAAACGAGTGTTTTACCTGCTACGTCGTCGATGATCTGAGCATATATATCGGAATTGCTTCTGAAAACCGACAACCGTGGAGCAGCTGCTGTGCCACTAACGACACCGCGGATACGTTTTTTAATTTTGGCCCTTCTTGTTGCCTTTGTAACTATCATTTTATTTGAAATTTAATTCGTTTGAGTTCTTCTTAATTATTTGCCGGCAGATTTACCAGCTTTTCTCCTTAATTGTTCATCCACAAACTTGATACCTTTTCCTTTGTATGGCTCAGGCTTGCGCATTGATCTGATTTTGGCAGCTACCATTCCGATGAGTTGCTTGTCCGCACACTCCATGATAATGGTCGGGTTCTTTCCTTTCTCTGCAGTAGTTGCCAGTTTGATTTCTTTTGGAAGTTCAAACAGGATATTGTGAGAATAGCCCAGTGTAAGCTCGAGTATTTGTCCTTTTACAGTGGCACGGTAACCAACACCAACAAGTTCCTGCTCGGTGCGGTATCCTGTTGATACTCCTTTCACCATGTTATTGATGAGAGAGCGGTAGAGTCCGTGAAGGGCTTTATGTCTTTTTTGTTCAGTGGGTCTGGCCAAAGTAACTGTACCATCCTTAACTTCTACACTGATTGCAGAGTCAATGGCCTGGGTGAGGGTTCCTTTTGCACCTTTAACAGTAACCGTGCTCTTGGCGACGGATACTTCTACTCCTTTAGGCAGAGTAATCGGTAATTTTCCTATTCGTGACATGTGTTTTTTCCTCCCTGGGTTTTAGTAAACAAAGCATAATACTTCTCCGCCAACATTCTCTTTCTTGGCTTCCTTATCGGTCATAATACCTTTGGAGGTGGAAAGAATGGCAATACCCAGACCGTTCAATACGCGGGGCAGCTTTTCTGATCCTGTGTATTTTCTAAGTCCGGGACGGCTAATCCTGTCAAGTCCCCTGATTGCAGGCTGCTTGGTTACAGGATGGTACTTAAGTGCAATCTTGATTGTTCCTTGTACGCTGGTAGTCTCAAATTTATAGTTGAGAATATAGCCTTTATCGAAGAGGATTTTCGTAATTTCTTTCTTCAGGTTAGAAGAAGGAACTTCAACGATTCTGTGGTTTGCCCTGATGGCGTTCCTTACGCGTGTAAGGTAATCAGCAATTGTATCTGTCATTTTTTTTAGTTTATATGTTATCCCGCGCGCAGGATAATTATAGTAAACACGCTATTAATAATTACTTGTCTAAAACCGTATTACCAGCTTGCTTTGGTCACACCTGGTATTTTACCAAACAGTGCCATTTCGCGGAACTGATTCCGGCAGAGTCCAAACTGGCGGATATAACCTCTTGGTCGTCCTGAAAGTTTGCAGCGGTTACGCATGCGAATCTTAGAGGAATTTTTAGGAAGTTTCTGGAGGCCAACTGAATCACCTGCCGCTTTCAAAGCTGCACGTCTATCAGCGTATAATGCTACCATTCTTGCTCTCTTGACCTCACGGGCCTTCATTGATTCTTTTGCCATGTCTTATCTTGATATTATTTCTTCTGATTCTTAAAAGGTAATCCAAATTCACTGAGCAGAGAAAGTGCTTCTTCATCATTCTTTGCAGAAGTAACGAAGGTAATATCCATACCCATCATCTTTGTCACCTTATCGATGTCGATTTCCGGGAAAATGATCTGCTCGGTGATCCCAAGTGTGTAGTTTCCTTTTCCATCAAAACCTTTTTCGTTGATTCCGCGAAAATCACGGATACGTGGAAGAGAAGAAGAAACCAGGCGATCGAGAAACTCGTACATTTTATCTCCACGCAGGGTAACCCTCACACCAATTGCAACCCCCTTACGGAGTTTGAAGTTGGAGATGTCCTTCCGGGAATAGGTTGGTACAGCTTTCTGACCCGTGATCATGGTCATTTCTTTTACTGAAGACTCGATGAGCTTTTTATCAGACACAGCGTCTCCAACACCCTGGTTCAGGCAGATTTTTTCCAATTTAGGAACCTGCATGGGGCTGCTGTAATTAAATTTCTTCTGCAAGGCCGGGATTACCGATTCCTTGTAGGTTTTCTTCATTCTTGGGGTATACGTTGCAGTGGCCATTATTTAACTACCTCCTTGGTTGTTTTAAAAAAACGAACTAATTTATTTGTCTTCTCGTCCAGCTTTCTACCAGTACGACTTGCTTTACCTGCTCCGTCCACCAACATGAGATTCGAAACATGGATGCTTGCTTCCATTTCAATGATCCCCCCGTTAGGGTGTTTTGCATTGGGTTTGGAATGTTTTTTCACTTTATTAACACCTTCTACTAGCGCTCTGTTACTGACCTTATTTACGGAAAGTACCTTCCCCGTGTCACCCTTGGATTCCCCACTGATAACTTTAACGAGGTCGCCTTTCTTAATTTTTAATTTGCTTGACATTTCTCTTTTTTTTATTCAGCTGTTAATATTAAAGCACTTCCGGAGCAAGTGATACGATCTTCATAAACTGCTTATCTCTCAGTTCACGTGCAACAGGTCCGAATATCCGTGTTCCACGAAGCTCATCCTGGGGATTCAACAGGACACAGGCGTTATCATCAAAGCGAATATAAGAACCATCATGACGACGAATTTCTTTTTTCACGCGGACGATTACAGCCTTGGAAACTGTTCCCTTTTTCACGTTTCCGGAAGGAAGAGCATGCTTTACGGTTACTACGATTTTGTCGCCGATTGATGCATATTTCTTACGGGTACCACCCAATACTCGTATACAAAGAACTTCTTTTGCTCCGCTGTTGTCAGCTACTGTGAGTCTTGATTCCGATTGTATCATTTTCTATTTTTTTTTCAGCAGCGGAATGTATAAAAACATTCATGCGAATTCATAATTCCGTTTACTTCACTCTCTCAACAACCTCCACAAGTCTCCAGCATTTGCTCTTGCTGAGAGGGCGTGTTTCAGTAATACGCACGGTATCACCGATATTGCAATCATTTTTTTCGTCGTGAGCCATAAATGTGGAGGTCCTTTTTACGAACTTTCCGTATTTACCGTGCTTCACTCTGCGTTCAACGCTTACAACGATGGATTTTTCCATCTTGTTGCTGGTAACGATACCAACTTTTTCTTTTCTGAGATTTCTTTCCATTATCATTTTTCTTCAGGAATTCTGATTCAATTATTTTTTGCTTGCTGCTGTTATCTCTCTGTTTTTCAGTTCTGTCTTCAAACGCGCAATAAGTCTGCGAGTGGTTCTGATCTTAAGCGGATTTTCAACCGATGAAACGGCGTGATTCAGTTTAAGCTTATAAAGAGATGCTGACTCTTCCGCAATTTTTTCGCGGATTCCGTCTGGAGCAAGCTGGGCAATTTCTGTCTTTTTCATTGGTTCTGTAGCTTTAAATTAAGCTGCTGATTCTGGTGAATAATCTTTTCTGGTAACAAACTTGCAAGGGATCGGGAGTTTCTGAGCAGCAAGGCGTAGAGCCTCTTTTGCTGTCTCCAGAGAAACACCATCAGCCTCGAAAATGATACGGCCTGGTTTTACTACTGCCACCCAATATTCGGGAGCTCCTTTACCTTTACCCATACGTACCTCTGCAGGCTTACGGGTGATCGGTTTATCAGGAAATATGTTGATCCATACCTGACCTTCACGCTTCAGGTAACGGGTAACAGCCACACGTGCAGCTTCAATCTGCTTGGCAGTCATCCAGCAACCTTCCATGGCTTTAATACCGAAAGTCCCAAATGAAAGCTCGCTACTTCTTTTCACGTTGCCCTTCATTTTCATTTTATGGGTCTTCCTGTGCTTCGTTCTTTTTGGCTGTAACATATTCTATTGTATTGAAATTGAGTATTTAAGTCTTAAATTAAGCTGCTGGTCCGTCTTTCTTTCTGCGTGGAGCTCTTGAATCACCACCTCTTCCTCCGCCCGGGTGACCTCCACCTGGTCTACGTTCTTGTCTCTCTCCTCCTCCGGTTCCGCTTCCAGCTTTCTTCTCAGCAGTACTCTGGAAATTTGGGCTCAGGTCTCTTTTTCCGAAAACTTCTCCTTTGCAGATCCAAACCTTTACTCCGATACGTCCATAGGTCGTGTGAGCTTCAGCGATTGCGTAATCGATATCGGCACGGAGTGTATGCAAGGGTGTTCTTCCTTCTTTATAACCTTCCACACGTGCAATTTCAGCTCCACCCAAACGACCCGAAGTTTTAACCTTGATACCTTCTGCACCCATTCTCATGGTTGAAGCGATAGCCATTTTAATTGCTCTACGGAAAGAGATCCTGCCTTCCAACTGACGTGCAATGCTCTCAGCGACAAGACGTGCATCCAGCTCAGGACGTTTGATCTCAAAAATATTGATCTGAACTTCTTTTTTTGTCAGTTTCTTAAGTTCTTCTTTCAACTTATCAACTTCTTTACCGCCTTTTCCGATAATGATTCCCGGACGAGCCGTGTGAACGGTTACGGTTACAAGTTTCATTGTACGTTCGATAACGATCTTAGAGATAC
Source organism: Bacteroidota bacterium (assembly GCA_003153435.1). Classification (GTDB taxonomy): domain Bacteria; phylum Bacteroidota; class Bacteroidia; order Palsa-965; family Palsa-965; genus Palsa-965. Next base: position 4,814 of record PLYR01000079.1, read on the forward strand.
TGGCTTTTACAAGACGGGCTCTCAGATAATTCCTGATTGTCTCATCTTCCAGAAGTTTATCGGCATAATGTTTGCCACCATACCAATTAGAATCCCATCCTTTGATGATTCCAAGCCTGTTACCTATCGGATTCGCTTTTTGTCCCATTTAATTAGTGCTGAAAATTTATTTAGTTTCTGCTTTAACTTCTTTAGTTTCTTTGGTCCTTTTGGTGCTTTCTTTTTTCTCTCCAACAACCAGTGTTACATGGTTTGAGCGTTTACGAACCCGGTATGCACGGCCCTGAGGGGCAGTCCGGATACGTTTCATTTGAAAGCCACTATCCACAAAAATTTCCTGAACAACCAGGTGTCCTTCGTCAGGACGGTTTCCTGATTTTTTCTCGTAATTCATGATCGCAGATGCGAGCAGTTTTTCGAGTCTTCCAGCTGCTTCCTTCGGAGTAAACTTCAGGATACTGAGTGCTTTGTAAACATCTTTCCCACGGATAAGATCGGCTACAAGCCTCATCTTACGGGGTGAAGTAGGACAGTTGTTCAATTTCGCAAGGAATTGCGATTTTTTCTCTTCTTTCCTTTCTTCGGCAGCTATATGCTTTCTATTGGCCATTGCTTATTCAGGTTATCTTAATTCTTTTGCTTATGCGTTATCTTTCTTGTTTCCGCTATGTCCTCTGAAGGTACGGGTTGGAGCAAATTCTCCTAATTTGTGGCCTACCATGTTTTCAGTTACATAAACCGGGATAAAACTTTTTCCGTTATGCACAGCAAAAGTATGGCCTACATAATCCGGGGTGATGGTTGATCTTCTCGCCCAGGTTTTGAGAGCAGATTTCTTGCCGGTCTCAATCATCTTGTGAACTTTCTTTTCCAACTTGTAATCGAGGAAAGGACCTTTTTTAATCGAACGTGCCATTTTTTGTTTTTTCTGGTTGTGAATGTCGCCGGTGGCGTCACCATTAAACCGTATTTAATTTAACTGAAATTTATTTTTTTCTTCTTTCGATGATATGCTTGTTAGAAGCCTTCTTCGGGTAACGAGTTTTGTATCCTTTAGCCGGTATACCTTTTCTTGAGCGAGGGTGACCTCCGGAAGCTCTTCCTTCACCACCACCCATTGGGTGATCGACTGGGTTCATTGCAACACCTCTTACACGAGGTTTGCGTCCGAGCCAACGGCGTCGACCTGCTTTACCGTGGCTCTCGAGGTTATGCTCGGAGTTGGAAACAGAACCGATAACTGCAAGACACTGCACCAGAATCATTCTCAATTCGCCTGAAGGCATGCGCAATACAGCATATTTTCCTTCACGTGCAGTAAGCTGTGCATAAGCACCAGCACTACGTGCCATCTTAGCTCCCTGACCCGGGCGGAGTTCAATATTGTGGATAAAAGTACCCAATGGAACTTCGCTCAGATAAAGGGCATTCCCGACATCAGGAGTCGCTGTCTTACCAGACATAAGTTTCTGACCCACTTTCAGTCCACCTGGAGCGATTATGTAACGCTTTTCACCATCTGCGTAAACGAGCAGGGCAATACGTGCGGTACGGTTCGGATCGTACTCAATGGTTTTAACCGTAGCAGGGATATCAAATTTATCGCGTTTGAAATCCACAATACGGAATTGCTTCTTATGTCCACCGCCTACATTACGGATGGTCATCTTCCCGGAGTTATTTCTTCCCCCGGTGCTCTTGGTAGAGGTTACGAGGCTCTTCTCCGGCTTAGAGGTTGTAATCTCTTCGAAGGTTGGAGCCAGTTTGAATCGCTGTGACGGTGTTAACGGTCTGTATTTCTTTAAAGCCATTTTACTTATAAATTAAATGCTGCTGTAAAAATCAATGGTTTCTCCCTTTTTCAAAGTGACAACTGCCTTCTTCGCTTTATTGGCGATTCCGACTTGCATGCCTGCTTTGGTGTTACGCATACGCACTTTCCCGATGTAGTTCTGGGTATTTACACGCTCTACTGTCACTCCGTACATCTTCTCAATGGCGGACTTGATCATGAGCTTGTTGGCTTCTTTAGCCACTACAAAGCCGTAACGATTCAGCTTATCTGTAGCTGAAGTCATTTTTTCGGTAACAATTGGTTTGATTATGATATCCATCTTCTTAATTGCTTAACAATGTTTCTTCAATCACCTTCAGGGAACCCTCAGCGAGCACCAAATTTGTGGCATCCAATATGTCATAAGTGTTTAATTCAGAAACAGTTACAACTTTACTGAGGCTTAAATTTCGGGACGACAAATATAGGTTTTTATTTGACTCGGCAATGATAATGAGTGTTTTTTTGCCGGACACTTTTAAATTGTTCAGTAAATCAAGAAAACTCTTTGTTTTCGGGGTTTCCATCTGAAAATCCTCCAAAACGATAATTTGGTTTTCCTTAGCCTTGTAGGTGAGGGCTGATTTACGCGCCAATTTCTTCAATTTTTTGTTCAGCTTGAAGGAATAATCACGGGGTCTTGGACCGAATACACGTCCTCCACCTCTGAAAAGAGGAGATTTCATTGAACCTGCACGAGCTCCTCCGGTACCTTTCTGCCTTTTGAGCTTTTTGGTAGTACGGTGGATATCTGCACGCTCTGTAGCCGAATGTGTCCCTTGACGTTGTGCAGCAAGATATTGCTTCACATCGAGGTAAATTGCGTGGTCATTAGGCTCGATGGCGAATACTTCATCGTTCAGCTTCACCTTCTTGCTGGTTGCCTTTCCGCTTTTATTTGTTACTGTAACTTCCATTGTCTTCTAGTGTTATGCTGCCCAGAGGGCATATTGCAATTATTTTTCAATCAATACATAGGATCCTTTAGCTCCAGCCACAGAACCTTTCACGAGGATCAGGTTTTTTTCTGCAAAAACTTTCACCACGGTGATGTTTCTTGACTTTACGCGGTCTCCACCCAAACGACCAGCCATTTTCATGCCTTTGAATACACGGGCAGGAAAAGAAGATGCACCCAGTGATCCAGGGGCACGCTGACGATCGTGTTGACCATGTGTTTGTCCTCCAACACCACTAAAACCGTGACGTTTAACAACACCCTGAAACCCTTTTCCTTTAGAGGTTCCAACTACATCAACGAATTCTCCTTCAGTGAATATTTCAACAGTTACAACATCGCCCAGGTTCTTAGGCTCTTCGAAATCAAATTCTACAAGCTTACGTTTTGGGGTAGTCTGTGCTTTTGCAAAATGGCCTTTCATAGCTCCGCTTGTGTGCTTTTCTTTCTTTTCGTCGTAAGCAATCTGAGCAGCCGAATAACCGTCCTTCTCCAGGGTTTTTACTTGCGTTACTATGCAAGGACCAGCTTCGATAATTGTGCATGGAATGTATTTTCCATTGGCACCGAATACGCTGGTCATTCCGATTTTTTTACCTATGATACCTGACATTTTTATTTACAATTTAATGATGTACAAAATTGATTAAGGAACTTTGATTTCCACCTCTACTCCACTTGGGAGTTCAAGTTTTCCAAGAGCATCTACTGTCTTTGCAGTCGCGCTGTAGATATCCAGCAAACGCTTGTAAGAACAAAGTTGAAATTGCTCCCTAGCTTTCTTGTTAACGTGAGGGGAACGCAGCACCGTGTAAATCTTCTTGTGAGTAGGCAATGGAATGGGTCCACTAACCACAGCACCTGTAGATTTAACCGTTTTTACAATCTTCTCAGCCGACTTGTCAACTAGGTTGAAGTCGTATGATTTCAATTTGATTCTGATCTTCTGGCTCATCTTGTATCTAAGTTTCCGGTGTTATATGCGAATTATACTTTTTCTGCTTTTTTGCCTTTGGCTTTTGCGATAACTTCATCAGCAATAGCTCTTGGTGTTTCCTGGTAGTGGTCAAACTCCATAGTAGAGGTTGCGCGACCGGATGTAATAGTCCTTAAAGAAGTAACATAACCGAACATTTCAGAAAGAGGTACTTTAGCCTTCACAACCTGAGCAGCTCCTTTGGAGTCCATCCCTTCGATCACACCGCGACGCTTGTTAAGGTCACCTACTACATCACCCATATTCTGTTCCGGAGTAATAACTTCCATTTTCATGATAGGCTCCAGAAGTACTGGCTTGGCTTTAGGAAGTGCTTCCCTGTAAGCTGTTTTTGCACAGATTTCGAAAGAGAGTGCATCAGAGTCAACGGCGTGGAATGAACCGTCAGTCAACTTCACTTTCATACGATCGAGCGGATATCCTGCAAGTACGCCATTAACCATGGCTGCTTTGAATCCTTTTTCAACTGCCGGAATAAATTCACGAGGAATATTTCCTCCGGAAATTGCATTCTCGAACTGAAGTCCTCCGTTTTTATCGGTGATTTCGAAATCGGCATCCACTGGTCCGAGTGTAAACTTGATATCCGCAAATTTACCACGACCACCTGTTTGTTTCTTATATACTTCACGGTGCTCAACAGTACCGGTGATTGTTTCTTTGTAAGCAACCTGAGGAGCTCCCTGATTCACTTCTACTTTAAATTCACGACGGAGACGGTCAACGATAATTTCCAGGTGCAGCTCACCCATACCACTAACAATCGTCTGCCCAGAATCTGGATCTGTCTTCACACGGAAAGTAGGATCTTCTTCAGCCAGTTTGTTCAATGCTACACCCAGCTTATCAAGGTCTGCCTGAGTCTTAGGTTCAATAGCGAGTCCGATAACAGGCTCCGGAAAGTTCATTGCTTCAAGAACAATCGGATGCTTTTCATCACAGAGGGTATCCCCTGTTTTGATGTCTTTAAAACCAACAACTGCTCCGATATCTCCTGCTTCAAGGCAATCGATTGCGTTTTGTTTGTTGGCATGCATCTGGAAAATACGGGAAATACGCTCTTTATTACCTGAACGGGTGTTCAGTACATAGGATCCTGCATCAAGTTTGCCGGAATAAGCACGAATAAAGCAAAGACGTCCTACAAATGGGTCTGTAGCAATTTTGAATGCAAGAGCAGTGAAAGGTTCTGTAACATCAGGCTTGCGGGTAACTTCAAGTTCTGTGTCAGGGTTAATGCCTATAATTTCATTTTTATCCATCGGGCTAGGCATCAGTTCCATCACGTAATCGAGCATGGTCTGAACACCTTTATTCTTGAAAGCGGAACCACAAACCATCGGTACAACTTTACCAGCTATACAAGCCTGGCGAAGAGCAACAAGGATTTCTGTTTCAGTGATAGAGTCTGGATTCTCAAAGAATTTCTCCATCAGCTTATCATCAAATTCTGCGATGGCTTCAAGAAGTTTGGCGCGGTATTCGTGAACCTCATCCTTCATATCATCAGGAATAGGTACAACGCTGAAAGTCATTCCCTGGTCTGCTTCATTCCAAACAATACCACGGTTATTTATTAAATCAACAACTCCTTTAAAGTTTTCTTCAGCACCAATCGGGAGCTGCAATGGAAGCGGGTTACCGCCAAGCATTTCTTTAACCTGGTTAACAACACTCAGGAAGTCAGCTCCGGCACGATCCATCTTGTTGACGAAACCGATACGGGTGACATTATAGTTATTCGCAAGTCTCCAGTTAGTTTCGGACTGAGGCTCTACCCCGTCAACAGCTGAGAACAAAAACACCAGTCCATCGAGTACGCGGAGTGAACGATTTACTTCCACCGTAAAGTCAACGTGACCAGGTGTATCAATAATATTGATTTTGTATTTGTTATTTCTGTAATTCCAGAAACAGGTAGTAGCAGCAGATGTAATTGTGATACCGCGTTCCTGCTCCTGAACCATCCAGTCCATCGTAGCAGCACCGTCATGCACTTCACCAATTTTATGGGTCACACCGGTATAATAGAGAATACGTTCGGTACAGGTAGTCTTACCTGCATCGATGTGGGCTGCAATGCCTATATTTCTTGTATATCTTAAGTCGCTCATGGTGTGTTCCCTTCTAACCTTTGTTTACAATGCTTTTATAAAAATTTAGAGTCTGAAGTGTGAGTATGCTTTATTCGCTTCAGCCATCCGGTGTACATCTTCTTTCTTTTTGAAAGCTGCGCCTTCTTCTTTAGAAGCTGCGATAACCTCAGCAGCCAATTTATGGCTCATCGATTTCTCATTACGCGCGCGGGAATAATCAATCATCCATTTGATTCCAAGTGCAACTTTGCGCTCTGGACGAATTTCCTGTGGGATCTGGAAAGTAGCACCACCAACACGACGGCTACGAACTTCCACATTAGGCATGATATTATTCAGTGCCTTCTTCCATACCTCAAGTCCTGGCTGTTCAGTACGTTTTTCGATCAATGCCATAGCATCGTAGAAAACAGCATAAGAAGTGCTCTTCTTACCATCGTACATCAGGTTATTAACGAAACGAGTTACTAACTGATCGTTGAATTTTGGATCAGGCAACAGGATTCTTTTTTTCGCTCTCGATTTTCTCATTGGTGAATCGAATTAATATTTATCGGTAAAGTGGTTTATCTTATTTTTTCTTTGGGGCTGCTCCTTTAGCTGCTGCTCCAGCCGCTCCGGCTTTCGCTTTCTTTGTTCCATATTTTGAACGACGCTGATTTCGTCCTTCTACACCTGCTGTATCAAGCGCACCACGTACAATGTGGTAACGTACCCCTGGAAGATCTTTAACCCTTCCTCCTCTAACGAGAACGATGGAGTGTTCCTGAAGGTTGTGGCCTTCTCCGGGGATATAAGCAATGACTTCTAACTTATTAGTCAGACGTACTTTGGCTACTTTACGAAGTGCGGAATTTGGTTTTTTAGGAGTGGTTGTATACACACGTGTGCATACACCTCTTCTCTGTGGACAGGAGTCCAAGGCTGCAGATTTGCTCTTGTTGGGCGCTTTCGAGCGGCCTTTACGTATCAATTGTTGAATGGTAGGCATCGATTTTATTGGTTTTTAAACCTATTTCAGTATGTTATATTCACCCCTAACGAGTTTTGGGGACGGCAAAGGTACATTAATTTAGATATAAACAAGAGATAGTTGAAAATAAATTAACCCTTTGGACAGGATACCCTGTGGATTTGGGGGATTTAGGAATTAAAAAAATTGGGGATTTGAAGAGAGGAGCAGCGTTCTGGACCTTAATTGGGTCCAAAACGACCGGATACTAAAGAAACGGTCTATTCCTGCATCTTGGTACCAACCCAGATAGCTTCCTTATTTGGTTTGGTTTTATCTACCACATAATAAATCTGAATCGGATCCAGGTAGGAGAATACATAAACATCCTTTCCTTTCTTAATGCCCTCGCTAAGAGGGTGGTACTTACCATCCTCATCCTTGATTCCCCAGTAATAGGGGGCCAGATCAGATAGTAGTTTTTTAAAAAACACAGTCGAAGACTCCCCATTTTTGACAATGGAATACCATACTTGATTGTCTTTTTTACCAAAAGACTCCGTATATCCTTTACGCTTAAACTCATAGGTAATTACCCCATCCTTACTGGTAGAATGTTTGGAGGTGCCGAGGGAATCCATTTTCTTGGTGAAATCAGCAGCAGAATACATGGTAATTCTGGCCAAATCCCACATATCAGGGGTTATTTTCTGTGCCTTCAAGGCCAGGGATGATAGAATAAGGAGTATAGAAAGGAACTTTTTCATTTTAGTGAATTTGGGATCGAAGGTATTGAAAAATGATAAATATGCAAATATCTGCTTGTCCTTTGAGGTAGGATCTATAAACGTATCTCTTTTATAGGGTCTGTATTATGCCTTTTCCTGATCGGTGATTTTTACGTCTGACCTCTAGAATTGAAGTTTGGCAAAGGAAAGCTCGGCTCTGAGTTTATCTTTCTCTGCTGAAGGCATTGGATTTCCTGTTAGATCCACGATCTTTAACTCCTTCATCTGAGCAATCTCCACAGGAACGGTTTCCAGTTGATTTCTCGATAGTTTAAAGGTGGTTAGCTTCTGCATGCCCGCAATCCCAGAGGGTAATTTGTCCAATTCGTTATAGCTGAGATCAAGGGTCTGAATTTCTTTCAGTTTATTGATGCATTCTGGGAGGGTTGAAAGTTTATTCTTGCTCAATCCAAGTGTTTCAAGAGATTTTAAGGAACAAACCTCATCCGGGAGTGCTGTAAACTGGTTTTCATCTAATAACAAAAGTGTCAGGGCTTGTAAGTTCTCAATTCCTTTAAAAGCACGGCTTAGATTATTATGACTAAGATTTAGTTCTTTCAGTTCAGTCAATGCAGAAAGGCCATCAGGCAGGCTTTCAAGGCGGTTTGAATCCAGCTCTAGTCTGGTTATATGTACAAGTTTGGCCAAATCAGCAGGGAGCATGCTCAACTTATTTCCGGTTAGAAACAGCTCCTGTAGATTTGAAAGATTCCCCATGTCCTGCGGAATCGCTTTTAAACCATTACCTGAAAGCGATAAGCTTGTAAGATGTTGAAACTGAGTTAACATCGTAGGAAAGCTATCAATCATGTTATTTGACAGATCCAGTTTTTCCAAAATCGGAAGCCTTTCTTTTTCTTTTCCAGTAGGTTTATTTTTTCCGATAGGAGGTGCTGGAAGTAACGCCATAGCCAGATCAAGCTCCTTCAAACTCCTCGTATTCAGTAAATTTCCGTTGAGATCAAGAACTTGTAGCTTATTAAGAACACCCAGAAAAGAAGGCAGAGCCATTATCCTGTTGTTCTTTAAGTTTAATATTTGTAGGTTCTTAAACTTCTGGATTTCAGGAGGGAAAACTTTTAATGCTTGTGAACTAAGATCCAGTTTATAGACCTTATCAGGGAATGCCAGAGCCTCTTTGATGGATTTAAATTCTTTTTGTTTTCCCAGATCACTTGGTGAAAGTATGGTTTGGGAGAAGAGACCCAAAAATGAACAACATAAAATCAAGACGAACGGTAGCCGCTTAGTTTTCATGAATTGTTGATGTTAAGGGATTATTAAAGCAATTTAGCACTATTTTGTTAATAAAAAAAAATAAAATGATGTTTCATTCTTGAGATATATTAAAAAAATAAATACAATTTTTTGTTGATGTCGTGGTAATCGAGCGTTCAAGTCCCGGAATCAAACAATTTCTTATCTTTAAAACCATCCAAAGCCAGACCATTTATGTCGAAAATTCTGATTATAGACGACGAGAAAAGCATACGTAAAACACTCCGGGAGATCCTGGAATATGAAAGTTTCAAGGTAGATGAGGCGGGAGATGGGCTGGAAGGCTTCGGAATGATAGAAAAGGAAAAATATGATCTGATCCTTTGCGATATCAAGATGCCAAGGATGGATGGGATTGAATTACTGGAAAAAGTAATGGCGATGGGTTCGGATACCCCATTGGTCATGATTTCCGGGCATGGGAACATCGAAACAGCTGTAGAAGCAGTCAAAAAAGGTGCCTTTGATTATATACCAAAACCGTTAGACCTCAACAGGCTGCTCGTGACGATCAGAAATGCGATGGATAAGACCAGCCTGGTCAGGGAGACGAAAGTCCTGAAGAAAAAGGTGAGTAAGACATTTGACATGATCGGTGATTCCAAACTGATCAGCCAGATCAAGGAGATGATTGAGCGCGTTGCTCCGACAGATGCCAGGGTCCTGATTACCGGAGGAAACGGGAGTGGAAAAGAGCTGGTTGCAAGATGGCTTCATGAAAAAAGTAACCGGTCCCAGGCTCCGCTGATTGAAGTCAACTGTGCAGCTATTCCCGGTGAACTCATTGAGAGTGAATTATTCGGTCATGAAAAAGGAGCATTCACGTCCGCCATCGGGCAACGCAAAGGAAAATTTGAACTTGCCGAAGGAGGCACTATTTTTCTGGATGAAATCGGAGATATGAGTCTCAGTGCACAGGCCAAGGTGCTCCGGGCTCTTCAAGAGAACAAGATTACCCGCGTTGGCGGAGAAAAAGAGCTTAAAGTCAATGTCAGGGTTATTGCAGCGACTAACAAGGATCTGAAAAAGGAAATTGAAAAAGGAAATTTCAGGGAAGATCTTTATCATCGACTAAGCGTTATCCTCATTCATGTACCTTCTCTGAATGAGCGCATTGAAGATATTCCCCTCCTCGCCGAACACTTTCTTAAAAACCTTTGTGAGGAACACGGTATGGCTCAAAAATCTTTCACAAAAGAAGCTCTCAAGGAACTTCAAAAGATAAACTGGACCGGCAATATACGGGAGTTTAGAAATGTTGTAGAGAGGTTGATTATCCTCTGTGACAAGACTATAACCGACAAGGATGTTTTACTTTATGCTGGAACAAAAAAATAACCGCACACCTGCATAATCCTTATTCCACCTTACACAGCATCCAGCCTTTATAGAATACTTTCTGTTTATAAGGTCCCCGTGCAATATCATTGAGGTCATACTCAATAAAGAAATCAAGCTCCGCTTTAAATACCTCCCCTTTCTGATAAGTTGATTTGTTTAACCTCAGGCGTCGGAATTCGACTCTTTGTCCAAGAATATTATCCTTTTTTGAAAAGACTTCAAGTACTCCAGCAGTCAGTGACGATGGAGTCAGTGAGATCTTGATTATTTCCCCGCTCAGGGTTGATTGGTAGGCACAGAAAATAAATAATGTATCATTGCTTCGCAGGGCACGCGAATCAACGGAGAGAATGGTATCCGGTGAATTATGACCATTGACGCCTGCATCTCTCATCAGAAAAGAAGTAACTGGAGTCCGGAGTGCAAGTGTATCCGCCTGACGAATCCTCTTCTTGGTAACCGCATGTAATAGCCTGCCTTTCCGATCCTTCAATACCCATTTCGGATAAAGCAATCCCGGGTTATGAAAGAATGGAGCGTCAAGGGTACTATCAATACGGAGCACTTCAGTCTGAGCAATACACACAGATGGGATTGTCGCCGACAAAAAGAGGAAGAAGATACAGTAAATCCAATTTCTGGTACCCAGGAAATTCGGCATTGTGAATTTAAAGTGTTGAATTGAGAAGTTTACCGCTTTCCAGTAAAGTATGCAGGGACTTCTCAAATACAGCCTTATCGATCAGTTCGGTATGTCCGAGATGGTGACAGTCAGATCCGAGAAAGCTTATCATCCCCTTTTCAATCATCTGCTCTGCAATTCTCTTAGTGGGGATTGAATAATGCCCGGTAAGTGAGTTGATATTGAGTTGCAGGAGTACCCCCTTATCTATAATCTCTTCATACTTTTCAAAATCATTATGCCAGAAGCTGTAGCGCTCAGGATGAGCAAGTACAGGTCTATAGCCACTTGTCTGAAGTTTGAAAAAGATATTATTCAGATTATCCGGAGGATTGACAAAGCTAAGTTCAACAAGAACATAATTTTTCCCGAACGAGAGAAGGTTCCCTTTGTCAATTTTTTCTTCAAAATCGTAATCAATATAGTATTCTGCCGCAGCTTCAATTTCAATCGGAATCTGATTTTCTTTCAGCGCATTTCTGACTACTTCAAGTCCTCCCAGTATGATCTCCGGAGTATTGCGATAAGCATCACCCATAATATGAGGAGTGGTGATTACTTTTTTATAACCCCTGTTATAAAAATAAGTGATGAGATCGAGTGAGTCTTTCAAGGTCTGGGCTCCGTCGTCAATTCCTGGAATAAAGTGAGAATGAACATCTGTTTTCAGAAGCGCCAGCTCAGCCGCAATGGTTGTTTTCTTACTAGATTTATTAAATATGTTGGAAAGGAAACTCATACAACGAAATTACGCAATAATACCTGATTCAGTGTCGTTGGCGTACAATTCCTATTTAAACTTCCCTTTTAATGCAGCAAGTTTGAGTGAAAGATCGGACTCGGCATTAACGGGAGGTGATGATTTGAAGTTCCCCGAGTTTCCTTTTTCACCAGCACCAAGAACCGGATTGTCTTTCATGGAGAGTGCAATTCGTTTCCGTTTAGCGTCCACCTCTGTAACAGTAACCATTACCTTCTGCTGAACCTTTACGACCTTATTCGGATCATCTACGAAAGCATTGGAGAGCTGGCTGATGTGAACAAGCCCGTCCTGGTGCACCCCAATATCCACAAAGGCTCCGAAGTTGGTGACATTGGTGATGATACCCGGAACCTTCATTCCAACCCTCAGATCCCCGATTGCATTGACACCTTCTTCAAATACGAATGCTTCGAATCCTTTTCGTGGGTCACGGCCTGGTTTGTCAAGCTCTTTGATGATATCATTCAGAGTAGGGAGACCGGCTTTCTCCGATACATATTTTTGAAGTACAATTTTTTTCCTCAAGTCTTTATCCTTCATCAAATCATCCACTTTGCACTGCAAATCGCGGGTCATCGCTTCTACTACGAAATAAGTCTCTGGGTGTACAGCACTTTTATCAAGAGGGTTCTCACCATCTCTGATACGAAGGAATCCGGCGCTCTGTTCGAATATTTTCTCACCCATCCTTGGCACTTTGAGCAATTCTTTTCTCGTCTTGAATGGTCCGTTTTGATTTCTGTAATCCACGATATTCTGAGCAACCACGGCACCGAGGCCCGAAACATAAGTCAGTAATTGTTTGCTAGCGGTATTCAGCTCAACTCCTACTCCGTTCACGCAACTTTCAACCACTTCATCCAGCTTCTTTTTTAGGTTATTCTGATCCACATCATGCTGATACTGCCCCACTCCTATAGCCTTCGGATCAATCTTAACAAGCTCGGCAAGAGGGTCACATAAACGCCTGCCGATAGACACAGCCCCTCTCACCGTCACATCTTCATTCGGAAACTCTTCTCTTGCTGCCTCCGATGCAGAATAAACCGATGCTCCGCTTTCATTAACCATAATGATGGTAATGTCTTTGGGCAGAGCTTTGATGCCCCTTACAAATGATTCTGTTTCTCTTCCGGCGGTTCCATTTCCTATAGCAATAGATTCTACCTTATATTTTGCACAAAGTGCGAGCAATATAGATTCTGCCTCTCTGGTCTGGCGCTGTGGTTCATGGGGATAAATAACAGTATGCTCCAGCAATTTCCCTTGGCGGTCGAGCACCACCAGTTTACAGCCGGAACGAAAGCCAGGGTCGAGTGCCAAAACACTTTTCTGCCCTAGCGGTGGCGAAAGCAGGAGTTCACGTAAATTATCAGCAAACACCTGAATGGCTTTCTCTTCAGCAACCTGCTTGGTGAAGATGCGCATTTCGGTTTCAATAGAAACCTGCATCATTCTGGAATAGCTGTCTTCCGCCGCCAGCCTGACCTGTTCACTTGAGGGATAGTTGGTCTTAACAAAGAGTCGGGTTAAGATATCAAAGGCATCTTTTTCTGGAGGGGCAATATCGATACTCAGAAAATCTTCTTTCTCTCCTCTTCTCATCGCCAGAAGGCGGTGTGAGGGACAAGAAAGGAGGAGTTCTTCCCATTCAAAATAATCTTTGAATTTCTCAGCCTCTTCTTCTTTTCCTCCCATAATCCTGGAACGGATCATCGCCTTTTCTCTGAATAACTGACGGATCTTATCCCGTGCTTCTGTATTTTCATTGATCCACTCGGCCATGATATCTCTGGCTCCCTCGAGTGCAGCATCTGTATCTTCTACTTCTTGGGAAGGGTTTATATATTTTCCCGCTTCTGCCTGTAGATCAAATTTTGTCTGTGCGAAAAGCAGATGTGCAAGAGGTTCCAGTCCTTTTTCCCTTGCAATGGTAGCACGTGTACGTCGTTTGGGTTTGAAAGGCAGGTAGAGATCTTCCAGGCGGCTCATTGTTTCTGCTTCCAGAATGAGGGCTTCCAGTTCCGGGGTTAGTTTTTCCTGCAGTTTGATGGATTTAAGAATAGCTTCCCTACGTGTTTCCAGTGCCCTTAATCGCTCCACTTCATCTCTGATATTGGCAATAAAGACTTCATCAAGGCTGCCTGTCATTTCTTTCCGGTATCTGGAAATAAATGGAATGGTTCCCCCTTCATCGAGGAGTTGAATAGTTGCAACTACTTGTTCTTTGGTTATCCCCAGCTGCGCTGCAATGCGCCTGGCAAATTTGGCTTCCTTCATATTTTCGCTTTGAACAAAAATACACTTTACCGCAGGGGAAAGCAGATCAAATTATGAACAGGTATTCATAAGTTTTAGGGAACAAAAAGAAATGCGGGAGGAGATTTATTTTATAGCCTGGACCTCTTTTTGATGGAACCAGGAAATGGTTTTCCGCAACCCTTCTTCCATCATCACACCAGGTACGTAGCCGAGCTCCCTTCTGGCTTTCTGAATATCCGCTAGTGAATCTTTGACATCTCCAATACGGTCTGCCCTGTAAGAAGGCTGGACTGTAGATCCTGTTAATTTTTTCAGGATGCTGATTAAATCGTTGAGTGAGATACGTTCTCCAACGGCCACGTTAAATACTTCCCCTTGTGCAGGGATACCTTCTGCAAGGACAGCCCTAATATTTGCCTGAACAGCATTTTCAACGAAGGTAAAATCACGTGTTTGTTTTCCGTCTCCGTTAATAGCAGGGGGCTGATTCTTCAGAAAAGCATCAATAAAGAGGGGAATAGCAGCCGCATAAGCTCCAAGCGGATTTTGGCGAGGACCGAAAATATTAAAGTAACGGAGTCCGATAATCTCCATTTGGTAAGTCTTAGCAAAAATCTCGGCATATAATTCGTTTCCTCTTTTGGATACCGCATAAGGGGATAACTGTTTGCCTATCCTTGCTTCGGTTTTAGGAAGATCCGTAATATCACCATACACGGAAGAGGAGCTTGCGTAAACAATTCTTTTAACTTTTGCATCTCTAGCCGCAATCAGGAGCTGAATAAACCCTGTTTCATTAACTACATGAGTGGCTAGAGGATTTTCAATGGAGCGGGGAACAGAACCCAGTGCCGCCTGATGAAGAATGTAATCAATCCCTTCACTCGCCTTTTTACAATCGGCCGCCTGGGTGATATCTCCTTGAAGGAACTTGAAGTTAGGTTCGTTTTCGAATGGTTTAATATTCGCCGCAAATCCGGTGGCCAGGTTATCCAGCACTACGACTCGTCCTGCTTTATATTTAAGCAAATACTCAACCAGGTTGGATCCGATGAAGCCTGCACCTCCGGTAACCAGGAAAGAACTCCCTGAAATATTTTTTGTATGGAAAGGTGTTTGATACATTACCCGCGTTTAACGTACTGGCCTTCGTAATATTTCTTATAATCACCACTCGTCACATTATTCAACCAGGTCTCGTTTGCGAGGTACCAATCAACGGTCCTCTCGAGCCCCTCTTCGAACTGCAGGGAGGGTGTCCATCCAAGTTCTTTCTGCAGTTTAGATGAATCAATCGCATAACGGAGATCATGCCCTGCTCTATCGAGGACAAAAGAAATCAAGCCTGCCGATTCCCCCTCCTTACGGCCCAATTTTTCATCCATGATCTTGCAGAGCAGGCGAATAAGGTCAATATTTTTCCACTCATTGTGGCCTCCAATATTATAGGTCTCTCCTGTTTTACCCTTGTGGTAAATCACATCGATGGCTCGTGCATGGTCTTCTACAAATAGCCAGTCCCTTACATTTTCTCCTTTTCCATAAACAGGAATTGGTTTCTTGTTTTTGATATTGTGTATGGCTAATGGGATGAGTTTCTCTGGAAAATGAAATGATCCGTAGTTGTTGGAACAGTTGGAGATAACTGCAGGAAGTTTATAGGTATCGAAGTAAGCCCTTACAAAATGATCAGAACTTGCTTTGGAAGCCGAATAAGGGCTATGTGGGTCGTATTTGGTGTCTTCGGTGAAGAACCCCGTCTCACCCAGTGATCCATATACCTCGTCGGTACTAACATGATAAAACCTTGGATTTTTGATTGTGGAATTGGGAGCTAACCAAATATGGCGGGCTGCATTCAGTAGATTTACAGTTCCAACCACATTCGTAATAACAAACTCCAGAGGATTTGAGATGGAGCGGTCGACATGCGATTCAGCGGCGAGGTGTATCACCCCATCGAATGAGTGAATAGAAAATAATTCTTCGATGAATTTTGCATCGGTAATATCCCCCTTTATAAACTCGTAGTTCGGTTTTTCTTCAACATCACGAAGATTTTCGAGATTGCCGGCGTAGGTGAGTTTATCGAGATTATATATTTTATAGTCAGGATATTTGTTGACGAACAATCTGACCACATGGGAACCGATAAAACCAGCTCCTCCGGTTATCAATAACTTTTTCATTGAATGAATTTAATAGAATATCTGAAACTCAAAAGTAATCAAAAGTTAAAGACTATTCTAAATAAATCTATTCTAAAGGCTCCAGTAACCCAGGCTCTTGAACCGGCGGCGGTAAATACCTTTTACATCCACCAGGATACCTTTGGGAGTGAGCAGGGACTTAAAGAATTTCTCATCCAGATGGAGATATTCCTTATGATTTACAGCTACGATTACACCGTCGTATCCTTTCCCAAGCTTGTTCAGACCAAAACCGTATTCATGTTTAAGATCATCAGAGTCGGCATGCGGATCCACAACATCAACTTTGAGTCCGAAGGATTTAAGTTCCTTCACAATGTCTGCAACCTTTGAATTACGGGTATCACTTACATCTTCTTTAAAAGTAGCCCCCATAATGAGCACTTTAGATTTGGCAATATTCTTTCCGGCTGCGCTGATTTTTTTTACCAGATTTTTGGCCACATAGAAACCCATGCTATCATTCACATAACGGCCTGAATTTATGACGCGGGCATGATAACCGAGAGATTCCGCTTTGTGTGTGAGGTAGTAAGGGTCTACACCTATGCAATGCCCTCCGACTAATCCTGGAAAGAATTTCAGGAAGTTCCATTTGGTCCCGGCGGCATCAAGAACATCATAGGTATTGATTCCCATACGGCCGAAGATAATGGACAGTTCATTCATCAGTGCGATATTCACATCACGCTGGGTATTTTCAATAATCTTAGCTGCCTCTGCTACCTTGATACTTGCGGCTTTATAAACACCGGGTTCAACTATAATTTCATACACCCTTGAAATCTCTTTCAGAGATTCCTCATCACAGCCTGAAACCACTTTAAGGATCTTGGTGATGGTATGTTCCTTATCCCCCGGATTAATACGTTCTGGGGAGTAGCCCACCTTAAAGTCTTTTTTATATCTCAGCTTCGAATGGTGTTCCAGAACAGGGATACAATCCTCTTCTGTACAACCCGGATATACGGTTGATTCATAAACTACATAATCACCTTTTTTAAGCACCTTTCCTACGGAGTAAGAAGCACCAAGCAAGGGCTGGAGATTCGGAAGATTATGTTCGTCAATTGGAGTAGGAACCGCGATAATAAAAAAGTTTGCACTTTTCAGTTCATCCAAAGATGCAGTGAATGTAATATCACATCCTTTAAAGGCTGATTTGTCAAGCTCTCCACTGGGATCTATCCCCTTCTTCATCATAGCTACCCGCTTCTCATTAATGTCGAAGCCAATAACTTTCACTTTTTTTGCAAAGGCAAGAGCAATGGGTAGTCCTACATATCCCAGACCCACTACGGCTAGCTTAGCTTTTTTATCTATAAGTTGTTTGTACATATGTTCTGCTTTGAATGAATTATTTTTGAATCCTTGAACTTTATTAAATCAATTTTTTCTTTCCGGCTTACGGATGGCATATATCCGTTCAATGATATCTACTATTTTCATTCCTTCAAGAGCATTCGTAGTAACTGTTTGCCTGCCTTTGAGTGTATCTACAACATTCTGAATAATATAAGCGTGGTTATTGGCAGAGCCTTTGTATCCTCCATAATCATTCGCAGGATTCGTTGGAGCCAGTGTTGGCATTTGATAATCCTTGATATGGCAATACTCTACTTTATCCATATACTGTCCACCTACTTTTACACTTCCTTTACTTCCAATAATAGTGAGGCTGCTCTCTAAGTTCGTATCCCACACGGCAGTCGAATAATTAAGAGAACCCATTCCTCCATTCAGGAAGCGGAAATTAACAAAGCCTGAATCTTCAAATTCGGTTGATTGGGCATGTGTAAAGTCAGCAAATTTTGCCTGAATATCGGTTATATCCCCGAAGAGCCAATACATGATATCTACAAAATGTGAAAATTGAGTAAACAGCGTTCCCCCATCCAGGGTCTGAGTTCCTTTCCAACCTCCTTTTTTATAATAGCGCTCATCCCGGTTCCAGTAGCAATTCAGCTGAACCATAAATACATCTCCAATAATTTTCTTCTCTACTAATTCCTTTAACCAAACAGAAGGAGGAGAAAAGCGGTTCTGCATCACACAAAAAACCTGTTTATGGATCTGTAAAGCTTTAAACAGAATCGATTCACAATCCTGACGGTGCAGGGCCATTGGTTTCTCGCAGACTATATGTTTCCCTGCTTCCAGAGCAAGAAGTGAATGTTCGGCATGTAACCCGTTAGGAGTACAGATATTAAGAATTTCCACCTCCGGATGAGCTTTGAGGAGCGCACTGATGGAGGGATAAAATTTTTCTGAAGAGCCATTTAAGCCGAGTTTTTCCGGAGGGAGAATATCACATACAGCTACCAATTCAGATTCTTCATTCCTACGGATCATTTCGGCATGTCTTTTTCCGATATGGCCTTGGCCAATAACAGCAAATTTTAATTTATGCATGTTGAGGGTTCTGTAACAAAGGCTTGAGAGGCTCTTGTTGCTGGTTAAGAAACTATTTTGAGGACTGAACCGTTCTCCAAACGGTATTTTTCTTTAGACTCCGGGCATTCTGCATGACCGTTTTTATCAAAATGAAGCCGATGGCCATATTCACTCATCCAGCCCATCTGCTTCGCAGGGTTTCCCGCCCAGAGGGAATAAGGAGGAACATTCTTTGTGACCACTGCGCCAGCACCGATAAAGGCGAAAGCACCTATATCGTGACCACAAACGATGGTGGCATTCGCTCCGATAGTCGCTCCCTTTCCAACGTGTGTTTTTGCATATGCGTTTTTGCGATTGACAGCACTTCTTGGATTGATCACATTGGTGAATACCATGGAAGGCCCAAGGAATACATCATCGTCACATGTTACACCGGTATAAATGGAAACATTATTCTGGACCTTCACATTTTTGCCAAGAGTCACATCCGGAGAGATTACTACGTTCTGTCCGACATTGCAGTTTTCTCCCAATTTACAACCGGGCATGAGGTGAGTAAAGTGCCAGATTTTTACTCCTTTGCCAATAACACATCCTTCATCAATGATGGAACTGGGATGTGCATAAAATTCTTTTTCCATAAAGGATCCTTAAAAACGTAACAAAAATAGACATTTAGCCGAACTATCGGTTAAAACGAATTAGAACTGTTATTGGATTAAAATCACTTCCGGATCAGAAAACGGAGTTCTTATTTATTCTGATGTGTGTGATTCAGAAAGGGCCAGACTTATATTTTTAAGACCCTGTTCAAATTCCTTTTTCTTAGGCCAGCCAAAACCGAGACGCATATATCTCCTGCTGGTTTCGAACCAATGCCCTGGACCGGCATAGGTAGAATATTTCTGATTCAAAGATATATAAAATTTATTAATATCAATTCCTGACCCTGAAATAATTCTCGGGAAACACACGACTCCACCTTCCGGTTTTATCCATTCCAGTTCAGGAGTGGAACTTATCCAATTCTCGAGCAGACTGAAATTAACCTGGACATGAGCCCGGATTGCGGGCAGAAATGATTCTTTTTTAAGTAGAAAACGCCAGGCTATTTCTTCATCCACTACAGAATTGCATAGGAAAATCTGCTCCTTGGCTGCCAAAAATAATTGCTGCAGGGCTTTGCTTCGGGTGATGAGCCACCCTAATCTTATCCCTGGAAGTCCATAAGCTTTGGAAACAGAAGAAACACTGATGACCTTTTCGGAGAGCGATGCCCCCATCGGAAGCTTTCTTCCAAAGCTCAGATCACGGTAGGTCTCATCGATCAGGAGCCAGATATTATATTCTTCTGCGATCTGGATTATTTTCTCCAGCTCGGTTTGCGTGAGCATGACTCCGGTAGGATTATGCGGACAGGTAATGCTGATCAACTTTGTATTCGGGCGGATCAGAGAACGAAGCTTTTGCAGATCCGGACGAAAACCTTGTTCAAATTCAAGTTCCAGATAACTCACTTCACACCCTATTGCTTTAGGCGTTTCTATATTGGTAGCATAATTCGGTGACATCACCACTAGGTGGTCGGTCTTTTCCAGAAGAGAAGTGGATACGATAAAGAGTGCGGCAGCAGCACCGGCCGTGAGCAGAATATCCTCTGCTTTGATATGCTCCGATTCGGAGGCAATGAGTTCTCGGAGTTCTGGTTTCCCCAGGTGATCACCATAGCAGAGTACGAGCTTTCCAAGGTCTATTCCAAGATCATCATAGATGGCATCGCTTACTGAACTTTCCGCCAGGTTACAGGCTATGCTTCCATAACCCAACTGTTCGGGAGATTCTATCTCAATGGGCATCCGTTTGTACTGCATCTGGATCAGAAACTAGGTGTAGATTCTAGAAGGTATTCCTACTTGAATCAGGCGAAACGGTGCTCTTTTTTGAAGAGTTCTTCCTGAGGAAGACTTTTAAAATAAGCATACGTAATTTTCAACCCCTCTGCCCTGCTCATCTTTGGCTCCCAACCCAGCAGCTTCTTAGCAAGGGTGATATCCGGCTTGCGCTGTTTAGGGTCGTCCTGAGGAAGAGGTTTGGAGATCAGCTTTTGAGAGGTACCCGTAAGTTTAATTATTTCTTCCCCAAATTCTTTGATCGTAATTTCACTAGGGTTGCCTATGTTCACTGGTTGCGCATAATCGCTTTTCAGCAAACGGCAGATCCCTTCCACCAGATCATCCACATAACAGAAAGAACGGGTCTGAGAGCCGTCACCGAACATGGTAAGATCTTCTCCCCTTAGTGCCTGACCAATAAAAGCCGGCAGTACCCTTCCGTCATTGAGTCGCATCCGGGGTCCGTAGGTATTAAATATGCGGATAATACGCGTTTCAACTTGATGATAGGTATGATAAGCCATCGTGATGGCTTCCATAAAACGTTTGGCTTCATCGTAAACACCTCTGGGTCCAACAGGGTTCACATTGCCCCAGTATGATTCTGTCTGAGGATGTACAAGCGGATCTCCATAAACTTCGGAAGTAGATGCAACCAGTATACGAGCTTTCTTTACTCTGGCCAATCCAAGCAGGTTATGCGTTCCAAGGGAACTGACCTTCAGGGTTTGAATTGGAATTTTGAGATAGTCAATCGGGCTCGCCGGAGAAGCAAAATGCAGAATGTATTTAAGCTCACCGGGAATGAATACGAATTTGGAAACATCGTGGTGGTAAAACTCAAAATGCTCCAGCTTCATCAGGTGCTGTATGTTGCGCAGATCTCCGGTGATCAGGTTATCCATCCCGATGACATGATAGCCATCTTTAATGAAACGGTCGCATAAATGCGAGCCCAGGAATCCGGCAGCGCCCGTGATCAGTACTTTTTCTTTGGTCATAATGGTCTATTCAGCGTACGTAAATTTAACCACTAAGGCACTAAGAACACTAAGGTTCACTAAGCCCGTTTCCGGAAATCCTTAGTGGTTCTTAGTGCCCTTAGTGCCTTAGTGGTTTAAAAAATGCCTAGAACGGAAGATCACTCTCTCCTTCTGAAGCAGAGAAAGAAGTGACATCCGGTTCGGATATGGGAGCAGAGCTGCTCTGTGCGGCTCCTGCTTTCTCAATTTTCCACGCTTCGAGGGAATTGAAATATTTCAGCTCATTATCTTTAGGGCTTTTCCATTCACGTCCACGAAGGTTAAAGAATACTTTTATTTCATCCCCTACTTTGCAGCTGTCAATCAGGCTGCATTTATCCTGAGTAAGCTGAAAAGAGATATGTTGAGGATACTGAGAAGAGCTGTCGGTAATAACAAACTCCCGTTTGCGGAATTTGTCACTCACTTGCTGTTCTGCATTTTTTACTTTTAGAGTTCCTGTGATGTTAAACATGGTATAGAGATTTAGATTTAAATTTTTGAATTTGTATTACTCATTGGTTGCAACGCCTTCTGCCGAAAGGAGCACTTTCCAGGCCTCCAGAACCTTGCCGTCATCCAGCAGACATTTGGCAATATGATGGAGGTGATCTTCCAGCTTGTGCAAGTTCCTTCCATAAAGCTCATAAGCTTCAGAAATGGCACCACTCTGTTTGAAATGCATGACTTCGTCAACTGCCGGGATCAACTCCACATTCCCAAGCTGTGCCAGGTTGTTTCCAGTAAGAACCTTGCTCGACCGGATATGTGAGGGTATAGCATCTACTCCTACTCCCCTTGTCAGCAAAGGCTTGGCGATCTGAAACAGAGCTGCTCCGGAAGCGCGGCAATACCAGTTGCCACCCATTCGGGCCGCCAGATCAATCTTATTCGGATCGATATGTCCTTCCTCATCCAAAACAGATTCCCGGATATGCATGAGGAGTATTTCACAAATAATAAGGTTACCTGCCCCTCCTTCGTGTCCAAGCTCAATGACTTGTTTTACACGGCATTCCATCTGAACTGGAGATTCCTGAACGCGAAATGGCTTGACTTTGAGGGAAGGGATCGGTGTGAGGCCGGCCTTTATAAATTCATTGACTCCTTTGGGATATTCCGTACTGGCAAGAGAGGCCTGCTGTACAATATCGTAGTTTACTACATTGATAACTACCTCTTTAACCTCCTGTATATTTTCAAAAGTATGTTTGTTGGTATTGGTCCGTCCACTCCTGGCAGGTGAGAAGATAGCGATCGGGGGATTGGCACTAAATACATTAAAGAAACTAAAAGGGCTCAGGTTAGGATTACCGTCTTTGTCTATCGTAGAAGCAAAAGCGATAGGTCTTGGTGCAACTGCACCCAGCATATACGAATGAAATTGCCCTGTTTTTACAAGAGAAGGGTCGACGGAGAGCATTTTATGCATAGGAAAACAAAAATATAGAATAAAAATTAGCAGAAAAGGGCCTGTTCATAAAATGTGCAAGGAAAAAAAGTATATTTGCGAGCCTTTTAAGCGGGAAACTGAGTAAAAAAGGATGTTAGGAGCATTGAATTATTGGAATGCAACTAGCGAGAATCCGCCTACGTCACGCAAAATGCGTGATTATGGCGGACAAAGCCCGCCTACGTCACGCCAATGGCGTGACTTCGGCGGACAAAGGCGGATATGTCGTAATTGGTAGCCGAGCCAGACTTAGGATCTGGTGCCGCGAGGCGTGTGGGTTCGAGTCCCCCTATCCGCACTAGGAATAGAGCTGAGAGCGGAGAGCGAAGAGCGATAAAAGCTTTTTTCTCTTTATTCGCTCTCCGCTCTGTTTCTGTTTCTGAGTTGAATTTGTCCTTTCTCTTCATATTGGAGAAGAATGCTGAATCCAGAGCGAAGCGCTTTCTCCACTTCCTCTCATCATCTGCTCTGTCCTAACAATTTGAGCATGTTCTCCTACCAAACCCTTGAAGTCTACAAAAAGGCATTCGCCCAAAACAGAAAGATTTACTCCTTTCTTAAACACAACCGTTCCATAGCTCGTTATTTGAAAGACCAGCTCGGTCGATCAAGTCTAAGTATAATGTTAAATATTGCAGAAGGAAGCGGTAAATTCTCGGAAAAAGATCGACGCAGCTTCTTCGTAATCGCCCGCGGCTCTGCCTTCGAATGTGCTGCAATCGTAGAATTCCTTAGAGCAGAAGAAGAAATTTCGGAAGAATTAAAGAATGAATTGGTTGGTGGGTTTGAGGAAGTATCTAAGATATTGTTCGTGATGATCAGAAACCTAAGTGAGAAAAAATAGAAACAGAATACAGAATGAGAAGAAGACCTTTTGACTGTTTCTCTTTCTGTATTCTCTTTCTGTCCTTTGGGGCTTTTTCTCTCTTTCTCTTTCCGTATTCTGTTTCTAATTATCTGTCATGTTGCAAGCTTGAAAAAAAATCTTATTTTAGTATTCAGGCTGCAGACTCCATTTCACTTTAAATTCTCTATGCTCGTATCTTTTTCCGGTGAGGTTTCAGACACAGCATGTACGCTCCAGCCATATCATTTGTATGAGTAATGACATCGAAAATCTGAAAGAAGAAGTCAGAAGGCTCAACGAGTCCTTGAAGTGGTATCAGGCCACCTTCGAGAACAGGAAGCTACTCGGTATCATCAAGGATCGTATTGTCATGAAACTGAAAAAGATTTCACGCATTACATCCAGCAAAATTCGCTTCGTAGATCTTCTTTCAGGAGGTGTGAACAGCAGGAAAAAGAGACAGGCTTCCACGCAGTCTGTACACCAATTGGAGGTGGATGTAGCACGGATTGAAGAAGGTACTCCTGAAGAAAACAATGAAAAAAGCAGGAAAGAAAGAAAAGGTTTTCTTTCAGATATCCTTCCCCACTTTTATACCCTGGACGATAAGAAATGGACCATCCGGATCCATGCGGAGATTGACATTATATTACCCGTTTATAACGGGTTGGATTATCTTAAAGTTCTGATTCCTCAGATTTTCAGAAACAGCGACCTCCCTTTTAACCTGTTTATTGTAAACGATTACAGCCCTGACAAACGGATGCTTCCCTACTTAAAATCCGTGGAAGCAGCTCATTCCAATGTCACCCTTATTAATAACCGCAAGAACATTGGCTTTACACACTCGGTAAATGTGGCTCTAAGAAAAACAAAGCGTCATGTGGTGTTGCTCAATTCCGATACGGAAGTGCCTGAAGGTTGGTTATCCAGATTGGTTTTTCCGATTATTCACAATTCTTCCATTGCCAGTTGTACCCCATTCTCCAATGCAGCAACGATTTGCAGTTTCCCGAATATCGGCGATAATGATTTGGTGGCAGGCCTTTCGGCACAAGAGATTGACAAGCTATTTCAAAGGGGAAAATCGTATTACTTTGAAGTTCCAACCGGGGTTGGCTTCTGCATGCTGCTCAACCGTGCAGCCATTGATAAGATAGGACTGCTGGATGAAAAGCGGTTTGAAAAAGGCTATGGAGAGGAGGTGGATTGGTGCCAGAGGGCCATCAGGGCAGGCTTTATCAACGTTATCGTACAAAACCTCTTTGTGTATCATAAGCATGGTGCTAGTTTTCTGCCTGAAGTAAAAAGCCGGCTTCTCAGCAAGCATCAAGCAATTCTCAATTCACTTTATCCTGATTTCCATGAAAAGGTGATGAATTCCATCGAACATTCATTTCACAACAAGATCAGGGAACTCTTTTTGGTATTGTTGGGTAATGAAACTGCGGGTAAGAGGATTCTATATTACGATCACGACCTTGGCGGAGGAGCAAACCTGTATATTGAAAATAATACCGAAAAGAGGAAAGACAAGGATCTGGTTTTGGTCCTCAAGTATATCCATCCTTTGTCAAATCCAACCCGGTCTTACCGTCTGCAAGTGTTCTATAAGGATTACAGCGCAACTTTCCTGCTGGATTCTACAAATGACATACGCCTTCTGTTCAACTACATTCACCTGGATGAGATTATTGTCAGCGAAATCGTGAGTTATCCCGATCCTCTGACAGAGCTTTCCAGGCTTCAGTCTTTGAAGAAGCAGTTCGGAGTAAAAATTTCATTTCTGCTGCATGACTATTTCTCTGTCTGCCCCAATTTCAACCTGATGCAGAACAACAAGAAATTCTGCAATGTCCCGGAAATGAGTGGTTGTGAGAAATGCGTCAGTATGGTAGGATACAATCCGGTGTTGTTCCCATCCGATTATGAAAATCTTGTACAATGGAGAGCTCAATGGATGGCTTTCCTGGAAGCAGTAGACGAAATCATTTGCTTTTCAACCCATCCAAGAAAAATTCTGGATAAGGCTTATCCAGGTCTCGATGCCGGGAAGATTCATGTAGTGCCCCATGTCGTTGAGGGAATTAAACGAAAGGCTCCTGCTGCAAATGCAAGAAGGCATGCTGATGGTGAAGGCAGAAAGTTAAACCCGCCAAAAGCATTACGCATAGCTGTTCTTGGAAGCATTCATTCAGAGTTTAAAGGGGCGAGCGTTGTCAATAGCCTGGCTAAGCTTTTAGAAAAGAAAGGAATTCAAGACATAACCCTGACCGTTATCGGTGACCTTAGTCGCGACTTTCATCATCAAAGAATTAAAATCACCGATGAATATAATCGGGAAAACCTCATGCAAATTATTGAAAGTCATGAAACAGATGTGATTTTTATTCCTTCCATCTGGCCTGAAACATTCTCGTACACCACCGCCGAAGCCATTCTTTCAGGCTTGCCGGTTTGTAGTTTCAACCTGGGTGGACAGGCAGATCAGATTCTGGGATATAAGAAAGGAATATTGTTTGAAGAAATGGAGCCGGAAAATGTAATAAGATCTTTCGTCAAACTTCGGAATCAGCAGAAAACCAGGACTGGCGTCTTTGGGTAGAAAGCAAGGTTTTTAATTCTCATTCCAAATGAATAATATTTACCTTCACGGGCTATGAATATTCAACTCATAAACGAACACTACCAACGGCTTGCTAAGGCAGGGCTGGAGATATTTCAGAACAACCAGATTATCGCGGATGATTTCATGTTTGAAGCTCCATGCGGTTTGAAATTCACACAAGCCGATCAGTATGTGCAGCTGGGTGCATTCAGTTATGTCGTAAGTGGCTACGTCTGCGGCGTGAAGATTGGCAGGTATTGTTCTTTTGGTGAAAATGTACAAATAGGGCGCCAGGGCCATCCTTTAAACTGGGTCAGCACCTCCCCTTTTATGTACCTCCCTAATGAAATGATTGTTCCAATGAAAAGTATCAGTCCCGACCAATATGCCGGTACGATGCAGCCTTTTCCATTCCCCCCCACTTTTTTGCAGAAAACAAATATTGGAAATGATGTGTGGATCGGTCATGGAGCCATTGTCTTACCTGGGGTAACAATCGGCAACGGAGCTATTGTGGCTGCAGGAGCAGTAGTGACCAAAGATGTGCTTCCCTACAGTATTGTAGGCGGAAATCCGGCTGTTTTCATCCGCTTTCGCATTCCTTTGACCCTGATTCCCGAAATGGAAAGTTTACAATGGTGGAATTATGCTCCCGCAGACTTGAACAAATTCCCGGTATGGTCTCCCTCTGAATTCATTCGTGAATTCAGGGACGCAAGGGAAACCCTTACCCCTTATGAAACTCCTTTCCGTGCGGTGAGTGAAGTGGTTGGTTAGAATGGAAGCGGATTCTATTTAGGAAGTAAGGCTTTATTCCAGGTCACATACTCATTCAGCACCCGTGCCGGAACTCCTGCAACAAGTGTATTTTCAGGAACATCACGGGTAACGACCGACTTTGCCCCTACAATGGCATTTTTCCCGATGTGAACCCCTTTGGCAATAAATACATCCATTCCCACCCACACATGATCGTCTATCACAATGTCTTTGGCAAAATTGATGCGCTTATTCGTGCGGATATCCAGAATACTGTGCATGTCGCTTACGTCCATCATCACACCACCTGAAAACATGCAATCTTTGCCAATGGTTATTCTGCCTGATTCATGCGCAAAGATGCGTACACCAAGAAAAGCAGAAAGATCTCCAATGTGAATGTGCGTATCGTAATAACAGCATCTCAGCTCACCGGAAATGGCAGCATTTTTTCCTACTACGATGCTGCTGTGATCGCAAGTGAATTCGATGTAGGCATTAGGAAGTACAGTTCCTTCGCCGATAGTTAGCGTGTTGTTGTTGCCTTTGATAATCACATGCCCGTGAGACTTTTCCATTACATCCGCTGCAATAGTAATGTTATTGTGATTGCCTTGATTATCGATGATTAGAGCCATACTAAAGTTGATGAAGGAAGATTAATCACTTTCTTCGAAGGTAATTATTATAATATTTACAAACAAAAGAACAGACTATACATAACTCCCGCGTTGCAATAAACCGTATACAGATTCTCAAAATACCCATATCCAAACTTAACATCCTTAACAGCTGCTTCTGCAAAGAAATCCAGTCTGCTGTTTTTTCTATAATTCATTCCAAGGGTTAGTCCAGGTCTGAGATAAGATTCAAGCACGGAATTTCGCAAACCCATATTGCTGAATGGATTCTTTTGTCCATTCATAGTAACATTTCCCTCATCGAGATACTTATAGAACATCGTCACTTCCTCCCCAATTCCAGCGTAACAATCAAATTTTCCCGAATGCAGATGGGCCAATAATGTAAGAGGCATGTTGAAAGAATATTCTTTAGTGGATTCATCCAGGGTGTAGGGATTACCAATATTGTATTGGTTTTCTCCAGATAGATTGGTGTGGTAGTGCAGCTCCCCATAAGAAAACCCGCTGGAGAATAGAAAGAAGCGGGAAAGCCTGAATATTGTTCTCACCCCGAGTTCATAACCCCACTCCGGTTTTCCAGCAAGTGAATAAGAAGGGTCACTGAAATTGGCGTCTTTAGGAACGGTATAGTTCGTTCCGAGATAAAATCCTGCTTTACAAATAGGAGATTTAGGGGATATGCTGTCCGTCTGGGCATTCAAGAATGCTTGATGACTAAACACGAATAGAATTAAAAAGGTAAGCCAATACTTCATGGAAGGCGGTAGACAGTAATGAAACGTATAAAGAGGGGGATTATTGCTCTCGGAATGTGCACGTTAGGCAACAAATTGAGATAATTTTCTTAAATTTGAACATGTCTTCAGTATGCTTTTTATGAAACTCATTTCAACCAATATCAATCAGATCCGATCATTTTGCATTCAGCATCATGTGAAGTCTCTGTTCGCATTTGGGTCAATTACCCGAAATGCATTGAAGTCAGGCAGCGATATTGATCTTCTGGTTGATATTGATTGCAGTGATCCTCTTGTTTATTCAGACAATTACTTTGCCCTCAAATTTCATCTGGAACATTTGTTAAAAAGACAAATTGACCTCCTGGAGAAAAGAGCAGTTAAAAACCGGTATCTGAAAAAAAATATTGAAGAGACCAAAGTGCTGGTTTATGGAAAAGGAAATTAAAGTCTGGCTTTCCGATATAAAACAAGCTGTTTCTGAAATAAAACAATTCCTTCCCGCGAGAAAAAGCTTTCTTCTGTTTCAAAAAGATCTAAAAACAAAAGGGCTGTTGAACGGAATATTGAAATTATTGGTGAGGCCATCAAACGAATTATAAGCTTAAGGCCAGATATTCAAATAACGAATTCCCGTAAAATTGTGGATACACGGAATCGAATCTCACATGGTTATGACAGTGTTTCAGAAGACATTCTCTGGTCCATTGTCATCAAGGATCTACCTGAGCTTGAAAAAGAAGTCAACCGACTTCTGAAAAAAGGGTGAAAATTATTTCTTTTTATAACTTACTCCCCATCCCAAATTCCATCTAACCGGTTTTAAGCCACTCATTATCAAGCTGTGCTGAAAACCCTTTGTATGATTGAACCCCGCTGAAATGGGGTTCAATCATACAATGCCGTCAAGTGGTTAGCTACTTTGTCGTATTATTTCCTAATCTTGGGAATCAATGCCAGCTGATTTCTGTTTCTCTCCTTACCGATCCCGACCAGAAATCGACTTTCTAAGTTATGAAGTGAACTGTCTAAATTAATGTACCACTTTCGGAAGCTTCCGTACCGATTTCTTAAGCTTAGGTATGACAAATGGAAGCTTCCAAACTACCTGCGTAAGCTTCTGCACCGTTTTCTTAAGCTTAAGTATTGCGAATGGAAGCTTCCAAACTACCTGCGTAAGCTTCTGTACCGTTTTCTTAAGCTTAAGTATTGCGAATGGAAGCCTCCAAATTACTTTCGTAAGCTTCCATACCATTTTCTTAAGCTTACGCATTACAAATGGAAGCTTGCAAACTACTTTCTGAAGCTTCCATACCATTTTCTTAAGCTTATGCATGACCAATGGAAGCTTACGAAATGGGTACAGAAGCTTACGGAGGCAAAATCATAACTTACAAAGAGCGTTCCATAACTTATCGAGTTAGGTTCTTCGTTTAAACAAACACTTCTTCAGTTACTGAAATTGTTCATTTTGCTTAAGAAGGGTGTAAACGAGCAAATAGATTTACTTTCTTAAATAGTGCTGACAATCTTTGAGTTTCCGCATCAGCTTCATCAAGTTAAGAAAGCACTTCATAAGCGGAGAGAAACAATATTTCAGCTTCTCTTTTCACTTCATTAATTTCAGGAAGCACTCTTTAAGCTAATACATCTGATACTTCAACTTAAGAAAGTCCTTCCTGACGTTAAATACTTTCCCTTCACCCAGCTGCTGTAGAAACAAGCCTCAATTCAGTATATGGCTATTCAGGTATAACATCTTCTTATTCCTTTCTGCTTATCCTATTATCTGTAAATGAATACTTTACAAAAATAATTTGCGCAAGTGATTATTTGCACATATATTTGCAACCGATTACTTGCACAATAAATAAACAGCATGAGAAGAGATGTATTCCAAGCCATAGCAGATCCTACCAGACGAGCTATATTAAGTCTCATTGCAATCCAAGCAATGACCCCCAATGCTCTTGCAGAGCATTTTGAAATATCCCGACAGGGAGTATCCAATCATATCCAGATCCTGTCCGAGTGTGAACTTGTAAAACAAGAACAACAAGGACGGGAAATTTATTACAAACTTGAAATAAGCAAAATGAAAGAAATTGACCAATGGCTTGAACAGTTCCGGAAAATCTGGGAAACCCGCTTTGATCAACTTGACCAAGTATTATCAACCCTTAAAAAAAAGAAAAAATGAACACCAATCTGCTATTTGATTTTATCGTTGACAAAACCACAAAAACGATATTCGTAAACAAAGAATTTGATGCCGACCTTTCACTGGTATGGGATGCTTTTACCAAACAAGAATATCTTGACCAATGGTGGGCTCCGAAACCCTGGCAATCAAAAACAAAGCACATGGATTTCAAAGTCGGAGGACGAAGATTTTATGCTATGGTAAGCCCCGAAGGACAAGAACATTGGTCTTTGGAGCAATATTCTTCCATCAGTCCAAAAACCAATTACAAAATGTTGAATTCGTTTGCAGACAAGGATGAAAACCCTGAAGTGCCAGGTTCTGACTGGGATTTAACTTTCAGCGAAAAGGATGGAGTTACAAAAGTTAGTATTACAATTAAAAATGATTCACTCGCCCGTATGGAAAAGATGATCGAAATGGGATTCCAGGGTGGGTTTACAATGACTTTGAACTACCTCGAGAAAATGTTGAGCGGAAAGAGGAAAGAGTAGAGCGGAGAGCGGAGAAACAGCATTTTTCGCTCTTCGCTCTGTTTATCCTTTAGGGTTTCTGTTTCTGAGTTGAATATGTCAATGCATCCGTCTTAGTTTTTTTTACTGGTAATTCAAATCAACTTGCT
>PLYR01000018.1:0-44244 GCA_003153435.1 Bacteroidota bacterium
ACAAACTTGCATATCAACAATACAGAGAGGTAATGAACCTCGTGAAAATATGATTAAAGCCGGGTTATATGAGATATTAAAAGATAAGGATGAAGTTGAACGTATATTTTCTATAATTCAAAAACAACAAGAATATTAATGGAGCATTTTAAATTAGGAAATATTAATGTAGAGGTTATTCAAAAGGACATTAAAAATGTCCATTTGAGCGTACATCCTCCTGTTGGAAGGGTTCGCATTGCAGCTCCATCTCGCATGAATATGGACACCATTCGTATTTATGCAATTTCAAAATTAAGTTGGATTAAAAAACAGCAAACAAAAATTTTAAATCAAAAACGAGAAGCACCAAGAGAATACCTTACAAAAGAAAGTCATTATTATTTAGGCAAACGATATTTACTAAAAGTAATTGAACTTGATACAGTGCCCATTGTAAACCTAACTCACAATACCATTGAATTATATGTACGTCCGGGTTCACCAATAGAAAAACGTAAGGAAGTTTTAGAAAACTGGTATCGCGAGCAATTAAGAGAATTGGTGGCAGACTTAATTACTCATTGGGAAAAGAAGATGAAAGTGAAAGTTGAAGAATTTGGTATTAAAAAAATGAAAACCAAATGGGGAACTTGCAATGAAGAAGCAAAGCGGATTTGGCTAAATTTTGAGTTGGCAAAAAAACCCTTAGAATGTATTGAATACATTGTAGTTCATGAAATGGTTCATTTAAAAGAGCGTCATCACAACGACAAATTTGTGGCGCACATGAACCACTTTTTACCAACATGGAAACAATTAAAAGCAGATTTAAACAAGTTGCCAGTTAGTCATATTGATTGGGGGTATTAAAAAATAATATAGATGGAGTTAAAATTTATTTGGGTAAAGGACTATAGAATATTAGATAAAATAGGGTTTAATTTTAGCCATTCAGGTAATCACAAATTTCGTTATGAAAATAATACCCTTAATTTATTAGATAATAATAAGTCTATATTAAATTTTGGAAAGAATATTACTGGCGTAACCGCTTTGGCTGGCCAAAATGGTAGCGGCAAAAGTAGTTTCTGTGAAATCATACTTTACTCCACAGCCACCTTAGTAGATGGTTCTATGGGCTTTAATCAACCTTTTGATGGCATAGTTTGCTATGGAGACCACATATTTTACCATCACGAATTAGACATTTCAAACTTGAAAGAGCTAGAGGATAAGCAATATAAATTAGTTAAATTTAAAGATACACCTTTCGAGGATATGAAACCGGAATGGAGAGATTCGTTCGTAAAAGGAGGGTTTATCTACTATTCAAATATTATTGATTGGAGAAGCGGTATCGATGGTATTAATTTAGCTAATATTTCGACACAAGCATTGTTGGAGAAAGACTATTCTAGAACTGACTACGGGATATATGATAAATATGATCACTTAATTTCAGACGAGTTCAGGTATAGAGATAAATTGACTTCTTTACAAGCTTTAGATCAAACCGAAGGATATCGGAACATGGTATTTTATCTGAACTTCCCTGAGTTCATACCTTTTAGCAAGCCTAGTAATTTAATAATACAAGCAACCTATCCCAATAATAATCGTTTTTTAAATTACGATAGAAGTGAAAACTACGAAAACAGTAAGATTCTTTCAGAATATGAAAGATATATTTACGATTTTATTCATACAATCACAGTAGATGACACTCACGATAAAATTTATGATTCAGATCACGCTAAATTAAGAAAAGCAGCTAAGATACTGTATCGTTTCAATTTGCTTATTTCAGAATGTCTTAGAAGAAAAATATGGCCTGATGGTGAATTAGCTCGCCTGTATTTGTTTGAAAACGGTAGTCCGAATGGATTATTTGAAGAAGTAGAAAAGATCATTACACTACTTAGTCTTCATGAAAGAATAATTGATAAAGGCAGCTTCAGAGAACAGTATAGTCCTAATCAACTACAGCATGAGCATGGAGTTACAGGTAATTGGCGTTTTTTCATCATTGAAAATCTGTATGTTGAAAATACGGATGAGATTAGAGCCTTAATGAAACAGTTTATAGCTGTAGAGGAAACAGCCATAAATTTGAATGAAAACACATTAAAAAGGATAACAAACTATCAAATGTTACCTTTTAAAAGTTCTGGTGAAAATTCATTTTATTCGTTTTTTGCAAGATTAAGTGATACTATTCAACGATATGATAAGGGAAGGGATAATAGAGATTCTCTAATTTTATTTATTGATGAAGGAGAAGTTGGATTTCATCCTGCTTGGAAGAAGAAGTATTTAAAATGGATATTAGACTTTCTAACAGGAAACTTTAGTCATTATAAATTTCAAATAATACTTACAACACATAGTCCATATTTATTATCAGACCTGTCTTCAGAAAATGTGATACTGATTAAAAAGGGTGAGAATTCAAAAACGGAAATAGTGCCTTCAGGTTCATTTTCAACTTTTGGTTCTAATATTCATAATATATTATCTGATAATTTCTTTTTAAATGATGGTACAATCGGTGAATTTGCAAAAAAGGAAATTCAAAAAGTAATCGATATTTTAAATAAATGTCGACAATTATCAAAAGAAGCTTTAGCAGAATATGCCGCAAGTGATGCTGGAGTGCTAGAAAAAAACAACACCTATGAAATAATTAATATTATTGGTGATAACATTGTCCGAAATAAACTGTTCGAAATGTATTATGAGATCTTTGAGGATAACGACACTATAGATAAGGAACTTGCCTCACTAGCTAAGAAAATAGACGAGCTTAAAAAAAGAAAGAAATGATAAGTATTAGAGAATGTGTTTCTGATGTTGATTTGATAAGGGATGAGCACGTAACTTTTGTAAATAGTTATACTGAAAGAGTCATTGGATTTTACCTAGATGTTTTTAAGTATTTGAAAAAACTAGAGGATACGAAAGGGAAGGGCAAAACGAAAATCAAGATAAATAGGGATATCAAAGAAATAAAAAACAAAAATAAATCAGGTGATTATAAAGATTTATTAAAAGCTTTTTTAAACAAGGGCTGCGCTTTATCAAAAGAAGATAAGGCTTATCAAATAAAGTATAGAGATAACTGGATTGATTCTTCAATTAATTTAACTGACGTTATATCAAGACTTGAAAATTTAAAAATTAATTCAAAAAAGATATTAGAGTTTAATTTTGATGGTAATTCACTCGCTATTCAAAGAAGCTATAAGCTATTGCAACTATTTCATACTGATATTAGCTTCTTATTAGGTAAGATATTCGATTATGATGGTTGGTTTTCTTTACTCGATAATCATAAGTCATGGGGTCCATATCAACTCACAAAAAAACTTAATTTAAATTCATGTCCATATTGCAATAGGCAATATACATTTACAGTTATTAATTTAAAAGGTGGTAAAGTAGCAAGACCAGAACTTGATCATTTTTTGCCGCAAAGTAAACACCCACTATTGGCATTATCTTTTTATAATTTAATTCCTTCTTGTCATGTATGCAATAGTAGCGTAAAAGGTTCCGCTGATACAAAATATGAAACCCATTTAAATCCTTACGAAAAAAACGACAAGCATTCCTTAATGAGATTTACTTATGTACCACAAACTTATGAGGGCGCAGTGGGACTTACAGAGGAGGTGGATGTCGAATTAAAATACAATGGTGATTCTGCCGATACAATTACTAAAGCTAAAGTTGAAGGTAATATTGATTTATTTTGTTTAAATGATTTATACAAAAATCATTCTGATAATGTTCAGGAAATCATCAGAAAAAGAGAAGTTTCAGGAGATAAGTATATTGAAATAATGCAAAAGACTTTTACTGATTTTCCAATTAAGATTGAGGATGCATATAGATTGGCGTACGGTAATTATTATCTAGAAAAAGATTTTAGTAGGAGAGCCCTTTCTAAATTAACCAAGGACATTGCCATAGAACTTGATACATTAATTGAATATAAATAAATTATAATGTGTTATTCGTAAGTATGAATTTATGTTGTCCCAAGGAATAATAGTGTAAAGTTTCAATCAAGCCGATTCAACTTATTAATTATAGCCTTTAAAAAACTTTAAAAAGGAATTAAAATCATTTTAGTTCATTAGAAGTTATTCCAAATGAATTTCGATTTCAAGAAACCTTCCTAATTCACAGGCATAATTTTGCCTTGTGTTTTGTTATACCCCATATCCCCTTAAAATAGACGATTCTTAGCTGTATTTGCCATTGAGTATGGCACTTATATTGGTTTAAAAACCCTGCCTATTGTGGGAGAATTATTATTCCAGCATATAAGCAAGAGGAAGTTCAAGTTGTAAAAGGACAACACGAACCATTAATTTCTGAAGCTTTATTCGATCAGGTTCAACTTGCTCTTTCGGGGAGGCGATTTAAAAACACTTATAAAATTTGCGTTAAGGATGAATTGCCATTAAGGGGCTTTTTGAAATGCCGACAATGTGGTGGTAGATTATGCGGAAGTGCCTCAACAGGAGGAAGCGGTATTAAGCACCATTATTACCATTGTAAATATCCTTGCAAGGAAAGGGTAAAAGCACCTTTGGTTAACGATGCCTTTTCTGATTATATCGCCACGTTTCAATTTAAGGCAGGGGTTAATGATATTTACGATCATATCCTTGACAGCCTTTTTAAGAGCAAGGTTGGGGAGAAAAACGCCAATAAACAGGCTTTACAAGTTGAGATTGAAAAGAACAAAGAACGCCTTAATAAAGCGCAACAAATGATGCTTGATGGCGAAATGGAAATGGGAGATTATAAAGAAATTAAGCGCAACCTTGAGCCAAAAATTGAAGCGATGTTAGCCCAACAATTAAGCTTCAACCAAATAGAAGTCGAATACCGAGGTTATTTGAAAAAAGGATTGACCGCCATTAAGAATTTAGGACATCTCTTTGATAATGCGGAGATTAACGGAAAACAAGATATTATCCGTTCGACCTTGAAGGAAAATGGCGTGTTTTCAGAAGGAAAAGTTCGAACGGAAAAATTAAATAATTTGATTTTGCTGACGACCTACGGAGACGGGCAATGTGGAGAGAATAAAAAAAGGAAAGGGAGCAAAAATTGCTCCCTTTCCGGCATCGTACCCTTTAATGTCGTGTTGTCGAACCGCTTTGTGGAGGATTTAAAGAAACTCTCCAATGGTTACAGGCTTTTGAAGGGAAGACACTTAGCCAAATCTTTGCCATGAACTAGTAAATACCTGTTCATACTGAAAGCTATTCTTGATGATTTCTTTGGGGCGTATAAAAGCTAACAAACTTCAAAATCAATATCAGCGAGGTAGCAGTAAAAAGCAAGTCTTTAAGCTGAATAAAACAAAATACGTTCAAATCCTGAAGAATACTTAACCGTCCGATTGTCTGGTCCTGTAACCAAAACAGAACACCAAAAACTATCAGGAAACTACCTACTAGGGACAATATGTTTAGAAATTTGTTCATTGAGAGCAATCTCTTCTTTAAATATACATCATTATGGGCAAAAATGCAAGCCTTATTTCTTATTCAATTCTTTCAAAATTTTCACTAAGTCATCCGGGTCTTGAATATTCAAATCCTTCATGTGTTTCTCTAACAACTCCTTTTTCATCCGAATATTACTATTTGCGGTCAGAAAACTTTTAATTTTCTCAATAATTCCATCTGTTTTAATTCCTGTTGTGAATTCCTTTCCATATTTCAAGCTAAAGCCACCACCAGCAATTGCCACAAGAATAATTCCAACAATTACAATTCCGCCCATCGAAACTCCAGAAAGCACAATTAAACCAGGAGATTGCAAGTTCAATTTTACATTAAAGTCATCTGACTTGTAAGGTAGATTCTCCTCTTTTGAGAATTCATCAAGTAAATCAAGTGCTATCCCACCCATCTCAAAGAGGTCTTTTGCCTTAATGTCCTGAGTTGTTTGTACTTTCAGTACGAGGTGAGCCGAATTATTCTTTATAAAGAATGAGTTAGTTACTTTATCAATATATTCTGCGTATAAATCGGCTTCAGTAATTGTATGATGAGAAAACATTAATTTATACAGATTAGGGTCAAGGGCGTCTCTTGGTATAGTTTTCAGCCACCTAACTTTCTTCCTTTTTGAATATGGGCAATTTAATTCGCCTGTCGCTTTGGCAATATAGGCTGGTGTTTCAATAATCTGGCCAAAACAAATATTGTATGAACTAGCACTTGGAATTAGAACAATATCTCCCTTTTTAATCTTGTAGGCAAATTTCAACAATTGAGATGCCACATAGTTGGGCCGATTCTCCTTCTCCTTATATTTCGTCTGTATCCTATTACCCAATATTTCAATACCAACGTCATTTCCAGTGTTTCCTGCTTTAATGTCTTCTAACGAAATTTCATTGTAGCCAATTGCAATAAAATTGCCATCCCGGAATTCTTCAAAGTATTCTCCACTATTGGTTCTAAAAAACCAATAATTTCGGTTTTCACTAATTTTGGGTAAAGACTCCAAAATTTCATTGAGCGTCAGGTCTTTCATTTATGGGGATTGAGGATTTATGCTCCAATATTACAATTTTTATTACTATTCTGTGTAAATTAAGAGTTTCAAACCCCAATACGAATCAATAAAATAAGAATCGACTTGGATTTATGGTTGGAACCGGGTCATAGCTTTATCTTAATAAAAACATGGTAACAGGATTTGTCGATGAGTCAGGCGCATTTGGTTTTGACTTTGCAAATAATAATACTCATTTCGTGATAACGGTTCTTCTGGTTAATCAGGCGGACCTTAGTCAATTAGAATCTGGGTTTTCTTCGGTAAAACAGAAGTATTTCCCTACAAGCGAGATGAAATCGAGTAAAATTGCGAACAAGGACGACATTCGGAGCACTATTCTCAGTGAAATTAATGCGCTTCCTTTCACCTATTTTTCTGTCATTATTGACAAAACTAAAATCTTTCGGGACTCCGGCCTCCAATACAAGAAGTCCTTCTATAAATTTCTCTACGGATTATTATACAACAATCTTTACAAGACATTTGCAAAATTGGAAATCGTTGCAGACCAAATCGGGTCCCAGGAATTTATGCTTGGTTTTAAAAATTACATCAATGAAAATTACAAAGTGGACCTCTTTCATCAGGAACGTTTTACCTTCTCTGAGAGTCATAATGTACTCCTGCTCCAACTATCTGATTTGCTTGCAGGAACAATGAATAGATTTCACAATGGAAGTTCGTCAATCGATTTAAATAAAATACTGCCCGGAAAGGATGTTGGAAAAATTCTCTGGCCATCTATTAAAATAGAGCTGACACCAGATGAAGATGAAATTGAAGATGATTTTAAGGAAATTATCAAAGATGTTTCCTTATTGCGAGTAAATAGCTATATTCACAAAACTCAGGGCTCTGAAAACGAAAATGAATTAATGAGAATTCGCTTTCTTGAGTATCTAAAATCCATTTATTTGTACAATCAGAAAACCAGATATGTTCCAACGCATGAAATTTTGGACTACTTAAGGAATTTTGTGACTTATGACCTTAATGAACAATTTTTACGTTCTCATGTTGTTGGTCCTCTTCGAGACGAGGGGGTGATTATATCCAGTTCTAATGCTGGAGGGTATAAAATTCCTTTTGTGAGAAAAGATTTGATTGATTTTGTTGAGCTATGCAACACCAGAATTCGACCTCTCGCAAACAGATTGAAAAAATGCAATGAAGCATTTTTGCTTGCCACAGGGGGGCAGCTCGACTTATTATCGGGGCCAGATTACAAAATACTTAAACATTTAACTAGGGAATAATTTTTTAAACACCAATTTTATTAGGTAATGTTCAAATAGCCCTTTGCGTAATCAAGTTCAGATTCTTTTAAAAAAAAGATAATTCATAGCATAATGAAAAACACATCCGCCTGTTTCACTTTCGTTGCAGCAATATTATTCTTTTTCTTTTCCTCCTGTCAGGATTCTCAACCAAAGGATACCACTCCATCTGAAACAAATGAAGCTCCCCAGAATAAGGATGCGGAGAATATCAAAGCCGTTGCTGATGGCTTGCATGAAATTGGTAAGGATGTTCACCAGATAAAACATGATAGAGACAGCACGCTTCAAGCAGGTAAAGAACATTTCTGGGTTTATCAGATTGGAATGCCAACCGATAGCAAGGAAGAGGCTGGAAAAGCGTATGAGAAGGTAAAGAGCTTATCGAACCTTTATGTGTTCAAGAAGTCCAGAGGTGAATATTACGTGATTAAAGACGACATGGTGCATTCTAAGGAACAGCTCATGGATTCCTTGGGTAGCATTGAGAAACGCATTCAGGGTTCAGGAAATCGCATTCAAATGATTGATTTATCGGAGCTGTGTTCACTTCGGAAACAACCGAAAGGTACAGACCCTGTAAAGTACAAGATTGACGGAGAGAAGAAAGAGGTAGAATGCAGGGCTTGTGAATGAGAACCTTGTCTATTAAATACAGTTAAACATCGAATGATGTAAGATTTTCAGTGTTTTGGTAAGCTGAAGGGTATTGACTTCCTGCATATTTGTTTACATTTATTGACACACTATCCCTGCCACCTATGAAGCCAATCCTCTCTTTTTCGACAATCGTCTTCTTGTCAGTGACACTTTCATTCGGCCAATCTGGCGGAAAGGGTGGTCGACCATCATATTCCGGTGGACATCATACAGAAAGTCATGATGGCAAATATCAGGGTGGGTCATCTGGTAGCAGTCACAAGGGTAGTCATTACACTGCTCCGAATGGGTATAAGGGA
This sequence comes from Bacteroidota bacterium, assembly GCA_003153435.1. GTDB lineage: Bacteria > Bacteroidota > Bacteroidia > Palsa-965 > Palsa-965 > Palsa-965. The sequence continues at coordinate 8,807 of PLYR01000018.1, forward strand.
TACGGTACTCATAAGAAATGAAATAATAGAAAGTGCGTGTTTTCAATGCAATTTAAAATCAAAACCAATCCACTATGAAACTGGGAACTCCTGAAATACTTTTGATTCTTGTATTTATTTTATTCATCGTTTTGATTCCTATTGGACTATATCGGCTTGGGTTTAAGCACGGGAAAGCGGTCGGAGCTAAGGAAGCTCTTGAAAAACAAGTTGAATCTCAACGTAAATAAAAAACGTTCTCCTGATGCGTGAAAAATAGAAACTATCTTACCCGACAGGCGAACAGAAATTTTAAACGCTTGGCACGGTTAGGAAGGAAGGGATGATGAGAATCGGATAGTAGATAATTTAAACATTGAATTATGGCAACTGATTATTCTAAAATCACTTCTTGCGGACATTGTTCCAATATTTCTCAAATGGAAATAATCGGAAACGTAAACGACATGGAGAAGGTTGACGAAACTAAGGTTGATTATTCTCAAGGCTACCCCCCTGATTATGGCATAGTTTACAGCGTTTTGAAATGCCCTGCTTGTTCAAAGATTAATATCGTATCATACCACTGGAGTTCAGACATGGAGTCTGATGATGAAGTCAGTTATGAAAGCATGTACCCTCCAGATAAGAATATTCCAATTGGACTTCCGCTAACCATCTTGAAAGCATATAAATCAGCTGAGAAAATTAAAAACGATGATGTTAATGCGTATGTAATATTGCTAAGACGGTTGCTTGAAATGGTTTGCATTGACAGAAATGCAAAAGGGAAGACCCATGCTCTTATGCTAAAGGACTTGGCTGGGAAAAATGAAATACCCGAAAAGCTGGTGAACGTTGCTAAGGGACTTAAAGATTTTGGAAATATCGGAGCCCATGCAGGAATTGGTGAACTAAGTGAAAAGGAAATACCTATTGTTGCTCCGCTTTGCACAGCAATTCTTGAATACATTTATAGTGCTCCATATCTGGCAACAATTGCCGAAAACAAGCTCACCGCCATAAAAGCAAAAAAGAAGCCATGATAGTAAAAAATGAAAGAAGCAACTGACCAGCATCCCAATCTCATTGATATTCTTCAGTTGATGGGGAGGTAAGCAGGAAAGATATTTGATAATACATTTATGATTCAAACGATAATTTTATGCCAATATGCAGCGAAGGCTGATGATGGTAAATTGACATACTTCTTTGCTGGCTTAATCGGTTCTTTGATTGTGTCACTGGCCCTTTTTTGGTTAAATCATCTCACTGGAGAATGGAAAAGGAGGCGTGAAATAAAGGAACGCCTCAGAAATGAACTGATTGCCACCTGTGATAAACTGACAAGGTTTGCCGTGCAAACGGAATACTGTACGTTAACCAGCCGTTACTACTATACGATGAGTCTGATAGATAAGGATGACAAATTCATGGAGGTGTTTTATTTGAAGTATCATAACAAAGCGGAAGACTCAGGGCAGGATTTTAATCTGTGTAAAACCGAGTTGCAACGAAACGCCTATGATTTGCTCTTTTATTGGGGAAACAAAACTGAAGCAGATGCGATGATTAAATTCATGGAAGAAATTAAGAAAAAACCGTTACGGCAATTCGATGGAATTTATGCCGGGGATTGGACAAAAGTGCGGTTAACGCACGACTATTTGAAAGACTTGCGTGACATTGAGCGTTACATTGTTGAGGAAGGGGTTGGTGTTCAATTAATCGGAATCAAGAAAATCCTAAATCCGCATACTGGATTTATTTGAACTGGGGTCTCCGAGATTCTAAAAACGGCAGACGGCAGGATGGGTTGAAAAAGGTAATGTTCAGAATGGTGGAAAGATTGGTAAATTTGAAAGAAAGAAGCTCTTATGACCCCATATAAAGAACCTGCCTACAAGGGAACCTCATTTAATTGTCCAATATGCGGAGCTTTTGCACAGCAACGATGGCATACCTCTCTCGGTGGGCAGGGTAATGGTACAGGGAGTTGGCATGTTGAACTAGTTCCGGGCCATACCGAATTTGCTAACTGTTCACATTGTTCCCGTCAATCAATCTGGATAAATGGTTTGATGGTATATCCGATAATGTCCATTGCTCCAATGCCCAACTCGGACATGCCGGGAAATGTCTTGTCTGATTATGAGGAAGCACGGAGCATTCTGCAAAATTCTCCGAGGGGAGCGGCTGCTTTATTACGGCTCGGCATTCAGAAGTTGTGTATACACTTAGGAGAAAGGGGAGAAAATATCAATGCTGATATTGCCAGCCTTGTAAAGAAGGGATTGCCAGACAAATTGCAGAAAGCTTTAGATACTGTCAGGGTAATTGGAAATAATGCTGTTCACCCAGGACAAATTGACCTGACGGATGATGTTGAACTTGCGTATAAACTTTTTGGCTTTATGAACGTCATTGTGGAAATGATGATTACTCAACCCAAGCAGATTGATGAAGTATATAATTCAACTCTTCCGGCAGGGATAAAAGAAGCCATTGCCAGACGAGATGCGAAATAGATGAAATTTTATGCGCTGGGGACAGTGAAGAATGTCGGAACGGCCAAAGAATTATTTTTAATATTCCAGAATCAACAATATATGGAAGAAGTAATTGGAGATAATGCAAATGATAATCGTGCTGGTAGAAAGCAAGATATTAAAGTACCCCAGTTTATTATAACTTTTACGGGGAAATACAAATCAATAACCAGCTTCATTTGGAATGATATCCCCAACTTCGTTGTGATTACTGGCCCTAATGGAACAGGCAAGTCACAGTTGCTAGATTTGATTCATAATACGATAATAAATAAGCAGGGGACAGCTGAACGGGTGTTGATTTCAGGAAAAAAGATTCAAGCTGATGAAGTCGTCTTTCTCAAGGGAGAATGGCAGTTGAATAACACTGGAAATGTTAATCTGTATTCCATTCAACAAGGCTTGGATAATATTTACGGACAGTTTACCGGTAATCAAATTCAGCTCCAACATCAATTGAAAACCTATTGGGCTTGCCAGAACATTTTGAAAATTACAGGAAAAGCGAACCCAAGAGACGTAACTAAAGAGGAATTTTACAAATATCTACCAGAAGTACTTCTTGACCAAGAAGGTCAATTGAGTCAGAAGATTGGAGAAGTATTTTACAACTATCGGTTATCGGAAATTGAGCTGCAAGCCCAAGGGATACCCGGTGATGAAATAATAAAGCAGATAGGAGAGAAACCATGGAATGTTCTTCGTGAAATTTTAAGGGAGTCGAAACTCCCTTTTGGAATTAATGACCCGGCCAAGAATGGGATAAAAGATGTGTTTCAGTTAAAATTAACGCATCTAGTTCTGAATGAAGAAATTAATTTTAATGATTTATCTTCTGGTGAAAAAGTATTAATTGCTCTTGTGTTTTATTTATACAACTCTCAAGAGAAAAAAGCCTTTCCAAAGATTTTACTTCTTGACGAACCGGATGCACATCTGCATCCTTCAATGTCCCAGCAGTTTATAAATGTCATAAAAAATGTTTTGGTAGATAAATTTGGCGTACAAGTAATTATGACGACCCATTCTCCTTCAACAGTTATCCTTTCTCCCTTTGATTCAATTTATGAAATGTCTAGGACAGAGCCAAGAATCAGAAAATCACCTTCAAAGAATCATTCTGTTTCATTATTAACAGCTGGGCTGGTTTATGTTGGCGAAGGGACAAAATATTTTCTTGTTGAAGACAAGGATGACGTTTCCTTTTATTCTTATGTATATACTCAGCTCACCACAGAAGGGTTAATTGATGCTGATATACCTTTAGTCTTTATTTCCGCTTCAACAAATGGAAAATCTGGAGGGAAAAGTGCAGTTCAAGACTGGGTTAAGAAATTGCAAGATTCAGGTTTGGTTAATATTCTTCAGGGGTTGATTGACGCAGATAGCGAAAATACCGCCACCACTGGAGTTTATCTTCTCAATAGATATAGCATTGAAAATTATTTGGCAGACCCAATCTTGGTTTACGCTGCGTTGATTGATAAGGAAAAAAATCCTGCAATAGCAGGATTAAAAATAGGAGTTGGGGAGGAATACAAGCTAAAGTCGCTTCCCATTGGAGACCTTCAAAAAATTGCAGACATGATTATCGCAATGGTGGAGCCTCAGCTAAAAACATATTTTCCTGATATTGATTTAGTGAAGGAAACAGAGCTTGTCGAAGTAGCGTTTATTAGTGAGGTAAAATTGCTTTACCCAAGGTGGTTGCTGACTAGACGAGGAAAAACGATAATCAATGAACTGTATAACAAGGTGTTTTCTGGAGCCTTTGTAAATTTCGGGACTCTATTTAAAGCGATGAAGAAACTAAACTTGTTTCCGATTGACCTTGTCGCAACGATAAATGATTTAAAATCAATTCACCATATAGACCCTATTTCGCCTGAAAAGTTGATTAAATGAAGGCAGCCGATTCAGAATGTAGTGTATTCATATGAAATGAATTGATACTAGCTTATTTTGATTTGCTTGTCTTTGGTCTGGTGTACTTCACTCCCTTCAAGAAATCCTCCATTGATATTTCCAGATAGTCACAAATTCCTTCAAAGGTACTCATGGAGAAATCCCTATCAGTGCTCTCAATCCTGCCAATATGGATACCAGTATCGTTATAAAACACTTCCTGAGTAATACCCTTTTCCTCTCGTAGTTTCCTGATTCTAACAGCGATACCAGCAAGAAGTTTTTTGTTGATTTTGCGTCCCATTTCTGAGACGTAAGGTCACTGTAATAGGTAAATTTATTAATGACCGTTCGGTCAGTATATTGCCGCATTTCATTACCTTTATGGGAAGCTTAACCAACTATTCAGGACAAAATGAGTGATTTAGCAAAATGCTTGGGCTGCGGAGCTACGAATAGATTGCCGGAAGGTAAAGGTTTCATGAACTGCACTTATTGCGGTGCCGGTGTAGAAAGGCAATCCCAACCACAAGACCTGAAGAAGGACGAAAGCCTCATAAAAATTAAGCCGGAAATAATCAATGGCGATTTGGTATTGAGAAACCGGAAATTGAAATCCATTTCTGAATTGATTGCTTGGTATTCTGATTCTGAAATCAACACCGTGAAATGCTTAGACCTGTCAGAGAATGAAATAACCTCATTGAAAGGGTTGAGTTCCTTCAAGAATGCAAACCGAATCTATCTTGATGAAAATAGGATAAGCATGTCGGATGAGGATGTTAGCGAGCTGACCAGCTTTGACATGAATGGAAATTCAGGAGTGAGCATTTCCCTCTTGAACAATACGTTCACTTCACTTGACTGGGTAGAAAAAGTAAACTTTGATACCATTTTAAACACTTATCACGAGATTACTATTGGAGACCAATATTATGAATACGTGGAATTTTCCATTCAAGCTGGAAATGGAGAATTGTTTTTTAATAAAACGTATCATCATCAGAAAAGTAGCAAAAGAAATCCCAGTACTAAACGACAGTCAACACCGAATTCATTTCAATTATTTTTTGGCAGATTAAGTATTTTAGATTGGGCTGCATTAATCGCTCCATACATATTTGCAATTGTAATATTCAAGTCTACCAATGATGACAAAACTTCCACAATTGGTTTTTTAGATTTTCTTGTTGTGTTTTTAGCGATAGTGGTTATTATTCGCTTCTATCCGTTTTTTTCAAAAAAAGTAAAAACAGGTCGCTCATTTGAATCGCAATATGGGAAAGTTGAAGAATACACCACCGTTGAAGGAAAAGTAAATACTGAGCATGGCTGGTGGATTGTAAGCCTTATTCATATAGTAGTCATAGTTTTAATCCTAAAGATTCATGGTTTTGGAACATCCAAAATAGAATCAGATGCAACACGAGTGGACAATACTGAGTCAAATCCAAGTATTACCGCACCACGACAAGAAAATAGTTCGCCTACTGCACAATCCTCCGCCCAGCCAATGATTATTAGCTCTGCACCAGAACAAAAAGCGAATGAATCCCATAGTGCAATAAGCACAGAACCCCAGAGCATTCCAGCAGACAGCATAACCCTGAATATTCATTCCGGTTCTGCCACTGCAATCTCAGATAGGGCGTTTTTCTATGATGAGCCGACCGTGCAGACAATCCGGAAGGCATATATTGTAAAAGGGCAAACCGTAGATTTTACCGATGACCAAAATGGTTTCATCAAAGCCAGCTTCATAAATGCTCAGGGAATGAAAACAAGTGGTTGGATGCTTGATTCGGATTTTAAAATAAACAATCAAAAATAGGTCTATGAAAAAGTTCACTCTTGTTCTGATGGTAGCTGGTATTTGCTTTGCTTCATGCAAAAAGCAAAGCACCACACCCTCAACTCCACCACCAACCACAACAGGGACGTTAACCATAACGGTTAACAGTCCCACTATTACGTCTGGTCAATCGGTTTTGCTTACCGCAACCGGAGCAACCAGCTACTCATGGAGTACCGGGGCAACCACCAGCAGCATTGTTGTGTCACCGACAGTAACCACCAGTTACACCGTAAAAGGAACGCAGGGAAGCAATACTGGAACGGCAACATCTGTTGTTACCGTGCAATCTGCCACCACCCGTGACAGCATTTGGGTTTATGTGGCCATTGAAGCTCCCACGTCCATTGCCTTTAATTATCACTATGACAGCACCAATACCCGTGTGCTGTTGAACAGTCACCGAATACCGAATAAGGTGTTTAACATCGTCAAGGATGGCAATTTTGGTAATAGCATATCCTTTTTTTATAACTTCATCAAGACAGTTGGAGTTGACCAAGCAACGCCCATACTGATGAAAAGGGGTGATACGCTTACAGTACAGATTGATAGCCTGTATTACAGTAGCAACAATCCGGTTAGAGGCGGAAGCATCTTGATTGGCGATAACGTTAAACCATACAACACTGGAGTTAGTACAGCAAGTGCGATAATATACTCACCTGCCAACTCAGGTTCTACCGGGCCAGTGGGTAGACCAATGGGTAACGCTCCGGCAAATGGGAATGGCGGAACAACACAGCCGTTTTATTGGTATTTGGGCGGTCAGTTTACGTACAAGTGGATTAAACCGTAAGCAGAAAGATTTATACAATATTCGGAAGCCCTGTATCTTTGGATATGGGGCTTTTACTTGCTCTTCGGCTTAGTCTTTGTCCTGCTGATTTTCGGTGTCTTTAAATCGCTCCTATTGCCTTCTGGCATAGGTAGGGATTGAAGAAGCTGATTTTGTCGGTCTGTGATTCGAATTTTCATTTGGTTGCTGTTTATAGATAAATATCTGGATTGATGTGGTTTGGTCAAACAGGTGAAAAATAAAACAGCATTTCGGATTGCAGTCCCCACCTCTTCCACCGCTCTAGCGTACTGTCAGTATTAATGGTGTGCTTTTTAGTCTCAGGGTGTTATATTGAATCCAACCTGGCCAGTGTCCCAAGTGTCCCGTCCCATGAAAAACGGGACACCTTGTCCTGTTCTTCAGAGGAATAGGACACTTTCTATGCTATGATTTCCTGAAATTCCAGCCAAAATAATCTTCTGTTCGCTTACCCCTTGATAGCATTGGGTACAATCCATTTAGGCTCAATTTAACAGGGGTTAAAGCAGGGGAATAAACAAGTGCTAATATCTGGCCTATGAGGATGTGTTAGCCCCGTATAACTGCTTTTAAACGAACTGAATTATATCGGTGATTTTAACCCAGGAATATTTTTTGAAAAAGGCGGTATGCTGTCCAGTTGTGTGAAAAAAAGGGACACTGTCCAGTTTCTCTGCTGGACAGGACGCTAGGACAGATGGACACCCTCAGACGGTGGCCATCACTTTTCGCCTTCAGTGGTGCTGCTTACTCTCTTACTCTTCTAATATATATATAGTATATACATATATAAAAAAGGAGAGGGTATACCAGAATTTTTTGAAAGGCACATTAATAGCTCAAAAAAGCCCTCTTTTGTATTATAGCATATAAGAGCGGAAACCCATTCACCCCGCACTGAAATCAAAAACCCAACGGAGGCCATATCTGACCAAGGGGGTACTGGTATCACCAACGGAGGGAGGGGTGTCCAGCTGTCCTGTCCAGCGAAGAAACGGGACAGTGTCCAGCAATTAGATAAAACGGGACACTTTATATACAGCAGTCCAGTAATTCAAAAAACGGGACAGTGTCCATTCTTTCTTTTCATCTGGACACAGGACACCAGTCTTTTTACTTTCACTCTCCCACTGACATAAAAATAAATGAAAATTATTTTCCTGCTAATCAATGGATTGCAAAATGTTAGGTCAAAATCGCTGTACTTATTGGAATATATATAGTATTTAATGTACAGATTCCCACCATAGGAAGGTATCCCATAACGATTCATTAAAAACAAAAGACAATGAACAAAAACAACAAAAAGGGAAAGTCTCTTTTCACCATGAGAATGGATGAGGCCACCCGAAAACAACTGCATCAACTTGCTGGCAATTCAACCTACAAGTACAATAAGTCAGCAGTGATAACATCACTTATCACCGCTGAGTATTTTAAAACCGTTAAAAACAATGGAAACTAATGGAAGACTAGACAACCTGTTAAACAATGTGGACATATTCAATCCTCCACCATTTGAAGTAACTGCACCAGTATCGTCAACTGCTCTGACCCAACCCCTGCCAAGGTTCACCGAGTATGCGTGTCCCATCACGAACACGAAACCACGTTCAGATATAAATATCCCCCAACTACACAAACTCATAACTCACCCTGCCAGAAATTTTGTTTCAATAGGCAAATTACGCAAGTCAACAGAAGCTGACCAGAAGATATACAAACGAACTCAGTTGGATTATTTTACTCCATCTGGTACGTTTGAAAAGCGAGATGCGAAATCCCTTAAAACCCATAGCGGATACCTTGTAATAGATTTCGATGGGCTGACTCCAGATGCCATCAAAGACTTTAGGACGAAGCTCATTGCTGATAAGATAATCAATACCGTTCTGTTATTTCTTAGCCCAACCGCAACAGGATTAAAGTGGATAATACCGATACCTGCAAACGCTGAAACCCATGAAGCCTATTTCGATGCTGTGAAGAACTACATTGAAACCACCTACCAAGTCGAAGTAGATAAGAGTGGTCGAGATGTTGCCAGAGCATGTTTTTATAGCCATGACCCAGAGGCATACCTTGGTGATGTTGTCAATGGAAGACCGCTGGATAAAGCATTCCTGTTGAATTGGACACCACAGAAGAAAAAGAAGCCAGCCACCAAGCCAGCTCCGGTGAAGCCACTGCCAACCTCTATACCCTTAGATGACGAATCAAGCAGAAAGCTTGAACAGGTAAACAGGTTGGCGGCTCTGGTTCTTGAGAAGAGAATAGACCTGACCATGCCTTATTGTAACTGGGTAAAGGTAGGTCATGCCCTTTGCGAATTGGGTGAGAATGGAAGAGACTCATTCCATCATCTTAGTTCGCTTCACGCAGGTTACAATTTCGATACCTGTGATGAAAAGTACACAGCCTTGTTGGATAGTTGGGATGGAAGCATAAAGCTTGGTACATTATTTTACATGGCAAAGGAACATGGCATGATTATCAGCGGTGCTTCTACGACCCCCCCTACCCTGAAAGGTACAGCCCAACAAGCCATCATTTCAAGCAGTAGACCAAGAACAGCTACCCAGAGGCTTATTGATGCTGGGAACCAACCAGACATAACCCCATTGGTCGGAGCTGTATGGCAAAGCGGTGAACTGCATGTGCTATTTGGCGACACAGGTTGTGGAAAAAGTGTATTGGCAGTCCAGATTGCCGAATCACTGAGCAAGGGAAAGAGCTTATTCCCCGTTACACCAAACGAGTTTTCTCCACAAAGGGTTTTGTTTTATGACTTTGAGTTAAGCGATAGGCAATTCCGTAAACGTTACAGTTGTGACAAGGGTCTACACTACTTTACCGATAATTTTTTCATTGATAATATCAACTTTCAACAATTGGTGAATGATAATCCTAACATGAAGGTGGATGAGTTGGTAATCCAAAAGATAAAAGCAGACATCAAGACCATCAAACCAGATGTGGTCATCATTGATAACCTAACCTACCTGAAAACGGAATCAGTACAGGAGACTGGTGTAGCTCTGACACTTATACGTGAACTGAACAACCTAAAAAGAGAATTCAATATCAGCATGTTGGTACTGGCCCATACCCCGAAGCTAAAGGATGGTATCCAGCTGAGTGTAAATGAACTTGGTGGTAGCAAGCATCTGAGCAACTTCTGTGACAGCGTTTCCGCCATTGGGAAAAGCAGTCAGGGAGGTAGCATACGATACCTGAAGCAGGTAAAGGTGCGTTCCGGTGAACTAATATTTGATGCCAGTAGCGTCATCGCAATGGAGATGAAACATGAAGAGGGATTCCTTGGATTTCATTATATAGACTGTGAAAATGAATTTGAACACCTGCTAATCGCATCCAACGAGCAGAGGGTACAGGAGAAAATGGAGAAGAAAGCAAGGGCGATGGAACTGCACAAGGAAGGCAAATCGTTTCGTGAAATAGAAACGCTTATTGGAATTTCAAAAAGCACCATAAGCGTCTGGTTGAAGTAAAGACGATTCCAGAATGATTAAGGTACCGCTAAAAACGGTGCTTTTTTCTTTCTACAGGTTACGGTTGTCTAGTGACCCTATTCATTGTTTCAAAATAATTTGCCTTGAAACCCAGGATTAACGGGCTTTTTCTTGTCCTGGTCAAAAATTACCTGGACCTTTACAATCAACAAACGAACATTTACTGATTGTAATGACTCACAAAAAACCTGACATTATGACGAACTACGTAGCTTATTACAGAGTGTCAACCAAGACCCAAGTCGGAGTGAATAACATTTCACTTGGCATTGAAGCTCAAAAAACCTCAGTCAGAAATTTCATTGGTGATACAGGGACAATAGTAAATGAATACACAGAGGTTGAATCTGGAAAGAATAATAACCGTCCTCTTTTGGAGAGGGCAATACAAGAAGCGCATAAAACAGGGTCTGTTTTGATAATCGCAAAGCTTGACCGCTTAAGCAGAGAGGTAAGTTTCCTCTTTCAGCTCAGGGATAGGGTTCAACGGTTTGGTGTCACAATAAAGTCACTAGATATACCGGACTTGAGTACCCTCAATCTGGGAATCTACAGCACCATTAGCCAGCATGAGCGTGAAATCACTGCATCCCGTACCCGTCTTGCGTTAGCGGAGTTAAAGCGGCTTGGGAAAGTGCTCGGTTCACCGCAAAACCTCACAGCAGAGGCTATACAGAAAGGTATCTCAGCAGTTAAAGAGAATGCACGTACCAATGATAACAACAGACAAGCTCAAGCAGTTATTAAAAGCTGTATCGGTCAGGGAATGTCATATAATAAGACAGCTGAGTACCTGAATGAGCTAAATTTTAAAACACGGTACGGCCATTCTTTTCAAGCTACTAGTGTAATGAGACTATATGAGAGGTCATTGAATGAACTGAAGATGGTAGCATAGCCGGGAAAGATTCTGGACATGAGCCATTCAACGGTTGGGTTAAACATTTCATAAAATATAGTTTCACTTCAACTTGCATCCATTAAGAAATCTTAGTACAATTGCAAAAAGGCCAACACATCTGTTTAAAACGGCACCAGACCGCTCAAATGTATTGGTTTACGCAAAATCTCAGCGGAATAACCAATGGTTGTTTAAGAGTATAATTCATGGGGTAACCTCTCCAACTGTTCCCAACAGGATAGTAGACAATTTCGAATTAGTAACAGCAGATAGAGTGAGTAATGGCTTACATGCATTTCTCAGACTATTAGGCTGAAAAAATAATTCTCCACCCGACAAAAATAATGATGAGAACACGGGTATGGATGTATCATGCTTTCAATTACCGAATGCAAGAAAAAATTAAACAGAAACGGAATCATTTATACTGATGAAGAAATAGAACTGATTCGTACTGTTTTATACAAGCTGGCAGGAATCTGTCATGAAAATTTCAAAAATAGAAATCATAAAAAGCAGTAATGTTTTAAAACAAAAAAATGAAAGAGACATTTATCAATGTAGTACTGTACATACGTGTTAGTACTGATGAACAAGCCCAACAAGGGTTTAGTTCAGATTACCAAGAGGAATCACTAAGGCGGTATTGTAAGCAGATGGGGTACACTATTCTAAATACATATAGAGAAGACCATTCAGCAAAGAACTTTAACAGACCTCAATGGAAGCAATTACATTCATTTGTAAAGGCAAACAAAAAAGAGGTCGATAAGGTTCTGTTCGTTAAGTGGGACAGATTCTCCAGAAGCAGCGAGCATGCATATTCCATTCTTGCAGAATATAAAAAAATGGATATTGAGTTGAATGCGATTGAACAACTGCTGGACATGTCTATCCCGGAGAACAAATTCATTTTGTCAACTTACCTTTCAATGGGAGAGGTGGAGCGAGATAAAATATCAGACAGAACATTAATGGGGACATTTCAAGCGAAAACAGAAGGATATTATGCGGGAAGGGCTCCTTATGGGTATGACAACTACAGGGATGGGGCTAAGAGTTTGCGAGGAGCATCTAAAGGTAAGAGGTCAACACTGATGCCCAATTCGGATGCCCATTTTATTACAAAAGCCTTTAACGAAGTGGCATTGAACATTGAATCTGTGGAGGCTATTAGGCTGCGGTTGAATGGTGAAGGGATGAAGTTAGGCCGGAGTATGTTCAATGATTCATTGAAGAACATTGTTTATGCTGGAAAGATTATAGTACCTGAATATAAGAAAATTGAAGCATGTGTTGTTGATGGGAAACATGCGCCATTAATTGACATGGAAACATTTGGGAAGGTGCAAGCAATATTTACCGGGAAGAGGTGGCATGGAATCAAGCCTTCGCACAAGAATCGGGAATTTCCGCTGAGAGACTTCTTTCTTTGTGCGACTTGTGGAAAACAAATAACAGGGAGCATTACCAAAGGAAGAAGTAAAAGGTATGCGTACTATCATTGCAGGAAAAAGTGTGATACGAGGGTAACTGCTGAAAAAGCCCATGCTATGTTTTCGAGACTGCTCACAAATCTTCAAATAAACACCAATGTAAAAGACCTGTTTAAAGAGGTTGTAATGGATTCGATTGCTCAGGCTGAATGTGATAAATCAAGGGTATTGATAAAGAAGGTGGAACAACGAGACAACATAAAACGGAGGATAACTGAAGTAGAAAACAAGTTTGGCGATGGGGATATTTCAGCAGAGAGCTTTAATAATATGATGAATCGGTTTAAGTCTGACTTGAGGACTATGAATGCGGATATAGAAGAGTTGGGTGAGAATAAGGGTTCTATAAAAGATTATGTGAACGATGCAATGGATATGCTATTGAACTTGAATATGCTCTTCGCAGAATCAGATTATGAGGGTAAAAGGGTGGTAGCTGGTTCGGTCTTTAACCAAAAACTTCAATTTGGCAATAATGGTTGTCGAACCACCTCTTTGAATCAGGTACTAGAGCTATTCGCTAGGAATGGCAATGGTTCTGGAGGAGGTGAAAAAGGAAAAGCCATCATTTCTGACAGCTTTTCCGCTAATGTACCCAGAGCCGGGGTCGAACCGGCATATCCGTGAAGATACTGGTGTTTGAGACCAGCGCGTCTACCAATTCCGCCATCTGGGCTTCGAGACCAAAGCTTAAGCTTCAGCATTTAGGGGGCGAAAATACCTATTTCTTCCAGACCCAGCAAAAAAATGAACTCAAACCCTCTTTAGCCTTTGCCCTGAAAGCTTTTTTCCCTACCTTCGCGTCCCTGAAATACAAACGTGGAAGCTAAAGTCAAAATATTATCCGGAAGCGCTACCCAATACCTGGCTGAAAAGATCGCCCGGGCTTATGGGCAACCGCTTGGTAATGTGTTGCTTACACGTTTCAGTGATGGAGAATTTCAAACTTCTATCGAGGAGACGGTCAGAGGAACTGACTTGTTTATTATCCAGTCTACTTTTCCTCCAACCGATAATCTATTTGAACTCCTCCTTATTGTGGATGCTGCTAAAAGGGCTTCTGCAAAGCAAATTGTTGCCGTTTTGCCCTATTTCGGTTGGGCCCGGCAAGACCGTAAAGACCGCCCAAGGGTAGCCATCGGTGCTAAGCTGGTGGCTGATATGCTCACTGCTGCTGGAGTTACTCGTTTGGTTACCATGGACTTACATGCCGATCAGATTCAAGGCTTTTTTGATGTGCCGGTGGATCATCTTTATGCTTCTTCCATTTTTTTACCTTATATACAGAAACTTAATCTTCCGAACCTGACCATTGCAGCCCCTGATATGGGTGGTACCAAAAGAGCCAATGCATATTCGAAATATCTCAAGAGTGATATAGTGATCTGTTACAAACAACGCACCAGGGCCAATGTAGTGGATAGCATGACCGTGATTGGAGAGGTGGAAGGAAAAAATATAATCCTGGTGGATGACCTTATCGACACAGGTGGAACTTTGACGAAGGCTGCAGATATGATGATGGAAAGAGGTGCACTAAGTGTGAGAGCGGTATGTACACACCCTGTACTTTCTGGTAAAGCATATGAAAATATTGAACGTTCAAGCATTCAGGAATTAATTGTGACTGATACCATTCCACTGACCAGAGAATGTTCTAAAATAAAAGTACTTTCAGTGGCTGAGCTCTTTGCTGATGTGCTTCACAAGGTGACTAAATTTGAATCAATCAGCACTAACTTTATTATATAACGTCCGCTAACAAACAAACGTAAACAGGAAGAGACAGTGATACAGGACGGTATCGCGAGGCTTCCAGAAAAACAAACAACATGAAAACAATTAATCTTACCGGTTCACTGAGAACCAAGAACGGAAAAAAAGATGCGATGCACATTCGTCGTGAAGCAAAAGTTCCTTGTATTTTATACGGAGGAAAAGAACAAGTCACTTTTTCCGTTATTGAGAAAGATTTTAAACCCTTAGTTTATACACCGGAGATTCACACGGTGAAACTGAGCATTGAAGGAAAAGAATTTGATGCCATCCTTCAGGATATTCAATACCACCCATTAAAAGACAGCATTATCCATGCTGACTTTCTTCAAATCATGCCTGGGAAAGCTGTTACAATGAATGTTCCTGTTCAGACTACCGGTGCTGCACCTGGTGTGAAAGCAGGAGGGAAGCTCCAGAAAAAACTGCGTACCGTTCGTGTGAAAGGTCCAGTTGAGAAGATGCCAGAAGTTGTGAAGGTGGATGTAAGCAAACTAGAAATCGGACAATCGGTTCGTATCGGTGATCTGAAATATGATGGAATGACTTTCCTTCAGGCACCAAATATCACTGTTGTTGGTGTTCGTATCACCCGTAACGTGGTTGAAGAAACACCTGCTGCAGGTGCTACCACTGCTGCGGCCCCTGCTGCAGGAGCTGCTGCTGCTGCTGCGAAGACAGACGACAAGAAAGCCCCTGCTGCTGACGCGAAAGCTCCGGCTGCAAAGGCTCCTGCCGCCAAGAAGTAATCGTCCAGATACCTTATCCAACCCTGAAGTAATTCCGTCTCACGGAATACTTCAGGGTTTTACATTGGAGGCATGAGCAAATTTTTGATTGCAGGTTTAGGAAACATCGGTGAAGAATACACAGAGACCAGACACAACATTGGGTTTAAAATCCTGGATGAGCTGGCCGGAAAGGAAGGCTTTTCTTTCCATACCGATCGTCTTGCCGCAGTTGCTGAATATAAATTTAAAGGCAGGATCTTTATCCTCATCAAGCCTTCAACCTATATGAACCTCAGCGGCAAAGCCATTAATTACTGGATGCAGGCGGAGAAGATATCTCTCGACAATTTACTGGTCCTCACCGATGACCTGGCCCTACCATTCGGCACCCTGCGTTTGAAAACGAAGGGGAGTGATGGTGGACATAACGGGCTCAAGAGTATTCAGGAAACATTAAATAATACGGAATACTCCCGGCTCCGCTTTGGCATTGGCAGTGAATTTTCAAAAGGTAAACAAGTTGATTATGTCCTTGGCAAATGGTCGGAAGAAGAACAGAAAAGTTTACCCCCCAGGATTGAGACCGCTATAGAAATGATAAAATCATTTGGGACTATTGGAGTTCAGCGTACCATGACGGCTTTTAATAATAAATAAGCCATAGCTCCTCTTCAGAGCTTTTCTAAAACCTTCCTCATGCTGACCTTCTCCTCCACAATGGCTTTGAGCTGAGCTACAGCCACACGCTCCTGCAACATCGTATCGCGATAACGAATAGTAACCGTATTATCTTCCAGCGACTGTGGATCAACCGTGATACAGAAAGGTGTACCAATAGCATCTTGCCGGCGATATCGCTTACCTATATTATCTTTTTCTTCCATCACACACATATGGTCGAAGCGGAGGAGGTCGAATATTTCTTTCGCTTTTTCAGGAAGTCCGTCTTTTGCCATTAAAGGAAACACCGCTACCTTAATAGGAGCGAGAAAGGGAGGTAGGTTAAGAACAACACGGGAATTATCTTCTTCCTTCCCGGTAGTTGCATTTATGGTGCCCGGAAGTTTTTCTTCGGTATAGGCATTAGAAAGTAAGGCCAGAAACATGCGGTCTAATCCAATGGATGTTTCCACCACATAAGGCACATAACTTTGGTTTAGTTCCGGATCGAAGTACTGAAGCTTTTTGCCAGAGAACTGCTCATGTTGTTTCAGGTCGAAATCTGTTCTACTGTGAATGCCTTCCAGCTCTTTGAAACCAAAAGGAAATTCAAATTCAATATCACAGGCTGCATTCGCATAGTGAGCAAGCTTGATATGGTCGTGAAAACGATATTTTTTATCGGGTGTGCCCAAAGCCTTATGCCATTTAAGACGGGCCTCTTTCCAGTAGGCGTACCATTCCATTTCTGTTCCAGGGCGGACGAAGAACTGCATTTCCATTTGTTCAAATTCCCGCATCCTGAAAATAAATTGACGTGCAACGATTTCATTCCGGAACGCTTTCCCGGTTTGAGCAATACCAAAAGGGATTTTCATCCGGCCTGATTTCTGAACATTCAGGAAGTTCACAAAAATCCCCTGTGCTGTTTCAGGGCGGAGGTAAATCACCGAAGAATCTTCCGAAACAGATCCCATGGCTGTTGAAAACATCAGGTTGAACTGACGGACCTCTGTCCAGTTACGGCTGCCTGAAACCGGACAAACAATTTCACAATCCACTATAATCTGTCTCACTTCTCCAAGGTTGTTCTCTTCGAGTGCTTTTCGGAAACGGGTTTCAATTTCTTCTATCTTATGAATATGTTCGAGCACGCGGGGATTGGTCTGACGGAACATTTTCTCATCAAAGGTCTCACCAAAACGTTTGGCTGCCTTCTCCACTTCTTTGTCAATCTTTGCTTCAATCTTTGCCATGTGTTCTTCGATGAGCACATCAGCGCGGTATCTTTTCTTGGAATCTTTGTTGTCGATCAGGGGATCATTGAAAGCATCCACATGGCCGGAAGCTTTCCAGGTAGTAGGATGCATAAAGATGGCAGCATCAAGACCTACGATATTCTCATGCATCTGAACCATTGATTTCCACCAATAGTCCCGGATATTCTTTTTTAATTCTACTCCGTTTTGTGCATAGTCATACACAGCACTGAGTCCGTCATAGATTTCGCTTGACTGGAAAATGAACCCATATTCCTTGGAATGGGAGATAACGTTTTTGAAATGATCTTCATTAGTAGCCATAGGTGGCAAAAATAAGAAAAAAGCGGGAAGGAATCAGAACTCTACATGCGCCCGAAGCCCCCAGACATTCACAGGTCCGCGATCACGATTGTAGGCAGGGTTCTGGATATACTGATAATCTGCGCTGAACCAGAGTGATTTGGTGATCTGACAGCTATAAAAGGTTTCGAAGGTCTCTTCAGAACCATAATGAGGAAGCTGTCCATCTCCAATCATGAATCCGTACCCTCCATAATTAAGAAAATCCCAATGATCCTTAGAAAGGTCGTTGACCAGAAAGGCAGCTCCGAAAACATCATTCGGACGCTTCCATTTCTTTCCTTTAATGCTGATTCCTGCACTGAAGCTTTGATCAATTTCAGCAAATTCCCAGGAGGCTGTTTTCCCATCATTCCAGCTGAAACGAAGAAAGGCGGTAGCATTCTCACTAAGCTGTTGTTCCCCGTTGATGCCGAAACCGTATTTTAGTCCTTTATAGGTAGTCAGGCTATTCACATTCATGGTGGTATCTGTTCCGTTCAGTTTGGCGGTGATGGCATCCTGATAAACACCTGCATGATCTACATTGTGGAAGAGGAGGAGGCGAATGGCCCCTTTCTTGTCATTTTTGAGCTTCCAGTCTTTTTCCAGCTCCATTGTTTCTCCCCTTGAATGTGCAATATCCGTATTCATAGTTTCTCCGTTAGCCTCTGTTGACATTAGAGTTTCTCCATATCGTATAGCATAGGAAGGGGTTACCAGTTCCAGTACAACGCCTTCGGTATAACCCCTGGTATTGGCTGGATAATCCCAGGCTCCGTTGTTCATGAGGCCCCAATTCATAAACTGCTTTCTGGGGTCGTGGCTTACACTATTATTATCGAACATATCGGCGAGTGAAATTTTACCTGCTGTAATGGTCAGACGGCGGGAGGGTACGCATTCCCCACCCAGCTGGTTTGAACAGGCATCCAAAGTATCGTTTCCGTGGATTTTGTTCAGGGAGATATGTTGACGAATAAAGAGCCTGGCCAGATATAAGGTAGGGGAGGGATCCCCAATCCGGAATGTTTCACCGTTCGGGAAGCCTGCCACACCAAGGGTACTGCTTACTCCTTTACCTCCGGCCACTTCCGGGTTAAAATAGATACTGGCTCCTTTCCAGAGCTTTCGTCCGAGATAGAGGGTGGAGGTGAGGGAAAAAGCTTGCTCTGCATTCGGATTCAGGCTGTTTTTGCCGGAATAAGGGGCATTAAAATTGCCATGTCCCTGCTCAACATTCGTATACTGGAAGTGATAGGTCCATTTTTCGGAAGACTTAAGCAGGTTCAGGCTGTCGCTTCGCTGGGCTTTTAGGCCAATGGAGCAAATCATAATGGCAACACAGAAGATCCCTTTCCTCATAAAATGGAATTTGCCGCCAAAGATAGATTTTAATTTTCCACAGTCATCCCAAAACAGGAATTGGATAGTTTAATCAGGTAACTTTACGATCCTTAAAAAAAGCCCCCATGATAGCAGTAGGCAAGACCCTGATATCCGAAGATATTCTGGAAAAAAAATTTGTTTGTGACCTCCAAGCCTGTAAAGGAGCCTGCTGTGTAGCAGGAGATTCAGGTGCACCTCTAGCCAAAGAGGAGCTAGAGATCCTGGAAAAGATCTGGCCGATTGTCAAACCCTATGTGCCTGCAAGCGGAGTTAAAGCCATTGAGAAGCAGGGTACATGGGTAGTCGACAGTGATGGCGATGATACCACCCCTCTGATGGATGGGAAGCATTGTGCCTATACTTTCTTTGAAAAAGACGGTACCGCCAAATGTTCCATTGAAAAGGCCTGGCTCGACGGAAAAATCAAATTTAAGAAGCCGATCTCCTGTCACCTTTATCCCATAAGGGTTAAGGAAACAAAAGCCGGTGATATCCTGAACTACGACCGGTGGGACCTCTGTAAGCCAGCATGCAAGTGTGGTGAGAAACTGGATGTCCCTGTTTATAGATTCCTCAAAGGGCCTCTAGAAAGAAAATACGGTAAACAGTGGTTTAGAGACCTCGAACATGCTGCTGAAGGGCATGAAAAAGTGAAGAAGGCTTCGCGGTAAGCTACATAATTATTCTTCAACAAATCAATATTCCATAATTTATTTAAAGAAAAAATTACACACAAGTCATTTGCCCGTCAAACTGTTTATTTATTGGACATTCAGAATTTAATTAACATTTCGACGAAAATTCTCATGTTAAAAACTTAGGGGAATTGTTAATTCAATAGACTTGACTCGTTCCGGTTTTTAAACAAGATTTGTAAACCGTTAATCGCCAATTCCGCTTCAATTCACGCATACAAGGTAAATGGTTGATTTATCAGGGTTTAACGACAAATGGTTTTTGGTTTTTGAAAATTATAGAAGTAACGGTTTTTCGGATACGAATTTTAACGCAGGAGGTATTTAAATTATGACAGGTATTGAACCCATATTACAAGAAAATAAAGATCGTTTTGTTCTTTTCCCGATTGGACACAAAGAAATGTGGGAAATGTATAAAAAGGCCGAGGCCAGTTTCTGGACTGCAGAAGAAATTGATCTGAGTGCCGACAATGCCGATTGGGAGAATAAGCTCAATAAGGATGAAAAGCACTTTATTAAGCATGTACTTGCGTTCTTCGCTGCCAGTGATGGCATCGTAAATGAAAACCTGGCTGTACACTTTATGCGTGAAGTTCAGTATCCGGAAGCCCGTTGCTTTTATGGTTTCCAGATTATGATCGAGAATATCCACTCCGAAACCTATTCCTTACTCATAGATACTTATATCCGAGATCCTAAAGAGAAGCATGATCTTTTTCATGCTATCGATACTGTTCCCTGCGTCAATGAAAAAGCACAGTGGGCCATGCGCTGGATCAATAATGGATCTTTTGCTGAAAGACTGGTGGCTTTTGCAGCGGTGGAAGGTATTTTCTTCTCTGGCAGCTTCTGCTCCATCTTCTGGCTTAAGAAAAGAGGACTGATGCCTGGCCTTAGTTTCTCTAATGAATTGATCTCCCGTGATGAAGGCCTGCACTGCGACTTCGCATGCCTCCTTTACTCGCAACTTACACATAAGCTACCTCAGTCGCAGGTAACCGATATCATCACCAATGCGGTGGTTATAGAAAAAGAATTCGTCTGCAGCGCCCTGCCTGTACGTCTTATTGGCATGAATTCAGACAGTATGTGCCAATATATTGAATTCGTGGCTGACCGCCTGCTCGTAGCACTCGGTTGTCCGAAAGCATATAATGCAACAAATCCATTTGATTTTATGGAAATGATTTCCTTACAAGGGAAAACAAACTTCTTTGAAAAGCGCGTTGCTGAGTACAAAAAATCAGGAGTAGGGAATACGAATGAAGCGCAAAAGTTCAGTCTCGAAGAAGATTTTTAAAAAATAATTTAAGAGTGCCCGATTGCCTTGCGTTGGCTCAATTCTGCAAACGCACAGGATGTTTAGCCTCCAGTATGAAGCTTTCGGACCAGGTGTTTACAATATTTAAAAACAAAGGCAATTAAAAAAATCAACGAACCTCAAAATTCCCCGTTTATGTACGTAATCAAAAGAGACGGTAACCGCGAATCTGTGAAATTTGATAAGATCACCGCGCGTATCCAGAAACTCAGCTATGGACTCGACCCTATTCATGTAAACCCGGTTGCAGTAGCCATGAAAGTAATAGATGGGATCTATGAAGGGGTATCAACCTCCGAGCTCGATAACCTGGCTGCTGAAACTGCTGCCTCACTCACTGCGAAACACCCGGATTATGCACTGCTTGCATCCCGCATCGCCGTATCTAACCTGCATAAAAACACAAAGAAGTCGTTTTCACAGACCATTGCCGACCTCTACAATTATATGGACCCGAAGACCGGGGCAAAGGCTGCACTCATTGCCGATGATGTGTACGAGATTGTCACCAACAATGCTCAAGAACTGGATTCGACAATCATTTATGACCGCGACTTCGGTTACGATTACTTCGGTTTCAAAACGCTGGAGCGCTCCTACCTGCTTAAATTACATGGTAAGGTAGCAGAACGCCCACAGCATATGATTATGCGTGTAGCTGTTGGAATCCATAAAGACGATATCGCGGCCGCCATCGAAACGTATAACCTCATGAGTGAGCGTTGGTTCACACACGCTACACCTACATTGTTCAACGCCGGTACTCCTAAACCACAGATGTCATCTTGCTTTCTGCTTGCCATGAAAGACGACAGCATCGACGGTATCTATGATACCCTGAAGAACTGCGCCAAGATTTCACAAAGCGCAGGAGGTATCGGTCTGAGCATACACAATATCCGCGCAACAGGTTCTTATATTAAAGGCACGAATGGAACTTCCAACGGGATCATCCCTATGCTGCGTGTCTTTAATGATACCGCACGTTACGTAGACCAGGGCGGAGGAAAACGTAAAGGTTCTTTCGCTATCTACCTCGAACCCTGGCATGCCGATGTATTCGAATTCCTGGACCTGCGTAAAAACAACGGTAAAGAAGAAATGCGT
Source organism: Bacteroidota bacterium (assembly GCA_003153435.1). Classification (GTDB taxonomy): domain Bacteria; phylum Bacteroidota; class Bacteroidia; order Palsa-965; family Palsa-965; genus Palsa-965. Next base: position 31,125 of record PLYR01000018.1, read on the forward strand.
ACCCGCGACCTCTTTACAGCACTCTGGATCTCTGATCTGTTCATGAAACGTGTGGAAGAAAACGGCAAGTGGTCACTCTTCTGCCCCAATGAAGCACCCGGACTGTCTGACTGCTGGGGAGAAAAATTTGAAGAACTCTATACAAGCTACGAGCAAGCCGGAAAAGCCCGTAAGACTATTGAAGCCCGTGACCTCTGGAATAAGATCCTCGAGTCTCAGGTAGAAACTGGAAATCCATACATGCTCTTCAAAGATGCCTGTAACGGTAAGAGCAACCAACAAAACCTCGGTACTATCAAATCTTCCAACCTCTGTACAGAGATTATGGAGTACACCGATGCCAATGAAGTAGCGGTTTGTAACCTGGCTTCCATTGCTCTTCCAAGATTTGTAATCGATGGAAAGTTCGATCATCAGCGGTTGTTCGAGATTACCTATGTGGTGACTAAGAATCTGAACAAGATTATCGACCGTAACTACTATCCTGTACCAGAAGCCCGTCGCAGCAATATGCGTCACCGTCCGATCGGTATCGGTGTACAGGGACTTGCCGATGCATTCATCCTCATGCGTTATGCCTTTGATTCTCCGGAAGCCCAGGAGCTTAACAAAGAAATTCATGAGACGATCTACTATGCATCTATGACTGCATCCAAAGATATCGCCAAGATTGAAGGCGCTTACGAAACCTTCCCTGGGTCACCGGTATCCAAAGGCATCTTCCAGTTCGATATGTGGGGTGTAACGCCAAGCGACCGTTGGGAATGGAATGTACTGAAAGAAGAGGTGAAGACCCATGGAGTGCGTAACTCCCTGCTGCTTGCGCCGATGCCTACAGCTTCTACTTCACAGATCCTTGGAAACAACGAATGTTTCGAGCCCTATACCAGCAATATCTATGCACGTCGCGTATTAAGCGGAGAATTTGTGGTGGTGAATAAACACCTCCTGAAAGACCTCGTGAAGCTGGGTATCTGGAATGACAAACTGAAAAATAAAATCATCGCAGCAAATGGATCTGTACAGGATATCGATGAAATCCCGGCGAACGTAAAAGAGATTTACAAAACTGTTTGGGAAATCAAGATGAAAACCATCATCGATATGGCAGCCGACCGCGGAGCTTATATCTGTCAGAGCCAGAGTCTGAATCTTTTTGTGCAGGAGCCGAACTTTGCAAAGCTTACTTCCATGCACTTCTATTCCTGGAAGAAGGGACTAAAGACAGGTATGTACTATCTCCGGACCAAAGCAGCTGCGGATGCTATCAAATTTACAGTGGAAGCACAGGAAGCAGCACCGAAAGAAATACTCGGCAATGAAGATGAACTCATTGTAGAACGCAATGCGGTTATCAGCAGCGAAGTTTCCTGCTCTCTGGATAACCCGGATGCCTGCGAGGCTTGCGGATCTTAATGAAATTGCATATATAGTGAGAAGCCCCGGACACATAATCTGGGGCTTTCTTTTTATCCCACCTTTACCCTCGGGTAACAAGCAGATTGTCAAATGCGGCGAATGAATTTGAATCTTGACTATCTTTACCACATCAATTACCATCACCCATGACCGAATCATTCAAAGACCGGAGGGACCGGGAAGGAATTCATAAAATCCTCACCGAGAGCATCCAGATTAAAGGATCTATTCCGGAAGCCAGAAAGGCTTTTGATGAAAGCTGGATTGACCTGATTAAAAACTATAAATCTGCACAGGGTCCGATGTTTAATGTACATGTGGTAAGAGAATACCTGGAGGAGAAAGGCTGCTCCAGTCATACCATTGAAGAGTTTATCCGCACTTATTTCAGTATCTGAGTAAAGAGGCCAGAGAATCAGGCCAGATGCTTTTATCATTCCAGACCAGGGGAGATCATTTACACTCCCTGAAATTCTGCAAGAATATTAAAGATGAGCCGATCCGCATTCCGTCTTTTAAAGGCCAGCCATTTTTCTCTCCTGCTATTTTTGTGTTGCTTCTTCGTATGGAATATGAATGCGCAGATCTTACAGAAGGTAGAAGATTTTGGAGAGAACCCCGGAAACTTAAGGATGTTTTTTTATCAACCCCCACAATCGTCTACCCCAGCCGGAAAGAAGATGCCGCTGGTTGTCGTGTTGCATGGATGTACACAAAGTGCTGGCGTCATCGCCGCACAAACAGGATGGAATAAACTGGCAGATGAATATGGGTTCATGGTCATCTATCCCCAGCAAAAAATGATTAACAATCCGGAAATGTGTTTCTGCTGGTACAGGAGGAAAGATATTACTGCAGGCAAAGGAGAAGATGAGTCGATCATGGAGATGATCCGGTATGTCAAAGCTCATGTCAACATTGATTCCAGCCGGGTATTTATTACAGGCCTTTCAGCAGGTGCCTGTATGAGTGTGGCGATGATGGCAACCCATCCGGAGACATTCAATGCGGGAGCAATCTTTGCCGGTGTTCCTTATAAAGCCGCGCTGGATCCTTTTACGGCCTGCCTCCTGATGCCGGGATGGATCCATAAATCTCCCAACAAATGGGCACTCAAGATAACCAAACAAAATCCAGGGTTTCAAGGCTCTTATCCCAGGATGATTATTTATCAGGGAAAGAATGATCCCATTGTCAACAGGAGGAATGGAGTAGAGCTGGTGAAGCAGTGGACCCGGCTGCATCGGGTAGCTCTCGACCCCTCCGAAACCATTATGCATTTTGCCGGAACAAGGGACATAGAACGGCAGAGTTTTCGGAATGAGCAACATCAGGAACAGGTGGTGTTTTATAAGATCAACCATTTAAGCCATGCATACCTTATTAATCCAGGGCATTGCATCAATGAAGGTGGGAAGAGAGGCATCTATTCGAAAGACAAGAATTATTTTTCTACCTGGTGGACCGCAGTCGACTTTGGTTTAACCAATGCACAACATATAGAAGGCAAGCCAACGGTGGAGAGCGAAGAAAAAAATCTGGAATTTTCGGTCCCCCTTCATGAGCAATCTACTTACAACTGGACCTATCCCGGCGATTGCAAAGTGGTGAGCGGGCTGGGAACCTACCGACTGGTTCTGGACTGGGGGAGTCAGGAAGGAACTATAAGCGTAGAAGAAACCACTGCTACCGGATGTCGTCTGCCATCCCTGCCTCTAAAAGTTTATCTGCTGAAAAAGACTCCTTAAGGTCTGTATACATTCCTTGAATTTGCAAACGATCTATAGTATTTCATCCTTATTATTTAATTCTTATCTATCTGAAAGATAATTAATTGAATGTTTTGATATGTGGTCTTCCCAAGTTTAGATTCCCTAACTTGCATAGCATGATGGTACTATTGAGAATTAACACCTCCATAACTTAGTAGAAACTAAACAGAAGCCAAAAGATGAAAGCACAACATATACTCCTATGGATCCCTATGCTAAGTATAGGATTCAATTCTAATGCACAAAGCCAGGAAGAACAAATTTATAAGAATATTCAGTTTCATAAAGCAGGGGATGCCTTGCTTTCTTCCGAGATCCTGATACCCTGTAAAGGTCTCATTAATAACCCATCAGCGGATCTGAATTGGATTCCGGGTCTGGTCCATGAAATGAAAGAATCTGATCCGAAAGAGATCAATCAGGATCAGCTGGCGAAGATCAGAGCCGAAGCGTTTGCGAAAAAGATGAAACAGGAAAGGGGTCCTTCAGGTAATGGGAATTCCGGATCGCTAGCTGTTACACCCAATCTAGGCGTTAATTACATTGCCAACAAGAGCAATGGATGGAGCCCGCTGGATAATCATGTGGCGATTTCCAATAAAGGAATCATCATCAGTGTTGCCAATGATACCTTCGAGATAGACGACAGCACCGGTAATAACCTGTACTATAATACACTGAATACGCTGATTAATGATCCTACTATTCCCAATGCCTGTGACCCGAATATTGTATATGATGCCGGGGCAGATCGTTTTATCTTTTATTGTCAGGAGGTGACCAGTTCAGGAGGTCCGAACCATATGATGGTATTTTTTTCTAAAACCAATAACCCGGCCACCGGAGGATGGTACTATTTCAAACTGAGTGGAGATCCTCTAAGCACAGGGGATGATGCAGACTATCCTAAACTTGCAGTGACCGATAAAGACCTTTATATCAGCAGCAATCTTTTTGGAAGTGGAGGATCGTTCGATCAGGCCATTGTATGGCAGATTCAGAAGAGTGGGGGATATTCAGGAGGTACATTAGCCACCAAGCTCTGGTCAGGAATAGTAAGCTCCCCCTTTACAGTAATGCCGGTAGGAGAAGGTCAGGGGAACCCGTATGGACCCGGATGCTGGATGGTTGCTACCAATTCCTCCTCGGGATCAGCCATCGAACTTTATCAGACCACCAATGATGAGGCCAATAGTCCGACCATGAATCATTACAGCGTTACCACTACTGCATATTCTGCAGCGGGAAATACTCCTCAGAAGGGAACCAGTACCCAGTTAAAGATCACAGATGCGCGGGCCCTTTCCGGATTTTACCTGAACGGCCTTATTCATTTTACATTCAATTCCCAGGATGCCAGCGGAAATACTGCCATCGACTACAACCGTTTGGATGTAAATGCCAAAACAAATACCTCAAAGCTATTCTCTGTTAATGGAACTGATTTCGGTTATCCCGCAGTTGCTTCTTATACTGCCGACGGAGTAACCAATGATAAATCGGTTATGATTGGTTATGCAGCCTGCAGTTCCAGTATGTATCCCGAAATGCGGGTGGTGAGTTGCGATGATGGAATGAACTTCGGAACAGCGATCACTGTCAAAGCCGGTCTGAATTATGTGAGCGGATCCAGTACCGAAAGATGGGGAGATTATTCAGGCATGTGCCGCCGGCATAACAGTCCACAAGCCTGTTGCTGGATGTCGGGTTCTTACGGAAACGCGTCCAATACCTGGGAAGCTTATGTGGCTCAGATTCATGATGCAGGTTTTGCGACAAATATCCAGGAGCCTGTTTCAAAACAATTGGAGCTAAAAACCTTTCCGAATCCGGTAAAAGATATTTTTACAGTGGACTTCACTTCCGATCAGGATGTAAACATCAATGTGAGCATTTACGATATGGAAGGGCGTGTGGTAAAAGATCTTTATACAGGCTTCTGCCACCAGGGAGAAAATACATTCTGGTTCAACAAGGCGAACTTGAGTTCAGGAAGTTATATACTTAGGATCCAGGCCGGGGATAACAAGCTTCTGCATCAGAAGATCGTAATTGCTGAATAAAAAAAACTAGCTGGTAACCAGACTGAGCAGGGAGTTGAAAATTAAAAGCCCGTCTGAGTTATGCAAGACTGAATCAGAAGCACGTTCGGGGTGAGGCATCATCCCGAACACATTTTTACGGTCATTACATACTCCGGCAATATTTTCCAGAGACCCGTTCGGATTTGATTCCGGTGTAACCTGCCCATTTTCCTCACAATAGCGGAACAGGATTTGTCCATTCTCATTCATCTTTCGGAGCACCGCTGCATCGGCAAAGTAGCTTCCTTCGCCATGGGCGATGGGAATACGGAGTGCCTTGTTTTTGGGAACTGCGGAGGTGAGGAGGGTATCTTTGTTTTCTGCTTTGATGAAAACATTCTTGCAGCTGAATTTAAGTTCGGTGTTCCGAAGCAATGCACCCGGAACAAGGCCTGCTTCACAGAGAATCTGAAACCCGTTACAGACTCCGAAAAGATATCCTCCCTTGTCTGCAAATTCCATGACTTCACTCATGATTGGTGAAAAGCGTGCAATGGCTCCTGAGCGGAGATAATCGCCATAGGAAAATCCACCTGGCAGCACAATGAAGTCGGCATTATGAAGGTTATGGTCTTTATGCCATAATTCAACTACTTCCTGTTTCAGTATATTCCTCAGCACATAAATCATATCCTGATCACAGTTCGAACCGGGAAAAACAACGACACCAAATTTCATATTCATCTGTTTTTGTAGGGATATCAAAGATAATGAAAATTTACTTCTTCAGATACACGCTTAGGTGTACGCCAAGGATGGCGAGAAGCATCAAGGTAAAAATTAATTCCGCAACCCATGCCCTGCGAATCTGGAGGAAGAAATTGGAGACAAAAACGGAGAGAGGAATGGCTGTCAGAATCAGGGAAGGTGGACCAATGACTGAATTTGGGTAGATGGAGATGGCACAAAGCAGAAAGCACCAGAAAAGAAGAGAAAAGGTTTTTTTTGTTTTCAGAGGCATGATCTGACTGCTGTTTACAATCCTGATCAGGGCTCCAAGCACAACAGTTCCCAGGATGATATAAAGCCAGATGTAGAGTCTGGAAACAGGGAACAGAATTTCCTTCTCCCGGAAAGGCCCTTTCAGGAGGTGGAAGGTTAGTGAACTCAGAGTGTCGTGCATAAAAAAATAGGTAAATGCATAGATCCAGGGAAGGCAAAGTCCAAGGAGAGCCACGACATACTCCTGCCAGATAAATGGTCTGAATAAGATAAGAGTCACCCATATAAACAGGAACAAAAACAATGCAGGAAGGTATAGCAGGGAAGCAATACCGATCAGCATGCCCGCATTGAAGGTTTCACTCAATGCAGAGTCTTTTCTGTAGGTATTGAAGAGTTCGTGACTGGCTGCAATCAGGAGTAAATTGGCCAGTACTACCGGATGAAGGGTCAGTAATGTCCCACAAAAGCCTGTATATAACAGATAGAAAAGAGCCGGAAGGTAGGTCTTCCGGGGGAGCAGGTTATGCTGATTCACAATGTAGTTGATCCAGAAGGCTGATAAAACACTCAGGCACAGGCTCAGGAACACAGAAACGTAATAAAAGTGGTTAGTTACCTCAGATAGGGCCTTGTACATGGGCATTTGACCAACAGCAGGTAAAAGCCCGGATGTGGTATGGTAAATAGGGCTGAAAGCCCATAAAAAAAGTGCAAAAAGAGGCACTTTGACAATGGCAGAAGGGCTGTAGGTCTTGAAGCTAGTTACCAGCATGATTGAAAAAACTAAGAATCATTTCCTGATTCTGAAATTATTTTTACTTTTGTTTCTCAAAATCAGAAACCTATGTTCACACGCGCATGTTATTTTCTCGGCCGGCTTTTTGAAAAAATGTTTGATCTTTGGAGATGGCTGTATGCACACATCAGTCCGAACAAAATTTTCATCCTTTGTCTTTTTGTTGGTGTTGCAGTGTGGATCTATGTACAAGGCAAATACAACAAGGAAGCCGAAAAGAACGGTACCTACAAATAAATTTTCTGCAACTCCTGATAATACCGTTGCTCTGGATTATTCCAGGTCTTTTCCTATATCTCTCCGGTAATACTTTCCCGTGTACTGAATAATTTCCGCATTTCGGAATGAATGTTTTCGTGCTTCCTCCATCGATGATCCCAGGCTTGCGATGGCAAGGACCCTGCCACCGTTAGTGACCACTTTTCCTTCTCTTTCAACTGTTCCGGCATGAAATGCAATGCTTCCGGAAACATTTTCAAGCCCGGTGATAGGATCTCCTTTTTCATATTCACCCGGATATCCGCCGGCAGTGAGCATCACGACCACAGCAGTCCTCGGATCGGTTTCATAGGAGCGCGAATCAAGAGTGCCGGTAGCAACACCTTCAAATAAATCGAGCAGGTCGGATTTGATACGGGGCAATACCGCTTCTGTCTCCGGATCTCCCATTCGGCAGTTGTATTCAATCACGTAAGGCTCACCTCCGCAATTCATGAGGCCGATGAAGATAAATCCTTTGTAAGGGATCTGATCGTTCTTCAATCCTTCAATAGTGGGTTTGATCACCCGGTCTTCTACTTTTTTCAGAAAAGCGGCATCTGCAAAGTGAACTGGGGAGACTGCTCCCATGCCACCGGTATTTAATCCGGTATCTCCTTCGCCGATACGCTTATAGTCTTTGGCAGAAGGAAGTATTTTATACGATAACCCGTCGCTGAGTACGAATACTGATAGTTCAATTCCGGCAAGAAACTCTTCGATAACCACTTTGCTTCCGGCAGCTCCGAATTTAGCATCCCGGAGCATGGCCGTCAGTTCTGCTTTCGCTTCTTTCAGATCCGATAAAATAACAACCCCTTTCCCAGCTGCGAGTCCATCGGCTTTAAGCACATAAGGGGCCTTGAGAGTGTCCAGAAAAAGGTGTCCTTCGCTAATGTTTTCAGGAGAGAAAGTTGCATATGCCGCCGTGGGAATATGATGACGCTGCATAAACTGTTTGGAGAAATCCTTACTCCCTTCCAGTTGGGCTCCTTCTTTTTGAGGGCCTATGACCGGAATATTTTTCAGAACGGGATCAGCCAGAAAATAATCGTGAATACCTTCCACCAGGGGTGCTTCAGGGCCCACCACCACCATTGTAATTCGGTTGCTGGTGCAGAATGATCCGATACCGGAAAAGTCAAGCGGGGAGAGATTAACATTCGTTCCCCAGGCAGAGGTGCCGGCGTTTCCGGGAGCAATAAATATCTTCCCGGTCTTAGGACTTTGAGCCAGCTTCCAGGCAAACGCATGTTCTCTTCCTCCAGAACCGATAATCAATATATTCATACTTATTTGCTTCCCGGATATGGAGAAGTTTTGGGTTCCGTCTTGGTGTAGTCTGCAGGGACAGCAAACTTATCGGCAGGCACATCCTGTTTCTGAAAAGATTCAAGTTCTACGCTGGTCTCTCCGCTCCGGGCATCTTTGGAAAAGGTTTTAACAAGGAACCCTTCCGCTCCGGCTTTTTTCATAGCCTCTGAAGTGTTGCCACGGCCCATATAACGAGAGCCTTTATGTGCAGCTGCATATTTTTCGTATTCAGGAATGTCCTTGGTAGTCCAGAACTCAGATACATGCCCGTTTTGGGTAACCTGAGAGTGTACACAATTATAGGTTCCTATCTTTTCATTTCCAAGAATCTTAACGGTAACGCCTGTATCGGTTGCTTCGGTCTTTTCTTTAAAATCTCTTTCGGAATAGGTTTTGGCTTTATCATCCAGAGTGATAACCGTGGTTGGTTTGCTCTTCTGAATAATACCAACCCGGGTAAAGCCTCCGTTAGGCATCTGAGGGATGACCATAGCTGTTTCTGTACGGGTATTCCCGTCGGCATAATAGATTGCGATTGAGCCTGTAGCGCCCATACTCGAGCTGAGTTTATACTTGATAAGTGCCCCTGTCTGAGCAGATAATGCTGAGCATGCAAGCAGAGCAAGGAGGGTAGGCCTTAGAAAAAAGTGTTTCATAGTGGGTTTGTTTGAACGGTTTCAAAGGTATTCATTTTCCCTATAATACAAGGGGAGGAATCACAGGAATCCTTACATTTGACGCGCTTTAGTGTTTAGCTTATTATGAAATCAGCCCTTATTCTTTATAGCTTTTTGTTATCGGTTCTTTTCGCCGGGACCACCCATGCCCAGAATGCAGGCAATCCCTGGACGTTGCAGCAATGTATTGATTATGCGCTGAAGAATAATCTTCAGATCCGTCAGACAGAGCTCGGGCAGGAGACGAATAAAGTAATTCTGGCCCAGGACAAGGCAAATCTCCTCCCTTCACTGAATGCTTCTGCTTATCACAACTATAATTTCGGGCGTACCATCGACCCATACACGAATACGTTTGCGAACAGTGAGGTACTCTCTGAGAATTTTTCAGTGAGTTCAGGTCTTGTATTGTTCAACGGTTTACAAAAGGTAAATACCATCAAACAGGGGCAATTTGATCTTCTATCGAGCAAGGAGGATGTGGACAAGATGAAAAATGATATTTCCTTGAACATTGCAAGTGCTTATCTGCAAATTCTCTTTAGCGACGAGCTGCTCACGGTAGCCATCAATCAGGTTGGGATTTCGCAAATTCAGGTTGAGCGCACCAAGAAGCTGGTTGATGCCGGTGCCTTAGCCAAAGGGAATTTGCTTCAGCTTCAGGCCCAGCTTGCCGGTGATCAGTTGAGTCAAGCTAATGCACAGAATCAGGTCGACTTGTCGTACCTAAACCTCATTCAGCTTCTGGATATGGATAGTGTGGGTGGATTTTCAATTGTTAAACCGGCTCTCAGCATGCCCTCTGAAACATTGCTTAGTGTCGGACCCGCCCATATATACAGCATGGCGGTTGCCACACAGCCTGCCGTAAAAAGTGCCGAGTATAAGCTCAAAAGCTCTGATATGCAGTTAAAGATTGCGAAAGGCGGTGCTTATCCAAGGCTATCTATCATAGGTTCTCTGGCAACCGGTTATTCCGGAGCTGACAAGCAATTGGTGGGTACTCCGGTAATCACCGGCGCACAACCCAACGGGGACGTGACCGCGACTGGGGTCTTGGTTTATACTCCCATTTATAACATTCAGACTGAAGTAGTGCCGTTTACGGATCAACTCTCCAGCAATTTTAACAGAAGTGTTGGATTTAGTCTGACTGTTCCAATTTTCAACGGTTATCAGACCCATGCGAATATTCAAAAGGCTATCATCCAGTATAAGACTGCTGATCTGAACCTGAAAATGCAGGAACTGCAACTCCGTAAGACGATTCAACAGGCTTATGCCGATGCCAATGCTGCCCTAATTAAATATCAGGCGACGAAAAAAGCAGTGGAGTCCACACAGGAAGCCTTCAAATACATTGATCAGAAGTTTAATGTGGGGATGGTGAACTCACTGGATTATAATGATGCAAAAAACAAGCTCGTCAAAGCAGAATCTGATTTACTTCAGGCCAAGTACGATTATATTTTTAAAATAAAGGTTCTGGATTTTTACCAAGGCAAGCCACTCACACTCTAAGGAAATATGAGCACAAAGAAATTACTGATCATCATCGGCATCCTGGCTGGGATTATGACCATTCTTCTCCTGGTCTTCAAGTCGAATTCAGGGGCAGCTATGGAAGTATCCACAGAGAAGACGGTGCTTCGGAATATCACGGAAACAGTTTCCGCAAACGGGAAGGTACAGCCTGAAATAGGGGTCAAAATCAGCTCGGATGTTTCAGGTGAAATTGTAGAACTCGCTGCTAAGGCGGGGATGAAAGTGCAGAAAGGCGATCTGCTGGTAAAAATTAATCCGGTAATTTATCAGAGTACGGTAGAGCGGATGGCTGCATCCCTGAACATGTCAAAAGCCAACCTCGAAAATTCAAAGGCACACCTGGTACAGAGCAAGGCCAACGAGGTGAATCAGGAAGCTTCCTTTAACCGGAATAAAAAATTATTTGATCAGCAAGCCATCTCCCAGTCGGATATGGATGCTGCCAGAGCCTCCTATGAAGGTGCAAAGGCCGATGTGGAAGCTTCTGCAGAAAATGTCCGCGCCGCTGAATTCACTATTCAAAGCAGTGAGGCGTCTCTGAAGGAAGCAAGCGATAACCTGGCTAAGACCAATATCTATTCTCCGGTTTCCGGAACCATTACCAAGCTGAATGTTGAAAAAGGAGAACGCGTAGTAGGAACCTCTCAGATGGCCGGTACTGAGATGATGACGATTGCTGATTTGAATGCCATGGAAGTAAATGTAGATGTGAATGAAAATGACATCGTCCGCATCCATAATGCGGATACAGCCGATATTGAAGTAGATGCATACAATCACCGGAAATTTAAAGGAATCGTTACAGAAGTGTCGAGCTCTGCAAATACCACTGGTGTATCTACCGATCAGGTAACCAATTTCACGGTGAAAATCAGAATCCTTTCATCTTCCTATCAGGATTTGGTGGATCCAGCCAATTCCCACTTGTCGCCTTTCCGTACGGGGATGTCTGCAACGGTCGACATCCGTACTAAATCAGAAAAAAATGTACTGGCTGTTGCTATCCAGGCGGTGACTACCCGGAGCGACAGTTCTCTGCTGGAGAAAGGGAAGAAAGATGGAAAGAAAAATTCTGGTGATGATGAAGATGCCATGGTGGTCACCGATGCCAAAGAAAAGGCCGGTCATAAATCCCAGGATGAGGTGAAACCGGAAGAGTGTGTGTTTGTATTCGATAAAGGCAAAGCCAGACTGCGGAAAGTGAAGACGGGTATACAGGACAATAATTATATTCAGATTATAAGCGGACTGAAGCCCGGGGATGAAGTGATTTCAGCTCCTTACACAGCAGTGTCCAAATTGCTTAAAGACGGTTCTTCCATTGAAAAGGTTGACAAGGAACAACTGTACAAAAACAAACTAAAGACCAACTGATCCAGTGCCACTGCTGCTGAGTCTGGAAACCTCCACACGTATGTGTTCTGTTGCTCTTTCTGAAAACGGAAGACTTCTTGGGCTGAAAGAACTCGGTGGTGAATATTCTCACGCCGAAAATCTGACTCTTTTTATTGAAGATGTTTTTCTCACTGCAAACCGAAAAATCGGAGAGCTGGATGCTGTTGCAATCAGTAAAGGGCCGGGTTCATATACCGGATTAAGGATTGGGGTTTCTACTGCGAAAGGACTCTGCTTTGCTTTGGGAATTCCGCTGATAGGTGTCGGGACACTGGAGGCTTTGTTTTCAGCCTTTCAGACCTTGGCGAAGATGGATGAAGATGTAAAAGTATTCTGCCCGATGTTAGATGCCAGACGAATGGAAGTCTACTGCCAGCTGTTCGATGAAACCGGAAATGAAATAGAACCGGTCTCAGCTAAGATAATTGTTGCCGATTCTTTTTTGAATCATCTTGAAAAAGGAAAAGTTGTGTTCTTCGGTGAGGGTGCAATGAAATGCAGGGAAATGATCAAACACCCCAATGCCGTGTTTGTGGATGATATAGTTCCTTCAGCAAAATATATGATCCGGCTTGCAGAACAGCGATTTGAAAAGAAGGTGTTTGAAGATGTTGCCTATTTCGAACCTTTTTACCTGAAAGAATTCCATACAGGCGCTAAGTAACTCTACTTTTATTTCTGTCCGTACTTCTTCTTATATTTTTCGTAGAGCGCCTTCTGTTCATTATTGAGCTCCAGTTTTCTACCCTGGATGAAAGCATATTCTACCTTGTTAGTACGCATATCCAGCGCATCACCAGAGGAGATAAACAGGGTGGCATCTTTTCCCTGTTCCAGGGATCCTGTTGATTTATCAATACCCATTATTTTAGCTGCGTTGAGTGTGATAGACATCAAGGCATCTTCCTTGCTCAG
>PLYR01000018.1:44253-84014 GCA_003153435.1 Bacteroidota bacterium
ATTATTAGCTTTAAGGAGGGAGGTGACCATCCAGGAATCAGTCCCGCCAACGATAACAATGTGCTTGATGTCGAACGATTTTGCAAAATCAACAGACTCGTTAATTTCTTTTACATTGTCGGCGCGTATGTAAAGATTTTCAGCTCCTGCAAATACTTTCCGCATGGCTTCAAAGCGAATATTCTTTTCCTCATTCTTCTCTGCTTCCGCATAAGCTTTTGCATCGGCGAAGAACTTACGCAGCTCCGAAATTTGTTTGCTGAACTCTGCGTTTTGTACAACAGGTCCTGGTCCGTCGTCAGTAAAGGAGCGGGTGCTCTGCTTGGGCCAACTCATGAATACTCCATCATCCGCACGGTAGGCCATATCTTCCCAGTTCCATCCATCCAGTGAAAGGATGGAGGAGGTTCCTGCAATAATTCCACCACGGGGAGAAACTTGTGCCATAAGCACACCGTTCACGGGCATCGTAGGAATCACTTTAGAATCGGAGTTAAACGAAGTCAGGGTACGGACGTCGGGGTTAAAAGAACCTACCTCCCGGGAGTCAATAGTGGCACGTACCGCGTCTATTTCTACGAGGCCGAGCGTTGTGTTTGCAGCTATAAAACCAGGATAGACCTGTTTCCCATGTGCATCGATGATAGTGTCGAATGCATCTTTGGCCAGCCGAATCGTTGTGGCATCTGCTATGAGTGTGATTTTCCCTTTACTGAACCCGATGGCAGAGTTCTGAATGACCTGTCCATTGCCCAGGTGTGCGGTGCCGTTAAGGATCAGAATGCTCTTTGACTGAGCAGGTGCAGGTATCGGGTTCTGGGCCAACAGACCTATTGCCGGTACGAAAAATGCAAACGGGAGTAAAATGGATCGGAGCATATCTTGGATTTTAAGTCTCATTCGTTCTGTATTAATCATGCATATAATCGGATTCGACGGTATCGCAGGTATTCAGTTTCGGACGTTTCAGTTTGGGTTTGGATACGGGTGCACCGGCATTCTTTTCTACAATCATCTCCTGTATAATTCTTGCCCGCTCTTTGAGGATCTCTTCTCTCAGTTTTTTGTCTTCTTCGATGTCATAGTAGATGACCCCTTCGATAATTGTTTTTTCTGCTTTCGCGTAGATAGAAAGCGGATTGTCAGACCACAGGACCACATCGGCATCCTTACCCACTTTAATACTACCTGTTTTTTCATCCAGGTGCAAAAGTTTTGCCGGGTTTAGGGTTACAAATTTGAGAGCTTCCTCTTCCGACACATTTCCGTACTTGACCGCTTTGGCGGCTTCCTGATTCAGTCTCCGTGCCATTTCCGCATCATCCGAATTATAGGCCACCACCAGGCCGGCATCGTGCATAATACTACCGTTATACGGGATTGCATCTTTCACTTCCATTTTATACGCCCACCAGTCGGAGAAAGTAGAAGCACCTATGTTACGTGCTTTCATCTTATCAGCTACTTTATATCCTTCCAGGATATGCGTAAAAGTGTTTACCTGAAATCCAAGTGAATCACCTACATGCATAAGCATATTGACCTCGCTCTGCACATAAGAGTGACAAGTGATAAAGCGCTTTTTATTCAGTATTTCAGCCAGGGCATCGAGCTCCAGATCCCTTCTTGGGGCACCGGCTTTTACCTTATCTTTTTCAGGTTGTGCATCGAAGGCTTTCATTTTCTGATCATATTCTTTTGCTCTGATGAAGTAGTCAAAGTATACCTGTTCCACACCCATCCTGGTCTGAGGATAGCGGATGGTATTAAAGTCGCCCCAGTTGCTTTGCTTTACATTTTCTCCCAAAGCAAACTTGATATACCCATCTGCTCCTTTAATCTTGAGCTCTTCGGGGGATTTGCCCCAGCGAAGCTTGATCAGGGCTGATTGTCCTCCGATGGGATTTGCCGATCCATGAAGCAGTTGAGCAGCCGTAACACCACCTGCAAGCTGGCGATAGATATTAATATCTTCGGAGTTCACCACATCCCCGATCCTTACCTCTGCACTGGAGGCCTGAGTTCCTTCATTAACTCCATTACTGATTGCAATATGAGAATGCTCATCGATGATTCCGGATGTGAGGTGCTTCCCGGTACCATCAATCGTTTTCACAAGCGCCAGGGCTGGAACATCGATGTTGTCGGCTATCCTTACAATTTTCCCTTCCGACAGATAAACACATTTGTTTTTCAGGATACCTTCGGCTTCATTGGTCCATACCGTCACATTCTTAATCAGAATTCCATCGTAATGCTGGGGTGTATTTGTTTTAACCTTGTCGTAGCTATCTTTTACCTTATCACTTAACCCCGGAGCGTCCTTCTTTTTTCCATATGCCGAAAAAGGATAAATGACTTCTTCCAAAAGAGGGATCGTCTTTTTAGTAGAATCTTTTTTTACAGGTTCTGGTTTGAATGCTTCTTTAAGCGAGGCGGTCCAGTCGATCCAGTTTCCTTCCGGGAGTTGACCTTTTCCTGCCAGGACTAAAGGCCCTTGGGTGATGTTACCTCCCAGTCGGGTCGTTCCTGATCCCTTGGTATCCCAGGAAATCGTTACCCCGTTTGCCTTTTCAGTGATACTGGCAGTTACCTTCATCGTATCTGTGAGAAAGAGCTGGCCCTTAGGCTTGTCGGGATCTCCGCTTATTTTCAGTTTATAGGTTTTATCACCGGCTTTAAGCTCAAAGGTTCCTCGAAGATCAGCTTGGTTCGGGTCGGTGATGAGGTAGGGCTTTCCATCAACCCAGTTCTCATACAGGATATTTTTTTCAGCAAAAATATTTCCACTGCAGATAATGAAATTCGCCTTCATACCTGTTTTAAGTGCCCCCAGTTTATCAGATACTCCAAGCATCTCTGCAGGAGCAGAGGTGAGTGCACGTAATGCTGATTTTTCATCCAGGCCATACTCAATTGCTTTGCGGAGGTTTTTCCAAAAATCTTTCTTGTCTTTGAGTTCAGCGGTTGTCAGGGCAAAGGCAATCCCTTTTTTTGCAAAAGCAGAAGGGTTAAGCGGGGCCATCTCCCAATGCTTCATCTCTGCGAGGGAAACCTGTGAGGCATCATAAGGATCTTCCACATCATAAGGTTGAGGGAAGTTGATGGGAAGAATGAATTTATTGAGGGTAGAGGAGATCTCGTCCATTCGCTGATACTCATCTCCTGAACCACGGATAATATATTTCACCTTGAATTCCTTAGCAATCTTATCGGCCCTAAGGTCAGAAAGCTTGTCGTTCGATTCAAAGATCTGTGGCAGGCTTTGCAGATTATTAAAGGCTTCCAGGCTAAGGTTTGTTTCTTTATTGGATTTGGTGTTGGCATACCAGAGTGCATCATAGTAGGTTTGACGGAGCAGCGCAATAGATCCCATCAGGGAGGATGGATAGCTCTGGGTAGAGATCCCTTTGTCGAAAGAATAGCAGGCAGCCGCTTTTTCTTTCACAATCTGTTCCTGGTCGGGTCCGTCGCCCAGAAGGACCATAGTTGCAGAGCCTCTTACGATTCCGTCTTTCTGAAGCGTGAGAACAGATCCAAATCCTAATTTGCGCAGCTCATCTGCTGCTTTCGGATCGGCAGTAAAGATTCTGGATGCATCTGTTTCGGGTTTCACAGCCTGGTTCCATCCATAGGCGCCTTTGCGGGAGCTTTCATACTGGGGTAAAAATCCAGGACGTTTGGGCTTCTCCAGGTCTGCTATCCCATAGGTGGTATAAGGATCAATGAAGGAGGGATAGATGGTTCTTCCTTTCTGGTCATACACCACAGCTCCTTTGGGGATTTTAACGTTTGGTCCTGCCTCCAGGATTACGCCGTCTTTGATTAACAGGGTAGCTTGCGTAAGGGTGGTCTGATAATCAATGACCAGGGTTGCATTGGTGAAGGCGTAACAGGTATGGTTTTTGTTGGCGGGACCGTTTACCGGAAAAGTTTCCTGGCCCCTGCCATGCAGGGCTGTTCCGAGAATAATGAGTAAGAAGTAGAGTTTTTTCATATCCATGCGGCAATTAAAGACCGCTTCCAGCAAATGTATGTGTTTTCTCTTAAATGGCCGGATCCTTATGATGAACGGTAATGGGCCTGTTTTTTTAGTATTTTTGAGCTTACAAAAAAACGAAACTATGTTTAAAGCCATCTATTGGACCCATGTCATTTCAGTAAATATATTTTTGCTGATATATCTGGTTAAAACAATCCAGCTCCTCCTGAATAAGAATGAAGGACTGGAAAAGTTCAAGAAAATCACCAAGGTTCCGGAAATGATTGTAAGTGTTCTGTTTCTGGGAACAGGGATTTATCTCATTACCCAGATCCCGGAAATCAAAAGCCTGCTGATCATCAAACTTGTTGCGGTAGCTTTGTCAATACCTGTTGCTATTGTAGGATTCAAGAAAGGAAGCAAAATGTTGGCTTCCTTGTCGATGATCCTTATTATAGGAGCATATGGTCTTGCAGAAATGAGTAAGAAACAAGCTTCTTCAAAAAAATCTTCGGATGTGGAAACGGCCACTGGAACGGCAAAAGATTCTGTTCCATCTCCCGGGGTGAACGGGGAAGTAGATCCCAATGGTTTTCCTGTTGCGATGGCAAAGAAAAAATACATGGATAATTGTTCCGGTTGTCATGGAGCTGATGGCAAGCTGGGTATGGCTGGAGCCTCAGACCTTTCTAAATCAACAATCGATGCAATGGAAGCCAAAGATGTTGTCACCAATGGTAAAACAACCATGCCGGCTTTTGGAGAGCAGTTGAACCCAGGTGAAATCAATGCGGTGGTCAATTATATCCAATCCATCAAGAAAAAATAATCGGTTAGTACATAAAACAGCTACCGGTATCGCTTATATGACGGTTCACGAAACATCGGTTAAGAAGGAGAGAGCGGTGCTGGTTGGGATCATCAACCGCAAGCAGGATGCTGAGCAAGTTCAGGAGTATCTGGATGAGCTGGCCTTTCTGGCTGAAACCGCAGGCGTTGTTCCCATAGAACGTTTTGTACAGAGAATCGAAAAACCGGATCCCAGCACTTTTATCGGCTCCGGAAAACTCAAAGAGATTGAGCAGTATATCAATGCCAATGAAATAGACCTCCTGGTTTTCGATGATGAGTTAAGTCCCGCCCAGCAAAGAAACATTGAAAAAACTTTAAAAAAGAAAGTCCTGGACCGGAACCGCCTGATCCTCGACATCTTTGCACAAAGGGCAAGGACCGCACATGCCAAAACCCAGGTAGAGCTTGCGTTTTATCAATATATGCTTCCAAGGTTAACCGGTTTGTGGACCCACCTCGAGAGACAACGTGGAGGAACAGGTACTCGCGGAGGAGCAGGAGAAAAAGAAATTGAAACAGACAGACGTATCGTCCGTGATAAGATAGCGGATCTTAAAGCTCAGCTAGGGGTGATCGATAAACAGATGGCCACACAGCGGAAGAACAGAGGGGAGATGATCAGGGTGGCTCTGGTGGGGTATACCAATGTGGGAAAATCCACAATCATGAATATGTTGAGTAAGTCTGAAGTATTTGCTGAAAACAAATTGTTTGCAACACTCGATACCACGGTCAGAAAGGTGGTCATCGATAACCTGCCTTTTCTGCTTTCGGATACCGTAGGGTTTATTCGTAAGCTTCCTCACCATCTGGTAGAATCATTTAAGTCTACTCTGGATGAAGTCCGGGAAGCGGATATACTTATTCATGTGGTAGATATCTCACATCCGAAATTTGAAGAACAGTTGCTGGTGGTTAACGAAACTTTAAAAGAACTGGGTGCAAACGATAAACCGACTTTACTCTTGTTCAATAAGATTGATGCTTTTACTTATATCCATAAGGAAGAAGATGATTTAACTCCAGCCACTGAAAAAAATCATAGCCTCGAACAGTTAGAGAAAAGTTGGATGAGCAAATTATCAATGCCCTGCCTTTTTATTTCGGCTACGAAAAAGGATAATGTGGATGAACTTCGGAAAGTACTTTACGGAATGGTTAGCAAGCTGCATTTACAGCGATATCCCCATAATAAGCTGCTGTACTGATTCTAATCTTTTACAAAGCGGTGGGTTGTCACCTTCCCGGTCCTGGTATCTTTCATGGTAATTAGATAAGTTCCCGGGGAGATGCCGGATAAAGACAAATCGCAGGATTGTTTTAGCGACTTGCTCATCAACATTTTTCCTGACAAATCAGACATGCAGAGTTCGTAGCTTCCGCTATTCAGGAATTCGATCCTGAGATAGTCCGTTGCCGGGTTAGGATACATTTGAAACGAAAGTCCATTTGTTTGATACTCTGTAATTCCGAGTAAGGAAGGGTCATGTATGATGGTGCCTACTCCGTTTACAATCCAGTTTGCAGGATCAACGGTGATTGCTGTTACCGTTCCGAGGATAGAGAAGGAATAATAATCTATTGAATCGGTCTGGTTGAGGCGGACTATGGTATCACCGATGCTGCGGCTGAGTTTGTATTCAACCGGAGTAATGATGAGAGGGGTGATGGATGGCATGGAAACAGTTTCCTGACTTCTCAGATGAAACACGGTTCCCTCCTGATTCCATCTTTCATTGAAGGTGGGAAATCCTTCTCCAAAGAACCATTCGTTGTAAAGGATCGTAAAGCTTTGCCCGGAGACGTTTTCCAATACTGATTTGAAATCGAGAGCACTGGCAGTTGAATTATGAAACTGCTGCTGGTAGGTACGGTAAACTTTAAAAAAAGTGGAGTCATTATTTAATTCAAACCTTATCCAATGCAGGAAGGCGGCACCTTTGTCGTAACTCAGCCGGCTATCGAAGATTCGGTTCACGTTTGAAGAATCAGTAAACCAAATACTCCCACCGGGCTGGCTCATAATATTATTATGCTTGGTCAGCATATGCGCCGGTGCACTTGCGGGTGCAAGGTTCTGTAGCGCGATATCTTCAGAGTAAGAGGCGAAGCCTTCGTTTACGAATATATCACTCCAGGTTTTGCAGGTAACGTTATCGCCGAACCATTGATGCGATAGTTCATGAGATACTAAAGAAAAATCAAAGCTCCCCAGAGAAGTCATGGTCTGATGTTCCATCCCGCCTCCAAAAGGAGCCATGCAATGACCGTACTTCTGATCCCAGAACGGATAAGGACCATATAATTTTGAAAATAGTTCAATAAAATCCTTCGTCTGATCAATAGAGCTCTTGAACGTAGTGAGTGTGGCAGGATTATCATAGATATAGTTTTGAATCGTTACTGGCTGTGGGCAATTATATGGATTGGCAACCAGATCATATTCCACGTATTTAGCCACTGCAACTGAAACGAGATAATAATCTAGGGGATGGATATTTTTCCATTCATATCTGTTCTTTCCGTTGCCCAGGTTCACCACATTGGTCAGGATTCCGTTCGAGCCAGCCTTGTTAGCAGTGTCAGTGGTGATGAAAAAATAGGTGGAATCAATTTTATCGAGGAGTGACTGCTTGCTCGGCCACCATTCATCTGCTCCAAACGATTCACTGAGTGACCATGTGGCCTGATTACCCCACTGTCCGGAAGTGCCATTGCTGAATCCGTCGCCGGTTGGATTGCCGGATGGAGGTGTACCATGATAATAGATATAAGCGTTTACCATGGAGCCATTCAAAGCAGGTATCAGAAGCGGGGCTGCAACATAATTTCCATTCCTGACAGGCACTGAAAACTGTCCATTGATACGAATGGAATCGATGGTCAGGTTCGGATGGAGTTCAAAAGCAAAGGAATCCAGAGAGGTGACTACTACCTGCGCAAGTGTTCTTACGCTTCCTGAAATGTAGGTGGTATCTCTTTCTACATCCAGTTGCAGATGATGGAATTTTACATCGTATTTATTCTCTGTGGCTTGCTGCCCGGCAGAGATAATCGGAGAGCGCTTTCCGCTTTTGGTTTTCGCGTCGGAACAAGGGTTAGAGATCTGTGCAAACAGAGTAGTGTTTGAAAGCAGAATAATAAAGCAAAAGAGCGGTGAAAAGTACCTCATCAGGAATAGTTTGGGTATCCTAATGTAGATGAATTATCCCGGCTGTCCAACTAGTAAAGGACTTTCTCCATGCCTTCATCTCGGCGGTATATATCCATAAAGAGGTTGAGTGTACCAGAATCGTCGACCAGGGCCGTAAAATACTTGGTATAAATAGGCAGAGGCTTCTTAATGTTTATCTGCTTCTGTTTCTCCTTCATAATGTCGGTCAGAAGCGAGTCTACCGGATATTTCACACTATCCAGACGGATCAGGTATTTAGCAAGATCCATATAGTTTTCAAGCCTCATACATCCATGGCTGAGTGCCCGTACATCGCGTTTGAAATACCTTTTTGAATTGGTATCGTGCATGTAGACTCCGAATTTGTTGTTGAAGTTGAATTTCATAATCCCTAATGAATTGTCTTCGCCTTCCCGCTGACGGAAACGATAGGGCAGGTAATGTTCGGTATATCGTTTCCAATTTATTTTTGTGGGATCTGCAATCTCTCCATTCATATCAATGACATCAAAGTTCTTCTTTCGAAGATAGCTGGTGTCTCTTTTCAACACCGGCAGAATTTCCTTGGAAGCGATACTGAAGGGCACATTCCAGTATGGATAAAGCATAATATAAATAACCTGGCTTTCGAGCAGAGGGGTTGGTTTCTCAGGCTGCCCCACCACTATTTTAGACTCCATATAAACCGTATCATCATCCATTACCTTCATCTGGTATTGGGGGATGTTTACGAGCATACATCGTTTAGGATACCGGGCAGGTTCCTGTCTCCAGCGTTCCATATTCATTTCAATCTGGCGGATGCGCTGTTCCGAGGTCAGGCGGAGCACCGGCATGGTATTCTTTCCCAGCTTTCCATCCTGTTCCAGGAAATATCTTTTTTGAAACTTTTTGATGGCTTTAGAAAGTTTAACGGAATCATTTCCACTCACAGTGGAGTCGTAGTCAAGGGTTTTGCACAACATATTTTTCAAAGCACGGTAAAAAGCAACCGTATCCTTCTGAATGAGGGGAAGGCTGTCCCAGGGATTCTTTTCCCACATCATTCGATAGCGTGCAAGTTGTGCTTTCAGAAGTCGGTACTGTTCCTGTTTTGGTTCCAGGCTATCAAAGCAGGCTCTGTACTTTCCGTTTTTATGGGTGATGGTAAAGAGGGAGTCGAGATTGATGCGCATTTCGGAAATGCGGAAAGCGGGTAAGGCAGTATCGATCCGGAGGCGTCCTATTTTAAGGTGTGTTGCAAAGACGAAAAAAGCATCGGTGAGCAGCAAGTCGGCACGTGCATAGTTTGCAGCATTGAATTTCTTTGTTTTAGGATCCTGGGCGGTGCGCAGGAGACTGTCAATCTGTGGGACGAAATAATCCCGGGGGATCAGTCCAAATTCTCGGGCGTTGCGAAGAAGGAACAGCAGGGAGTCGCCCTGGATGTTTAATTTTCCCCGGTAGCTCCAAAAGCTTTCTTTTTTATTGATCTGATAAACATGACGGAGCTGTTTTACGGCTCTGATTTTACATTTCCCGATCCAAAAAAAGGAAGCGGTATCGCTCAGGGCTTCGATCTGATGTGTAATGTCTTTAGTCACATGACCCTGGATGTCGTCGGGGCTCTGGACGAGGTCTGTCTTAGACTTGTCTGTTGCACATCGGTTGCAGGAGGTAAGGCAGAGCAGGAGCAGGAAAATAGCCAGACCGTATTTCATAGAGCAAAGGAAATCATTTCTAATCTATTCGAACGTATTCTGTAATCAATGGTTACAACAAAATAAGAAACCCTTTCTGCCAATGACAGAAAGGGTTTCTTAATTAGGTTTTGTATAGCTTATCGGGCTACATTGAACTTGCCCCGTGCAAGTGTTTCTCCGGCCTTGTTGGTGGCGCAGTAGAAATACATGCCGGCGTTAAAAGATTCTGTATTCACAACGGTATGATCCGCAGTGATATTCAGGGTTTGAACAACTTTACCGGTGATGTCATAGACATTCAGCATCTCCACTTTTTTAGCATCTGTATTGATGTTCAGTACAGATCCTGCAGGATTCGGGTAGGTATTGAATTTTACGATGTTCTGATATTCGTTAACTCCCATATATCCGCTGAAAGCTAAGGCATCCAGAACAAGTGTGCTGCCTGGCATCATGCTGTGTCTTTTGAGGCTGCTGGAATAAAAAGTGATCTGAAGGGTATCCGGAACCACTGTAGTGGATAAGTAATTCAGGGTAAAGGATCGTGGCATCCAGGTGGCACTTGGAGGAATGTCAGAATAGTTTGAAGCAATGATAGAACGTGAAGAACCGGTCCATTTGGTTAAAGCTACATAAGCCCAGGCGGAGTCTGATCCTACAGGCGTGTACATAGATTCAAATGAAAAAGTATTGGGTCTGTCTGTGTAGGCAATCCCGGCCAGAAGGTATGGAGAGGAAGTGCTTACTTTACCAAGGATCAAAGCTCCCATAGTATCAGCAAGAGCCGGATAAGCAGGGTTATAGGTTATAACCTTGGTTACTACCTGGCAGGAAAAAGAACCTGTTTGAGCAGGGGTATACTGTGTAACCGAAGTAGGATTTGGATTTGGGTTCGGAGTAGTGAGCAGGGGCGAAGCCAGTACGTTCTCACTCACCCAACCTGTAGGTTCTTGAGGTTCACCGAGTGAAGATCCCCAGGTTTCAAATCCCGCGTTCGGAGGTTGTGTTTGAGCGTTGACTAAGATAACTGCACAAAGTGCCGTTAAAGAAAGTAGAATTTTTTTCATGAGGGTTGTGTGTAGTTTTCTCAAAGTTAAGCAAAACTCTGCAAATCATATAATTTCCTGTAAACACCCTCTTTTTCAAGTAGTTCCGTGTGTTTTCCACGTTCTGCAATTTGTCCTTTCTGCATCACTATTATTTCATCGGCATGCTGTATGGTAGAGAGTCTATGGGCAATAACCACGGAGGTGCGGTTCATCATCAGCTTGTTAAGGGCATCCTGAACCAGTCGTTCTGATTCCGTATCGAGTGCAGAAGTAGCTTCATCGAGGATCAGGATAGGAGGATTCTTTAATACCGCACGGGCAATACTCAAGCGCTGCCGCTGTCCTCCCGACAGTTTACCTCCCCGGTCGCCGATGTTGGTCAGATAACCTTGGGGCATCTGGGTAATGAATTCATGGGCATTGGCAATCCGGGCCGCTTCGATCACTGCTTCCATACTTGCTTCCGGGTTTCCGAAGGCGATATTATTAAAAACACTATCATTAAAAAGGATGCTTTCCTGAGTTACGATTCCCATCAGCGCTCTGACCTCCGATAATTTCGCTTCTTTGATATCCATCCCGTCAACGAGGATAGCCCCTTCGTCTGTATCATAGAAGCGGGGAAGCATATCGGCCAGCGTTGTTTTGCCGGATCCGCTCTGACCCACAAGTGCGATGGTCTGACCTTTCTTTATTTTTAGATTAATCTTATTCAGTACATATCCTTCTCCTCCCTTTTTATAAGCAAAAGACACATCCCTGTATTCAATCTCTTTCACGAAGTGATGCAAGGGTTTAGGGTTTGGCACTTCAAGAATTGTATTCTCGGCCTTCAGAATCATATTGATACGGTCCATAGAGGCCAGACCTTTTTGCACATTCGAATAAGCTCCTGTCAGTGTTTTTGCAGGCGTGATGATCTGTGAAAAAGTAAGGACATAGAATATGAACTGCTTTCCATCCAAATGGTTTCCAAATACCATCATTCCTCCGAAATACATCACCGTCATCATGATGACCGCTCCCAGGAACTCACTCACCGGGGAGGCAAGGTCAACCTTGCGGTAGGTATGAACCATCTGTTTGGTATAATGTGTATTCACTTCCCCGAATTTCTCCTGCATCTTCTTTTCCGCATTAAACCCTTTCACAATACGGAGCCCGCCCAGGGTTTCTTCCATGATGGAAAATAAGCTACCCAGTTCTTCCTTGGCTTTTCCAGAGGAGCGTTTCAGGCTTTTTCCGATCAGGGAGATCAAGCCGGCACTGAGGGGGAGCAGTACAATGACGAATAGGGTCAGCTGGGGGCTTACGTAAATAATAACTCCCAGGAGGATGAGGATATTGATAGGATCTCTGAAAATCATTTCCAGGGAACTCATGACGGACCATTCAATCTCCTGCACATCGGTGGTAATGCGGGACATCAAATCCCCTTTTCTTTCACTGGAGTAATAAGATAAAGGAAGCTCAACAGATTTTTTATAAATAGAATTTCGTAAGTCTTTAACGACCCCGTTCCGTATCGGGGCCAGAAAATACATGGCCAGGTAACGGAACAGATTCTTGAAGAAAAAAATGGATGCACCGACCACACAGATGGCAATCAAGGCATATACTTTCCCTTTGTCGACAATTAAAGAGCTCAGCTCATAATTAAAATAGGATGAAACAGAGTCCAGGCTGAGTCCATGAAAGACTTTGCCTTTGGCAATAATCTCTCTGTATTTTGAATCATCCGGTTCAATAAGCAGGCTCAGAAAGGGAAGGATCATGACCAGAGAAAAAACGCCGAAAATGACAGAGAGGATATTGAAAATAATGTTCCAGATGCCATAGCGCCAATAGCCATTCACATATTTCAGGACCCCGAAAAGATTTTTCATTAGCACAAAGATATGGTATTCCCTCCCGATATTCCCGCAAAATTGTACTTTTGCCCCCATGGATTCCACCCGCCAGCTTAAAGTTTCCCGTCTCATTCAAAAGGAACTGGGTTCCATCTTTCAGAAAGATGCCCAGAGCCTGTTCGGATCAGTAATGATCACCGTTACTCAGGTAAGGGTTAGTCCGGATCTGGGAGTGGCGAAAGTTTATGTTAGTCTTTTCCCGGTGAAAGATAAAGAGGCGGTGTTGAAGCTGATCAAAACCAAGACGGCAGAGATCAGGAAGAAGCTGGGGAATGAAATCAAGAAACAGGTAAGGGTGATCCCTGACCTGATGTTCTTTCTGGATGATTCCATTGATTATGCTGAGCATATTGACAAGCTATTAAGTAAATAACCGTATAGTACCGAACAGATGCATTACGATCCGATTAAACGAAGTGTAGGGAGTGTATTTAATAAGAGTCCCTTCCTTCGAAAAGTATTTTACCACCTCCTCGATCTCCTCTTGCTCCGGGCCTGGCACGTGCATGATGAATTGAATAAATGGAAGAAGGGGAAAGGGGACCAGATTAAAATCCTGGATGCCGGTGCCGGATTCGGTCAGCATACGTTTTATCTTTCGGGTATGAACCCTAACTGGGAAATTCTTGCTGTGGATGTGAAGCAGGAGCAGGTGGAAGACTGCAATAAATTTTTTGCACAGATCGGACGGAAGCATGTGAAATTTGAAGTAGCCGACCTTACCAAGTACCGCCTTGAAAACACTTATGACCTTGCCTTGTCAGTGGATGTGATGGAGCATATCCTGGAAGATGTCCTTGTATTCAAAAACATTTGCGCTTCACTCAAGCCTGGAGGCATGCTGCTTATCTCTACCCCTTCAGACCAGGGAGGATCGGATGTGCAGGGTGGAGGGGAGACTTCCTTTATTGAAGAGCATGTGAGAGATGGCTACAATATCAAAGAGATACAGGAGAAGATCCTATCCGCTGGTTTTTCCAAAGCTGAAGCACGATATGATTATGGAACCCCAGGTAAAATCTCCTGGAAACTTTCTATGAAATATCCTATACTTATGCTGGGTACCAGCAAACTGTTCTTCATCATCCTGCCTTTTTATTACCTGGTTACTTATCCTTTTGCTTTTTTGCTCAACTACCTGGACACCGTGATGTCTCATAAAACAGGAACCGGCCTGATTGTGAAGGCATGGAAATAACCCAAACGTTTTAGAAGGCAAATGAATTTACCTTTCTTCATTGCTCGACGGTATCTGATTTCAAAAAAGTCGCATAATGCGATCAACATCATCACGTTCATTTCTGTTTTCTGTGTGACGATTGTAACCATCTCCCTGGTTATTATTCTGAGCGGATTAAACGGACTCACAAACCTGGTAGAATCCCTTTATAATTCCTTCAATACGGATGTTCAGGTAACCATTAAAGCGGGCAAGACTTTTACAACCGATTCACTGACCCTCAATCGCATTTCCCATGTTAAAGGCGTTTCCTCTTCGGCGGAAATATTGGAAGAGAATGCATTGCTGAATTATGAAGACCGGCAGGTTATTGGCACGCTCCGTGGGGTCGGACCCGGATACAAGGAGATGACTTCTTTTGATACACTCATGCGAACCGGGTCCTTCAAACTGGAAGCAGACAGTGTATATTATGCAGTGGTAGGAAGAGGATTGGCCCAAAGGCTGGAAATGCCCGTTGAAAATAATAACACTCCCATCAAGGTGTATGTTCCGAAGAGGGGAGAGGATCTGAGTATTAACCCTACCGGTTTAGACCAACCTTTCAACAAGAAGAATGCGTTGGTGGCAGGTGCTTTCTCCATCAATGATGATTTTGATTATAAATTCATGATTGTATCCCTCGGCTTTGTGAGAAAGCTTCTGGATCAGCCAGGAGCTGTTTCCAGTATCGAGATCGGATTAAAACCAGGAGCCAACAGAGAAGAGGCTGAACAGGAGATCCGGAATATTATGGGCGACCGGTTCACGGTAAAGAACCGGTATCAGCAAAATGAGCTTCTTTTCAAAACACTTAAATCGGAAAAGCTGTGGACGTTTATGATCCTGGTTTTCGTGTTGATCATTGCCACATTCAATATCATCGGCTCTCTTTCCATGCTCATCATTGAAAAGAAAAAGGACATCAGTACGCTGAGTAGCATGGGTGCGGATGTCTCCATGATTCGGAAAATATTTTTTACCGAGGGGCTCTTGATTTCGTTTATGGGATCGATCACGGGGCTTATCCTCGGTGTAATCATCTGTCTGGTGCAGATTAAATATGGACTGGTAGAATTCGGGGAAGGGTTTGTGGTGAAGGCTTATCCCGTGGCTATCCAGATCACGGATTTACTCGCTATCCTCGCATTCGTAATGGTGATTGGATTTGTCGCAGCCTGGTATCCCGTTCGGGTGTTTACCCGCAAACATCTGAATCTTCAGCTCTGAACACTGATCTCCGAAGGAGTGTATAGATCGTTTACTCCATTAATAAGCTGCAGGAGTTCGTCGTAAGAATCGCAGGTAACGATTTTCATACGATGGTCACGGAAGTTTGGTAGTCCCCTGAAATAGTTGGTATAGTGACTTCGCATCTCAATAATCCCCAGCCTTTGTCCTTTCCATTCCACGGATTTATTCAGATGTGTTAATGCAACTTTCACACGGTCTGCAACTTTTGGTGGAGGAAGATGAGTGCCGGTCTTCATGAAATGTTTTATCTCCTGAAATATCCATGGATAACCAATGCTGGCTCTGCCAATCATGACTCCATCCACCCCAAAACGGTTTTTCATTTCCAGGGCTTTCTCGGGAGTAGTGACGTCTCCGTTTCCAAAGATGGGGATGGTAATGCGTGGGTTGCTTTTTATTTCTCCGATCAGGGTCCAGTCAGCTTCGCCTTTATACATCTGGGAGCGTGTTCTGCCATGTACACTCAATGCTTTGATTCCGATATCCTGTAATCTTTCTGCCACCTCTGTTACGTTCTTGGTACTGTCATCCCATCCCAATCGGGTTTTAACCGTCACGGGGCGGGTGGCAATCTTTACGATTTCAGAGGTCATCTTCACCATTTTCGGAATATCCTGTAACAGTGCGGCCCCCGCTCCTCTGCAGGCTACGTTCTTTACCGGGCAACCATAGTTGATATCAATCAGGTCGGGTTTGGCCTGATCGGCAATACTGCCGGCTTCCCGCATCGAATCGATATCACTGCCGAACAGTTGTATGCCAATAGGTTTCTCGTATTCAAAGATATCCAGCTTCTTCACGCTTTTGGCAGCGTCGCGGATGAGTCCTTCGGAAGAAATAAATTCAGTGTACATGAGGTCTGCCCCGTACTGTTTGCAGACATAACGGAACGGCGGATCGCTCACATCCTCCATGGGGGCAAGCAACAATGGGAACTCCCCTAATTCTAAATCTCCTATCCTGACCATGTTGTTTGGGCTAAAGCGCTGTTTGATGCTGTCCTTATAACCACTGCGGAGCGCTTCCTTCTTTTTTCCTAATTTTGACAAAATTACGAAATAACGGCCAAAACAGCCATTACTCCTTACCCGAACCCTTATGTTGCAGGATTTTCAGAACGGATCGCCCTTAGAAACCCCGGTAATGCCTATGAGCAAGTCTCATCCTGCCGTAAAGCTCCTCCTCATTTTGGGCCTGGCAGTGACAGGGGCTGTTCTTTTTTCGATCCTGGGCATGATCCTCGGAGTACTGATCTACCATCTGCCTATTCTGGGCAATCCGAATATCCTCAATAATGTAAGTGATCCGAATGTGGTTTCGGCGCTTAAGATTATTCAGACGGCCAGTGCTTTGGGCACCTTTGTGATTCCGGTCCTGATCTTTGCCCGTTTTAA
Organism: Bacteroidota bacterium; assembly: GCA_003153435.1. Lineage (GTDB taxonomy): Bacteria > Bacteroidota > Bacteroidia > Palsa-965 > Palsa-965 > Palsa-965. Next base: position 60,771 of record PLYR01000018.1, read on the forward strand.
CGATTATAAGCCCTTCTCTTATCTGAAACTCAACAGAGCTCCCCGCATTTCCTGGATGGCTCTTGCTTTTTTTGCCATTCTCTGTGCATCCCCGCTGATCAACCTCATGTCTGAACTCAACTCGAGAATGTCATTACCTGCGGCATTATCGGGCCTGGAGAAATGGATGAAAGAAAGTGAAGGACAGGCACAAAAAATGACCGATGCTTTTCTGCAGGTCAGTAGTTTTTCGGGTCTGCTTTTAAACCTGTTTATCATCGGTATCCTTGCAGCGGTGGGAGAAGAACTGCTTTTCAGAGGGGTGATTCAAAAGTTACTGAAAGAGTGGACCAAGAATACACATCTTGCAGTATGGTTGAGTGCCATCATCTTCAGTGCTATTCACATGCAGTTTTTTGGCTTCTTTCCGAGAATGGTCATCGGAGCCATGCTGGGCTATCTTTTTGAATGGAGCGGGTCGCTGTATATTCCTATGGTTGCGCACTTTACCAATAACGCGGTAAGTGTGGTGGTCAGCTATCTGATTCAAAGAAATGCGATCCCGAAGGAATCGGAGACTTTAGGAAGTTCGAGGGAGGATCTGATTGCGATTATTATTAGCGCAGTGCTCTGTTCAGCCCTGATATTTTTAGCGTTGCGTTTGAAGAAGAAAAATATTCCAGCCTGTTGACCCTATTTCTCTTCGTTATAATAGATCTTGTAAAACTTCCTTCCGTCTTTCTCCACCCCTTTCTCAATATATTGCTGAGCGCCGTGAATATAAATATGGAAATTTTTATCCAGCTTTAAGACACTCTTAAATACCTTAGCCTGCTTCTTTACTGCCGGAGCGGAGATTTCGAAATCTTCTTCTATATCAATGTTATTGCTTTCCTGATATTCGTTTTTATATTCACGGAAAGATTTGATGACATTCTTATCTTCAAATACTTCTTTAGCAAATTCCTGTTCGTTAAATGTTTCGTTTTGTTTGAAGTAGTCAACAGACTTATTCAGGAAAGCTATTTTATCGGTCTTGCTAATTTCGAAGTCTTCATCCAGGCGGTCGGTTACGAACGTTTTGCAAACATTCATAAAATTCTTGGTGTTGTGAAAATCATCCGCACAGGGCTGGATCTGAAGGAAGTCATCTTTCCAGTAAACCGTTTCTGAAGAATTGCCACTTCCACCGGTGATACATATTTTATATTCTTCTTTACCTCCAACATCAAGGATCAGGCATCCTTTCTCCAGCTTGCTGATACCTGTCTGAAAGCGGAGTAAGATGTTTCCTTCTTCGGGAACGGCCTGCAAAAAGGAATCTTTGGTTTCAGATTTGAAAATACCGATGGCATTCACTTCTTTATCTTCGAGGACACAGCTGCTCATGTAAACTACATAAAGCTCCCCGGCGTTTATTTTGGAATGCGTTGATTTTTCATAAAGGAGCTTGGCGATTTTTTCTGAAACCTTATGAAGCTTCGAAGGTTCCTCAAAGCATTCAGAAGCAAACTTTCTTATTTCGTTCAGGTCGATATCGGAAGAATGGGCAAAGCGGTAGAACTCCGAAGTGTTTTTAAAAGGGGAGAGGAAGAGCTTCCAGAGTACCTGTTCTTCTTCCGGTTCAAACCGGTTCTGGGCTTTTTTACTGAGTACGGTCCCTTCTTCCCTTGATCTGTTTCCAATAAAGTGAACAGAAAGCTTCTCCAGGGAAATATTGTCGAGTTCGAGCATAAATGGGGATTGCAGGCGAGTGATGAATTAACTTTTAGGCGATGCGGCTTGACCGTCTTTCTTTTCTTCCTCTCTTTTTCCACGCAGGTGAATCACCAGGCCGTTCAGAAAATTACGCAAGACCTGGTCTCCGCAGTTTTTGTAATTCGGGTGTTCTTCGGCTCTGAAAAACGCGCTCAACTCCGTTTTGGATATTTTATAATCAACCAGGGAAAGGATATAGATAATATCATCATCACGAAGGTGTAGGGCTACTCTCAGCTTTTTAATTACGTCGTTGTTTGTCATTCTTCAGGAAGATTATTCGTTTGTAGCAGGGGCCGGAGCCTTGGTACCATCGTCACCGGCTTTTTTCTTCTTTCCTCCGAAGATATAGCTTACCGACATGAGGATAACCTGGTTGTGTCCGTTGTTCCAGGCATAGCGGATCAGATATGTAGGAATGGCATCACCTATCAGGGCCTGATTCACAGAGTTGCTATAGCGTAAGTTGAAAGCGATATTGGGGGTGAAGAGGAAACTGAGTCCACCCAGGATGCTTATATCATTTGAATTCAACCTCGAAAGATCTATAGGGGAAGGATAGCCATCTTCATTCCAGTTATATCCGATCAGCCGTCCGAAGGATGCGCCGTAGTGAATTTCCAAACGATCCACCGGTTTTTTGTGCACATTCATCCGGATAGTATGTCGGACAATAAGCGGTACCTCAATATAGTTCAGGGCAAGGCGGTGATATCCCATGTTCAGTGAATCGGGATTCTGTTGGGCTCCTTTTTGAATGTAGTTTATTTCTACCTGCAAAACATTCTTCGGATTCAGGCGGGTATTGACCACCCCTCCAACGCTAAAGCCAAGCTTCTCGAAATCGCTGTCTTTGTCCCGGGTATCCATACCAGGGATATCGGAAGCTACTGCTCCGAAGGTGAGTCCGGCCCGGAACCTTTGTTCTTTAGCAGGGCCATCCTGTGCGTTCAGCAGCAGGCTGTATGACAATGCCGGCAAAGTCAGAAAAAGGGTTAGGAGAGGGTGTTTCATGCAAGCCAATACTATATGGTTTCTAAACGCAGGAGAGTGTCAAAAAGTACCTTCCTCCGGCAAAATTACTGCATTTTAGGTAATAGAACGGCCTTTACCTCTGCAACTCCATAAAAAACCGGCTGCGAGTGAAGGCATGAGCTTGTTGCCTGTTGCCAATTATTTTATTACCTTCGTTCTTCCAGCACGCGGAGAAACCCATGAACAAGTATAAAGCTGCATTCGCCGTTTTCTTTCTCCTGGTCTTTACGTTTAACGTAATTATCTACTATACTGTCTTTGAATTTGATGAGTGCCAGGCTAAAGCCGAAATGGGTCAAACCATCTCCCGGATGAATTCGCTATTGGGAACCGAATGCTTTACACTTCCCCTAAACCGCCTTCCGGATACTGAGAAATCGGAAATCTGGATGAACGGAAAACTCTATGATATTGTAAAAACAGAAGTCAAGGAAAACTCGGTTATCGTATATTTACTGAACGATGGAAAGGAAGAAGCGCTGGTTGCCAAGCTGGGATCACAAACCGAAGCATGCTGCGACGCTGCTTTGAATGCCGGAAAAACTAAACATTCATCCAGGCAGTCTATCAAGACTTCCATGCAGAAATATTTCCCTTCCGCTCTGGTCACTTTCCGTTACAATTCTCAGGACAGTATTATCTCCTGTGTGATTAATTGCTTTTACCTGACACCGGTTCCTTCTATCCTTGCTCCACCTCCGGAGCCTCTTTCCTAAGCTTTACTGTTTTTTGTCAGCACCCGTATTCTGTTCTAAAGGCAGGAGATGGATTGTATTTTATTTCTAATCTATTTACATAAAACTTTCGCTATGAAATTCACGAAACAAATACTCTTTGTTTTCTCTATATTTTTATGCTTTCCGCTCTTATCGCAGAATTCTCTTTCCGGTAAAATCATTGATTCCAGCAGCAGTAAGCCGATTGAAGCTGCACTTGTTTATCTGCCGGACTTGAAAATCTCCGTCCAGTCCAAATCCGATGGCACGTACACCATTGCTAATATTCCAAAAGGTACGTATGTAGTGGAGGTTCGATTGCTGGGTTATACACAGGAAGCGATGTCTATTCACATCGACGGGGTAATCACTCATGATTTTAAGCTCGCCCCTGCTAATTTTGAAGAGGATGAGGTCGTCATTACCGGTAATTCATCGGCAACGGATGATGCGCGGACGCCTCAGAGCGTGAGTGAAGCAACGAATCAGTATCTGAATGAGAACAGTTCCACCAATGTGATTGATGCCATTTCTAAAATCCCGGGTGTTTCGGCGATTTCCGATGGACAAAGTATTTCCAAACCCGTCATCAGGGGATTGGGTTATAACCGGGTGTTGACTGTGAATGATGGGGTCGTACAGGTGGATCAGCCCTGGTTTGATGAGTTCGGTATTGAAGCCGACCCGGATGCCGTGGAGCGTGTTGAAGTTTTGAAAGGCCCTGCGTCCCTTGCTTATGGATCTGATGCGATTGCAGGGGTGGTGAATCTGATTCCTGTAAAGCCATTGCCGGAAGGAGAACGAAAAGGGGAGATCCTTTTCAATTACCAAACGAACAATGGACTCATCAATAATATGCTTCACCTCGGCGGAACCAATAACGGAATCTCCTGGAGTGTGCGTGCGGATAATATTATGGCTCATTCCTATCAAAATTCAAATGATGGTTATGTGGTCAATACGCAGTTCAGCAATTTCAATACCGATGGAACCATTGGGATTCACAAAGGCTGGGGTTACTCTCAATTGCATGTGAGCTATTTCGATATGCATACCGGTATTATCGACGGGACGAGGGACACGATTACCGGTGCGATGCTGAGACCCGTAGCTTATCCGGATCAAAACGGAGGAGCTCCGTTTTTTGCACTTCCTACGGCGAGTGAAAAAAGATCATATACTCCTTTTGTCATCTCTCAGCGGATCCAGCATACGAAAGCGGTCTGGGATAATAGTATTGCGCTGGGTGAAGGACGTGTGACCGGTATTTTTTCCTGGCAGCGTAACGAACGTCAAGAGAATAATGACCCTACGATTCCGAATGTATCCGACATCTATTATTATTCCAATGCCGTTACCTTCGACTTACGTTATCATTCGAAGGAGATGGGAGGATTCAATTATTCTGTGGGTACCAATGGAGAATATCAGGCCTCCCAGAGTTTGGGTACATTGATGCTGATTCCGAACTATAATTTCTTCCAGGCAGGAGGATTTCTGATCGCCAATGAGCATATCGGAAAACTGACCCTGAGTGGAGGAATTCGTTATGATACCCGGATTTTTAATTGCATTGATCATTGGGTAGATTCTACCCAGGTACCTGTCGCGGCAAATACCCCTGGAGGTGTTCATGAATTCTCAGGCTTTACTACCAATTTCAGCGGAGTCTCCGGTAGCCTCGGTGCCGTTTATAATTTCACAAAAAACATCTACGTAAAGGTGAATGTAGCCCGTGGTTACCGCGCCCCCAATGTAGCAGAGTGTGCAGCCAATGGGGTTCATGACGGAACCGTGATCTGGGAGCTTGGTGACAATACGCTAAAGCCGGAAACCAGTCTGGAAGAAGATTTATCTTTTGTAGTAAACACCAAAGACTTTCACCTCGAACTGAGTGGATTCAATAATGATATTGGTGATTTTATTTATGCCAAGGGGGTTCAGAGTAAACTGAGTGGGGACTCTATAAACAATACTTTTCAGAATGTGGGTCTAGGAGGTGCGCCTGTTTACAAATACACCCAGGGTGCAGCCCGTTTGTATGGAGGAGAAGCAGCGTTGGATATCCATCCTTCCGCATTACCGTGGGTTGAATTGGATGGTACCTTAAGCATGGTTGCCGGTGGTTTGACAAATGCACCCGATTCCGTGAAGATACTTCCTTTTGTTCCTCCTACTCGGATCACTGCAGATCTCAAATTCCATATCCGGAAAGTGGGAGGCACCATCAAGAATGCTTATTTCAAGATTGGAATTCTGGATGCTTTCCAGCAGGATAAGGTCTATCAGCAATATGCGGTTTACAATGGACTTACTCAGCAGAGCAGTCCGGCTGCCTATGCAGCCAGCAAAGCAGCTACGGCAGGTTATACTTTATTGAACGCCGGAGTAGGTGGAGATGTGCAGGGGCACGGGCATACCATTTGTAAAATTTATGTGGTCTGCAATAACCTCCTGGATACTCCCTATATGGATTATATGAGCCGCTTCAAATATTTCCCGGTGAATAATGCCAATGGAAAAGTTGGAGTATTCAATATGGGCAGGAATGTCAGCTTTAAAATGATTATACCGTTTGATTTTAAGAAGGAGAAGAAAGAATCGTAATTTTTTCCCTTTTTGCCAGTACCAGCGAGGGGTTTTAAAATTGAACTCCTCGCTGGGACTGACAATCTTTCCAGCAGGCAGAAACTTTTATCTTTGTACCCGATAATTGTATTGCAAAGAAATAATGGCATGAATATAAATTTCTGGACCCGCGAACTTCTAACCATCAGTTCCCGTTATTTCATTATTGCCGGAATTGCTTTCCTGCTGGCTTATATTATTCTTAAGCCATGGATCAGTGAAAAGAAAATCCAGAAGATCTTTCCGAAAGGCTCTGACTATGCCAGGGAGATAGGATTTTCAATGATTACCATGCTGATCTTTGCCTGTGTTCCTACTTTTATTCTCACCACTCCTTCTATCGCGGTGCACACTTTATATTACCGGAACATCTCTGATTATGGGATGGTTTATTTCTGCCTGGCTTTTGTCATCATGCTTTTTGCGCATGATATGTATTTCTACTGGATTCACCGGATCATGCATCATCCTAAATTATTTAAGCTTTTGCATCTGGTGCACCACAAATCAACCAATCCTTCTCCCTGGGCAGCTTATTCCTTTCATCCCCTGGAAGCCATTGCAGAAGTGGGGATCTATGTTATTTTTCTTTTCGGAATGCCGATGCATAAATATCACCTGATCTTTTTCTTTCTCTTCCAGATTATTTACAATGTATATGGTCATCTGGGATATGAGCTCTATCCGAAGAATTTTAATAAAACGTGGATTGGTAAATACATCAATACTTCCACGGCCCATAATCAGCATCATAAATTCTTCAATGGAAACTATGGCCTTTACTTCACCATCTGGGATCACTGGATGGGAACGCTCCGCAACGATTATGATGCAGCTTTTGAAGAAGTAAAAAGCAGGGGAAGGAAAATCAATTGAGGATCACGAGTTTTTCGAGCTTGGTTACAGGATCTTTACCATCTGCTCTGACGCTCATGCGATACACATAAACACCCCGTCCGATCTTGTCGCCGAACTCATCCCGCCCGTCCCAGTCAATCGGAGGAGAACGGAAGCCGTCTGAATAAACATTGGTGGAAATAGTCTTCACCAGCTTTCCGGTAACGGTAAATATTTCAATCTCCACATTCAGGTTCTGGCAACATTCATTGTCTTCAAAGAAGAAGCTGGTATGGGTCGTAAAAGGATTGGGATAATTAAGCACATGCTTCAACGCCATCTGGGCTGAACTGGAAACAATAAATTCGGTGTAGACGGAGGTCGAATTATCATACACATCCCAAACCTTTATCTTCAGATTATGAACCCCCTCGGTAAGGCCGGAATAGGGATAACGAACTTTTCCGCTTTGGTAGGTATTGAGGTCGGCGGTATAATAATCGTTCAGGATGGTTGGACTGTTGGTGTTATTGTCCATGATAGCCGTGAGATCATGCCCGACTCCGTTACCGACGGTATTGACACCACTGCTGTCGAACAGTACGGCGTAAAGCTGTGGACTCTGACTGGTCGTACCGTCATAAACAAAAGTGCTGTCGTTCAGGTATAATCTGACTGTCGGACCCTTGGTATCGGGTTTGGGATTGGAGGCTGATCCACCGATGACGATCTGTGTATTGTGTCCTGCTCCGTCATCCACACCATTCTCAAAGTAATAACTGATTCTTCCAACTCCATAGTTGTAGGCAATGTCTTTAGGCACCACAAAAGAAAACTGGAACATTCCGTTTTTTACAGAGGCTTTCCCTTTATAGATCACACTTTTCTGAAGGGTAAAAGGCCAGGGAGGGCTCAGACCAGGTCCGTCGTTGCTAAGGGTGGAGAGATGCTCTGCTTTATCAAAGACGGTAGGGTAGAGGGTGCCATTAAAATTAGGCATGAGGTTACCCGACTTATCGGTAACATATCCCTTAATGGTTACGCGATCCAAAGCATGAACTGTATCTGTGGCGGTACTGAGCAGATTGACCGCATTGATGCTCGTGGTCTTGCAATCATATCGGGGATAAGCAAGCCTTACCGCAGGATCTCCGAGAAAGGTGAAATTCCGGTTATTAATATCATTGCCCGAATTGACTTCCGTCTCCCTGTAAACATCCCCCAGTCTTGGCATTCCTCCGGCTATGGGTTTGAATACCGATCTGTAAAAATTCTGATTCAGATAAAAGTTAGGGGCTGAATAAGTCAGTCGCGTAGTGGTGAGTAGTCCGATGCCCGCCCCACTGGGATTAAGAAGGATATAATCCCCTGCCGAAACAATACCTGGATTATCAAAAGTAGAAAACTCGCAAGTCGCCGTCATAAAGAGAGGCATGTTACAGAGGTTGGTCCATCCGTTAATATCTGAAACCTCCAGCACCCGTTTGTGCGACCAGCCCAGTTGTCCACCATGACCGGTATAATTGATAATGAGTGCTCCACGGGCCACACGGTTATCGATTGCAGCGTTGACAGAAGGATACAATCCGCCACCGGGAGTCAGCTCTTCCTGATAGGCATCCAGATAAATTTTATCAATATTATAATTCAGACTCCATCTGCTGGTGTCCACCATGGTTACTTCCTGTTCGGCCTGGGAGATGAAGTCGGTAGCATCATCGTCGGCCACAAAACAAACCATGTTTCTCCAGTCGCCCATGGGTGAGCAGTTGGAAGAATTGCAGGCGGTGGTGGGAGGCGGACTACCGATGCTGATGTATTTGGTTATCTTATCTACAATCCCTTTAGCCTCATCTGCTGTTTTGACGGGCAGGCGACCGATCCCGATATCAATAAATCCTGCATCGTTTCCGGAGTCCCAGGCTCCTTCATTATCATCCAGAAGTCCGAAGAACTCATCAGATACGTAGGAGTTGCTAAAGTCAAGGGAGTTGGCATTTTCAAAAGCAATGATATAATTGGTGTTGCCTGGGATGCGGTGTTTGGGGTCATAAGAACCGTCACCTGCGAGTAACAGGTATCGGGGCGGCGTTCCGGAAGAAACGGAACGATCATAAAACATTTTCACAAAGTCGCGGATGGCCACCGGATCTTGTGAGCCTGAAGAAAATTCATTGTAGATCTGTTGTGGAGTCACCACGATAGAGCTCAGGGTATCATGATCCTGGTGAAGAAGGGCAAGGCGTTGTGCCTGTGCAAGGAAAGTAGGATGGGAAATAATGACCAGGTCTACCTGCGCACTTCCATGCAGGTTTTGATTGGGAACCGATCCGATGGAAAAGGGAGCAGGCAAGGTGGTGCTGGTGCTATCGAACACCACAAAGTGCCGAAGGGTATCGGTATGCACGGCGAAGGAAAGAGTAGAGCCCACCAGGTGTGCACTTTGCCAGGCTGTATTGGAGTAGTTGCTAACATCCCAAACCACGAGTCTGGAATTGGCCTGGGAAATATTAAAGTTGGCAACCTTACCGGGCCCCACGGAAGCCGTATCCCGGAATGCCATCTGTGAACCCGTCATGGTCAGTGCTCTGCGGGCATTTACTTCCAGGAAATTCATCCATCCGGTTCCGTTGCCAGAAACACCGGAGGTTTGCCGGCTTACGGTAATACTCAGTGCCGACGAGTTAGGAAGAAAAGTAAGGTTGGTATCAGCGCCTGCGGCATAGAGGCTCCAGTAGGCCTGGTAATCAACACCCGGAACGGTTAGCGTAGTTGATATTCCCGGACAGTTGAAATTAAAGTAGGTTGGCTGAAGATCGTTTCGGGCAACAAGATTCACACGGGCCCGGACTTTGGAAGTCATGTCGATATTTGGAAAATTAAACGGATAGGTATAACTGTTTACCGCGCTGAACATTTCACCATACCATTCTCTCCCGGAAGTGATGAGGTTTACAGCATCATTCTCTGCAAAAGCATAATCATCAAATGTATTCACCTGCACATTAGGCGCCGCTCCGGTTTCCCCGTAAGCAGGCATTCTTTTGGAAGGATTCACCGCCTGGTCGATACAAAGAAAATAGTAGGTGGTGTCATCGTATTTATTAAGCGTATGCTGGAATTTCGGAGTTCCTGGAGTTACGTTGGAATTATACTTCCATTTGGTAGGCCCCATTCCATAGAAAAGAATGTAATCTGTAGTATCCATCTTCCCATCGGCCTCGCCGGCCACATAGATCGCATCCTGAACCAGATCGTCTTGGCGGAAACTGGAGTTCTGATAAGGAAGCATTCCTCCTCCATTGCCATAGAGCTGAAGATTCCGGGGGTCCAGAGCTTTCATATCGATCCCCAGGGATTTCAGGTAGCGGTAGTTCAGTTTATAGACTCCATCAGCGGTCACACCCAGTCTGAACCAGGTTCCGGAGGCAAGTACAGAAGTGGCCACAGTAGCTCCACGTCCGGAATGTCGCTCGGAAGCAGTAGGATCTGGAGATTCTGAAAGGGCCCAGTCGAACGATACCAGTTTTTCAATCTGACCCGAATTCGGATTGATCCGCAGCGGAATGAAACTGATTTCGGCATGCGGGTTATGGCGTTCAAGTCCGGAGATGACATTGACAACGATGCTGGTATGAAGCGCTTTTTTACTGATCAGATTCTGCTGGGCACTTTCCAGAGGTTCGAATACCGGGTTGACGAGAGTAGCGGAAACCAGTTTCTTTCCTTTCCCAGGTGAACGATTTTCCCGGTAAAGAGGAATCATTTCATGGCCCTGGTAGGTGACCGATTGAAAATTCAATGCTTTTTGAGTAGTCCCATTTGGCAGACTCAGGCTTTGGGGCGGCAGCCATTTGATGATATGATGGCCGTTGGAAGAATTTGCTGTTGCAGAAGTTGGAACGGGAGTCAGTGTAGGTTCGGCATGTGTTACACTTGCCTTCGGGGGTGCCTGTTTATGAGTGGTATTTACTTGTGCTACGGCCTGTATAGTAAAGGCAAGGAATCCAAAAATCAACAGTTTAACTGATTTCAACATCTGGGTAACAGGAATAGGTCAGGTAGATTTTTCTCCAGGAGATGGTACAGGTCAGGTTTCTAATCAGTTTTGGAAATATTATGCTACAAGATCGGAATAATTTGGGGAAATGGCTCGTTTTATATTAATAATTCCCTTTTCTGTCACTATAACGAACCCATAGGCAAATTATTGTTAAGTGTTGTTAAATAGCAGGATGCAGCCAAACCGTTCATGTAAAACAGGCGGCATTTCTCCTGAATCGGAATATCTTTACGCAATATAAAAGTTCAGATGTATGAGGAGAACAGCACTTGTGATGCTATTTGGATTAGCTAGTTCCGTGCTGTCAGCCCAAGATACCCTGAAACGACCGGATACGCTCAAAGTGGTGGAGGCTGTGAGGACCCGGATTGCGCCGAAGATTGATGGGATATTGGAAGAGGAGGTCTGGAAAAACATTCCGGCTTCTTCCGGATTCATTCAATGGGACCCTGATTACAAAGCCCCTTCGTCCCAAAAAACAGAAGTAAAAATAATTTATGATGATGATGCCATCTATATCGGTGCATTCATGTACGATACCCATCCCGACAGTATCCTGCATGAATTAGGAAACCGGGATGATCAGGGACTCAACTCCGATTATTTCTTTGTAGGCATCGATACCTATAATACCCATATCGATGCATACTATTTCGGAGTCTCGGCTTCCGGTGTTCAGATGGATGCGCGAATAACAGACGAAACCTTCGATGGAGTCTGGCTCAGTGCCGTGAAGTTGAATGACAAAGGATGGTGCGCGGAGTTCAGAATACCGTATTCAGCAATTCGTTTTCCGGGAACACCTAACCATGACTGGAGGATTCAATTTCAACGCACCATCCGGCGAAGAAGAGAACTTTCCCGTTGTCCTTTTTATCCGAAAGAAGACCCCACCTACTTAAAGTACTTTGCTCACCTCCAGGGATTGACCGATATTAAAGCCCCGACCCGTTTGGTCCTGATTCCTTACTTGACCGTTTCCGGAGAAAATTCTCCCGATTACAATGCCGATGGAAGTTATAACTCCAACTCGGCCGCCTTATCTTATTCGGTGGGTGCCGATATTAAATATGGTATCAACGATCGGTTTACGTTGGATGCCACGCTGCTTCCCGACTTCTCCCAGGTGCAGAGCGACAATAAAGTCAAGAACCTGAGCTATCGGGAAATCACGTATCAGGAAAACCGGCCTTTCTTTAAGGAAGGCATTGACTTGTTCACCAAGATGAACTTGTTTTACACCAGACGGATCGGACTACTCCCTGCCTTGCATGATTCACTTCAGGCGAACCTGAAAAAAGGCGAAGTACTGGAAGATAATCCCTATCAGGCCAGACTGCTTAACAGTATCAAGCTGGCCGGAAGAACGGATCATGGACTGGGAATCGGTTTTTTTAATGCCATCACGGAGAATACCTACGGAACCGTCAGAGATTCACTGGGCAACCACCATCAAGTACTCACCCAACCATTCACCAATTATAATATTCTTGTTTTGGATCAGCAGTTGAAGAACAGTTCTTCCATCACCCTGATCAACACAAATGTGTTGAGAGATAAGGGATGGATGAATGCCAACGTAACCGGTTTGGGATTGACGTTGCTCAACAAAAAAAATACAATTAAGGTTACCAGTGAAGAGGCTTTGAGTGAACATTTCAAACAGGATTCAACGGGGAACAAGTTGAATACTTTGTCGGGCTATAAGTACACGCTTTGGGTGGAGAAAATAGGAGGGAACTTTACTTATGGAATCAGGCATGGAGGGTATAGCCCAACCTATGATCAGCGGGATCTGGGTTTCTATCTGGTCACGAATCAACGAAGCACATTCACCTATCTAAACTACGATCAGTTTGTGGCCAACAAAACCTTCCGCGGCTCCGAACTCTCCGGCAATAATCAGTACGCCACCAATTTCATTACGGGCCAGTGCACAAACAATCTCTTTGACCTAAACGGGTATTGTATACTGCTGAAATACCTGGTTTTCTTTTTTGATGCAGCCGTTTCCCCTACCCATAGCCTTGATTATTTTGAACCACGGGTTCCCGGTTATGTCTTCCTACAGAGACGGTATTATAATGGAAGCCTGGGAGTCAGCACCGATTACCGGAAACGATTCGCTGTGGATTTTAAAATCACCGGGGCCCAGTATCTGAATGAATCGATCAGTGGCCTGTATGTTGGGGCGGATCTGGGTTTAAGATTCCGTGTCAACGACCGGATCAGTCTGTTCTATAACGGAAGTATCAGCCGGGATAATTATAATCAAGGTTTTGCAACCCTCGATACCAACGGAGCCCCGGTGATGGGAGGCCGGGTGCTCAACACGATTGTCAATAGTGTTCAGGCCAGGTATATTTTTTCGCCTACCATGTCTTTAAATCTGAATGTGAGGCATTACTGGAATACCGGGAAATACCTTGAATACTTTACACTGAATAATGATGGTACCCTCAAACCCTATGATCGTTATAATGGGGTGAATGATTTCAATTACAATATTTTCAACATAGATCTGGTCTATACCTGGATTTTTTCTCCCGGATCAACCCTTTCTGTGATTTATAAAAATGCTATTGAGCAAAATACGCTTACCACCTCCATCCCTCGTTATTATGATGAAGACTTTAACGGAACCCTGATGAGCCCGCAGACGAATAGTCTTTCGGTGAAGTTTTTATACTATCTCGACTATCAGGATGTCAAGAAGGCCAGGCGGAACAGGGCGTTGCATGAGTAGTCTTGATGTTTAGGTTTATTCCATACCGGCTAGCTCATCAGCAGAGAGGCCGGTGAGTTCCGATATTTCTTCGGATCCCAGACCTTTTTGTTTCGCCTTCCTTGCGATTTCATATTTCTGAGTCTTTTCAGTCACCTCTTTCATTTTCTGTTCGGCAGCGTATACTTTTAACTTCGTATTGCTCTTCTCTTCTTCAATCTCCGCAACAAGCTTATGAATTTTAGCGAATGAAAGATCAAAAAGCGTGTTTTCTTCGATCTCCCGGTATAGTCCGGAATCAACAAAGCTGTAATAGGCATCTTCACTGATGATGATATGGTCGGTGACCGGGAGCTTCAGGAATTTGCCGATGGCCATCATCTGATCGGTAAGGCCGCGATCGCCCAGGCTGGGCCGGACGCTGCCACTCGGATGATTATGCACGAGGATAATTTTGGCTGCATGTTTCTGCAACGCAAAACTGAACACTTCCATGGGTTCTGCAATGGTGTGTTTGTTGGAGCCGAGACTGATGAGTTCGATCATCATAATCCGGTTATCGGGATCCAGGGCTACGAGCCATAAGTGCTCTTTGATACGGTCTATTTTCTTTTCACGCTGCAGAACCTCCTGCATGATCGTGGCGATGTCTTGGGAATTCAGGATCCTGATTTTTTGGTTCTTCGTTAATCTGACTGTCATTTAAATATTTAAGACTCAAATATATTAAATGTATTATATACCATACAAGTCAAAATCGGACATTAAACAAGTTCTGTCACTTTTTTATTATGATTCAGCTTGTAATGACTTTCCAGCCAGTGATGGAAAGGAATCATTTCGGAAGAGAGAGGCTCGTACGATAAATCTTTTTCATGGGTCAGCATCGAACAGTATTGTTCAATTTTAGTCCGGATTCGGTTCAGGCTAAAGCCTTCGTTGTTCAGCAGACGAAGGATCCGGAGAATGACTTTATCTCTTGGCCGGATCGTATCGGTGATATTCGAACGGCTCACATGTTTACTCAGACTCTCGAAATGCGAAGAAGCTTCATCCATACGCCCCAACTCCAGAAGAAGCTGGATGCGAAGGATCCGGATACTGATGTCCCATCCCAACTTATCTCTGGAAAGCTCCAGTTTGAAATTCAATAAGGTGAGCCCTTCCTTAAACCGGCCCTGGAGATAGAAAAGATTGGCCTGGTAAAAAAGATATTTAGCATAGCGGAAATCACCCATCTCTTTTCGGGTGCTCTTGATGAGATTGGAACAGATGACTTTGCATTTGTCAAGCTCCCGGAGGTAGAACCGGGCAATAAATTCATATTCGATGGCCGCAAAATAGTTTTCTGAATTGCGAAGGCAGTATTTCTGTGCGGCTTGTGCATTTTCAATGGCCAGGTATTCATCACCCAATTTAAGATCACATACGGCAATGGTGCCATAAACCACCGCGAGCCTTTGTTTGCTGAAAACAGATTTATGATCTCTTACAATATTAATGAGCTCCCGGCAAACCTCCCGGGTGACTCCCAGATTGTCCCCACTCTTATAGTACATAATTTCCAGATGCTTAATAAAGTAGGCCACAAACGGAGATTTAACCTCGTTGTAATCTTCATTTAATTCGGCAATGCTATCTATGAGGAATTTCTGAAAGGCAATCCGGTCATCCTTGGTGGTGAAGTTCGAACGAACGACGGATAAAAAATAATAGTCTTTAGCCTTGGTAAGTGCGTCGTTGCAACGTTTGTAAAAACTTACTTCTTCATTAATTTTAGCCATGACGGTTTCTCCCTGCCGGTAGCCCGTCATCCATTTTTTGTTGTTCAGTATTTCAACAAGGGTAGGATAGTATTCGTATTCTCTGCAAAGACGAATAATCCCATCCATCGTGTTTCGAAGCACCGGACTGTTACCGGTTCGGTTGTAAAGAATTTGATAAAGCGTTGTTTCCCAGCGGATCGTTACCCCGTAGCGGTCCAGGTCCTCCTGCTGGGAACTGCGTTTTTCCATGCCCACATCAAATACGAGCAGGCTTTTAATGCGCTGAAGGAGCCTTGATTTTATTTTCTGAATGGCCGCATAATTCATTTTGCCATAGATCAGTATAGAGCATTCTTCGAGACTGGGGGGAGCATGATCAGAGCGAAGAAGGATTTCAGCCAGCTTGAGCATTTGGCTATGGGAGTCTTTTCTTACGGATAAATATTTGAGATGGACCTTAAGAATTTTCCACTGGGGTTTCGTTAAGGCCTGAATCAGGAAGTGTAGTTTTTCCATTCTTTTATTTACAATGATGATCTCAATAGCAAATATATGAAATATCATATCTAATACATATAAATATGAGCACGATGAGTGAAAGTTTGTACTTTTGGAACTCGTGTTTCAATCCAATGGAGCGGCCTCCCTCCCCAGCATATCGGCCGCATCCGGAATTTGCATTGGGAAAAAACTGTGTAATGTGTTGAGGATGAATATTAATGGGAGTCCAAAAGCTTTTTGGATGGCCTTGGAAATGCGTGCCAGACGCTCTTCCTTTGTTTAAGAATGCAAGACGTTCAAACAAAAAGAAAAGAAACAAAGAAACACGAGAAACAATTTAACTAATCATAGAACATCAAAAAAAACAAAGCCATGAAAACGCTAACAATTAACTTCCGGAAACACATCCTTGCCGTAGTATGTGCGATTTTGATTTCCTCTTCAGGGTTTGCAATCAACGGACACGTCGCTGGACCGGTAAAATCAAAAATGCCTTCCACACCTTTATCTTATACTGGTAAATCTAAAACCCAGGTAAGGTCTTGTGATCTAAATCAAGAGGTTGTAAACTATATGGCTTCCAAAGGAATGGAGGTCCTCACTGCGGTCCCTGCAGGTGGATCAGGGAAATGGATTGTGACCGCTATCGATGTTCATAACCTAACTCCTAAGATTGCTTGCAGCATCGTCACCATCATGATTGACATTGGAGGATAATATTTACTTCGGAATATTTTACGGTGTACCAGAAAGTGCTTCTACGTATTAACCCAGTGGTTATACGAGGGGCACTTTCAAATTTTATGGGGAGTCATCCTTATGGCCACGGCTGCCAGCCCTTCACTGAAACTATGTGCATCTATATAGATTGGCCGGCAGATGTATTGTCCTTCGGTATTGATAAAGGCCCAGTTCCGGGAATAGGAAATCTGTCGCCATACTTTACCATACTCCGCATGTACCAATGCAACACTATCGCTATACGGAAAAGCCTCCTCAAACTGCAACGCCTTCGTTCCATTTTGTACATCAATAAAAGCATAAGAAAAATCAAAGGTGCAGTGCGATTCTTTATCAGAACAATATTTTTTCCGGAGGATCCTGTACAGTGCTTTTCCATATTGTGCCGGAGCTACAGGCACATAAGGCTGATCGAGTTGTGCAGATTCCACGGCGCTATGAGTCTCCATCAAATGATGAATCGGAAGGGAGTCAATCTGATAACGAAAAGGCTTGGAGTCTGTTTTTTCACCTTGACGGTTGATCACAAAAACTTGTCCGTTTTTCTTGACCGTAGCTAAGCCGTGATGAAAATCACCTACACTGTCAAACTCCAGGCCTATCTCCAAAGATCCTTGCTTATTCAGGAAACCATACTTAATAGGAGGTCCTTGAGGGCTTTTGATATGAAAAACACCAGTGGCAAACAGAAGGATGATCAGGGAGGTCGAAAAAAAGAAAATGATCAGAAAGGTTTCAAAACGGCCGGATGCTTTACTACTCATATGCTTTGCAGAAAACGAATTAAAAACTATTTATTTAAGTAAGGTTACATGCCCGATAAGGGTGACAGGTTTTCGATCCAGATCCTTATAGGTGATCCTCCAGACATAAACATCTTGTGGACAAGGATGCCCATTCATCGTCCCATCCCATCCCGTTGTAATATCATGGCTGTCGAAAAAGAGTTGTCCCCACCGGTCAAAGATCATTAGCTCGAAATTTTTAACATTGATTCCGTAGGCCCTGAAAGTGGGATTATGCTGATCTCCATTCGGGGTGAACGCATTCGGAACGTAGATAGTCGTGAGCGGGTCAATGAAGACTTCAATCCGCTGCGTATCCCGGCAACCAAGTGCATTTACGCTCACCACATAAGCGGTATACCTTCCCGAATCAGCATAGGTATGATTCAGCAGACCCGGGTTACAGCCCACTACAGAATCTCCATCTCCAAAATATAAAACACAGCTTATCGCATTGTGAGTGGTGTCGAAGAAAGAAATCTGCGGGGTCAGCTCGCTAACGTGAGAGGGATATAAACTCAGACTGGTGTTTGGTTTCCCGAACACATGCACCGCATTATTAATCTTAACCGTATCCGGGCATCCACCACTGGTGGAAACAATCAGGGTGACATTATAGAACCCCGAATCGGCATACACATGTGTGGGAGAAGCCAGTGTGGAAATATTGGTTCCATGAGCCAACGAATCCCCGAAGTTCCAAAGATAGGTGGTGCCTCCGGTGGTGTTATTCGTAAAAGAAACGGAATAAGGAGAGCATCCGGAGGTTGGGTTCGTAAAGGAACCTGTGGGTTTAGGAGTAATCACCACCAGAGTAGAATCACTGGTCGTACATCCTGCAGAGTCGGTTATGGTGGCTTTGTAATACGTATTCACGGCAGGCTTCACGGTATCGGCTGAACCGTTGATTCCGTTGCTCCATTTAATGGTATATACCGGAGTCCCTCCGGTAGCGGTTGCATGAAGCACCCCTTTGGCGCCGGTACAGATAGGAAGCGTATCGACCATCACCGCATGGAGCGCCGGTGCCTGCATAATAGTGAAGACCTGGTTTCCGGCACATCCATGTGCATCGGTTACATTGCAGGTGTAGAGCCCTGCGCACAAACCGTTGATCGTGGAGGTTGTAGCACCTCCAGGCGACCAGGAATAAGTGAATGGAGTAACGCCCCCGGTAGGAGTGGCGGTTGCACTTCCGGTACATCCTCCGTTACATTGCACGTTTGTTTGGGTGGAGGTCAGCGTCATTCCGTTCGTGCTGGGAACCGTCATTCTCACCGTGTCGCCAGGGCCGCAGGAGGAACCATCTTTTACAATACAAGTATAGGTTCCGGCGCAAATATTGGAAAGGGTATTGGTGGTATTTCCGGAAGGGATCCAGGAATAGGTATAAGGAGGAAAGCCCAGGGTGGTGGTCACGGTTGCACTTCCGGAGCAAGTGCAACCGGAAGGAGTGACGCTAGATACCGCATTCAGAGAAGTGGAGCATTCTACAAAATCTACAAACACTCCGGAGTCGATGAGGCAGTCACCTGCATCGGCAATGGCTACTTTGAAATGATAAGTCGCACAGGGAACCAAAGCCACAGAAACCGTGAGAACGGTGGTCATTCCTGCGTATTGTATGGTGGCTCCTCCGCTGTTGTTTACATAGTAGGTGCAGTTCGTACACGGCCCTGAATTTCCATTCCCGTTATTCACGGTATTAATACTGACCGGGGTTCCATTGGGTAAAAGGGCAATGTTGTTTCCATTATAAGCAGGGCCAGTGGGATTCGGTCCGGTAATAAAAAAACCAAAGGCATCGTTATAACTCCCTACATAGGTTGGATATTCTCCGGAACCAAACACAAAACGCAGCGTCAACGTGTTGCACTGAGGAACAATATCGAACTGTAAGATACAAGGATCATTATGGGCAGCAGAATCGATATGGACCAGGTTAGAATCTTTGACAGAAGTTCCCACGCAGGTAGAGGCAGGGAATATAGAATCATTCGGACCTATAGCATTGACTGCGCTTCCAGTGGTGAGCAGGATCCCATTATTGAATCCCAGATTGGTACTCGCCCCACCGCTGAAGGTGCCATAAGCAGCGGAATCACAGGTAAGCTGGACGTTGCTGATCGTCAACCCTCTCCCTGCAAGCGCATTCACCAGTCCGGCTGCACCCACATTGGGTGTTATCACCAGTTGGGCTTTCATAGGAATAATTGCAAGCAAGAAAAGAAGGCAAAATAAGGACAAGGACCGGCGTTTCCTGTGAGGGAACTTAAAAGCAAAAGTAACAAGATCGGTTCGCTGTGTCACTGAATGAAAAATTAAGAACGGGATCATGAAAAGCCCGGGGAAGAATAGGCGTGATCCGTTCAACATGCAAGTTAAAAAATATTTCGGAAAGGGGAGAATTAGGCCATATGAATCCCGATCTCAGGGCCAGGCATGGTAATCCTAATTTCCTGATCCTAAGATGAATCCTGGCAAAGAGTATGCTAGTTTCTGACAACGACTCCAAAATCAGATGAAAATATGGTTTTAGGGAACGGGTTTCGATTTGTAGAATTGTGCAGGAGATAAAATTGAAAGAATCCAACTCACTCACTTGCTGCTTGCAGACAATTCATAATAGTAAATACGCGTTCATTTCAATCCTTGTCACGGGTACCATACGAATTGACCTTCCTCTCTTTTTGACCCGGTGAAATCAGAATCTTTTCTGCGGACTGAAGATTACAGTTGATGTGAATCCGGTCCGGTATTCGTTCCTGGAAATATTTGTTTTAACCCAAATACCTATCAAGATGAGTGTATTAGTTGTCAGGCCGGATAAAACCCCATTCGTCTGGATAGTGATCCAGACCGAATACGGAGGTACGAATTATTGGATCTATGCTCCAATGAAAGCTCAACCCAGGATCAAGTCAAAACAAAAACAAGCATCGAAAGTCACGAGGATGAAAGCTCGGTGAAATGTTCTTGTGGGTATCCGGGTTGATTCTTCAGGATTTCCTTGCTCTGAGGAAACATCTCTACGAACCAGACCAGGAAGGCGGTAAGGTCCACTTTGGAGCGGATCTTTTCGTGGGACCAGGCTTTGAATGCCGGTTTATAATCCGGGTTCAGTAATATATAGAGGGCTCTCTGCAATAATCCATCGCTCGTACGGAACAGTTCGATGAGGCCCAGTTTAACTTCTTCATCCAGCGTTCCGGCCCGTGCGGTGCTGATACATAACGAGGGTGTTCCCAGAAATGCAGCTTCCGCAGCCATGGTCAGACTTTCACTGATCAGCAGACTGGCGCCGTGGAGGATATCATGCATCTCAGCCGGATGAACGGCATAAGCATAGTCCATCAGATCGGCAGGCAATGTGCTTTCAGAAGAGATAATGACTCTGGCATATCTGCTCAGCTGACGAACCAGTGTATATTTATCTTCCGAAGAAAGACCCTTCAATCCTGCATCATGACTCGCCTCCCAGGAAACAAACCTCAATATCACATATCGGTTTTCTTTCGATTCATTCAATATCGCTTCCACGACCCCAGGGACAGGAATAAAACGTTTCGGATGCAGGCTGAACAGTTCCAGGAAACTGTCGAAGCGGATTTGCCGGGAGCCGAAATCTTTTTGGAACACCTTCGGGGTGAGAAGCACCTTTGTAAAAGGGATATACAAGGCCTGTTGGAAAAAATTATGATCCGTATCATCCAGTGCGATGTGAGGCTTCCCAATCAGCCAGGCGATCTGAGCGGCATACATAGATCCGAAACTCAGGAACACATCCGGTTTTATTTTCAATGCATGACGGAAGATCAGGAGATCAGCCCTCAGCATATACACCAGCTTTCCCACTTTGCCATTGCTTCCCTTACCCCGGTTGAGGTATGGAAATTTATAGAAATCCAAAAGCTGGAGCGCTATTTCTTTATCCCTCGCTACAATGAAAAGAGAATGGCCCTTCTCCTCCATGATTGGAATAAACTTTTTGAGATAATGTACATGGGCCGGATGCCCGATATCAATCAGAATCTTCATACTATTTGATGTAACGGTAAAGTTTAATACCCCATACGCCCAGTCGGTATAAGGCGGGTTTATGAATGTATTGGTACCGGCCCAGGTTGAGTAGGTTCCCGCCAAATTTTAATTTGTAATCTCTCACACTATAACTTTCATTGGGTTTCCCGGCTCCGGCAAAATCATATACTTTGAGTTTGTTCTCCTTGGCCCAAAGCATATTACTCCACGGCATCAGATCAGAAGCATGAAACCCGCTGTAGTCTCTGTCCACCGCGGCGTACCAGTCGTATATGACTGTTTTGTAAATTAAATAAACCCTGCACCCAATCAGTTTCCCATCGAGATAGGCGCCGGAGAATTTGATGTTATTCCGGAGGATCTCGGAAGCCGAGAGAAACAATTCAAGAGGAGGAGAAGGAAGGTTGATTCGCTCATAGGTTTTTTTGATCAGGTCATAACCCAGCAGCAGATCTTCCCGTGACCCCAGTTCTTTCACACATACATTTTTCTTGATCGCTCTGCGGATATTGGCGGCTCTCTTTTTATGCAGGGCTTTCTCCAGTGCTTCAGCCGATTGTTCCAGGTTGATGTGTATGGTGAGGTGATCCTCATAAGCAAACTGCTTCTCCTGAAAAGCGGGTTGAATAGGTTTCAGATCGAAAAGATTCCGGACTTCCGTATAGATCGGGTTTTTCTTTTTTACCTTTTTAAGATAACCGCTCAGGAGGGTGGTTGCATAGAGCAGATTATCCTCACAGATCAAAGGCCCACCGGTGACCAGGGCCCTGTTGGAAAAGGCACTCGTGATTCCCCGTTCCCGGATGAGTACATAAACCATCAATCCGACGATGGACCCTTCTGTGTTTTCCAGAGACACTACGCCCGCATTATACGCCGGGGTTGATTGATACAGATCAAACATAAACGGGGTCTGAAAAATATTCCCGCAAGGATGTTGGAGTACAAATTCTTCCCACTTTTTACGATCCGGTTTTTCATTGATCACAAGGTTTGTGCTATTTCCCATATATACAGAATAAATGATTTTCGGTTTCTATCAATCAACAAGAAAGAAGATTTTAAAAACACCCGTTGTCTGTAACGGAGCTGATCCTGTAGTTTGAGGAATCAGGAATGGAAGAATTCGGTCTTATTTTATCAGAGTAACTGTCCCTGTATAACGATGTTCCTCATGGAACACATCTTTTAAGATCACCACATAAACATATACATCCTCTTGAGCAATCGCTGGTCCCCCGTTGGCACGACCATCCCAGCCATCGGCCAGGTTAGTGCCGGTGAATACCTGGTTGCCCCAACGATCGAAGATCATCATCCGGTACTCTAAAATATTTGCTCCATAACCCAGGAAAGCATCATTCAGATGATCTCCATTCGGTGTGAAGCAATTCGGAATATAAAAGGACCAGATTGGTTTGATGATTACTTCATGACATACACTGTCTACACAACCAAAGGTATTCCGGATGTTTAAACACACATCCACCCTGCCAGTATCCGGGAAGGTATGCGTAGGGCTGATGAGCGAGGAAGTATCCTGCCCTCCGAAGCTCCAGAGGTTGAAATTATTTCCGGTGGACAGATTATAGAAGCTGATCAAGGGCTCTGTGATATCCACCACTTCGCGGCTCATCGTAAAAGAAGCCACCGGGATTGGATACACAGT
>PLYR01000131.1 GCA_003153435.1 Bacteroidota bacterium
TGAGCTCCTGTGCAATCTGAAATGGACCCATTTCCTGAGAATAATTAGCACCCACTTTAAACATAATTTGCCTGTACTGCGGTTTCATTTTGGGTAAGTAGGAAACAAACGTGCCATCAGCATAGCGAATGTAGGAGACCTCAACAAGCCGTATTTTCGACATGTAAGAAATATCATCTTTCGGTACAGAACGAAGACTATACGGGCTGGCAAAAGTGAATACAAATTCATTTTTCTTGGGAAATTCAATCAATTTATGGACCTGTAAGTTTTAATTAAGTGATTCCACACGCTCCTTAGCTCGACATACTCTTCTTCGTCATAAATAATCTCTGCTTCGCTCGAACAACACTCTTGTACTAAAGAACGACACCCTCGTTCTCTAAAACAACACCCTAGTTCTTTAGAACATCGCTCTTGTACTCTCGAACAACACTCTTGTTCTTTAAAACAACACCTTTGTTCTCTCGAACAACACTCTTGTTCTCTAGAACAACACCCTTGTTCTTTAAAACAACACTCTTGTTCTAAAGAACAAGAGTGTATTACGACCCACATCGATAAAACACACCTAATTCCAAGTGAAATTGCCTCCTAAAAAGCCAAAAAAAGCTCCTTTTCTGCATTAAACCACCCAATCATTGATCAGCAGACTCTCTTCTTCTTATATTTGCCGAAATAAAAATCCATGAAAACAGCTGAAATCATCACCGAAAAGGGAACCATGAAAGTGGAGTTTTTTGAAAAAGACGCCCCTAATACCGTAAAGAACTTTTGTGACCTCGCAAACAAAGGCTTTTATAACGGCCTTTTGTTTCACCGCGTCATACCCGGATTTGTGATTCAGGGTGGTTGTCCAAACGGCACCGGAGCTGGTGGACCAGGGTACAAAATCAAGTGTGAGCTGAACGGTGAAAACCAGCATCATGACAAAGGAGTCCTTTCCATGGCTCATGCGGGTCGCGATACCGGTGGATCTCAGTTCTTTATCTGTCTCAGCAGGGATCAGACCAAGCACCTCGACCGCCAACATACTGCTTTTGGTAAGGTGGTAGAAGGACTGGATGTGATCGGTGCTATCCGCCAGGGGGATGAGATCGAAAAGATCATCATTCACGAAAACTAAGTTATTTCCCCATTCCTAACAAACTCTTACCACTCATGTAGTTTACTCAACCGCATGAGTGGCTTTTCGTTTACTTACATAGCAAACAGCCTTGTTCAGGATGAAAAAACTGATTTTCTTCTTTCTTTCTTTCAGTTTGGCTTCCGTTGCTTTTGCATCGGGGCCACAATACACGTTTGACCTGGATCTGAATAAGGTAACCGATGGTAAGCTGCGGGTAGACCTGAATCCTCCCGATCTGATGCAGGATGTGGTAGTATACCATCTCCCCAAAATCGTTCCGGGAACGTATGAGATATATGATTTCGGTCGTTTCATATCCGACTTTAAAGCCACCGACTCTCAAGGCAAAGAACTTCCAACAGAACATCCGGATATCAATACCTGGAAAATCACCGGTGCCCGTAAACTGGCTCATATCACCTATCTGGTGGAAGCATCCTGGCATTCCAAAGCCGGATTGCCAATTGTATTTGAACCGGCAGGTACCAATATCGAAGAAGGAAAGAATTTTGTGTTGAACAATCACGGTTTCTTCGGTTTCTTCGATGGAATGAAGAAAATGGAATATATCGTGAACATCACCCATCCCGAATTTTTTTACGGCTCCAGCAGCAACACGAATGTGCAAAGCAAAGGACTCACCGATACCTATCATATTCCGGATTATATGAAACTGGTGGATGCTCCGATGATGTACTGCATCCCCGATACCACAACTATCACCCTGGGAAAAGCAAGAGTCCTGATTTCTGCTTATTCTCCAAATCATAAAGTAACTTCCGCCTTCATTGCCCGGAACATCACGGAGATCTTAAATGCTCAGAAGGAGTACCTGGGTGGGGAACTTCCTATTCAGAAATATGCATTCATCTTTTATTTTTCTGATAAAAACACGCTTTCCGGAAATTCCGGTGCGCTCGAACATAACCTGAGTTCCTTTTATGTATTACCGGAAGTGAGACAGGAATACCTCGTCCAGACGCTGAGAGATGTGGCGGCCCATGAATTCTTTCATGTTGTTACACCACTTAGTATTCATTCGGAGGAGATAGCTGATTTCGATTTTAATGTCCCTAAAATGTCGGAACACCTCTGGCTCTATGAAGGCATGACCGAATATTCAGCCGGACTGGTACAGGTGAAATACGGTCTCATCGACCTTGATACGTATCTGGGGATGATCCATGAGAAATTGGTGGCCGCTTCCAAATTCAAAGACAGCATGTCATTCACGGAAATGAGCCGACATGTGGTGGAGCCCAGGTATCACGATCAGTATAATAATGTGTATCAGAAAGGGGCGCTGATTGGGATGTGTCTCGATATGCAACTCCGGAAATTATCGGTGGGTAAATACGGAATCCAGGAGCTGCTTCGTGATCTGAACAAGACTTACGGGCCCGATAAGGCCTTTAAAGATGATGAGCTTTTTGCGGCCATAACCAAACTGACGTATCCGGAGATTGGTGTATTCTTTAAGAACTATGTGGAAGGAGGGAAGCCTCTTCCTTATAAAGAGATGCTGGGCTGGGCAGGAGTGGAATATGAAGCCAGGCAGGTAACCAAAAACCTGACCCTTGGAAGTTTCGATATAGGATACGATACCCTCATGCAGCGTTTCTTTGTAGCCGGCTTGAACAACCTCGATAACTTCGGTAAGAAAATGAACTACCATGTAGGCGATGAAATCATGAAACTCAACGGCACAGACCTGAACATGGACAATGTGCGGGATGTGATCGCGAAGTTCGGTCAGACCGCAAAGGCCGGAGATGAACTTAAAATGGATATCCTGCGAAAGAAAAGGACAGGGAAGAAGTACAGGAAAAAAGTATTGAGTGCGAAGCTGGAGGAGGTAGAGTCCGTAGAATCGAATGTACTCACCATCATACCTCCCGACCGGCTCACGGCTCCGGAGAAACTGTTCCGCAAAGAATGGCTCACCCCATAAATGAAAACATCATCCAGTCTCAATGAACCGTAAAGCCCTTTACTGGTTATGCAATATCGGAGGCTGGATGCTCTATGTATTGGCGTTTGGACTCTTCGGCATCCCTGTTTCCCGGGGGCAAAGTGCTCAGGTCCTCTGGTTCATCTTCATCATATTCTTTTTCGGCCTTTTCTTTTCTCATCTCTACCGCTACCTGATTGTGAAGTTTCGCTGGCTGCAGATGAATGTAATTCCCCTCATTCCCCGTCTGGCTATTGCTACGATAGTAATTTCTTCCATCTTTGGATTCATTACGGTTTATTCGCAAGTCATGCTTACGGCCTTGAATACCGCTCAAGATTCATCTGCCATCGCTATCGGTAAAGATGTATTCGTACGGACGATCCTGGGTTACATCCTTATTTTTGTGTTGTGGAGCGTTATTTATTTTGCTGTTTATTATTTTCTGAATTATAAAAATGCCGAAATTGAGAATTTAAAGTGGCAGGCATCGATGACGGAGATCGAGCTCAATAAGTTGAAATCCCAACTCAATCCGCATTTTGTTTTTAATTGCATGAATAGTATCCGGGCACTCGTTGATGAAAACCCAGGCAAGGCCAAAGAGGCGGTTACGCAGCTCTCGAATATCCTTCGCAATACCCTGATGATGGGCCGGAACAAGCTTGTTCCTTTTTCAGAAGAACTGAAAGTAGTGAAAGATTATCTCGGACTGGAGTCTATCCGGCTGGAAGAACGCCTCCAGGTTAAAATGGATATTGCTCCCGACTGCCTGGCTGTGGAAGTGCCTCCGCTGATGATACAAACCCTGGTAGAAAACGGAATTAAGCATGGCATTGCCAGACTTACCCAGGGTGGACTGCTCCAAATCAAAGCGTCCCTTCTATCGGGCATACTTCAACTGGAGATTCGAAACAGCGGACAATATAAAGGCAATACCGAATCAGAAACAGGATTCGGTATTGCGAATACACTGCATCGCCTGACATTGCTTTATGGTGACCGGGCAACGTTCAGTATATCCAATGAATCACCCGAAACGGTTGTTACCAAACTTAACCTGCCTGTATCATGAGAGCATTAATCATTGACGATGAGCGACTGGCTCGCCAGGAACTAAAATCACTGCTCGCTCCATACCACGAAGTGGAAGTGGTTGGGGAATGTGCCAATGCGGAAAGCGCAGTCCAGAAAATTGCGGAGCTGCAACCGGAGCTCCTGTTTTTGGATATTCAGATGCCGGGCAAGAACGGTTTCGAACTTCTTCAGGATCTGGAACATGTTCCGGAAGTTGTTTTTGTAACCGCTTATGATGAGCACGCACTCAAAGCCTTTGAAGTGAATGCCCTCGATTACCTGCTCAAACCCGTACAGGCCCAAAGACTGGCTGAAACGATCCGCAAAATCACCACCCGCGAGAAAGCGGAAATAAAAGTGGCGGCTCCCACGAGCACCAATCTGGAACTGCTCAAAGAAACGGATCAGGTATTTGTAAAGGATGGTGAAAAATGCTGGTTTGTAAAGCTGGAAGAGATCCGGCTTTTTGAATCGGAAGGAAATTATGTGCGGATCTTCTTTCAGACCCATCATCCCCTCATCCTTCGCTCCCTGAACTATCTCGACGAACGCCTCGATCCTAAAGTATTCTTCCGTGCATCCAGGAAACATATCCTCAATCTGCGCTGGATTGAAAAAGTGGAAAACTGGTTTAACGGAGGATTGATGGTGACCCTGCGGGGAGGAGAGAAGGTTGAAATCTCCCGCCGTCAAGCCTCGCGACTGAAAGAAATGATGA
>PLYR01000076.1 GCA_003153435.1 Bacteroidota bacterium
GCTAAAGAGTTTATGCCGAATGCGGTAGTAATAGGGGAAGAAGATCAATACGAGAAAGTAAAAAAAGCACTTTGGGGAGATGACATAAAAATTTATGCAGGCGCAGAAGCAATCTCTCAGGTTGTACAAATGGAATCCATAGATACTGTTCTTACAGCTATAGTTGGATACGCAGGATTAGCATCTACCATTGCTGCAATTGAGGCTGGAAAGCAAATTGCTCTCGCAAATAAAGAAACCCTGGTTGTAGCCGGTGAGCTTGTTACTTCACTTGCCAAGCAAAAAGGAGTCAATATTTATCCGGTTGATTCAGAGCACTCTGCTATTTTCCAATGTCTGGCCGGAGAGTTCCACAACCGCATCGAGAAGATTTACCTTACTGCTTCTGGTGGCCCATTCCGCGGAAAGAGCCTGGAATTCCTTGCGGGAGTTAAAAAAGAACAAGCTCTCAAACATCCCAACTGGGATATGGGAGCAAAGATTACCATTGATTCTTCCACACTTATGAATAAGGGGCTTGAAGTGATCGAAGCCAAATGGTTATTTAACCTCCGCCCGGAACAAATTGATGTTATCATCCACCCTCAAAGCATTATTCATTCCATAGTACAGTTCGAAGACGGTTCCATGAAGGCCCAGATGGGCTTACCGGATATGAAGTTGCCGATACAATATGCACTTGCTTACCCAAACCGTCTCAAGTCAGACTTCCCTCGGTTTGATTTCACGAAATTCCCCTCTCTTACATTCGAGAAACCTGATACACAGACATTCCGCTGCCTACCGCTCGCCTTTGAGGCATTGAGAAAAGGCGGGAATATGTCTTGCATTCTAAACGCAGCGAATGAAGTCGTAGTAAATGCATTTCTGGCAGATCGAATCACTATCAATGAAATTCCAGAAATTATTGAGAAATCAATGAACAAGGTAACATTTGTTGCCAAACCAGATTATTCAGACTATGTCGAAAGCGACAGAGAGGCAAGATTATTAGCGCAGGAATTTATAAATTAACTTACCTTCTTAGGAGCCCCCTTCTAAAATTCTGATCATTGGTTTTGAATAAACCATGACGCCAGCTAGAAAAGCACTGATTTTAAATAACATTCATGTTTTTGGCCTGATCCTTGCCTTTCAACCTTCGTTTAAAATGATTAACTTCGCACCTTTATAAACTCATCCGAATGAACCTTCTCATACAGATTGGCCAGCTTGTTCTCAGCCTCTCTTTACTCATAATTCTTCACGAAGCAGGTCACTTTATTCCTGCCCGCTTATTTAAGATAAGAGTTGAAAAATTCTACCTTTTCTTCGATCCCTGGTTTTCCCTCTTTAAAATGAAAAAAGGAGAAACTGAATATGGTATCGGATGGCTGCCACTTGGTGGTTATGTGAAAATTGCAGGGATGGTTGATGAGTCTATGGACAAGGAGCAAATGAAACTTCCTCCCAAAGACTGGGAATTCCGTTCCAAACCAGCCTGGCAGAGATTAATTGTCATGCTAGGAGGTGTTACCGTGAATATTCTTCTTGGCTTCCTGATTTATATAATGATTGCCTTTGTTTGGGGTGATACTTCCCTGCCAATTGCAAATGCGAAATATGGAATCATGTGCGATTCCACTGCTCTTAATATTGGTCTAAAAAACGGAGATAAAATTCTTTCCGTTGGAGGAGAGAAGGTCACCGAGTTCCAGGATGTGACCAGCATGCTTCTGCTTGACCAACCTAAAACTATTGAGGTTAATAGAAACGGTGAAAACATAACCATTCAGGTGCCTGATGACTTTGTTAAAAAAGTGTTATCGAAGGAGGTCAAAGGTTTTATAAGCCCAAGAGGGCTCTTTGCCATTGCCGATTTTCTCCCTCAATCTGGAGCTTTGAAAGCTGGAATTAAAAAGGCAGACTTTATTGTGTCTCTCAATGGAGAAAAGTTGCTCTTCTATGATGAGTATGCTCCGCGACTAGCTAAATTGAAAAATCAGACTGCCAAAATCGGATACATCCGGGCCGGAAAATACAATGAAACGGATGTGCAGATAGACGAGAAAGGCATGATGGGTGTTGCAGCATTGTCTCCGATTGCATTTCTGGATGTTGTCACTACCCATTACAGTTTTATCGAATCCATTCCAAAAGGAATCTCCCTGGGTATAAACACTCTAAGCAAATACATTAAACAGTTCAGGTTATTATTCACACGTGAAGGAGCCCAGCAAATAGGCGGTTTTGGAACATTTGCCAAACTTTTTGGAACTACCTGGGATTGGGAATCCTTCTGGAGGCTCACGGCCTTTATCTCTATCATTCTTGCAGTAATGAACATTCTGCCCATTCCGGCACTGGATGGAGGACATGTGATGTTCCTGCTCTATGAAATTATTACACGCCGCAAACCAAATCAAAAGGCAATGGAATATGCACAAATGGTTGGAATGATATTGCTTCTGGCACTCTTCTTATTTGCTAATGGGAACGATATATTCAGACATTTCAGGCACTAAAATCATATAATGCAATCTCGGGAAATCAAGCCATTGTTCAGATACGTTGGGTTGCTTTTACTTGCATTCAGCTTTTCTCAAGGGAATGCCCAAGATGATACACGGGGTAAGAATGAGAAAGAATCCCTTACTAAGACCGGAGTTACTAAACAGAAAGTACTGATCATCCCTTTTGACCCGAAAATGTATATGTCTGACATAGACAGAAGCATTAACAGGGAAACAAAAATGACATTTCCTGAGATCAGGAGCACCTTTCGGTCAGGAATAGACAATCAGCTGGTTTCAATTTTTAAGACGAAGTATTCAGTTATCTCTCTCCTGAGAGACTCTGTGAAGTCACGGGCTGACCTGCAGTTTATTTATCACTCCATTGGGTATAAATATACAGTTGCAAAAGGCGCGGAAAAAACTGTGGATCAGAAGGCCATAACCAATGGTCAACTGACTGTTCCAATAAAAGATGAAGAGGAACGATACATGCAAATAGTGATTAATCAGCCTGGACTTTTACAGGCCATGAATAAGAAATATGGGGCAGAAATATTTGTGTTTGTCACTGAAATTGATTTGAAGGGTGCTGCCTCAACTGATCAGAACCCCATGCGTGAAGCCTGGGTCCATTTCACGACTTTTAATCTGGAAGGAAAACAGCTAGGTACTGGATTAGCCAAAGCAAGGTTCGAATCCGATCTGAATGATCCCAAACGCATTGTGAGCCGAGCATTTTCTCAAACCGCGAACCAGATCTTTACGAGGTCAACCCCCCCCCCCCCGGCACCAAAGACAACGGTTACCCCTGAGAAAAAGAAGTAAGCCCAAGCCAGGGCTATCTACTGCTTTTATGCCCTCCTAAGCGCCGAAATGCTGATTTTTCAGGGTCCGATTGACTGAAATTCCCTAATTTTACGGACCTCATTTAAACTCATGAAAATGGCAACAAGTACACTCTCAAAGGACGCATTCGGAACAGCAGAAGTCCTTAAACAATTAGGAATCGGAACACAGAATTATGGAGCTTCTACAGGACTGAAACATTACCAGACCAAAGGACCTAAAATTGATTCCTTCTCTCCTGTTAACGGGCAATTGATTGGAAGCGTAAATACAGCTACTGCAGAAGATTATGAGGCTACCTTGAAAACAGCAGAAGCTGCTTTTAAGATCTGGCGTGATGTGCCTGCTCCCAAGAGGGGAGAGATCGTCCGTCAGATGGGGGATCAGTTCCGCAAATTCAAAGACCCTCTCGGAAAGCTTGTTTCCTTTGAAATGGGTAAAAGCCTTCAGGAGGGCTTAGGGGAAGTTCAAGAGATGATAGATATCTGTGATTTTGCTGTCGGGCTTTCCCGTCAGCTTTATGGGCTTACCATGCACAGTGAACGCCCCCAGCACCGCATGTATGAACAATACCATCCTCTGGGCATAGTTGGTATTATCTCAGCTTTTAATTTTCCTGTTGCAGTCTGGAGCTGGAATGCAGCATTAGCATGGGTTTGTGGAGATGTGTGTGTCTGGAAGCCAAGTTCAAAGACTCCTTTATGCGCCATAGCTTGTCAGAATATTATTGTGGATGTCCTTAAGAAGAATGATGTTCCGGAAGGAGTGAGCTGCGTGCTCATCGGAAACCCTGTAGGTGATTTGATGAATAACGACAAACGTGTTCCTATGGTATCCTTTACTGGATCAACACGTATTGGCAGGATTGTTTCTTCAAGTGTCGCTCAGCGTTTTGGAAAAACTATCCTGGAGCTTGGTGGAAATAATGCGATCATCGTTTCTGAACATGCTGACCTGAATATGGTGTTGGTAGGTTCAGTGTTCGGGGCGGTAGGAACCGCTGGTCAGCGTTGCACCTCTACTCGCCGATTGATTATTCATGAAAGTATCTATGATAAAACACTCAATGTTCTTAAAAGTGCTTACAGCCAGCTAAAGATTGGAAACCCTCTGGATTCAAACAATCACGTTGGGCCACTGATCGATAAAAAAGCTGTTGACGATTATCTTACAGCAATTGTAAGGGCAAAGGAAGAAGGAGGAAAGATAGTTGTCGACGGCGGCGTTGTTACCGGGGAAGGATATGAAAGCTGCTGTTATGTAAAACCATGTATTATTGAAGCTAAGAATGAATTTCATATTGTTCAGGAAGAAACCTTTGCACCAATTTTGTACGTCATGAAGTACAAAACTGTGGAAGAAGCTATTGCCATGCAGAACGGTGTCCCTCAAGGACTCTCTTCTTCGATTTTTACCGGAAATATGCGCGAAATGGAAATGTTCCTGTCAGCATCAGGGTCCGATTGTGGAATTGCAAATGTAAACATTGGTACATCTGGCGCTGAGATTGGCGGTGCTTTTGGAGGAGAAAAAGAAACTGGCGGTGGACGCGAGTCTGGATCCGATGCATGGAAAGCCTATATGCGTCGTCAGACAAATACGATTAACTATGGGACGAAGCTCCCTCTGGCTCAGGGAATTAATTTTAATATATAAGCATTGAATCTCGACAGAGGCACAGAGAGCAAAGAGAAGCAATTTCTCCAGGCTCTCTGTGCCTCTATGGCTATTAAGTTTTTGTTCCCGCGAAGACCAATTTTTTTAATTTAGTGATATGAACCAGAGATTTTCAATTTTTTTTTCTGTCTTCCTTCTTTTTACTTCCATAGCCTGTGCACAAAAAACGTCTTCTTTGAAATCAGGAGTATGGCAAGGCGAATTGCAACTGAATGGAACAGCTAGATTGCCTTTTTATTTTGAACTCAAAAAAACGAAGACAAAGACTACGATCGAGATTATGAATGCAGAAGAACGAATTGTGGTGGATGAGATTATAGAAACAGGCGATTCAATAAGATTTAGAACCCCGCTTTATGATTCGGAATTTATCTGTGAGATAAAGTCAGGTGGGAAGGAGCTCGATGGAGAGTGGGTTAACCACGCTAAGAAAGAAAACAACGAAATCCCTTTCAAAGCGTGGTATGGAAGAGAATACAATTGCGATAAATCTCTTCCTGCTTTTAAAGTCCTTCAAAATTCAAAATGGGAAGTAACGTTTAGCCCTAACACCCCTCAAAGTTCCAAAGCCATTGGGTTGTTTCAGTTTAACCCTTCTGAACATAAACTTACAGGTACATTTCTTACTGAAAGCGGAGATTACCGCTATTTATCAGGGTATGCCTGTACAGACTGGGCTTACTTATCCTGTTTTGATGGTAGTCACGCATACTTTTTCCGATGGAAAGTTCTATCGGATAATTCGCTTGCAGGTGATTTTTACTCAGGAAGTTCAGGGTATGAAAAATGGGTCGCTGTTCTCAACCCCCAATTCGAGCTCCATAACCCGGATTCACTTACATTTCTGAAAAAGGGCTATGAAACCATCGATTTTAAATATAAAAATACGGAGGGCCAGGAAGTATCTATGACAGATGAGAAATTTAAAAATAAAGTTCTCATTGTTCAGATAATGGGTAGTTGGTGTCCAAATTGTATGGATGAAATTCGCTATTATTCTGAGGTCTACCCAAAGTACAAGCAAAAAGGACTTGAAGTCGTGGCACTCGCATTCGAAAAATCAGCCGATCCTTTAACTGCAAAGGCTAATATAAAGCGAGTGAAGGAACGTTTCAATATCGGATATGATATCCTGATAACAGGGCTCACTGGATCGGAAGGAGCTTCCAAAGCCTTGCCCATGTTAAATGCAATTCTTGCTTTTCCAACAACAATTTATATTGATAAGAAAGGAAGGGTCCGAAAAATCTATACTGGTTTCAATGGCCCGGGAACAGGAGCCTATTACGAAAAATATAAAGAAGAAAATCAACTCTTTCTCGAAAAATTACTTGCTGAGTAACGGCCAAATTAATTGCATAACAGCCGACTGCAATTGAATCTATATATTTGCACAAATAATTTCATATGCACCAAGAACTATCAGAACAAGAAGTCATCCGTCGTGAGAAATCCGAAGAACTCCGGTCTCTCGGTATTGATCCCTATCCCGCGGCCTTATTTGAAATTAATGTCAGCGCTGCTGATATTAAGGAGAATTATGAGCGTGATAAGACGAACTACAAGAACATCAGCATTGCAGGCCGCATTATGAGTGTTCGTGATATGGGTAAAGCTTGTTTTGCTGTTCTTCAGGATAGTACCGGCCGCATTCAGCTCTACGTGAGAAGAGATGATATTTGCTCCGGAGAAGATAAATCGCTTTATGATATCGTTTTCAAAAAGCTGCTTGACTTAGGAGATATAATCGGGGTAAAGGGTTTTGTATTTACTACGAAAACCGGAGAAATTTCGATTCATGTAACCACCCTGACTCTTCTCAGCAAAGCCATCAGGCCTTTGCCTGTTGTAAGAACAGATTCCGAAGGGGTAGCCCATGATGTTGTAACAGATCCGGATTTTATTTATCGTCAACGTTATGTGGACCTGATTATCAATCCGGAAGTACGTGAAAGATTTAAAAAAAGGACTCAGATCGTACAATCACTAAGAGAGTTGTTCAATAGCAGGGGATATCTCGAAGTGGAAACACCAATTCTACAGCCTATCCCTGGTGGGGCTACGGCTCGACCATTTATAACGCATCATAATGCTCTCGATACCCAATTATATCTTCGGATTGCGAATGAGCTTTATCTGAAACGTCTCATTGTTGGTGGCTTCGATGGAGTATACGAATTTGCCAAAGATTTCAGAAATGAGGGAATGGACAGGACCCACAATCCGGAATTCACAATCATGGAAATTTATGTCGCATACAAGGATTATAACTGGATGATGGATTTTACAGAGGAGATGCTTGAGAAGGTTGCAATGGATCTGCATGGGGATACCAAAGTGGAACTCGGAGATAAGGTTATCGATTTTCAGCGACCCTTCAAACGGATCTCGATGTATGATTCGATACAGGAACATACTGGAATTGACATTTCCAAAATGGATGAAACCCAGCTCCGTGAAACATGCAAGAAGCTGGGTATTCATGTCGAACCATCTATGGGAAAAGGAAAACTGATTGATGAAATTTTCGGATCTAAGTGTGAACATACGTACATTCAACCAACTTTTATCACAGACTACCCGGTTGAAATGTCACCTCTCTGCAAAAAGCATAGAAGCAAAGAAGGCCTTGTAGAACGGTTTGAACTCATGATTAACGGAAAGGAACTTTGTAATGCATATTCTGAGCTGAACGACCCGCTTGATCAACGTGCTCGTTTTGAAGAGCAGGTTAAGCTAATGGAACGAGGTGATAATGAAGCAATGTATATTGATTATGATTTCCTTCGAGCACTCGAATACGGGATGCCGCCTACTTCGGGTATGGGAATTGGTATAGACCGACTTGCGATGATCATGACTAATGTGCCAAGCATCCAGGATGTACTGTTCTTTCCTCAAATGAGGCCCGAAGCGTAAAAAGAAAAAATGAGAGAGAATCCAAGGATAGCAGTTATTGGGGGGGGGAGCTGGCCTACGGCCATCGTGAAAATGCTCTGTAACAATATGAACCAGATTTGTTGGTGGGTTAGGAGCGTGGATACGATTAAGCATATCCAGGAATATCATCATAATCCGAATTATATCAGTTCGGTTGAATTTGATCCCGGAAAATTGAAAATGTTCTCTGATATTTCTCAAATTGTTGCTGAAGCAGATTTCATCATCGTTGCCGTTCCGTCCGCGTTCCTTCATGAAACATTCAAACAATTGGATAAAAAAGCTCTTGAAGGAAAGACTGTCTTTTCGGCTATCAAAGGAATTGTTCCAGAGCATAATCTCATTGTTGGCGAATACTTCAACCAGATTTTCGAAGTCCCTTTCTCCCATATCGGGGTGATTACCGGCCCTTGTCATGCCGAAGAAGTAGCTCTTGAAAAATTATCCTATCTAACCATTGCATCTCAGAATACGCAAAGCGCTTCTATTGTGGCAACAAGTCTCCGATGTCGTTATATAAAAGCAACAGTATCTGATGATATTTATGGAACCGAATATTCTGCCGTAATGAAAAATGTTTTCGCAATTGCGAGTGGGATGTATCATGGCCTGGGTTATGGGGATAATTTCCAGGCAGTATTAATCTCTAACGCTATCCAGGAAATCAAACGTTTCGTTGATAAAGTACATCCGATAGACAGAGACATAATGGATTCAGCTTATCTGGGAGATCTTCTCGTCACCGCCTATTCTCAATTCAGCCGTAACCGCACTTTCGGGGCAATGATTGGGAAAGGATATTCTGTAAAAAACGCACAGCTTGAAATGAGTATGATTGCTGAAGGATATTATGGCGTAAAATGTATTTATGAAATTAACACTAAATACAAGGTAAATATGCCAATAACCGAAGCTGTTTATCATGTACTGTACGAAAAACGATCGCCTGTGGCAGAGTTAAGGTTGCTGACTGAAAAACTCTCCTAAATCTCCTTAAAGATCCGACTGATATGAAGCTCAGCCTGAGAAAACTCTGCTCGATACTCTTTATTCTTGCGGCGGTCATTTTTTTCTCTCTATCTGCTTATCGACGTTATAAAGTTAGGAAGGTAATTGACTCCACTTTAGCTTCGGAACACTGGCAAGAAAGATTCAAGGAATTTAAAAGCCAGCCACGGACTACTGGGAGAGTGATTTTTCTCGGTAATAGTCTTACGGAATTATTCGATCTTGGAATTCTTGGGGATTCTACAATCATTAACCGAGGTATTACCGGTGATTTCACAGAAGGTGTCCTCAAGCGTCTGGATGAAGTCACTTCCCTTAAGCCATCCAAATTGTTTCTTGAGATTGGAATTAATGACCTCGTTGAACATGTGTCGATAAAAGAAGTGACCAAAAACTATAGGCTTATTGTAAAAGAAATCCGGAAAAGAAGTCCCGCTACGAAAATTTATTTTCAAAGCCTTCTCCCTGTTAATATGATTTCTACACTTGTGACTTCTACCCAAGATGTGAATGAAGAAGTGAAAGAGCAAAACAAGGCGTTAAAAGAGCTTGCTAAAGAGCAACAAGTGACTTTTATTGACCTTTATGATAATTATGTAATAGATGGTGGTTTGAACCCTCGGCTTACCTGGGACGGAATCCATCTTGTAGATGAAGGCTATACAATCTGGAAGAATCTATTAATTCCTTACTTGAAATAATAATTTAAGTACTCTTATTCTCCAGGAGTTACTGTAATCTTTACATCATCAAAGTAAACTTCTTTTTTGAGGTTGTAATAGAGGTAAAAATTAACAGTTTTTTCCTTGTAGTCAATAGGAATGATTCCTTTGCAGGTTATTTGTTCCCAGCCATTCTCTGTTGCAATTATGGCTTCTCCTCCCAAATAGAACTTGGTGTTGTCTTTCGCTGAGAGAACAATTCCTCCTGAATGGTCTGAAGACTTTCTCCAAATGGTAGCTTCCACAAAATCCCCGGGTTTTACCTCAAATTCAAGATCAAGCCCATACTGGTTGGCATTATTCAGCTGAATTGAATTGGTTCCTGAGTGGTGTTCTGACTGTGACACTTGATTTGCTTTCTTAAATGTCTGAAGGGAATCGTTAGATAGGAAAGCAGAATGGTCCGCATTCGTTTTTTCAAGGTCGCTATAATAAACTGCCCTTGCTACCGGGAGTCTGGCGAGTTGTACAGAGTCTCCTTCCATGAGGTAAACCCTCTCCGCCGACTCTTTGTTTTCATAAATTATTTTATACTTGGCCAAGGTCAAACCTTTTGGAGACTGAGTGAACTCCTTCATTAGGTTATTCTCGAAGATAGGATCATGGTCAATGAAATAAACTAAAGCATTCCGTCGCTTTTTGAGTATATCAGTTAATAGCACACCTTCATCCCAATGAATAATTTCCTTGGTATCCAGATGATAAGCGAACCAGTTTTGGTAATACTCTTTAATGAAATGAAAATATTCACTTCGCATATCTCCAGAATACATTATTCCAAACCAGATGGAAGGAGCGATAAATGCACTGTGATCATCACTGATAGTTATTGCAGCCATTCCAGGTTTTGAATCCAGGAAATGAACCGTATTCTGTATTGGGTTTTTGTGATCCCGAAAAAGAAAGATACTCTTCCCTTCCCTGTAAAAATAGAAGACGATTACCAGGCAGAAAAGAGTATATGGAACTATCTGGGGATAACGTTTGTATAACCCTATGTTTTTTATTCCAACAAATACACGGAAGGACAAAACAATACTTAAGGGAAAAAAGGTCATGCCCGCAATCAGGTAATGAATAGAGAAATGCTTGGCTACCATCAGGATCAGGACCGAAATTGAAAGCCATAAGCCTGCAATAAATCTTGTCAATACATGGTCAGAAACTTTTTTTCTCAATAGTCGGATAACGGACACAACTAGGGCTGCAGTGAGCAATATCCATGTTCCAGTAAAAACAACATCGGTGGTGAATATTTTTTTGAGATTAGTAACAAACTCATGGGAATTAATGATTTGTTCTTTTCCGTGACCGTAGATTCCATCATGGTTGAGGAGATCCTGCATCCATTGCCATATTATCATGTATTTTGGAATGGCTGGAAGAATAAACAAGAGGAACGAAAGAGAAAGTGAAATACAAAACAGGAAAAATTGCTTCCAAGTGCGACATAGGAAAAACAAAATCAACACAAACGGAGCGCAGATAATTTTAGTAGCAATGAGTAAGCCCAGGAATAAGGAGGATAAAATAATTGTACTGGGTTTAAGTCCTTGCTCGGGATTATACTGAGGACCAAATACACTTACATAAAGGAATGCAGCAAAATACCCACCGGTTATGACAATAAAAGATTCCGGTTTAAAAAGAATAGCATGCTCAATCATGATCGGACCAAGCAATGGAAAAAGCTGAAAGAAAATGGCTAGGGAGAGGTTCCCTGTTTTTCGGTAAACTAAAGAACCAGTACAGAATAGAACAAATCCAAGAAGGAGGATGAGTGCTGCACTTAGCATATGAAGATAGCTTTCCGGATTACGGAGCACCTCCTGATAAGCAGGCAAGTGACCGGAGACGAGGTGGCGAAGGAAGATGAGCACACCTCCGAAACATTCCACCGGGGTGCCCGGGTGTTCGATAAGTCCAAGCTCCATATAACCGGATGCCAGATTGGCGGCATTGATAAGGTATGGATATACCGGATCGTGGCCGCTCATATAAAAATTAGAGATATTAAGATAGCAGGAGATACAAAGAAAAACGACTAACAATGGAAGTAGCAGCAAGGGTGCGCGGCTTCTCATAAAAGATGCGGAAAGATTATTCATAATACTCAGATTTCAAACCCCCATTCTTCACTGAAATTTTCGGGTTTCTCCGGTGGAGTTTCTTTTTCTGTTTTTATTGTTTTACCTGGCAGGGGAAGTTTTGAAGTTTCTTTCTTCGTTTCTGTACGTTTTACAAGAATAAAATCCAGCTGCTTTTTTGCAAGATCAGCACCCTTGACTTCAATTCTAACTGCATCACCGAGCGTATACACATTGCTTGCTTTTCGCCCTCGCAGACAGTAATTATCCTCATCAAAGAAATATGTGTCATCCTTCATTTCCCGGATCCGGACCATGCCCTCACAATGGTTTTCTGTAATTTCAACAAATAGACCCCATTCAGTAACTCCAGAAACAATACCATCAAATTCAACCCCTATTTTATCTTTCAGGTATTGAACCTGTTTGTATTTGATAGAAGCCCGCTCTGCATCAGCCGCAAGCTTTTCTCTTTCAGAAGAATGCTTGCATTCGGCTTCGAGCTCTTCTTCAGTGAGGTATGCCTTGGAATCAATTCCGGCATCGAGGTCGAGGTAATGCTGGAGGAGCCGGTGTGCGAGTATATCAGGATAACGCCTGATCGGTGATGTGAAATGCGAGTAATAGTCAAAGCCTAGTCCGTAGTGGCCAATATTGTTAGTTGTATAAACCGCTTTTGACATACATCTTACTGCCAGGGTTTCGATCATTCCTGATTCTGGTTTTCCGTGAACTTCCTTAAGCATCGTGTTCATGCTTTCCGCTATTGCTTTGTCTGAATTTGTTTTAAGTCGATAGCCAAAGCGAGTGACGAAAGTACTGAGTAATTCCAATTTATCCTCGTTCGGAGTATCATGGACTCTATATACAAAGAAGCGTGAATTATGTTTTTTCTTATCGAGGCCTTCTTTGTTTTTATCCTTTCCTTTTTCGTTACGTGGCTTACCTACATATTCAGCCACTTTTCTATTGGCTAGCAGCATGAAGTCTTCGATTAGTTTGTTGGAATCCTTCATCTCTTTAAAGTACACACCAGTTGGGTTGGCGTTTTCATCCAAATGAAATTTAACTTCCAGTTTGTCGAATGCAATGGAGCCTTTTTTAAATCGTTCCGCTCTTAGCTTTTTGGCAAGCTTGTCAAGGGTCATTATTTCATCGTGGTAATCGCCTTTTCCGTTTTCAATAACAGCTTGCACTTCCTCGTAGCTGAAACGCCGGTCAGAATAAATGATTGTTCGGCCAAACCACTCATTTAGGACCACGGCTTCATCGGTCATTTCGAATACGGCTGAAAAACAAAGTTTTTCCTCATTCGGACGGAGAGAACAGATATTGTTTGAAAGAATTTCAGGAAGCATCGGCACAACTCTGTCTACAAGATAAACCGAAGTAGCCCGGTCGAGTGCTTCTTTGTCTAAAATATTTCCTGGTTTAACATAGTGGGAAACATCGGCAATGTGCACTCCAATTTCCCAATTGCCATTTTCCATTTTTCGGATAGAAAGAGCATCGTCAAAATCTTTGGCATCATGAGGGTCGATGGTGAAGGTTGTAATTTCCCTAAAGTCTCTTCTCTTTGCCCTTTCTGAATCAGAAATTTTTACAGGGAGCAGATCTGCGAATTTTTCAACATCCTTTGGAAATTCGTATGGCAGGCCAAACTCAGCTAGGATAGCATGAATTTCTGTTTCATGTTCTCCTGCGTTGCCCAGCACACGTGTTACTTCTCCGATAGGGTTGTGCCCTCTCGTTGCCCAATCAGTTACATGTGCGATAACTTTTTGGCCGTTTTTAGCAGTTCCGATCTTGTCGAGAGGGATATAAATGTCAGTTCCAGTTTTGGAATTATCAGGTACCAGAAAAGCAAAGTTGGCAGACACTTGAAGTGTACCAACAAATTCTTCTTTAGCTCTGGTAACAATTTCAACGATCTCTCCTTCAGGCCTTCGGCTTCCGTCTTGCGGATAAACTAATACACGAACCATATCTCCGTTATAAGCGTTCAGCGTTTTTCTGTTCGACACAAAAATATCTTTCTCAGACTCAGTGGAGATAATGAATGCCGAGCCAGACTGGGTCATATCAACTTTGCCGGTAATGGTGGTTCCGCTCTTCGTAGCTTGATATTTACCCCGCTCAACTTCCTTTACCAGATTTTGTTCAGTTAGCTTGGAAAGTATTGCATTTAGAAGCTGTTTTTCAGCATGGTCCTCAATGTGAAGGAGAGATGCAATTTGTTTATAATTATAAGCCCTGGACGGGTTATTGTTCAATGCCTTTAATACATCTTCGAAAAGATATTTGGAAGGTTTGGTTTGCTTGGATTTCTTAAATTTCTTGGACATAAATTGTTTTTAATCAATAGTTCCACGAAGGAACAAAAAAAACTCCCGGTCAACCGGGAGTAGACATTTTTTTAGGAAAGGAAGGGAGAAGAATTAATGAACAACTCCGTTGACATAATTTTGCTGACCGATTAGTTGTCCTTTATCATCCCAGAACTTCCAGGTTCCTGTTTTTTTACCATTCTGATCATAGGCACCTTCCGTATTCTTTTGGCCATTGGAATGCCATGCAATCCAGGCTCCGGTTGGAAGTCCGTCTCCGGTAACCATTCCTGAACTTTGTTTCTGTCCGTTTTCGAACCAGTAAGTTGCTGTCATTGCCTGAAGATCTACAAGA
The DNA here is from genome assembly GCA_003153435.1 of Bacteroidota bacterium. Lineage (GTDB taxonomy): Bacteria > Bacteroidota > Bacteroidia > Palsa-965 > Palsa-965 > Palsa-965. Next base: position 14,458 of record PLYR01000076.1, read on the forward strand.
GATTCAGGTTTTCCGTTGGCATACCAGGATTTCTGAATACCAGTGCGGCTACCTTCCGTATAGTTTTCTTCAGCTCTTAGTTGTCCATTTTCAAACCAGTATTGCCATTTTCCAACTTTAACCATCTGGCTATATGCCTTCTGAAGGTCTGCTTTGCTGGCGTTTGCGATTACCGGAACATCAAATTTCAGGTTTCCAGAAGATTTGAGTTGTCCGTTTGCCCATTTTTCAATTTTCGGTGTCTGAGCCGTGAGAAATCCTGCAAATAGCAAGAGCGCAAATGTGATAAGGGTTCCTTTTTGCATTGTTTTATCTTTTACCTGCTTAGTAAATTTGACGGAAGATCTGCATATTGAGAGGCAATTTACGATAAAAAAACGAGAAAGAAGGCAGAAATCGCTCTTTTTCGATTGAAGAGGGGAAACCAGAATGGTTAAGAATCTTAAGGGTTCTATTGGATCAGCAATTTTTTTCTACCAATTCGTCCATCAGAGAATTTTACTTCCAAAAGCCAACAGCCTTTGGGTAGGCTGGCGATATCGAGTACTCTTTGTTTTTTATATACGGTAAGTGTATTTCCAAGTAAGTCATAAACCTTGACCTCCTCAATATTCTCCTCTCCAGAATCGGGACTTATTATGGTTACCTGTGACTGGGCAGGATTGGGGTAAATATTAAAGGAAGCCTCGGTGTAATAATTTTGTATTCCATTTGCCCAAAGAACATTAACAGTGTCCCGGATACTGTCCTTAAAGGTGAAATTGGCTGCAGTGATTGAAGGCCAGATTACGACCACATTAATTCCAGTATTGAATGGCCCGGGTGGGCTCGTGTTAGCGGTACTGTATTTTCGGTTTAGCTGAAAAAACTTGGTGGAACCAGCAGCTAAGGCTGAGACGTTGTATCCACTTGAATCCACGAATATTTTTGAAACGCCGGCACTATCCTTACCGTTATTAAAAGTTATATAACCACTGAAAGAAGCAGGGCCATGATTGATAACCTGAATACTATCTCTGACAGTGTCTCCCTGTACAACCACGTTTTTAAACCCAACGATGGTATGAACATTAAAAGAAAGGACACTTTGCGCCCGTGCTAAGAAAGACACAGACAGAATCAGGAGAAAAAGAAGACCAGATTTTTTCATTATGTTCCTTATTGAATCTGAACAAAGTTACACCAAGAATACGAATTAAAATACCTAATTTTGAATTAATCTTACTTACTCAGATATGAATATACTTCAGCAAATGATAGGTTTTATGAACAAGGAAGAGCTTCGGCACTTCAAATTGTACGCGAAACGGACCCAAGCCTCCTTGGAGCGAAAAGATTTGCAGTTGTTCGATTATATCCGGCATTCCTTCCCAGATTACGAGGAGGACAAAATTCAGAAAAAGCTATATGGAACGGGAGATAAGAACACCCTCTATCGGCTTAAAAATCGACTCCTAGATGATGTAAGCAGGAGCCTGGCGCTGCAATATTTTGAAACAACAGACTACAACCTTTTACTGAATCACCTTGCCCTGGCCCGCCTTTTTCATGCCCGGAACCAAAGTGAAATAGCGATCCATTTTCTTACGCGAGCTGAAAAAAAGGCGTTTGAACTCGAAATCTTCGAACTGCTTGATTTAATCTATAATGAATTGATCCGTCTTTCTCAGGAAACACTCCAGATAAATCCTCAGGTGTATATTCCAAAGAGAAAATCGAACAGACTTAAAATGAATCTCTTGCAAGAAATTGACGATATCCTTGCAGAAGTGGTTTATAAAATAAAGACCTCTCAGAATTTCTCCGGTAATGATTATGTTAGTCTGGTTGAGCTGGAAAAAAAGGTCAAAGCCTTTACGCGGGATAAAGCCTTCAGGAATAGCACGCAATTACGCTTCAAAGTGTATCAAAGTGTCAGCCGAATAATGCTTCAGAAGCAGGATTTTCGTTCTCTTGAAAAATATCTGCGAAAGACATTTATTGCGTTTGAAAAGGAAAAGCTCTTCAATAAGAGCAATCATGAGGTAAAACTTCAGATGCTGACTTATCTTATCAATTCATTGTTTAAAAACGGAAAGACAACTCTTTCTCTTGAATACACGGAGAGGTTGAAAGGGGCGATGAAGGAATTTAATGCTATGATGCACGATAAATACCTTTTTTATTATTACAATTCGCTTGTGATTAATTATTCACAAACTGATTTGAAGAAGGCCATTGAAATTCTTCATGAAGCGCGGGAAAACCCTGTTATTCGTAAGCTTCCATCTTATATAGTTTTTATTTACATCAATCTGGCAACACTCAATTTTGATTTGGGAGATTTTAAACAGGCTATCCGCAATCTGGTTAAACTTTGCCTAGAACCCGGTTTTAAGAATCTGGATGTTGGCTTGAGGTTTAAAGTTCATGTTGCAGAACTGATCATTCGGTATGAGCTTGGTGATTTCGATTTTGTAGATCATAAGTTGGAACAATTGAAAAAGGATTTCAATACAGAGCTGAAGAGTCCGGAGTATGTCCGGCAACAAAAAATAATGGAGATAATCCACGGAATGATTCTAAGCCACTCCTTGAAAGATGATAAAGAGCTAATGGTTCTTATAAATGCTCTTCTGTATGGGAAGAATTCGAAAGAACATGCTCAAAATGATCTTTTAAACTATAATGAGTGGCTCAAAACAAAGTTGACTAAATAAGGTTCTTTCCAAGCAGATACTCCGCAATTTGAATGGCGTTTGTAGCAGCGCCTTTCCTTAGGTTGTCAGAAACAATCCACATCTGTAGGGTCTTTGGTTGAGTCTCATCTCTACGTAGGCGACCAACAAATACTTCGTCTTTATTATGCGCGTCTTTTGGCATAGGATAATGAAGTTTCTTGATGTCATCCACGAGGATGACTCCCGGGGCTGAAGCCAGGGTCTTGCGCACCTCCTCCAGTTCGAATTCATGCTCAAACTCAACATTCACAGATTCACTATGTCCCCCCATAACTGGTATTCTAACCGCTGTAGCAGTAACACGGATGTTTTTATCCCCCATTATTTTCACGGTCTCATGAACCATTTTCATTTCTTCCTTGGTATAACCATTATCGGTAAAAACATCGATCTGGGGGATGACGTTGAGATCTATCGGGTAGGCATAAGCCATCTCCCCGGATGTTCCATTCCGTTCGTTCATGAGCTGGGTCACCGCCTTAACCCCTGTACCAGTTACTGACTGATATGTTGATACGACTACTCTTTTGACTTTGTATTTCAGATGTAAAGGATTCAGGGCTATAACCATCTGAATGGTTGAACAATTTGGATTAGCGATGATCTTGTCATCTTTTCCAAGTTCTTTCGCATTGATTTCAGGCACGATAAGTTTTCTGCCGGGGTCCATTCTCCAAGCCGAGGAATTATCGATCACTGTTATTCCTGCTTCAGCAAACTTAGGAGCCCATTCCAGAGAGGTTCCGCCTCCTGCTGAGAAGAGGGCTACTGCAGGTTTCATGCTAATAGCTGTTTGCAAGGAAACAACTTTGTATTTCTTCCCTTTAAATGAAATGTCCTTCCCTACCGATTTCTCAGAGGCTACTGGAATAAACTCCGTAACCGGGAAATTTCGTTCTTCTAGGACCTGAATCATTTTTGTACCTACCAGTCCTGTAGCGCCCACAACTGCAACTTTCATATGCTTGTTTTTTTCGTTTACAATACTTAAACAAAAAGCCTTTCCGGTGGAAAGGCTCTGCTTTTATTTCAGGATGTATAAAACATCAGAGGCCATTCCGCTTGGATGAAGGTTTCTTATACTTCAGACATGTGATGGTCATCCTGTTCATGAAGCAAAGATCATACTTTTTGGAATACGGCTGCATTTTTTCTAAAAGAATCTTTCAGAGCTTTCTGATTAGAAGCAGAATGTCTTATTCTGCCATTGACTTTACCCCCTTAAGCGATGTACATTTCGGTCGTCAAAATGAAACGTTGTGAAACACCTTTTAATAATCCTTTCGATTATAAGCTTCCAGATGGAAGGGCAAGTCATAACCGATGATTTTTCCGATGGAGATTTCACACACAATCCGGTCTGGGCAGGAGACAGTTCTCATTTTATTGTAAACGGGTCGGCTGAGCTTCAACTGCAGGATACCGGGCCTAACCAAAGTTATTTATCAACAGCAAGCCCCGGAACTTTACTGAGAAACAACGAATGGAGGTTTTGGGCGCGGGAAAATTTTTCCCCTTCTGCCAATAATTATGGTCGGGTATATCTTGTATCAGACAGTCAGAATCTAAAGGATAGCCTAAACGGATATTACCTTCAATTTGGTGAAGCGGGAAATAACGATGCGGTGGAGTTATTCAGGCAAAATGGGCTGACTGTTTTTTCCGTTTGTCGGGGAAAAGACGGAGAAATTGCATATCCTTTCCAGATTGGAGTAAAAGTAACCCGTGATTCCTTGGGGGAGTGGAGCCTGCTCATAGACCCTCAAGGCGGGGTTGACTATATATTTGAAAATAAGGGAGTTGACACTCTTCAAACAACTACACTTTTCTTCGGTGTATTAGCTACATATACCAAAACTGACGATACGAAATTCTACTGGACAGATTTTTATGCAGGACCTATATACATTAACCATACTCTTCCTGCAATTCTTGAATCGCACACGATATCCGCAACAAAACTGGATGTGCAGTTTAACGAGAGACTGGACTCTGTTCAATCTGTTTTAACATTTAATTATATTGTAAATAAAGGAATTGGAAGCCCGACCCAAGTATTGCAGGACTCTGTTAGTGCAGGGCTTATACATCTTTCATTTGCAAATCAATTTTTAGTTGATACAGGGTATACAATAAAAGTAAAAGATTTGAAGAACGAAAACGGAGACCTCATGAAACCGGATTCAACCTTGTTCTGGCGTTTTGTACCCCGATCTTTCGACGTTGTAATTAATGAGGTGATGGCCAATCCGAAGCCACCCCAGAATCTTCCTCCTTATGAATATATCGAGCTCTATAACAGGACGAAAATCCCAATACCGCTGGATAACTGGAAGATTTGTATTGGACTGAAAGAACATTTAATAGGTTCGGTTACAATACTCCCTGATAGCTTTGTTGTACTTTGTTCAAATACAGCAAGTCTTACTTTTAACTCTTCCCTTCCTGTTGTCGGTGTTGCAGGTTTTCCTGCCCTTAACAATTCCGGAGCCGAACTGACTTTGAAAACAGACTCTGGACGAGTGATGTCTTGCATAACGTATTCCGATACCTGGTATGGGAATTCAAACAAAAAAAATGGAGGTTGGTCACTAGAACAAATTGACCCTGATAATCCATGTGCTGGTTCTGAGAATTGGAGAGCATCCGTAAACCCCGATGGTGGAAGTCCAGGCAAACGAAATTCAATCAAAGGCTCAAACCCGGATCATTCTTTTCCAGAGGTACTCCATGTTGTAGTGATTTCTCCGGATACACTTTGTGTTATTTTCTCAAAACCACTTGATAGTGCTTCCATGATTAATCCGGCCCTCTATGCCTCAATTCCTCCGATACAGCTTAAATCTATCCAGGCAGTTGGCAATGATTATCAACGAATCTTTCTTTTTCTCTCTTTCCCGCTTCAGGCAGGAATTATATATGAATTGAAAATGAATTCCGGCATAAAAGACTGTGTTGGTAATCCTTTGCTGTCAAATGAAAGTATCCGCTTTGCTTCGCCACAAAACCCTGTTTATCAAGACATTGTCATCAATGAGATGCTTTCTGACCCCAGGAGTGGAGGGGTGAAATATGTAGAGCTTTACAATCGATCCTTGAAGGTAATTGACCTAAAATCATTAAATCTGGCCTCAGGAGATTCAATCATCGGAGTCATTTCAGATATAAAGGAAATAACATCAATCGGATACTTGCTCTTTCCTGGTGATTATGTTGTATTGAGTACAGATGGAGCAATAGTTAAAAACCAATATTTCTCGTTGGACCCAAAGGCGTTCACGGATTTGCCCACCATGCCAAAAATGGACATTGGTGGAGGACTGATAGCATTATCTACTACTTCTGGATTGATCATTGATCAAGTAATTTATTCTTCCTCTTGGCAGTTTCCGCTTCTTAACACAACGAAAGGTGTATCACTCGAAAGAATTGATTTTGAGAAGCCGTCCCAGGATCCAAATAACTGGCATTCTGCGGCTGAAACAGTGGGTTTTGGAACACCCGGGTACAGGAACTCTGAGTACATGGGTAAGTCATCTGTCTCGGAAGTCAGTCTGGGGTACGAACTATTTTCTCCAGATGAAGACGGATACCACGACGTGCTTCCTATCAACTACTGGTTTGACGCTCCTGGAAGCCTTGCTATCGTCAAGATCTATGATTCCCGGGGTAGACTTATCAGGAATTTGGAGAGGAATATTCTGTTAGGTTCTTCAGGAAGTATTAATTGGGATGGATTAGGGGACCGTCAGGAAAAAGCTCCAATCGGGAGATATATCATCTATTTTCAAGTCTTTCATGTAAATGGGAAAGAGCAATCCTACAAGTTAGTCTGCACACTGGCTTCTAAACTTTGAAAAACATTTATCCGCACACTTATTCATTCCATGAATATGGCGCTAATTGACTAGTTTATAGCCATTTCGATTTGTTTTTTAATGAAACTTCATTAACTTTACAAATAAGATAGGCAACCCAATGAATAATCATTCGTCTTCTTCTGTAGGAGTACATGAGAAACCAAGCAGCCAGATGACTGAAGAAGAGTTGATTCATGGATGTTTAAGACATGACAAGATCTGTCAGAAACAGCTCTACGATAGGTTTTACGGGAAAATGATGGGAGTCTGTATGCGTTACGCTAAGAACAGAGATGAGGCTAAAGACATACTGAACGAGGGGTTTATGAAGGTTTTTACAAACCTCAGGAATTATAATCATACAGGCTCTTTTGAAGGTTGGTTGAGACGAATTGTCGTGAATACAGCAATCGACCATCTTCGCAAGAATAGACACGAATATCTCATTGTAAATACAGTTTACGCCGATCAGGCAGGGCTGAAAAAAGCTGAAGAAATAGAAGATGACGATATTTTCAGAAACATCCATCAGGAAGATATAATCAAAGCGATTCAAGAACTTTCACCTGCGTACCGTACTGTATTTAACCTCTATGTAATGGAGGAATTTACACATAAAGAAATAGCCGAAAAGTTGGATATCAGTGAGGGTACAAGTAAGTCTAACCTCAGCAAAGCTAAGTTTAACCTGAAAAAAAATCTTGCACATTTTATAAGCAATACTCCAAAATGATAACGAACGCCAACAACGATTTTGAACGCAGAATCAAATCTTCTCTGGAAGGATTTGAAGCTTCGTACACTCCTGGCGATTGGGAGGATTTGGATGTAAAACTGAATACCCTCCCCAAACATACCCCCTCCTTTAATTTCGACCTCAAGAAATTCAGTTTCAAGTGGAAATTCTCAACAAATATTTACATTGCTCTTATAGCTTGTGCAGCATTTTTCCTCCTCATGTACAAACTCGGAGGAGTCTCCGGCTCATCCAAAGCCAGTATAGTAAATGATGGTGCGAAGAAAACTCCGGTGGTGAATGCTTCTGAAATAAAAACACCGCTTGCAAATGTTCCTGTAAAAACAGCCCCTCTACCACAAGCTGTTCTAACAAAGAAAGACAGTGCATCTTACGAAGAGCCAGCGGGACCTGAACTCTCTTCTGCAGACGCTGTGGCAGGAGACAAGTTGAATGATAATTCAGGTAATACGTCACAAAGTAAAACTGCTGAGAAAGATAAACCAGCAGTTTTAGCATCGCAGACAACGACTTCCCAGGCTGTTCCAGAAACGCCTAAAGTAGTAGTGTTTGGAGATATGATAGACCCGAAGCATGGACTTATGTATAATACCAAGGAGAAAGTAAGCACCACCCCAACTCAAACAAAGGTAAATGTAGGTTGGAATGATTACGTGATCTATGATCCTGGAAAGTCCAAGGCTATAGATTCAACTAAGACAGCAGTCGTGCCAGCCACAGAATCTGGATCGACTTCTGAAACGAAGAAATCCGGACGTAAGAAAAAAGGGCTCGATAAAGCAATTAGCTCTGATTCTCCAGGGACCATGCTCGGAGCTCCAACAGTAACCGGGGATTCTAATTCCGGTAATCCTGCAGAAGCATCAGACAGCACGCGAAAAGCAAAGGTGAAAAATCCTAAGCTTAAATCTGATCTGACCCCCAACGACCCTTATTGATTATTTTGGAAGGCAACCTTAACTGAAAGAGCACGTCTTTATAGAAAGTGCTTTTTTATTTAACGGTAAGAAACTTCCAAATGAATAAAACACTCCTCTCTACATCAGCCTTGTTAAGCCTTCTGCTCCTAACCAGCAGATTGTTTGCACAAGACCCACAGTTCACACAGTTTTATGCAAACCCTTTATACCTCAATCCTGCTCTGGCAGGAAGTAAACTTTGCCCCAGGGTTTGTCTGAACTACCGAAATGAGTGGCCAAATATTTCAGGCACCTATGTAACCACGAGTGCATCTTTTGATAAAATGGTCGATGCAATTCATGGAGGAATTGGTGTAATTGCAACCAACGATGAAGCAGGGCAGAGCACCATACGCACTACCACAGTGAGCGGCATTTATTCTTATCATCAGCCCATCAGCAGGAAGCTCTCCGTTAATGCTGCTATGGAGGCTACATATTCAAATAAAGCCGTAGACTGGAGCAAACTGAATTTCGGAGATCAGATCAATCCATCACGTGGTTTTGTAAATCCAACGGCCGAAACTCCTGGCCTGAATTCAAAATCCAATCTTGATTTATCGGCAGGTGTGGTGGGATATGGAGAACATTTTTTTATAGGTTTCGCAGCCCATCACTTAACCCAACCTAATGAGTCGATGTACGAAGGTGAAACCAGTATTCTTCCAATTAAATACACTTTTCATGCAGGAGGAAATATCATCCTTGGCCCCGATAAGCATGATCCTGATCTGGTCGTTTCCCCTAACATCATTTGGCAGAAGCAGCAGGATTTTGAAGAACTGAACATTGGCCTCTACCTCAAAAAAAATGCTATTGTTGGAGGACTCTGGTACCGAAACAGGGATGCGATGATTATGCTCATTGGGATTGAAAAAGGCCCATTTAAGATTGGGTATAGTTATGATGTCACTTTGTCGAGGCTCACAAATGCAACGGCCGGCTCTCATGAATTATCTTTTTCCATGGGATTTGCTTGTAAAAAACGTAAACCACATTACCGCACTGTGATATGTCCCAGTTTCTGAAGAAATAGGATTAATTTTGTGGCGCCATGCCACAGAGCCCCTCTCCTCAGGAAAAGATTCAGAACCTACTAAAGACTATCCCAGAAGATCCTGGTGTATATCAGTATTTTGATGCTGAAGGAAAAATCCTCTATGTTGGAAAAGCGAAGAATCTACGTAAAAGGGTAATCTCCTATTTTGTCAAACACCACGACCGGGCAAAGACAGCCATGCTTGTCCGCCGGATAGCAGACATCAAATACATTATTGTAGATACGGAACTTGATGCGCTCCTTCTTGAGAATAATCTCATCAAGAAGTACCAGCCCCGTTATAATATTGCACTGAAGGATGATAAAACCTTCCCGTTTATTTGCATTAAGAATGAGCATTTCCCGCGCGTGTTTCATACCCGGAAGGTGGTAAAAGATGGATCCCATTACTTTGGTCCATATGCCAATGTTAAAATGATGTACTCCTTGCTCGAGCTCATCCATAAACTCTTCCCTACCAGAAACTGCAACCTCAACCTAAATCAGGAAAGCATCCTGAAAAGGAAATACAAAGTCTGCCTGGAGTATCATATTGGAAATTGCCGTGGCCCTTGTGAAGGCCTCCAGACAGAATCAGAATACGACAAATCGATTACCCAGATTGAGGAAATAATCAAAGGAAATTTCGGTACGGTTCTTAAGTTCCTCAAGCAGCTTATGCAAGAGTATTCAGGTAAGATGGAGTATGAAAAAGCAGAACTGATCCGACAGCGGGTGGAATCCCTTGAGAATTATCAAAGCAAATCAACGGTTGTAAGTCCGGTAATCTCGAATGTGGATGTGTATACAATTGCTGCTGATGAAGAATCTGCATTCGTAAATTTTTTCAAAGTCATGAATGGGGCCATTGTACAAGGGCATACGATTGAGATAAAGAAACGGCTTGAAGAAAGTAAAGAAGAGTTGCTTCAAATGGCTATTGCAGAATTCAGACAAAGATTTCACAGTGATTCCCGGGAAATTATCGTCCAGTTTATGCCTGAAATTGACATGCCAGGAATTGAGTTTACTGTGCCTCAGAGGGGAGATAAAAAAAAACTACTCGAGCTTAGCGAACGCAATGTTGAATATTATAGAAAGGAAAAGGAAAGGCAACAAAGCCTCATCGATCCGGAGAGACATACGAAAAGGGTACTGGCAACAATGATGAAAGACCTGAGACTGAGTGAAGAGCCCCGTCACATCGAATGCTTTGACAACTCCAATATCCAAGGGGCTTACCCGGTAGCTGCAATGACTGTTTTTAAGAACACACGACCAAGCAAGAAAGATTACCGCCATTTCAACATCAAAACAGTAGAAGGACCGGATGATTTTGCTTCGATGGAAGAAGTCATCTATCGCCGTTACAAAAGGATGCTGGATGAAAAGCAAGAACTTCCTCAGCTCATTGTCATAGATGGGGGCAAGGGGCAGCTCAGTGCAGCCCTCTCCAGCCTTGAAAAACTTGGGCTGAGGGGAAAAATAGGAATCATCGGGATAGCCAAAAGACTGGAAGAGATCTATTACCCGGGCGATTCTATGCCTATGTATCTGGATAAGAAATCCGAAACATTGCGTATTATCCAGCAGATCAGGGATGAAGCCCACAGATTCGGAATAACTCACCATAGGAAAAGAAGAGAAAAGGGCACCATTAAAACCGAACTTACGGAGATTCAGGGCATCAGTGAGGTTTCCGCTCAAACTCTGTTGAGGAAATTCAAATCGGTTAAGAAAATAAGGGAAAGTACAGAAGAAGAGCTGGCTGAAAGCATAGGGAAAGCGAAAGCTAAGCTGGTTTTTGCTCATTTTCATCCCCCTCAGACAGAAAAGAAAACCTGAATTAATCCATTCCTATTTTTGCTACCTTTACAGACTACTGAAACAAAAGCTTCAATAAAAGCTAAAAACAGGATAAGTATGAAGAATCTCGTAGCTGGTTTTTCCAAGCAGTTGAAAGATGCCATTGAAATAGGAAAAAAAGCCAAACTCACCCATTCCCCTAAACCGATTCATCAGGTGCTCATATGCGGACTGGGAGGATCCGGAATCGGTGGAAATACAGTCAGTGAGCTGGTTGCCATGGAGGCCAATACCTCAATTAATGTGAGCAAAGGATATTTCATTCCTGCTTATGTCAACGAAAATACGCTTGTTATTATCTCTTCATACAGCGGGAATACAGAAGAAACTCTGCAGTGTATGGAACAGGCCATAAAAAAGAAGGCAAAAATTGTTTGCATTACTTCCGGAGGGAAAGTTAAAGAAATAGCAACTGCTCAAAAATTTGATTTTATCATAGTCCCCGGAGGGATGCCCCCTCGTTCCTGCATGGGATATTCAATGACTCAGCTCCTGTTCGTACTTCAGTTCAATGGTATCATAGGAAATACTACTATTCTTCAGCTGGTGGCTGCTATAAAACTCATCGATACGGAGGAAGAAAATATTCGGAAAGAAGCTACGGAAGTAGGGGCTAAGCTTTTTGGAAAAATGCCTGTGATTTATGCCACTACCTACTTTGAAGGCGTCGCCATTCGCTTTCGTCAACAATTGAATGAAAATTCGAAAGTGCTGTGTTGGCATCAGATCATTCCGGAGATGAACCACAATGAACTTGTTGGATGGAGAGAGAAAAATGAAAACCTGTCTGTCATTTTTTTTCGGGATAAGCAAGAATATGATCGAAACAATACACGGATCGAAATTAATAAAGGAGTGATCAGCAAGTATACATCACAGATTACTGAAATCTGGTCAAAAGGGAATAGCATGATTGAAAAAGCTATTTATTTAATTCATTTGGGAGATTGGATCTCCATCGACTTAGCTGAACGCAGGGGAGTGGATGCAAGTGAAATTAATGTAATCAACGAACTTAAATCAGAGCTTTCCAAACTCTGAATTTTTCCGAACCACCCTCATGCCCGATTCTCTGTAATGAACAAAGTTATCTTTCAGGATCTGGGACTCACCGACTATAAAGAAGCCTGGGATCAGCAGGAAAAAATATTTTCCGAAATCGTTGCGGTGAAAGTTGCCAACCGCAGCCTTGATTCCCATTTGCAGACACCAACTCCTAACTATCTTTTCTTTTGTGAACATCCCCATGTCTATACCCTGGGTAAGAGTGGAGAGGACAAAAATCTTCTGTTGAATGAAGCAGGACTGAAAGAAAAGTCAGCAACCTATTATAAGATCAATAGAGGAGGTGATATTACCTATCATGGACCTGGTCAGTTGGTTGGATATCCCATTCTTGATCTGGATAACTTCTTTACCGATATCCATAAATACCTTCGTTTTCTCGAAGAAATAGTGATCTTGACTATGGCTGATTATGGATTAAAAGGAGAACGCTACACTGGTTATACGGGTGTCTGGCTAGATCCGGAGAATCCGTTGCTGGCCAGGAAAATCTGCGCCATCGGAGTTAGAAGCAGCCGGTGGGTAACCATGCATGGTTTTGCGTTTAATGTATATCCGGATCTGACGTATTTCGGAAATATTATCCCCTGCGGGATTGATGATAAAGCTGTAACTTCCATGGAGAAAGAATTGGGATTTAAGCCAGATATGGAGGATGTGAAGAGAAAATTAAAAAAGCATTTTGAGGCCCTATTTTCGTGTGAGTTAATTCAGAGCAAGGCTTGATGAGGTCGAAAACCCTGGACACCGATATTACTCCTTAGAGAATAAAAACTGTTATTATTAAAAAATCTCGTAAAAATAATGAAGACAATATTTAAAGGAATCGGTATCATCTTACTAATTGTAATTATAGGATTTAATTTGTTTATTGTCTTCACAGGAAGATATTACCTGTATGCTGGAATCGCCGATACCTATTTGCGCGGACGTCTAACACCAGCAATTGATGAATATTATCATTTCGACAACCGAATGATTCAATGCGGGCCTAAGCAGGAATGGCCCAACGGAAAAAATTACAATGTAAGACAACTGGATTCTAAATATGATGAGAAAAATAAAAGACTGGGTACAGTAGCTTACCTGGTCATCAAAAACGACAGCGTGCGGTTTGAAAAATACTATGACCGTTTTGGCGATACATCCAGGGTTAACTCGTTTTCTATGGCTAAGACCTTCGTGAGCATCATGATTGGTATTGCGATTAACGAAGGAAAAATTAAAAGTGTGGATCAGCCGGTCGGCGATTTCATTCCTGAATTCAAAACAGGTGACAATGCCAAGCTTACGATCAGGCATCTTCTTACGATGAGCTCAAACATTAATTTTGATGAGGATTATAGCAACCCTCTTGCATTTCCTGCTCAGGCTTACTATGGAACGGACCTGCTAAAACTCATTCTGAAATACAAGGTTGTTGGTGAACCGGGAAAGGTCTTCAAATATCTGAGTGGTAATACACAAATCCTCGGTATCGTTTTGGAGAGAGCCACAGGAAAACATATCAGCGATTATACATCTGAGAAATTATGGAAACCAATGGGTGCGAAGATGCCAGCCTTCTGGAGCCTGGATCAAAAAGATGGAGTAGAAAAAGCTTATTGCTGTTTCAACTCCAACGCAAGAGATTTTGCCAGATTTGGACAACTCTACCTGGATAGTGGACGCTGGAAAGGGCAGCAGCTGGTACCCGAAGCATATGTGAAGCAATCGGTGACTCTTGCAGGTTTAGTGGATGATGACGGAAGCAAGAACATGCGCTATGGCTATAGCTGGTGGATTATTCCCGAATATAAAGGGCATTCCATCTTCTATGCCCGAGGAATTAAAGGACAATACATCATCATTATACCCGACCAGAAAATGGTAATTGTCCGCCTTGGTCAGATGAGGGAAAAGGAAAAGAAAAACGACCATCCCGTTGATGTTTTTGATTACATAGATGCAGGGCTTGAGTTAGCTCAATAGAAAATGAAATTGTAATTTTGTTGCAGTATGAGGAAAGATATTATTCCACCTGTAGTGGAAGAAGTAGGAGTAGCCATTGTAAAAGAAAAGAACAAAGAAGGGTTTGATGAATGGAATGTATACCTACTAAACTTTAAGAAAGAACCTATAGAGGGAGTTCTCGTCACTTCCACAGGCTATGGGGAGTTGAATGGTGAGCGGAGAAATACTTCTACCCTTCGTCACTTCCTGGATACCGTTGGCCCAGGGGAATATTCCAAAATTGAACCCATCCAGGAAGAGGTGTTCGGCTTGAGTAACGAATATTGGGTCAGTTTTTTTCTGAACAAAACGATGTATGACAAACAGTACATCTTCCTGGCCGAAAGCATCTGTGATGCAAACCTCATTACCATTCCTCTCATGCAGAAGAAGGGTGTTCTGATAAAATAGCCATGTTAAAAGATATAAAAACCGAGAATATTCTCTTCCTAGATATCGAAACGGTTCCTGCTTATCCTGATTACAAAAGCGTGCCCGAAACATTCCGAAAGCTATGGGACCACAAAGCCAAGTTTGTTCGCAAGGAGAAGGAAACGGATAAAGCTTCCGAAATATATAAGAGTGCAGGCATCTTTGCGGAATTTGGTAAGATCATCTGTATCTCTGTAGGTTACCTTCATGGTAGCGATTTCAGGATTAAATCGTTTGCGGGACATGATGAAAAGACCTTGCTCGGAGAATTTTCTAAACTCGTTGTTAAATATTTCAATAAAAAAGATAGTCAGCTCTGTGCTCATAATGGTAAAGAGTTTGATTTCCCGTTTATAGGAAGAAGAATGCTTGTTCATGGATTATCCATCCCTGGTATCCTTGATCTTGCCGGAAAAAAACCATGGGAAGTAAAACTGCTCGATACTATGGAATTATGGAAATTTGGTGATTTCAAAAGCTTTACCTCCCTCTCACTCCTTTCAGCCCTCTTTGGAATTGATACACCTAAGGATGATATTGATGGCAGTATGGTTTACGAGGTTTACTACAAGGAGAAAAACCTGGACCGGATTATAAACTATTGCCAGAAAGATGTCCTGACAGTGGCACAGATATTATTGAGAATGCAAGGCCTTCCCCTAATCACGAAAGAACAGGTGGTCATTACCTGACGATCTGGCTCAAAAAGGTGCTAATCCTTAGGAAGTTATACCTTCTCACCACCTTTTCAGGACACAGATAGGCGGGTTAATCTCCCAATTAATGCCAATCGTCTAAATATTGCGGATATTGCGAACATCTAATATGGTATTTTCGTATAACTAGTCTTATTTTTGCGACCTGTTTCTGTATAGCGAAAACAGCTCAACTAACAACCCGGTTTGTGATCAAAGAAGCCTTATTAGAAGTAAAGAACCTGACGACGGAATTCCGGACCGATGACGAGACTGTTACAGCCGTAAACAATATTGGTTTTATCCTTAACAAAGGAGAGACTATAGGCATAGTTGGAGAATCAGGTTCCGGGAAATCGGTGACTGCTCTTTCCATTATGAGGCTCATTTCCGAACCTCCGGGAAAGATTACTAATGGCCAGATCATTTTCCATTCCAAGACTAACACCTCCCCCGATCTCGTTCATCTGCCTGAAAAGGAGATGCGGAAATTGAGAGGGAATGAGATTGCTATGATTTTTCAAGAACCGATGACATCCCTCAATCCGGTTTTTACCTGTGGAGACCAGGTCATGGAAGCCCTTATCCTTCATCAGAAAATGTTCAAGACTGATGCAAAAGCAAAAACCATAAAACTTTTTCATGAGGTACATCTTCCAAGACCGGAAGTAATTTTTGATTCATATCCTCACCAGCTTTCCGGAGGACAGAAACAAAGGGTTATGATAGCTATGGCCATGTCTTGCAAGCCATCTATACTTATAGCTGATGAACCCACCACTGCACTTGATGTTACGGTGCAGGCAACGATTCTTGAACTCATGGAAAAACTCCAGAGAGAACATGATATGGGAATACTCTTCATCACACACGATCTGGGAGTTATAGCAGAACTGGCCGATAAGGTGATTGTGATGTACAAAGGGAAGATTGTGGAACAAGGAAATGTATGGGATATTTTCTCAAATCCTCAGCATCCTTACACCAAAGGCTTACTGGCTTGCCGCCCTCCTCTCAACAAACGCCTAAGGTGGTTACCTACAGTTTCTGACTTTATGAATACCGACAGAGACGGGAATATGACGGAGAGTGATAAATCGGTAGAGCAGGTAACAAGCAGCCTGACTGTGACAGTCGAAGAAAGAAGGAATACTCATAAAGAATTATATGAGCGTAAACCTATTCTCGAACTCCGGAATATTCATACTTACTTCCCGATTAATAAAGGGCTTTTCGGTCGTGCGAAGGGATACGTGAAAGCAGTAGATGATGTGAGCTTTGATGTTTATCCGGGTGAAACACTTGGATTAGTAGGTGAATCAGGATGTGGAAAGACAACATTAGGTCGAACCATTCTGAGACTTATTGAACCTACCAAAGGGTCCATTATCTTTAAAGCGAGAGACATTACTAATCTGAACATGAAAGATATGCGGACCCTTCGAAAGGATATCCAGATTATCTTTCAAGATCCCTATTCTTCTCTCAACCCCCGAATCACTATAGGAGAAGCATTACTTGAACCCATGAATGTTCATGGGATTCTGGAAAATGAAAAAAAGCGTAAAGAACGGGTCATTGAACTTCTTCATCGGGTGAATATGAGTGATCAGCATTTCTATCGATACCCTCATGAATTTTCGGGCGGACAAAGACAACGGATATGCATTGCACGAGCCCTTGCCCTGAATCCACAGTTTATCATTTGCGATGAATCTGTTTCTGCACTTGATGTGTCAGTCCAGGCTCAGGTACTGAACCTGCTTAATGAGCTGAAAAAAGAATTCCAGTTCACCTATATTTTCATTTCTCACGACCTGAGTGTGGTGAAATTTATGAGCGATCGGATGGTAGTGATGAACAAAGGGAAAGTGGAAGAGATGGGAGATGCAGACAGCATTTATAATAACCCTCAAACCGAGTATACCAGAAATCTCATCAATGCAATCCCGAAAGGGGACCTTAACGATATTCAGGCTTCTGTAAAAAAGAAGCTTGCCTGGAAAAAAGGCCAGCCAGCTTCAGCCTAGAAGACCTCACTCGCAACTCGTCGGGTAGCATCAGAAACTCCCATAGTATAGAAGTGTAAACAAGGAACTCCTTGTTTGATCAGTTCTTTGCACTGCATGATAGCCCAACGAATACCCACCTCTTTTACTTCTGCATCGGTCTTGCACTTTTCGATTTCTTCCAAGAGGGCCTGAGGCACATCAATCTTGAAGGTCTTTGGCAAAAGAACCGCCTGCTTCTTAGTGGTTAGAATTTTGATTCCGGGGATGATCGGAACATTAATCCCCATGTCCTTACACATCTTACTGAACTCCAAAAAACGGGGGTTATCGAAAAACATCTGAGTTACTATGTAATGTGCCCCTCCATCAATCTTTGCCTTCAGGTGCTTCATATCAGCAATCATGTTGGGCGACTCAAAATGCTTCTCCGGATATCCTGCAACCCCGATACAGAAGTTGGTAGGAGCCACTTCCCTCAATTCATCTTCCAGATAATGACCTTTGTTCATTCTGACAATCTGCTTCACCAGATCAAGAGCATATGGGTGGCCATTTGGTTCAGGAACAAATGTGGGCTCTGTCTTGATAGAATCGCCACGCAAGGCGAGGACATTATCTATACCTAGGAACTGGAGGTCAATCAATGCATTTTCAGTTTCCTCGATGGAGAACCCGCCGCAGATAATATGCGGAATGGCATCAACCCTGTATTTATTCATGAGTGCGGCGCAGATACCGACAGTACCAGGCCTCTTTCGAATACTTACTTTTTCGAGGTATCCCCCATCACGTTTCTTATACAGGTATTCCTCCCGGTGATAAGTAACGTCAATAAAAGAAGGCTTAAACTCCATCAATGGGTCAATAGAGTCGAAGATAGATTGAATACTCTTTCCTTTAAGAGGGGGTAAAATCTCTATGGAGAAAAGCGTCGATTTGGCGTTCTGGAGATGGTCTGTAACTTTCATAAACTTAAATTAAGGTGTAAATGTAGTAATTGATTTTCAAGGGTAAAAGAGTATCTTTACGCTCCTTGTAAAGAGGGGTACCCGAGCTTCATGAAAAACATCCGTAATTTCTGTATCATTGCCCATATCGACCATGGCAAAAGTACCCTGGCCGACCGTCTGCTGGAGTTCACCAAAACCATTTCCAAAAGGGATATGGAAAATCAGGTTCTGGATGATATGGATCTAGAAAAGGAACGTGGCATTACCATTAAAAGCCATGCAATCCAGATGAGTTATGACTGGAAAGGCACTTCTTATGTGCTAAACCTCATCGATACTCCCGGCCATGTTGATTTTTCCTACGAAGTTTCCCGCTCCATCGCTTCTTGTGAAGGAGCGCTGCTGATTGTTGATGCAGCCCAGGGTATCCAGGCTCAGACTATTTCCAATCTGTATCTGGCTCTGGAGCACGATTTGAAAATCATTCCTGTATTGAATAAAATAGACCTTCCAAGTGCAGAGCCCGAAGCTGTTAAAGATCAAATCGTGGACCTGCTCGGATGTGACAGAGATGAGATTATTCATGCTTCCGGCAAAACCGGATTAGGAATTGAGGATATCCTGACAGCGATTATTGACCGTATCCCCCCTCCTCAGGGTGATCCGGCAGCCCCTTTGCAAGCTTTAGTATTTGATTCAGTCTTCAATTCTTTCAGAGGCATTATTGCTTATTTCAAAGTAAAAAACGGCACTCTCCGTAAAGGAGATAAAGTTAAGTTCATGGCCAGTGGTCATGAATACATAGCGGAAGAGGTTGGGGTTCTAAAGCTCACTCTTTCTCCTAAGCCGGAAGTCAGTGCAGGAAATGTAGCGTACATTATTTCAGGCATTAAGGAAGCTAAAGAAGTGAAAGTAGGTGACACGATTACAACGGTGCATCACCCAGCTACAGAGGCTATTCAAGGGTTTGAAGATGTAAAACCAATGGTGTTCGCGGGCATATATCCTGTCGATACGGATGATTTTGAGGAGCTCCGGTTTTCTATGGATAAACTTCAGCTCAACGACGCTTCACTGACTTTCGAACCAGAATCTTCAGCAG
>PLYR01000093.1:0-38887 GCA_003153435.1 Bacteroidota bacterium
CCTCCTGGCAGAATCCAGTTTGTATAGATTCGGTCCCTTCTCAGACCCCCTACACCAATATGTGCCGGAATCCTGCTATCGCCATCCAGCAGGGTACTACCGATAATGTTAATTTGGACCTTAGCGCAGTGGTTCTGTTCGAAGGTGCTTCAGGAGGAAATATTGACAATATGGACATCGTGAGTGCAGTAAACCGGCAAGCCTATTCCGCTTCTTCCTGGAACCTGTTCGCCGTTACAGCTACCAGTGCAAATGAAACAGAACCTGCCTGTTGTTATAATTCTTACACCAATAATTTCCTGCTTACCTATTTCGATTCTACCAATGCAAGGTTGCCTTATGAGTCTCAGGATCTGAACATCAGTTCACCCTTATCATGGAGCGAGCTATCCCTTCAATATAACGATGAAAACGCGTCTCTTGCGTCTCCTCATCCCCGTATCGAAGTGAGCCCTCTGCTGCAACAGGCTGCTTTTGTCTGGGTGAATGAAAATCCCGCTAATGGAAATGGAATTGCACTTTTCGATGCAGAATTTTCAGGCCTTGCAACCGGAATTCCTTCCCAGGCAAATCTTGAAAATCAAATTGGCCTTCCCTACCCGGTTCCGGCAAATGAATCGATCCGCATCCCAGTAACGGTATCAGAGAGCCTTCGTATAACGGAGGAAGTGTATGATATTCTTGGAAACCTTGTTAATGATCCAACAGTTATAAACCTTGCTCCAGGAACTCAGTCAATCGTTATAGCGGTGAATGATCTGCCTGGAGGGGTCTATTTTGCCCACTTAAGTGGACCGGGACTGAATAGAAGTTTACGCTTTGTGATTCAGCATTAAAAGCTAGAAAAATCAAAAGTCAGGGCTTGATTTCCATACAAAGCTCAATAAGCACCCCATGGGTATCACGGGGATGAAGAAAACAGATCATCTTGTTGTCTGCTCCTCTTTTAGGCTCTTTGTTCAAGAGAGTAAAACCTTCCGCTTCCAGTCTTTTCATTTCAGAAACCAGGTCCTCCACCTCAAATGCGATGTGATGGATTCCCTCTCCCTTCTTCTCAATAAAACGGGCTATGGGGCTTTCCGGGGTGGTTGCTTCCAGTAGTTCTATTTTGCTTTCTCCCATATGGAAGAACAGAGTCTTTACGCCTTCGCCCTCTACCAACTCCTCCTTAAAGGGCCCGGCTTTAAATAGCTTCTCATATAATTTGGAAGCTGCTTGAATGTCTTTCACGGCAATACCGATGTGTTCTATCTTTTTCATGGTAAAAAAAAATCCCGATACAAGACCGGGATTCAATTACTGTGTTAACAGATTATTTTTTCAGGAATTCCTCGGTGGCATTATCATAATTCAGGAAGTAACCACCTTTGGGAAGACTTTTACAGTCAATAGAAGAACCGAATCCTTTCTTGACAAGGTTACCGTACTGATCAAAGATTTCGTACATCGTTTCTCCACCGGTGAAGGTTATTTCAGTACTAACTCTTTTGGGAGCCCAGGTAAGTTTAGGAAGAGTGGAGGTAACTTTCACTTCTTTCGAGTAACGAGGCGTTCCGGAGTAATCGAGTTGCTTAAGTCTGAATTTGTTTTCTCCAGAGTGTAGGGCTGCTTTAAACGAATAATCATTAGGTCCGTTGGTTCCCAAACCATCAACCTCTCCGACTTTTACCCATTTATTCCAGCGATATTGTTCTATGACGAAAGCCAGTTTTCCGCTTTCACCTTTGGTTGTATATTTAAGTGTACCATCTGCGGCGAGATCAATCTTCACAACATCAAATGTACTTTTTGGCTTCAGGACTTCAGGATTGAGGACTTTGGGCTTGCCCTGACAATCGCCCTTATATTTAATTTTAACCTCTACAGGATCTCCCAATTTAAGCTGAAAATTCTTGAGGTCGATTTCAAATGCACTGGATGCAATTTCATCGGTGGTCAGATTTCCATTGACAAAAACTTCTGTCACACAAAAACCGACACCGGCATTTCCAAAAGGGTTTTGAACATAAAGGTTCTTGCCCTGATAATTACCATCCAGTACAAGCACAACCTGAGCGTGAGCGCTTAGTATGGTAAAAATGGAAACAATTCCTAAAATGAGTTGCTTTTTCATTTATTTATCAGGCGGGCAAATAGACTTTAACAAGATTTTCCGCTCGCAATATTAAAACCTTATTTCACCAAAACAAAATAAATAATCAACATTTTGGTATTTTTTTACCCAACCCTTCCTAAACAGGATGGAAACAGGATAAGCTAGCCCATAACATGCCTTTGTTTCCAGCATGGAGGGGCTTTCCTTCAAATACCTAAATTATTTTGCAAATTGTGAAAGAAAGCCTAATCTTGCACATACTTTGGCTCAATTTAGGTGAATTTTTCTATCTTTTTGATATAAAACACATATTCCTGGTATGATAAAACGTCCGTTTGTCCTGGGGTTTTTCCTTGCCCTCTTATTAGCCGCTTGTTCCGGCAGCAAACCGTCTGGTTCTAAAACAGATTCTGTGGATCGCGTTGCAAAAGGGGATAAAGTCTATGGAGGCACATTCCGCTTCGGAATGACTGAAGAATACCAGACTCTATTTCCAATCAAGATCGTGGACGTGGCTTCCGCACATATAGCTACACAGATATACGAGGGACTTGTAAAATTCAACCCTTCCGATCTTCATATCAAACCAGCCATTGCAGAAAAATGGGATGTGGATGCCGATGGAACCACCTATACTTTTCACCTCCGAAAAGGCATCAAATTTCAGAATGATTCTTGTTTCCCAGGAGGTAAAGGACGGGAACTTGTGGCCTCGGATGTTCTTTATTCTTTTGAACAGTTGTGCACTTCAAGTCCTGATAATAAGACATTTGATGAAAGCATGAAAGATCATTTGGTGGGCGCAAATGAATTTTTTACCGAATCAAAAAATGGCAAACCTTCAAAAAATCTGGAAGGCATTAAAATAATTGATGATTATACCGTTTCCTTCAAGCTTACCGCCCCCAGTTCTTCCTTTCTTTTCAACCTTGCCAATCCATCCTGCTTCATCGTTGCAAAAGAAGCTGTTGCGAAGTATGGAATAAAAATGAAAGTAGGAAGTGGGCCATTTAAAGTTGCCAAAGAAGTCAGTCCGGGTGAAAAAATAATCCTTTGCAGGAATGAGAATTATTATGGTCAGGATTCCCTGGGCAACCAGCTACCCTACCTCGACACAATCATCGTTTCTTTCTTCAAGACCAAACATGATGAACTTCTTGAATTTCAAAACGGAAGCCTTAATTTCATTTGGGGACTTCCTTCTGAATCAATCAAAGACATGGTCGAAAGTCAGATCTCCGACTTTAACAAAAATCCACCCAAATATATACTGGATCGTTCTCCGGAAATGGCAACACAGTTCTACACCTTTAATTGCTCGAAGGCTCCATTTAATAATGTAAAGGTCAGGCAGGCATTCTCGTATGCCGTGAACAGGGAAGCTGTCGTTGAAAACGTTCTTCGAGGCGAGGCTTTCGGGCCCGGTGTAAACGGCATTTCCCCTCCTTCTCTGAAAGGATATGATATTACTCAAATAGCTGGTTATACCTTCAACCCTGTACTTGCAAAGAAGCTTCTTGCTGAAGCCGGATATCCAGGTGGTAAAGGATTTCCACAGGTTAAGCTGAAACTCAATAGCGGCGGAAAACGAAATGAGAATGTGTTATTCGAAATACAAAAGCAATTACATGAAGTACTCGGTGTAAATATTGATTTTGATCTCGTAACCTACAAACAAAGGATGGAAGATGAGGCATCCGGCAATGGTGATATTTTCAGGTCTTCCTGGATTGCTGATTATCCAAGTCCTGAAAATTTCCTCTGGCTTTTTTACGGGAAAAGTGTACCTGAGGATTTATCCGCTCCTTCCTTTCCGAATTCAACACGTTATAAAAATGCTGCCTTCGACAAACTTTTTGAAGCCGGGGTAGCGGCTAAGTCGCAAGAGGAAGCTTATAAGAATTTTGCTTCAGCTGAGAACCTGATGATGAAGGACGCTCCTGTTCTCATACTCTGGTATGATGAAAGTTGGAGACTTACAAAATCTGATGTTCATGGGTTTCAGGGAAACCCCATGCGTTATTTCGATTTCTCCCAGGTCTATCTGAAAGCAAGTGAGGCCGCCAAAACTGCCTCTAAGGAGGAAGTTAAGAAGTAGACCTGAAATGATATTTAAATAATCCCCCTGCACCACAAGGCATGGGGTTATTTTTTTCTTTTTGTGGAATCACTAACCTTCTTGCATCCTAAACGTCCAGAACCTTAATCCTTTGTTATGAAAAAACTACTTCTCCTCCCGGCCTTTGCCGTTCTTTCCATGAACCTTCATGCTGGCAATGATCAGCCTGAACAAGCTTTCAAGGTACCGATCCAATCTGTCATCGTATACCTTCAGGGTGCGCAGATTACGCAGAGCAAACAGGTGACACTTAAAGCGGGGAGAAATCTAATTACTTTCACAGGAATATCCTCCAAATTGATTTCCAAAAGCATCCAGGCCACGGTCACCGGTGAGGTTTCTATATTCGCTGTTTCAGATAAAATGAATTACCTGAGCCTTCAGGAAGAAAGCCCGCGTGTTAAACAGCTCAAGGATTCATTAAAAATAATGAGCGAAGAAACGTCAGCACTTGATTACGACAGGGAAGCCTATGACACTGAAAAAAAATTGCTGGTTCAGAACGAAATGATGGGGGGAAAGGATAAAGGGGTCAGCACAGCAGAATTAAAGCTGGCAGCTGATTTCTACCGTTCAAGAATTAAGGAAATCAATACAGAACTGTTTAAGCTTGATAAAAAGATAGCGAGCCTCGCGCTCATCAGCAGCAAGCTGAACCTTCAGATCAATGCCCTTAACGGAACACGCAGTGCCCCGACAGCAGAAATCTCCATACTTCTTTCAACCCCTGTCCCTGTAACAGCAACACTCGAGCTCAAATACATCGTGACCAGTGCAGGCTGGGCTCCAAGCTATGATCTGATTGCAGAAGATATCAATAAACCCATTGAACTAAAATACCGGGCTAAAGTATTTAATAATACCAATGTCGACTGGCAGGATGTAAAGATGAAAATCTCCTCCGCCGATCCCACACAAAGCGCTTCCAAACCCCAGCTTAACCCATGGTACGTAAATTTCAATACCGGGACACCTTCTTTTTCAAATCAATATCAGCAACTCGACAATAATAATTCGGCCGGCTACTATAATGTTGCTCCGTCCAGTGCTGCTTCCGATAACAAAAATCAGGCTACCGAATATGAAAGTCTGGAAGATCAGGACAAAAAAGACAACAGTTTTTTTAAAGCCACCCAGAAACCAACAGTGACCTATGAGCAGATTCAGGTTTCTGAACTAAGTGCCGAATTCGACATAAAAAATCCTTACAGTGTTCCTTCTGATTCCAAACCTTATATAGTAGAAGTAACCTCCTACAATCTTCCGGCCACCTATAAATACTATTCTGTTCCGAAAATAGACCGGGATGCTTTCATGCTGGCACGGATCACCGGATGGGAAGATCTGGATCTGGTTGAAGGTCCTGCTAATGTATATTTTGGGGGCACCTTTGTAGGTCAGTCTTATATTTATACCCGAAGTGTGGATGATACACTGGATATCTCCTTGGGGCGGGACAGTAAGATTATGGTTACCCGCACAAAACTTAAAGATTTTTGCAATGATAAGGTGATTGGCAATAACAGAAAAGTAACCTACGCATACGAAATGGTTGTAAAGAATAACCGCAAGTCAGCGATCACCATCAATCTGGAAGATCAGCTCCCTGTTTCACAGAATAATGATATTACAGTGGATGCGATAGAAATCTCTGGCGCGCAACAGGATCTGCTTACCGGAAGGCTTACCTGGACCCGGACTATCCAGCCTGGTGAGCAGCAAAAGATTCAGCTTACCTATTCCGTTAAATCACCCCGCAACAAAAGTATTTCTATGAAGAAATACAAATCAGCAGCCAGAGCTAAGTTCTGACGAATAGCGTAACTTTGAAGTATGGGCCCAGCTGTTTATCTCGACCACAATGCAACAACCCCGGTTGATCCACTTGTGCTTGAGGAGATGCTTCCATTCTTCAGCAAACATTACGGAAATGCATCCAGCCGTACCCATTCCTTTGGTTGGATCGCTGCCGATGCTGTGGAAAGGGCTCGTAAACAAGTTGCCTCGCTTATAGGATCTGAAGATCAGGAAATCATTTTTACTTCCGGCGCCACGGAGGCCATAAACCTGGGTATAAAAGGGGTTTTTGAAAACTATAAGCAAAAGGGCAGACATATCATATGCTCCTCTACTGAACATAAGGCAGTGCTTGATACCTGCCGGAGCCTTGAAAAAAATGGAGCCGAGCTGACCATCCTTCCTGTTGACCGGGAGGGCAAACTCGATCTGATTCACCTTGAAAACGCTATCAGACCCGATACCATCCTTGTTTGCATTATGTATGCCAACAATGAAACTGGTGCATTAAATCCCATCGACCGCATCGCTGAAATTGTAAATAGCAAAGGAAGCTTGCTGTTCTGTGATTCCACACAAGCAGCAGGGAAAATCAGAATAAACGTAAAAGATTCTCCGATTGCCCTCCTTTCGATCAGCGCTCATAAACTATATGGACCTAAAGGATGTGGAGCGCTGTTCATCCGGAGAAAAAACCCGAGAGTGAGTATACATGCCCAGATTGAAGGTGGTGGGCATGAGCGGGGACTTCGTTCAGGGACTTTAAATGTTCCCGGAATTGTGGGTCTGGGGAAAGCCTGTGAACTCAGTGAAACCAGATTATGGGATGACGGAGATAAAATATCCCGTCTCCGAACCAAGCTGGAGCAGTACCTGCTGGATCTTGAAAGGGTATATGTAAACGGAAGTCAGCGAGACCGCTTGCCGAATACCACGAACCTTTCCTTCACTGGAATTCGTGCTTCAGAACTGATTCAAAGACTTCCACATTTCGCAATGGCTACTGGCTCCGCTTGTACTTCTGCAATCCCTGAACCTTCACATGTATTGAAAGCAATGAGTATGGAGGATGCTCACATTCTTTCCTCCGTAAGATTTAGCCTGGGGAGGGAAAATACAGAGGAGGAGATTGATCGTGTAATAAGCGAGTTAAGCAGAGCCGTTAAAGAACTAAGAGCAGGAAAATGACAGACAAAAAAACAATATGGTTTAACAAGGAAGTAAAACCGGCCGATTTTGACTGGATGACCCCCGGTACTATGGGAGAGGCACTGGATATTCAGTTTGCTGAAATAGGACCCGATTATCTTAAAGCAACAATGCCGGTTGACCACCGTACCAAGCAGCCTTTTGGCCTGCTTCATGGAGGAGCCAGTGTAGCACTCGCAGAAACTATGGGGAGTGTTGCTTCCTGGCTGGTTGTCAATCCTGAATTTTTTATCGGGGTCGGACTTGAAATTAATGCAAACCATGTCCGTGCAGTAAAAGAAGGAAGAGTAACAGGCATCTGCTCACCCCTGCATGTGGGAGGCAAAACACATGTCTGGGAAATCAAAATTTACGATGAACAGGAGAGGCTTTGTTGTGTAAGCCGGATCACGGTAGCGATTATCGGCAAGAATAAAGTTTAGTTTACGGCTTCCTTTTTCTTGGTAATAGCATCCAATATTTTTTTCTGGGCTTCTATCTCCGATTTTTTCTTGCTTTGCTCTGTTGAATTTGTAGCAATTTCATCTTCGGCGCTCTTTATTTTCCCTTTATAGTTTTCAATATCACGTTTTAATCCATCCTGTTCTTTCTCCAGGCTTGTTTGCGCACTCTGCAGTTTCGAAAGTGCCTTCTGAGCATCTTTCAGCTGGTCCGCAATAGCATCATTGGTAGTTTTTTGAGCAAAATCAAGCATTATCTTTTTAAAGTAATTGTTCTGAGTTGCATGATCGCTTGGGTTCATAAAAGCACCTCCAAGGTTTACAGACACAATGAGTTTGAACTCATGGTCATTCACCTTATCAACCTTATAGTAAACATCGCAGGTGTTATTACTCAAGTCTTTAATCACCACATTATCTGCAAGGTGCCCTCCATCTTTCGTACTAATTTTTCCACTATACCCTTTCATGATGGATTTCCATCCGCTGTTAATATCATCTTCAGTTGCCTCATAAATAGTAACCACCAGGCAGGGGTTTTTTCCGCCTCCTATATTCATTTTGTCCTCTTCCACTTTTAGCTTCTTCTGAGCAAATGCCTGAAAGGAGAGAAGTGCCAAAATAACAATGAATCCTTTTTTCATGGGTTTGGATTTTATAAGGGTAATTACAAAAGATTTTTTGAGTCAATTGAGACGACAAGATAATAATATTGAGGTTTATTTCCTAATCAATGTCCGAAACTCCACCGCTGACAATAAACTTCATCACATCTGAAGCCGGAATATTTAACGGAAGCACACTGGAAACAGGTACAATCAATGTTTGCCCTGCTATGGAGTATGAGCTGGGTAGGTAAACCGCAACCATTTGTTCTCCGATTCCAAACTCTTTTAAATCACTTTGCGTAATAAATCCCAGTTGCCTGATATCATTTTCTTTATTCAGAGTAACCAGAACAGGTTTGTTAAATTTTCTTTTGCTACCCACAAAGGCTGAAAGAAAATCCTTAATGGAAGAATAAATTATTTTAACAACAGGCGCTCTTTCCATCGCATGCTCGAAGGCGTTAAAAACCGCCTTGAAAAGAAAGCTAGAGGCAAATACACCCACTCCCGTGATAAACAAAAAGCCAATCAAAACAGAGATTACCGGATCAACGTATGGATTAACCAGGTAGTTACTGGGAAGAAAACGACCGACGGCATTAATGATTATGTAGAAAATATAAACTGTCGCTCCCAACGGAGCCAGAACTACCAATCCCTGCAGAAAAAAACCAATATATTTCTTCATTAATTACGATACAATTTAGAATCCATAGTTATATGGAATTAGATTTGATTCCTTGGCTTTCGATAAGATCACCATGGTTTGCATATGGCTGATCTCTTCTATCGTGGCAATCTTTCTGGCAACCAGTTCTTCAAATGCGTTGATGTCACTCACCATTACGTGCAATATATAATCTGCATTTCCGGTAACTTTATAGCAGTCCGTGATCTCCGCTATTTCTGCAATTTGTTTTTTGAACTTATCAACCACTCCTTCTGTATGCCTTGGCAGTGTAATAAGCATAAGAGCCTTGATCCCAATGCCCAATTTTGATTCATCGACCTTTGCGTGATAACTTTTAATTACCCCTCCTCGCTCCAATTTTTTTACTCTTTCCAGGGTTGGAGCTGGAGACAATCCAATAGTTTGGGACAGCTCAAGATTGGTTATTCTCCCGTTCTGCTGAAGGATTTTCAAGATGCGAAGATCTGTTTTATCTAAATTCATAAGTTCAAAATATTCGTACACACGAATTTACTAATTTATCGCACAATCTTATAAAGCACAGGTTTACTTGGGCTTGCATCATTTTCAAAGCTTGCTATCTGGAGGTTTAAAAGATATTCCCCGTCAGTAATGTTATTAGGAACATAGATCAGTTCTGTGATCGTACGCTGGAGTTGCGTATTTCCAGGATACTGCCAAAACGCATGATGAGCCAGCAATTTTCCTCCGTCTACCTCCTTGTCAACACTTGGAACATCGATCAGCAAGTGATCAATCCCTCTTTCATTCAACAGCACGGCAGCTTCTTCAAGCATATAGACCGGGTTGGTATTAGAATAATGAAAATTTATTTTCTCCGGTGGATTTGAGAGGGTGCGGATTACCAAGGCCTCTGGTTTAGCCCCAGAAAGGGCTTTTTCCAGCTGTTGCCGGGTGATAACCCGATCTCCCTCCGCATTCGTTTCTGGCAAAATGGTTATTAGTTCGGCAATAAAAAAAAACTTCTTCAGGCATTGATTAATGCTATAGTCTTCCCGACTGATGTGACCCACACATTCGGTATGAGTACCGTTTCCATGCGGATTGAATGTAATATTCCTGAAATTGACGGACCCTCCCTGCTTAACATCTCCAATCCAATCACCGTTACGTACCGGCTCTATCTTGACAGGATTTACATACCAAGCACTTACGTTTTCATCCCCAGTACGAAGTGGGATAGATATATCCAGCGGTTTGGAGAGATCTGTTTTGAATGAGCTTCCTTTATGGTTAATAGACGTGAACATGGTTTTTGATTATAGATTGAACACCTTCATTTTTCTGTAATAAGTTCCTGAAACAAATCTGAAGCGATCCGGTCTGCAAACAGCATTCCTTCCTCAGTCAGAAGTAATTTTTCTTCCCTTTGAACTAACAACCCTTTTTGGATGTAGAACTCCGATTCCTCCAGGCAGTGAGCTGCGAGCTCGGGTCCGAAGCGTTCCCGTATCCATGCAAGATCACAACCCCACATGGTCCGAAGTCCGGTCATTACATATTCGTTGTATTGCTGAATAAGATGGAGTACTTCTATTTCCATTTCCGGCTTCCCAGCTTCAACAGAACGGATGTAAACATTGTTATTGGATTTATTCCATTGGCGTGAAACCGTATTATAGGAATGCGCTGAAGGACCCAAGCCCAGATATGGTTCACCTTTCCAATAGCTGCTGTTGTGTCTGGAGAAAAAGCCTTGCTTTCCAAAATTCGAGATTTCGTACTGAACAAAATCATGCCAACGCATTTCCTCTTTCATAATCCTGAACTGTTCAGCACTCCGTTCGTCATCCGGAGCTGGTGAGCTGCCTTCCTTTACAAATTTTGCAAGAGCAGTCCTAGCTTCGACAGTGAGTGAATAGGCAGAGATGTGTTGAATATCCAAAGCAAATGCTTTTTGTAAGTTCTTTCTCCAGTCTTCATCTCCCAATCCTGGTATCCCATAAATCAGATCTATCGTAATGTTCGTGAATCCGGCATCCTGAGCCTGTTTTACACAGCGTTCGGCTTCCTCACTGGTGTGGGCGCGGTTCATCCACCGCAGATCTTCCTCCCGGAAACTTTGAATGCCTATACTCAAGCGGTTAACCGGACTCTGCCGGAGCTCAGACAACCTCTCAGGCAGTAAATCATCCGGGTTGGCTTCCAGGGTGATTTCTGCCGTTGAACTGATCCTGAAATGTTCCTTCAGACTGGAATAAATCTCCATCAGTTCACTCCCGTTGAGGAGAGATGGTGTACCTCCTCCAAAATAGATAGTATCTATTTCACTCCCACCCAGATAATCCTTTCTCATTGAAATTTCTTTCTTCAGGGCCAAGATGAAAGCTTGTTTGTTATTTAAAGAGGTGGAGAAATGAAAATCGCAGTAATGGCAGGCCTGTTTACAGAAAGGGATATGAATATAGATTCCAGGCATTCGTTTTGTTTACTTATTCAATACGATGCGAAATGTAGTTCCTTTTTCTGGCTCTGACCATTTCACGAATATTTTTCCGCTGTGATAATTCTCCACAATACGTTTGGTTAGAGAAAGACCCAGCCCCCAACCTCTTTGCTTGGTAGTATATCCGGGTTCGAACACTGTTTTGAATTTTGATTTCGGAATCCCCTTACCCGAATCTGCTACATCGATATACACAAACTGGCTTTCATCTGAAACTTTCAGAGTGATACTACCCTCACCACTCATTGCATCAATTGCGTTCCGGCAGAGGTTTTCAATTACCCAGGCGAAAAGAGGAATATTGATTGGCGCAAAGATTGGTGAGCCTGTTTCATTAATGAGTGTGAAGTGAACTTTTTCAGTGGTCCGGAGCTTAATATAATTTACGGCTTCTTCTAAAACTTCCATTATATTCTCTTTCTCGAGTTTCGGCACAGAACCAATTTTGGAAAATCTTTCCGTAATCGTTTCAAACCTTTTTACATCCCGAGCTATCTCCTTCACCATCTCTTCATCGGTGCCCTTCAGTTTCATATATTCAAGCCAACCGATAAGCGAGGAGAGTGGTGTACCCAGTTGGTGAGCTGTTTCTTTGGCAAGGCCCACCCAAACCTGGTTCTGTTCTGATTTGCGGGCAGTGCTGAATAATGTATAAGCTATCAGAAGGAACATTCCGATGATAGCAAACTGGACGAATGGGTAATATTTAATCTGCTTAAGCAGGAAGGAGTCTTCATAAAAAATATAATTTTTTTCTTTGTTCCCAAGATCCACTTCGATGATGTTGCTTTTTGAACGCATATCATCGATAGTTTGCGTCCGGAAATTTTCACTCTTCATTTTCACAGAATCAAGATTCCCGAAGGCAATGACTCTTTGCCTGGTCGAATCTGTATATACCACAGGCACTGAAGCAGAGTTTATGGCAACCTCACTGATAAATGACTTAATCAGACTATTGATTACGTTTTTCAGGCTGCTAAACACCTTGGAATCTTTATAGTAAAGAAAATCTTTTTGTCCGGCATAGATATCAATCACAATCGGAGCATATTGCTTCCTCATTGTATCCAGCTGAGCCCTGAGCCAGGAAGAGTCTTTCGCTTTTACCATATCCAGGTTACGCCAGGATGTGATTTTGCCTTTCATATCGGTAAGGATAACCGGTACTTCCTCATTTGTCTTGATTACCTCCAGGACAAAAGGGTTCACATTCATTTCCTTTCCAAGCTCCTTGGTGGCTTCGGCCCACAATTCAACTTTTTTTCTTTCGGAAACAGAAATGGTCTGAAAAATAGAATCGGTCCGCAAAATGAAATTGGCCTTTTCTCTTATGGCGTTTGCCCAAAGCTTTGCCTTGCCGCGTTCATCAGCAGCAATTTTATCAACCAGGCGGATATTATACCAGAGGGAAACACCGATGATAGTCATGGCGGCAATAAAAAGCCAGAGCTTCCAGCGTTGCTTCTGTGTATAAATGCTCATGTAATAGAAAAATTAGTTCTGAAATGGGGTTTGCTCTCGAAAGTCAAGGCAAGGGATCAGAAGTCCCCATCATCTTTCTTCTCCGGTTTTTTATTCTTGTTTTTATCATCCCCGTCGAAATTCACATTGAAAGCAGCATCTCCAGGTTTTTTGTTCTTATCGGCGTTCCTTTTGGTTGCGAGCGTATCATGCTTAAACATTCCAAACTCTTCGTTAAATATTCCTTTCAGTTTTTCCTTTTCATCTTTTCTTTTTGCAATACGATCCTCTTTAGCCATTTTTTTGTCCCAGCTAAGTATTGGATTGTTGATATTTCCTTTCATGCTGATGTAGAGTCTGAGCCGGTGGTTATCTTCCGTATCCTGCTCCAGATAATCCGTATTCTCTGATCTTTTCTTTGCTTTCGCCGCCAGGAGCTCAGACAGGTAAAGGGCAAAAACATAGTCCACATTTTCATTGAAATCCTGGTTACCTGAAACTTCAATATCCAGAGCATTCGAATTCACCTGCGTCTCGGCAAGGTAAATAGTACTGTTCCGTATATTCACATTGGTCTTCAAAGTGGCAAATTTCACATCTTCGAGGTCATTCACACTTATAAACTTGGACATTGCCTTGAGTGAAGCCAGTTTAATAAGCTCTCCATTGACAACGGTCACATCACAATCGGCAAGAAGTTTTGCCGAATTCATATTCAGATCAGCACTGCAAGGAACTCCCATCTTTGCTTTGGCAGTGATAGATCCTTTTAGATTCTTATCCGTCATGGTAGTCTGACCGAAATTCTCCATGTCAGCGAACAGCTTTGTTACATTTATGCTGTTCAAGTCAGCGTCCAAACTAACTTTCAGCGAATCACTCCGCGTTCCGTCAACATCTCCACTCAAGGTGATGATCCCATCCATTGTACGGAATCCAAGAGGGTCGGCATAGAGGTGCTTGTCTTTCATTTTCAAAATCCCGCGCATGTCGGTAGCTTCAAACTTACGAAAAGTGAGATCATCAATCTGGGAGTTCAAAGTCAGATCCAGATACTTGTTAAAACTGACTTTGTAACTTGGATCTGTTTTGGAAACAGGGCCCGAAGATTTATCGCTAAGCAGATCATTGAGGTCAATTTTTTTCGACTTGAGTGTCACATCCACTGTGAGGGGTTCATCTTTCAGAAGCGCCCAGGCAATCATGTTTTTGAATGTTCCGTTAATATTAAAATCGCTATGCGAAACCTTCCCCTGAAAGTCTTGCACGGTAATATCATTGTTTGCAAGGGAAAGTTTGCCACTGAAATTATCGAACTTGAGATTGTTTTTGTGCAGTCGGAGATTGACTTCCGAGAAGATCAGATCACCACTTGTTTTATCCTCGTTGACAAAATTGCCTGGGTCTTTCTTAATATGCCCGGAGAATGATGCATTTATTTTCATGACACCAGACAGGCTCTCAATGGTATCGATTCGAAGAAATTTCTGTAGTTCAGTGAGATTGACAATTCCTTCAGCCTTAGCATTCAGCATTGGGTTTGAGAAGTTCTCTATTTTGAAACTTCCATTAATTTTCCCTTCAGGAAGAGTTCCTGTGAATTGAGTCAGATCAAACATTCCTTTACCCTGACTGCTGTATTCCCCTTTCAGATCCACATCTTTAAGGGTCAGATTTTCCTTGGTTTGTTTGATCTCTCCTTTGCTGACTCCGAAGGTAGCTTTGATAACAGGGCTGCTCTTTTTAGTAAGGGACCCATTGACAGATGCCTGGAAATAGAATACACCTTTACTGTCAAATTCATCGATGTCTTTCCGGAAGCGACCGGGCATCCAGGAGCAGGCAGACTTGATATCCATGTCCTTACCACCGATATCTATGTGGATTATATCTTCTGCTGGTCTGTGATCAAGGCTTCCGCTAAGAACAAGGGCCAGCTTTTCCAATTTAAGCTCGGATTTCTTAACCGTGTATTTCGTTCCATTCACATCCAGATCAGTTTTTAGGCTGATATTCCGGTTATGAATGTAAGTTGTGTTTCCACTGATAATATGATCTACAAAGGTGTTGATGTCTGTCTGAAGTACATACTCCTGACTTGTGAACTGTCCTTTAAATGTGGCATCATGAATTGTAAAATTATCGTCATCTTTCGTTTGAAGATTCCTGTATTCCACTTTAATGTTTTTCATCACAATCTTGTCCAGGGCGAAGGCGCTGGTATCCTTTTTTGCCACCGTAGAAGTATCAACAGACGGCTTGAGGAAATGGAAATTATCATTACCGTTTTTATCGACCTTTAATTTAAGGTCAAGGTCCTTCAGTACAATACGTTTAATGACATAATGCTTGTTAAAAATATCCCGAATATTAAATTGAAGAGATATTTCACCAGCACGAAAAAGGGTGTCCTTTTTCTGGTCAGGAATTGCATCCAGCATTTTAATATTTCTGAAATTCACAGATGCATTGGGAAAGGTACTGATTACGGAGAAGTCAATATCAGCTGGATTAACGATTACCTGAGCATTGAGCTGTTCATTTATTTTCGAGATCACCAGGGCCTTGGCTTCTCCCTGGAATTTCCATACTATTATTCCACCTGCTGCAATAAGCAGCAACAGGATTGAAAATACGCTTATAAAAAAGATCTTGAAAAAGCGCTTAAGCCTGGAAGGTTTTTTTTTGTCGTTAGGCGCGGGGGTTACAGGAAATTCAGCCATAGTTTCAAAACGAAAAAAGGGGTTGAAAAGTATGTTGGGTTAACTATTAAATTCTATTCGAAAAGTCTCCTCTCACTCTAAATTATTATTCACCCGGAACCATTTTAAGCATTGATATTTCAAGTGCAGTCAACAGCCTCCATCTTCCACGAGGAAGATCTTTCTTGGTGAGTCCGGCGAAGTAAACGCGGTCCAACTTGACCACATCGTACCCGAGATGTTCAAAAATCCTCCGTACAATCCGGTTCCTCCCAGAGTGCAACTGAATCCCGATCTCATTTTTATCTTTTCCATCTCCTACATAACTAATATCATCGGCTTTTACAGGCCCGTCTTCCAGCTCTATTCCGTCGGAAATCTTCTGCATATCAGTTTTCGTGAGAGCCTTATTGAGGGAGACCTGATATATTTTTTTCACACCATAACGAGGATGGGTCAATTTCTTGGTGAGGTCTCCATCATTGGTAAGGAGGAGTAATCCAGTGGTGTTTCTATCTAGTCTTCCGACCGGATAAACTCTCTCCCGAGTTGCGTTTTTGATCAGCTCAAGTACTGTTTTCCGTCCTTCCGGATCATCCAGTGTGGTGATGTAATCCTTCGGCTTGTTCAGGAGCACATACACGGCTTTTTCCTTTCGCAAGGTCTGACCTCCGAAATTAATCTCATCTCCGGGGGAGACTTTAAAACCAAGTTCCGTAATGATTTTACCATTCACAGATATGACTCCTGTTTCAATCAGCTTATCCGCTTCCCGTCTGGAGCAAACTCCGGCATTAGCAATATATTTATTGAGTCTGATCAGTCCATCTGCGCTTGGAGACTGAGGGGTTGAAAAACTTTTCTTTTCTCTGAAAGGCTTGTCCTGACGGGTTGGCCTCTGTGCGTTGAAGGGCTTATCCTGACGGGAGGGCCTTTCCTTGTTGAAGGATTTGGGAGTTCTGCCTTCCGAATTCCTTTCACGTTCTTTATCATAGGGTCGGGAGAAATTCTTCTTTGCTCCGCGATCATCTTCAGGCTTTTTATAAAACCGCTCTGATTTATCTTCCCTCGGATTTTTATCTCCGAATGAAGATTTGCCATGATCATCAGGTTTGTTGAGGAAAGCAGGTCTTTCCTTACGGTGAGGTTTATCATCAAATGGTGTTCTTTCTCCGGGAATCCTGGGCCTCTCTTCCCGGGCAGGCTTATCCCGGTAAGATCCTTTTTCTTTATACGATTTATAGGATGATTTCTGTTCCCTAGGCTCAGACTCCTCTCTTTTTCCAAAACTGCGTTTTTCTCCCCAATCCTTCTTCGGTTCAGAACTCACCGGCTTGTCCTGACGGGATGGCCTTTGTGGGCTGAAGGGCTTGTCCTGACGGGTGGGCTTCTTAGCGTCGAAGGGCTTGTCACGATAAGTAGGTTTATCGCGGAAAGAAGATTTCTCACCTCGAGGCGATTTATCACCCCATTCCTTCTTTTTGAAAGGTTTATCTCCGAATTCTTTCTTTTTGTATGGTTTATCCTGACGGGTGGGCCTTTCAGCGTTGAAGGGTTTATCCTGACGGGTGGGCCTTTCAGCGTTGAAGGACTTATCTCCAAATTCCTTCTTTTTATAGGGCTTATCCCCAAACTCCCTCTTTTTGAAGGGCTTGTCCTGACGGGATGGCCTTTGCGGGCTGAAGGGCTTGTCCTGACGGGTTGGCCTCTCTGCGTTGAAGGGATTATCCTGACGGGCTGGCCTTTGCGGGCTGAAGGGCTTGTCCTGACGGGCTGGCCTTTCTGCGTTGAAGGGTTTATCTCCGAATGAGGGGCTGTTTCCTCTATATGGTTTCTCCTCAAAGTCCGGCTTCTTAGCTCCAGTCGATCTCTTTGGTTTTTCCTCCCCTACCCTTGTTCTTCTGGTTTTGGGTGGTTTTTCATCTTTACCATGCTTACTTTTCTTCGCTGGACCGGGCATAATTGCTTGAATTTGACTGCAAAGATAAGAGAAATAGGGGTTGGTTTCCGTAAATCGGCCTAAAGAAGGGGATAAAACGCATCCTCCAGGTGGCGGATCTCCTGCTTATTACCCTTCCGTTCGATGACAATAATATCAAACCTGACTTCTTCCTTTAACCCATTCATGTTAACATAAGCATTTGCGGCCCGGACAAGATTTCTCTGCTTTTCACGGGTTATCGCTTTTTCCGCTTCCACCGGTTGATATCCCTGGCGGGTTTTTACTTCAACCACGACCAGGAACTTGTCCTTTGAAGCAATTATGTCTATTTCATATTTACGATGCCTCCAGTTCATTTCAAGTATGGCATAGCTTTTGCCAAGGAGGTACTCAGCAGCAATTTTTTCGCCTTCTTCACCTGTTTTATTGTGATCGGCCATTTTGTTAAATATTTACTATTTTAGTGCCCGTAACCGTTTTCAACCAACATTCCTAAAAACTCTAACATGCTAAAAAAATCCGTATTTTTTCTAACGTTCGCTCTTGGTCTTTCCACTGCTATTGTGGCTCAAGGGTTCGAGGGAATCATTGATTTTAAACAATACACCTCCAAAGATACAACAATCAACACCTATTATGTTAAAGGTAATAAGGTAAAACTTGATCAGCTTGGAAAAACCTCTCATAAGGCTGAAGGTTCATTCCTTTTTGACCTGACAGGTAATAAAATAACCGGGTTGAACCATAGCCGTAAAGTTTATGATAATGTGACTGTCAACAAGAATCAGGCTGTCAACAAAATCGACGAGGTGGTGAAACTGAAAGAAACTAAAACTATTCTTGGTTACAAATGCACAGGCTATACAGTAAAATCAGCCTCTGACAATTGTCAAATCACCTACTGGCTTGCGAGTGGAAAGTTTGACTTTTTTGGTCCTTCCGTGGTATTATGGAACCGCAAAGACAAAGCTTCTGTCTATTTCAGATCCATTCAGGATACAAAAGGAATGTTTCCTCTCCTTTCCGTTGAAACAGATATGAATGGTAAAGAGCAGGGTAAGCTTGAGGTTACCAAAATTGAACCGAAGAAGATTGAAGAATCTACCCTTGAAATTCCAAAGGATTACAAGAAGTTTGAATAGTCGAATCACGATCAAAAAAAAGGCTGTCTTGAAAGGACAGCCTTTTTTTATTCCTGTTTTTCAAAACTAAGAGTGTTTACTTTCCCGGCTACTATTAAACTCACCTTACTTCCCAATCGGAAGGCTAGATTGCGTGTTGTATGTCCCGCACTGAATCCATAACAGACTGGGTAATTGAATTCCCTTACAGCATCAAAGATGATTTCTTCAGCATTCTTTCCAAATGGTATAGCATTGTCTTTCATGTCTGTCATTCCACCGATGACTAATCCTTTGAGTTCGGAAAGTTTCCCGCTACGCTTAAGATTGAGCATCATCCGGTCAATATGGTACAGGTATTCATCCAGATCTTCCAGAAAAAGGATCTTTCCTCTCGTATCCAGATCACTCTGGCTATTATTCAAAGCATATAAGAGAGAGAGGTTCCCTCCAATCAATTCACCTTCTGAAGATCCTTTCCTGCCTGTTAAATTTGATTCCCAGGAATAGCTCAAGGAATCGCCAAAGAGAGAAGCTCTGAGGCTTTCGGTAGATTCTTCATCCTTTCCGAAGTTAATAGGCATGGTTCCATGCAATGTCTCAACACCAAGAGCGTGCATATGGGAATGGAAAACAGTCATGTCACTATATCCAACGAGCCATTTGGGAGACCTGAGGAATGAAGCGAAATTCAGTTTATCAATAATTCTCAGGCATCCATAACCGCCTCTGGCACTAAAAACAGCTTTAATATTCGGATCATCCAACATATTCTGCATGTCTGATGCGCGTTCTTCATCTGTTCCTGAAAACTGATCCTGGATGCCATAGAGATGAGTTCCTTCTTTCACCAACAAACCCCAGCTTCGCAATATTTCAATTGCAACGTTCATCTCTTCACGTGAAACCTTACGGGCAGGGGCCACAATGCCCACCGTATCACCTTTGCAAAGAAAGGGTGGTTTAATCTTTGGAAGGCTTAGCCCAAACGCACTCATTTATTAAAGTTGAGAATCAGTTGACGATAAAAACAGATACAGTTCAGGAAATTAGGGCTTGACATTTTTTCGTTGACTCCGTGTATCTTAGTGAGGTCATCAGGACCTGCAATCAGTGGCACGAAGCGATACACATTTTTTGCTACTTTGGAATAATGCCTGGAATCCGTTCCTGCAATCACGAGTGATGGGGCAGTAAGTGTGTTTGGGAAAATCTGGCAGATACTTTTTTCAAGCGTCTTAAATTCAGGGCAGTTGACTGCGGAGACAGGGCTTGGCTCACTATGATGTCCAACGAGTTTGATAATTATCCGATCATCTTTGATAGTCTTACGAATATGATTTTTAACGTCCTCTATCGTTTCACCTGGAAGTATTCTGAAATTAAGTGTTGCAGTAGCGAAATCAGGCAATACATTATCCTTTGTACCGCTCTTGAAAAGTGTTGGGGCTGTGGTGGTTCTAACAATGGCTCGCCCGGCATTGGAACCTTCATATTTTTTGATAACCAATGAGGAAAACAACCAACGATTTGCAAAAGCTATTTTCGAAAAGAAAGGCATTTCAGGTCCGATATAATCCAGAAATTGCTGGACCGGTTCTGAAAGCTTACTTTTCATGGGATGCCTTTCCAGAGCGGATACTGCAGAAGAGAGAATTCCAATGGGCGTTTCCGGTGCAGGCATAGAGGAATGTCCTCCTTCAGCCGAGACGGAAAGTTCAAAAGATGCATATCCTTTTTCCGAAATCCCGATTAAGGCTACATTCTTCTCAATACCGGGAACTATACCTGAAGTGATCACCAGGCCTTCATCAAGCAGAAAGCTGGCTTTAACATTTTTTGATTCGAGGTAATCAGCTATTTTCAATGCTCCGTTCCTTCCTCCGGTTTCTTCATCGCTTCCGAAACAGAGATATAAGGTACGCTCTGGTGTAAACCCTTCCTTTATCAGCATCTCTACCGCTTCAAGTATACCAATAACAGAAATCTTATCATCCAGAGATCCCCTCCCCCAGATAGCCCCACCTTGTATCGTACCAGCAAACGGTGGTTGGGTCCAACTAGAAGCAGAATCAATTACTGCAGGCACTACATCCATATGCCCAATCAGAATCATTGGTTCGAGATCCGGGTTTTTCCCTTTCCAGGTGTAAAGCAGGTTCAGTCCATTGATCCGCTCTTTATGAAGCAAACTATCTGCCAAGGGGTAGGTTTTCGCCAGGTAGTTGATAAACCCGATGAAAGCGGAGGAATCTACAGGGATGCCGTTACCATTGGAAATAGTTCTGAATCTAATAGCTTCTGACAGATGCGTTAATGCATTTACGTTCACCCGCTGGTGAGCGACTGATTTAACGTTGACTTGCCTGGACTTTAAAGTTATGGTCCGGGTTAACAGCACAGACAATAAAATCAGAATCCCTATTCCGAAACTTTTTAGCAGTCTAACAATCATGGAAGGATAATCAATTTCTCCGCTGCAAATATCATATTTTTTCCTGGCATAGCTACCAGGTTGATGAAATGCCTGAATTAGTATCTTTGTCATCCTGAAATAAGTCTCAAAAGACGTATCTGTGACTCCGAAACGACACCTCATTACTGCTGCACTTCCTTATGCCAATGGACCATTACATATAGGGCATCTGGCAGGATGCTACCTCCCGGCCGATATTTATGTTCGTTATCTCCGGTCCAAAGGTGAGGACGTACTCTTTATATGCGGTTCTGATGAGCATGGTGTTCCAATTACTATTAAGGCCAAAAAGGAAGGAATTACACCCCAGCAGGTGGTTGACAAGTACCACAAAATGATGGGTGATTCTTTCCGGGAGTTTGGCGTTTCCTTTGATATTTATTCCCGTACGTCCAACAAGACGCATCACGAGACGGCTTCTGGGTTCTTTCTCAACCTCTATAACAAGGGAGTGTTCTCAGAAGAGGTTACCGAACAGTATTTCGATGTAAAAGCTAATCAGTTCCTTGCAGACCGATACATTACCGGCACCTGCCCTAAATGTGGAAATGATAAAGCTTATGGAGATCAATGCGAAAAATGCGGGTCCACACTTAATGCAACGGACCTGATAAACCCCCACTCTACACTCTCAGGAGAAAAGCCGGTGATGAAGGAAACCAAGAACTGGTTCCTTCCTCTTGATAAGATGCAGCCTGATATTGAGGCTTATATTGATTCGCATAAAGACTGGAAAACCAATGTATACGGCCAATGTAAAAGCTGGCTTACACAAGGTTTACAACCCAGGGCAATGACCCGTGACCTCGACTGGGGAGTAAAAGTGCCGGTAAAGGGTGCTGAAGGGAAAGTACTGTATGTATGGTTTGATGCTCCAATAGGATATATCTCTGCTACAAAGGAATATTTTGAAAATCCTCCAGCAGGAAGAAAAAAAGAGGATTGGGAACTTTACTGGAAAAATAAGGAATCCAGACTCATTCATTTTATCGGAAAAGACAATATTGTATTTCATTGCATCATCTTTCCTGCCATGTTGATGGCACATGGCGAATACATTCTGCCTGATAATGTTCCGGCAAATGAGTTTCTTAATCTGGAAGGAGATAAAATTTCAACGTCACGTAACTGGGCAGTCTGGTTGCATGAATACCTTCTTGCTTTTAAGGAAAAGCAGGATGTGCTCCGATACACACTTTGTGCCAATGCCCCTGAAACAAAAGATAACGATTTCACCTGGAAGGATTTTCAAGCCAAAAACAATAATGAGCTTGTTGCCATTCTGGGAAACTTCATCAATCGAACCCTCGTACTCACTCATAAGTATTATGAGGGCAAGATTCCGCTGGCTGATGAATATACTAAAAGTGATATCCTACTCCTGGAAGAAATCAGTAAATTTCCCGGAAAGATCGCCGCTTCACTCGATGCATTCCGCTTCCGGGAAGCACTCGCTGAACTCATGAACCTGGCTCGTGCCGGTAACAAATACCTGGCCGACAATGAACCCTGGAAAATAGCAGCCACCGATGAGAAGCGTGTCCGTACAATCATGAATATTTCTCTTCAGATTTCTGCTAATCTGGCGGTCCTGATGGAACCTTTTCTTCCATTCACTTCTGTCAAACTTTCTGAAATGCTAAACCTGACCGGATTTCGTTGGAGTCATGCA
This sequence comes from Bacteroidota bacterium, assembly GCA_003153435.1. Taxonomy (GTDB): domain Bacteria; phylum Bacteroidota; class Bacteroidia; order Palsa-965; family Palsa-965; genus Palsa-965. Next base: position 22,804 of record PLYR01000093.1, read on the forward strand.
GGGCGATCTGATCTCCTTGCTCCTGGTCATAAAATAAATGTTGCTAGCTTACTTTTTGATAAAATAGAGGATCCGGCAATTGAAGAACAAATCTTGAAATTACAGGAGAGTAAAAAAATGAATGCTGAAGAAAACAAAGTGACCCTTCCTTCAAAACCGGAGACCAGCTTTGAGGACTTTTCAAAAATGGATATTCGTGTAGGTACTATTCTGGAAGCGGAACGCGTCCCTAAAACAGATAAGCTCCTCAAGCTGAAAATAGATACCGGATTGGATCAGCGCACAGTGGTTTCTGGTATTGCCGGGTATTATAAACCGGAAGAAATTATTGGAAAGCAAGTGAGTATCCTTATCAATCTTGCACCAAGGAAAATTAAAGGGATTGAGTCAAAAGGCATGATCCTGATGGCTGAGAATACAGATGGTAGTCTTTCCTTTGTAAGTCCGGCAAGCGTTATTACGAATGGTGGATCGATCAAATAATCCTTCTGAATTTATTCCGGTTTTTCTGCTTTGAACCAGGCGGGGTTAAAACCCGGGTTTAACACCGTAACCTCTGTATTTCTAAACCTCCGGCTGATCGCCATCTGTTTAGCAGGGCTGAAAAGAAAAATAAACGGTGCTTCCTCATGAATGATGAGCTGGACTTGCTTCAACAGTTCCGCCCTTTTTTCTTCGTTGAGCTCTGTGGTGATAGCTGTGAGTAGCGAGTCACAGACGGGGTTCGAGAAATTCACAAAATTGTCACCGTCCGGCAGGGCTGACTCCGAATGAAATAATTGTTTAAGATCATCTCCGGAAGGAGATAGCACCCAGGCATTCGAGAACATATCCAGATTGTGTTTTCTCATATTGGCGCTAAGCGTATTCCATTCCTGAGGAACAATATTTATTTTAATGCCAACCTTGCGAGCATCTTCCTGAAGTATAGTAGCCTGGTATTTTCGTAATTCCCCTTCCGCATTGATCGTAAAGTTAATCTCGAACTTTTTCTTCTCTCCGTCAATCAGCTTTTCCAGAATCCCATCTCCATCAGCATCTTCCCATCCATCCTCCTTTAGTAAAGCCTTTGCCTTTCCCGGATCAAATTCATAGAGCGGAATGGAGGAGTTGTAATTTTTCACATCCGAAGGATGAATTGGACCAACAAGGCGTGTGGCTTGTCCATAGTAGAGGGTTTCGATCATGCGATTGATGTCTGTGAGCATACACATCGCTTGTCTTGTTTTCTTTCCACTCAGCAATCTGCATTTCGTATTGAGACAGATACAGCTGTATGCAAGATTCATTGCAGAATATAAGTGGAACCGTTTTTTGAAACTTTCATCTTTCTGAAGCTCCATATAATCTTTGGGGTTCAGTGCCATGAGCACATCTAAATCACCCGACTTGAGCGCTGAAAGTGCTGAGTTCTGATCCTTGATAGTGATATAAATGAGTTTATCCGGAGAAGAAACAAGTAGTGGTACATCTATTGAGATCTGATCCCCCCAATAAGCCTTCTTCTTGGTAAGTGTCAGACGCTGATTCGCAATCCAACTGGTAAGCTGATAAGGACCGCTTCCCGAGATGTGATCCTTATCTCTCATCCGCAATTCTGAATTCATATCATCCGCAAACTCCTTTATTCCGGCTTCTGTAGCCAGTTTCTGGCCTTCCTTTCGCAACTGACCAACAGAATATTTGCGCATAAGCCCTTTAGGGTCGTAGAAATATTCAGGCATAATCAACAGGCTCCCGCATACCGACTCGGATAAAAAATACACCGAATTGCAGATGATGGTTATCTTCCTTGGAGCTTCCGGGTAGCAAACAACCTCCGACACAAAGTCAAGCGTAGAACGGAGACCTGGATTATTCACTGCAGGATTGAGCATGGCCTTAATAGTAAATTCAACATCCTTGCCGGTTACCTGTGAACCATCACTCCACTTTGCCTCCTTACGAATCAGGAATGTAATTCTCATTTTCCCTTCCGATGTTTTTTCAATCATCGGCCTGCTCTCCGCAAGCACAGGAATAAGTTCAAGCGTCTTGGGGTCGTTGCTCAACAGGGGTTGAAAGATCTGCTGCATAATTGTATTCGCCTGATCATCGAGCGTGATCAGTGGCTGAAGCATTTCAGGGTCAGAAATTTCCCAGATACGAACAGAACTCTCCTTCAGAGACTCTTTACAGGAGCCGATAAAAAGAATGGAAATAAGAAAGAGACTAAGAACCTGACTGGATCTTTTCATCGGGCTATCTTACCAGGCTAATATTTCCTTTTCCGGTGATGGCAGCTCCCGATTGCAGTGTTCCTGTCAGTGTATAGGCAAATACAGCGCTATTCATCATTTCACCTTTATATATTCCATCCCAACAAACATTGAGTGGGTCTTCCGTTTCAAATACTTTCTCTCCCCAGCGGTCAAATATTACAAATGTGATCGTTTTGATGCAGTTTCCGTAAACGCAGAGTTGATCATTCTTTCCATCGCCATTTGGTGAAAAGAAATTAGGTACGAATACGGTCCCGCAGATCTGATCAACAGTTACATCTACACAGGCACTGTCAATGCAACCGAAGGTGTCTTTGACACGAACGCAATAGGCCGTGGTGGACAAAGGAGTTGCAACCGTGTTCTTACAAGTGTCACAGCTCAATCCCAGAGCGGGAGACCAGAGGTAGGTCCCACCACCCGTAGCAACAAGGGTTGTACCCGTTCCCTGAAGGATAGTCACATTCGGGCTAACAGTTGCAAAAGGAGTCGTGATGACCTGAACCCCTATGCTCGAAACTTTGGTACAGCCTGCTGCATCTTTCACCGTGCAAGTATAGGTCCCGGTTGCAAGACCGGTTGCCACAGCGGTATTCCCTCCGGAAGGCGACCAGGAATAAGTATAAGGACCTGTCCCACCTGACACCGTACAGGAAGCATGTCCACTGTTGGTTCCACAGAAGATACCACTGGTGTCATGAACATTCAGGACCGAGGGTTGGGTAATTGTTACCGTAATTGTCTGTGAACATCCTCCTGCGTCTTTCACCGTACATGTATAAGTCCCGGCCGCAAGGTTGGCTCCGGTAGCAGTAGTTTGAGGAGGCACTGTGTTCCAGGAATAGGTATAAGGAGCGGTACCTCCGCCTACAGAAACAGTAGCAGTACCGGTAGCTCCTCCATTGCAGGCGTCATTTATTTGTGAGGCAAGCGTTGTCGTTGGGCCTCCATTCGAGCCAACGGTTGCCGTAATCGGATGCGTGCATCCGTTCACATCTTTAATTGTGCAAGTATATGTTCCGGGTGCTAATGCGGTGGCGGTGGCAGCATTTCCTCCGGAAGGTGTCCAGCTGTAGCTAAGGGCACCAGTTCCTCCGGATGCTGTTATGGTAACAGAACCATTATTTCCTCCACATCCTGCATTAACAACAACCGAGCTGGCAGTAATTGCAGTCGGTGAGCTAAGTGTTACCGTCTGTGCGGTACTACATCCTCCTGCATCCTTTACTGTTATTGTATATGTTCCAGCAGCCAGATTATTTGCTGTTGCAGCGGTTCCTCCGGATGGAGTCCAGCTATAGGTGTAAGGACCCGTTCCTGCTGATGCAGTAATAGTTGCAGAGCCCGTTGTACCACCGTTACAAAGCGGATTGCTCTGAGATGCAACTGTTATGGTCGGGCCTCCAGTTGAATTAATGGTAAGTGTTATTGGCTTGGAACATCCGCTTGCATCCGTTATATTACAGGTATAGGTTCCCGCAGCCAGGTTATTAGCGGTAGATGCCGTTCCTCCCGAAGGGGTCCAGTTGTAGGTAAGCGTCCCAGTTCCACCTGAAGCGGTTACCGTTGCAGTACCTGTGCTACCGCCGCAAACTGTATTTGAGAACGTCGAAGTTGCAGTAATTGCCCCCGGTTGAGTAATGGTTACTGTTTGTGTATTCGTGCATCCTCCTGCGTCTTTCACTGTTATTGTATACGTTCCAGCAGCCAGTCCTGTAGCCGTTGCAGCGGTTCCTCCAGATGGAGACCAACTATAAGTATAAGGAGCTGTTCCGGAAGCGGCAGTAAATGTGGCCGCACCGGTAGAAGCACCATTACAGTTTTCATTGGTCTGCGTATTTAGTGTAATGCTTGGGGAAGGGGTGGTATTTATGGTGACAGGAAATCCTTGCGAACACCCATTGGCATCGGTTACATAACAGGTATAGGTAAACGGACTAAGATTTGTAGCTGTTGTTCCGGATCCTCCAATAGGTGACCAGCTATAGGTAAGTGTGCCAGTGCCTCCCGATGCGGTAATACTTGCTGATCCTCCTGAGCCGGAACAGGAAGCATTCGTTGGTGTGGTCGTGCCGGTAATTGCTGTGGGCTGAGTGATCGTAACAGTATAGGTCTGTGAACAAGCATTTGCGTCTTGAACAGTACAGGTATAAGCACCGGCACTTAAGTTTATACCCATCGCAGCATTCCCTCCAGAAGGCGACCAGCTATATGTGTAAGGCGATGTTCCTCCTGTGGCGGAAACGGTAGCTGTAGCATTACTCCCTCCGTTACAAAGCAAATTATTCTGTGATGCAAGTGTAACGGTCGGACCGCCACTTGCAGAAACAACAGTTGTAGTGGATGTAATACATCCTGTTGCATCCGTGATGGTGCAAGTATATGTACCTGCGGCCAGGCCCGAAGCAGTGGTTCCTGTTCCGCCCGATGGGGACCAGCTGTAAGTAAGCGCGCCCGAACCTCCGGAAGCGGCTACTGTCGCACTACCATTATTGCTTCCACAAGTTGCAGAAGTTGGTGTTAAATTTTCCACAATACCGGCTGATTGTGTGACAGAAACGGTTTGGGTTTGGCTGCACCCTCCTGTTTCTGTAACAGTTACGGTATAGGTTCCTGCAGAAAGGCTACCTATGGTTTGTGTACTTCCCCCGGTTGACCATGAATACGTATAAGGTGCTGTTCCACTCGTTGGAGTAGCGGTTGCTGTTCCGGTGGAGCCGGCACAACTGGCCTGAGTACTTCCGGTAGTATACGTAAATCCAGCGGTAGTCGTAATGTTATGGGTGATAGAGTCCTTGATGCCAAAACAATTCTGCACAACGAGCTTAATGGTGTATGTTCCCGGGGTTGCAAAAGTATGAGTTGGGCTTGTAGCTACGGAGGTATTGGCCGCACCTGAACCAGGATCTCCGAAGTCCCAGCTAGAGTTCATAATATCCGAACAATTTTGAAGGCTTGTATTTGTAAAAGTAACAATCAAGGGAGCACAGCCGCTGGTTGGACTCATCGTAAATGCAGCAGTTGGTTTGTCTGGAATATATTTCCAGAGGTCATTATAATAGGTAAAAGGATTCCCTGCAGCACCTCCCCAGACCCACAATCCTGAATTGTTTTTCCAGGATACAGCTCCCATCCTTGCTCCAGGATGGTTCGCTGCTGCAGGTACAGTCATGGTTCCATAAACCGAAGGTTGAGCAGGAATAGTCGCTCCACTTACCCAGGTCCATTGATTCGTGGTCGTATTGTATTTCCACAAATCATTTTGTGATAATGCACCACGTATATCGCGAGCTCCGCCAAAAAGCCATAAGTTTCCGCAATCGTCTGTCCACCTGGAACGGGTTTCAAGCTTGGAAGGAGGAACATTGGAGGCAGAGGCTGTACATTGTGTTCCATAAACTCCTGGCTGGTTGAAGGTGCTGGAGCCACTCATCCATGTCCATTGATTGGAAGGAAGATCATATTTCCACAAGTCATTTCTCATCCCTCCTCCTCCGAAATAACTGGAATCATTTCCACCGAAAATCCAGAAATCTCCGGTTAAATCTTTCCAGCTTGCATAAACCATTCGGCCCGAAGGTACATTGGTAGGCGCTGTAACTCCAAGGGTGCCCCAGTTACCAGTAGCTGATCCATATTGGCTCCCGTTCATCCAGGTCCAGTTATTACTTGCGATATTGAATCTCCATAGGTCATTGAAGTTGCCATTGCCTTGTCCGCCAAAGAACCAAAGGTCTCCGGCATTATCAACCCAGGAGGCAGAACATTCAAACCGGTAACTGGGGTTGTTGGCCGCTGCAGCTACACCTTGAGTTCCATAAGATCCATTAGGGAAGGCTGTGCTAGGTCCTTTCATCCACACCCATTGATTAGAAGCAGTGAGGTATTCCCACATATCGGCATAAGCACCGGAAGGTCCGAATCCTCCCATGAGCCATAGGTTGTTATTATTATCACACCAAGTCACAGATCCATATTTTCTGGGTCCTGGATTGTTCGTTGGGGAAGGAACGCCCATCGTTCCGAAGCTGGCATTATTGGTAGGGACATTGGGGCCATTCATCCAGGCCCATTGGTTGGTAACCGGATCGTATTTCCAAAGGTCGTTGTACTGATTACCGTTTACAGTTTCATATCCTCCATAAAGCCAGAATTTACCATTATTGTCTGTCCATTCAGAAGCCTCATAACGTGCTCCCGGCATATTGCCTGGTGCAGGAAAACCCATTGAACCATAACTGCCAAGGTCATTCGTGGTATTTGTACCGTTCATCCAAACCCACATATTATTCTGAGCAGTGAGGCCGGAGCTCAAAGCAAATAAAAGAACCAGTAATTTATAAAAATGATTCTTAGGAATAAAGGCTGAAAACATAGCTTCTTGTTTAAGTGTTACTGTTTGGTCTTGTTGCTGGCAGGTTGCTATTCACAGGGATGCACCCATCGTTAATTTTTTCTGTCTCCCCGCTCTCTTTTTTCTTCTTCGTTCAGAGGATCTTCCCGAAGCATTTTGCCTTTCTTGTCGATAATGATCATTTCCTGTTCACGCTTCACTCTGGCTTCTCCTTTCAAAAAAGGATAAGCCATTTTATAGGTAGCGCTTATAACCATCACACCTGAAACATTTATATAACCCCAATTCGCGTTTTGAACAGGAGCAAATCCCTCGGAAAAATTTCCTGCATCGGTATAGGTACAAGCGATAACAATCTGACCCTGTTTATTGATAAAACCGTATTTGCCTGACATGCGAATCCGCGCAAGGCCATCCGAAAAATTATCAGCAAATTCATACTGCAGAGGAATTGCAAATTTTCCCTGAGTATTGATGAACCCATACAGATTTCCCTTAGCCACTTTTGCCAGCCCCTGACTGAACAAAGATGCGTCATCAAATTCACAGGGGATGCTGAGCTCACCCTTTTCATTAATAAAACCTCTCTTGTTACTTTCCATTACCAGGGCATAACCTTCGCTGAACTCACTGCCTGCAAAATATTTCGCAGGTACAACCACAACACCCTGAGCATTTTTGTAACCACATTTTCCCTGATCATAAAAACGCTGAAGGGATTGGGCCGAAATACCAATACAGGCTAGGAGACTTAAGGAGAATAATAGATTTCGTTTCATAATCTTTTCGAGAAATAGCGTGAGTTAACGACAGTAATTGGCATGAGAGATTAAATATAAACGAATCCTGCCTACCAGCCAATTATTTATTCAACTAGGATTGGATTTTGGACCGCCTCACGATTCCCATGTGACTATCATTCAATGTCTTAAATAACTATTTCCACCCCCTCAAGGCCCATACCTGAATCTTGGAAATTCTCCTTCTTTCGAATGAGCACCTTTTCCATTTCTCGTTCGACTTCTGATCAAAGAAGCATTTTGGAATATCATTGCTGCACGAAAGCCGTTAATTTTACCGCATAATCAATTTCATATCTTTACGCTTTCAACTTTTAATTCCTTTTTTTCACATTCTAACACCATGAAAAGTCACCTTCTCCATTTTCTTTCTGTTTGTTTTCTGGTTGCCCCATTTAGCTTTTACGGTCAGCAGAGTAAAGATGACTCTGTGAAAGTGAAAATCACAAACCTGGGAAAGACCGTTAATGGGCCCTATGCCGAATATGCGCCTGTAATTTCAGCAGATGGGTTATTCATGCTTTTTACTTCCAGGAGACCTTTCACAGAGCGTGATATCGCTAAGAAAAAACAAGGGATGGAGAATGTCTACCAAACTACTTTCGACACAAAAAAGAAATTGTGGACAGTGGCTGAGAGACTGGGGGAGACTATTAACTTGCCCGACCGTCATAATTCAGCAATCGGTTTATCGGCCGATGGGCAGCGGATGCTCCTGTACAGGGATGATGAAAATGGAAATGGAGACATTTTCGAATCTGTTCTGAAGGGGAAAATCTGGAGTGATCCTGTAAAATTACCAGCGCCGATTAATAGCGAAGACAAAGAAACCTCTGCCTCTTTCTCTCCTGATGGTAAAACCATCTATTTTGTAAGCAACCGAAAAGGAGGAATCGGGGGTCGTGATATCTGGTTCTGTACCATGGGAGATAACAATAAATGGGGAGAAGCTAAAAATGCCGGACCCGTGATTAATACAAAAGAAGATGAAGAAGGCGTATATATGCACCCGGATGGGAAAACGCTTTACTTCAGTTCAAAAGGTCATAACAGCATGGGTGGATATGATATATTCAGGTCAGATCTTAGAAACGGACAATGGTCTGAACCTATAAACCTTGGACCCAAAGTTAACACCAAGGAGGATGATGTTTACTTTGTACTCACAGCCGATGGGAAAAAAGGATATTATGCTTCAGCTAGGCAAGGGGGACTTGGAGATAAGGATATTTATGAAATCAGCTTTACCTCCACTTCGAAAAAGAAGGAAAAGTGGCCCAGGGTTACGTTACTAAAAGGAATCGTAATCGATGAAGAGACTATGCTTCCTCTTGGATCGACTATTGAAATAACGGATAATAAAAGCAACAAAGTGATCAGCACTCTGGCTTCCAACAGCAGCACTGGTAAATTCCTGATTTCTCTGCCCAGTGGGAAAAACTATGGTATCGCCGTTAAATCTGATGGCTATCTTTTTTATTCGGACAACCTTACCATCCCTGATTCTGCTGCTTTTGCAGAGATCATTAAAACTGTTCCTCTTAAAAAATTCATCGTCGGAAAGAAGATTGTTTTAAACAATGTATTTTATGATTTTGACAAGGCCTCCCTTCAACCTGAATCTGTTTCAGAATTAGAAAGGCTGGTAACCCTCATGAATGAAAATCCTTCTCTGAAGATAGAGTTGAGCAGTCACACGGATGGAAAAGGCTCTGAAGATTATAACCAGAAACTGAGTCAGGCAAGGGCTCAGACTGTAGTTGATTTGCTCGTCAGTAAGGGAATTAATAAAGACCGCTTAGTAGCCAAGGGTTACGGAAAATCAATGCCAATCGCTACGAATGAAACCGATGAAGGAAGGCAGCTAAACCGCCGTACTGAATTTAAGATCTTAGCTAAGTAGGATTTATACTAGTTATCGAACAAGACTGATATTTCCTTTGCCTGTAACGGTCTGCCCGTTCCGAAGGGTTGCCTGAAGGTAGTAAGCAAATACAGCAGTGTTCATGCTTTGACCACGGAATGTCCCGTCCCAACAAAATCCAGGGTCTTTAGTTTCGAAGACCTTTTCTCCCCAACGGTCATAAATCGAAAATGAAAGTTCCTGAATGCAGCTTCCATAAACACACAATAAATCATTGACTCCATCCCCATTCGGTGAAAAGAAGTTGGGCACAAATGCTTCTCCACAGGTTAAATCCACTGTCACCTTTACACATGCGCTATCCCTGCAGCCAGAAAATCCGGTTATAGCGAGACAATAGGTTGTGGTATTTGTAGGAGCCGCAGTCGGATTAGGGCATGAAGAACAACTGAGCCCTGTGCTTGGCATCCATAGATAACTCCCGGTACCGCTTCCCTGCAAAGTCGTGGAAGAACCTAAACTTATGGTCACATCAGGACTTACAGTGACAACCGGAATTGTATCGGCTTGGACGGTGACCGTACTCGCCCTCGTGCAACCATTGGCATCCGTTATGAGACAGGTATACGTACCAGGTCCTAATCCGATAGCATGAAGTCCGGTTCCCCCTGAGGGCGACCAACTATAGGTGAACACACCTGTTCCGCCACTGGCCAAAGCTGTTGCTGATCCATCATGCCCGGTACAACTTGCAATGGAACTGGTAGTGACGCTTAGAGCACCTGGCTGCGTAATGGTGACTGTTTGTATTTGCTCGCAACCGCCCGCATCTGTTACTGTACAAGTATAGGTTCCGACAGCTAAACTGGTAGCCGTTGCTGAGTTACCACCCGATGGTGACCAACTGAAGGTAAATGGAGCTGTACCACCGGTAGCAGAGATCGTTGCGTTACCCGTGCTCCCTCCGTTACAAAGCAAGTTGGTCTGTGAAGCAATGGCAAGAGCCGGTCCACCATTGCTATTCACTGAGACTGCCACACCGCTAGTACATCCGTTTGCATCGGTCACTGCGCAATTATAGTTACCTGCAGGAATCCCAGAAGTAGTGGCCGCACTTCCACCTGCAGGGGTCCAACTATAAGTGTATGGGCCTACACCTCCTGTTATGGATGCGGTTGCCGTTCCGTTACTAGACCCACAACTGGCAGGAGTGGAAGTTGATGACGCAGTAATCACTGCGGGTTGGGTGATGGTTACGGTTTGTATTTGTTGACACCCGTTGGCATCTTTTACGGTACAGGTATAAGTACCAGCCGACAGGCTGATGGCGCTTGCCGCTGTTCCTCCCAATGGAGACCAGCTATAGGTATAAGGAGAGGTGCCACCTGTGGCACTCACAGATGCACTCCCGGTACTATTTCCATTGCAGAGCACATTGACCTGACCTGCATTGGTTACTGTTGGGCCACTTCCCGCTACGACGGTTGCCGTTGAAACGGTGGAACAGCCATTCGCATCTTTCACAGAGCACGTATATGTTCCTGGAGCAAGTCCGGAAGCGGTTGCAGCAGTTCCCCCCGCGGGGGTCCATGAATAGGTAAAGGGCCCTGTTCCTCCTGTGAGTGTAACAGTAGCAGAGCCGGTACCGGAGCATGAAGCTGCGGTGGGTACAGCAGAGCTGGTAAAAGAAGCGCCTGCAGTAACAGTAACTGGTTTTGAAATGGAGTCTGTTCCGGCAGTACAGTTATGCACCACAAGCTTCACGGTATAGGTTCCCGGGCCGCTAAAATTATGTACGGGGTTTTGTATACTGCTAGTATCTGCTGTACCCGATGCAGGATCTCCGAAATTCCAGGCCCAGGATTTTATTTCATTACAGTTTGGAACACTGTTATCGGTGAAGATTGCTGATTGAGCAGAGCATGAGCCATTAACAGCAGAGCTAAAGGCAGCGTTTGGTTTATCGGGAACATATTTCCACACTCCAAAATGATGCCAGATAATCGGAGAATGGAACAGACCAACACCATAGTCATGCCAGTTTGCTCCTCCTATCAGCCAGAGCCCGTCTCCTTTTACATAATAGGCGTTGGCACCTTCCATAGCCTCCGGTTTATTTCCCGGAGCAGAAACACCTTTCGTTCCCCACACTCCGGGCTGACCGGGAGTATTATCCCCGCTGACCCAGGTCCACATATTCGTTTTAGTACTGTATCTCCAAAGGTCGTTCCCATCTTCCTCACCCAGCACTCCATCATAATAAGAACCTCCGATAAACCAAAGATTGTCGCAGTCGTCTGTCCACCGCGACCGGTGTTCGATACGTTGAAAAGGCATGTTGGATGGTGCAGGAACACATTGAGTACCGTAGTTGCCAGTTGGAGTCGCAGTAGATACATTGGAGCCACTCATCCAGGTCCACATTCCAGTGGTTGTATTGTACATCCACATATCATTCAGATAGTTTTTATTGGTGTTGGAGGCATCAAGTCCTTTTCCTCCCCAGAACCAGATATTGTCTTTGCTATCTATCCAGCCCAGATGTATCTGCCTGGCTCCAGGCCAGTTGGTTACTGCAGCCACACCAAGTGTCCCATAGACTCCTTTTTGATCACCAAGTTTATTTCCTCCAACAAATGCCCATTGCACCGAAGTCGGATCAAACTTCCACAGTTCGTTGGAATGGTTCCATACAGTTCCAGCCGAATCAATGCCTTGTCCCCCGAAATACCAAAGTATTCCATGACTATCAGTCACCGCACAATCTGTTTCCATATGAGCACCCGGCATATTTCCCGGAGCAAAAACACCTTTGGTTCCATAGACCCCTGCCTGGTTGGTTAGGTTGGTACCTGCCATCCAGGTCCACTGATTAGTGGCAGGATCATAGACCCACATATCGTTATAAAAGAAGTTCCCTCCGGCTGACTGGCCTCCTCCGTAGAGCCAGAATTTTCCAGTCTTATCAATCCAGGAAGCAGGGCCGAGGTGGCGCGCACCAGGGGTATTTGCAGCAGATGGCACACCCATTGTGCCCCATACGGGTTGCACTCCGGTAACATTAGAACCTTGCATCCAGGTCCATTGATTGATAATGGGATCATATTTCCAGAGGTCAGAGAAATCAGTCGGGGTCACACCTTGATATCCTCCATAGATCCAGAATTTTCCATTCAAATCTTTCCATTCGGAAGCTTCATAACGTACACCCGGGTAATTGGTAGGCGCTGTAGTACCCTTGGTCCCATATACAGGCGCGGCATTGTGTGTGCTGTCGCCATTTATCCAGGTCCACTGATTATAACCTTGACTGTAACTCAGCAATATCTCGAAAAGGAAGAAATAACAAAAAAGGGAAAGTCGTTTCATCAGCAGTACTCAACAGGTCTAATTCGGGGAAGTTAGCACTTTTAAAAATAGAGAGGGTAATGCAATCGATCAATAAAAAATGGAATTATTATTGGAAGTTGAAAAGGCAGGCTTCTTACGAGGCCTGCCTTTTTATGCACTTTGGGGTATCCGCAATCTCCTATCTGGACACAATCAGTTTGGTCCTTTGAATAGCCCCATTATTAACCAGGGTAACAAAATAGATTCCGTTTGGCTGACTGCTCAGATCGAGTTGAAAAGTTGAAGTATTAAACGTTTCCGGTGATTTGATTTCCCGTCCAGTAACATCACATACGGTCATCTGGGTATGGTAATCACTCCCTGCAGAAGCTTTGAACTGCAGAGAAAAAACCCCCTGACTTGGGTTCGGTGTAAAGGAAATCTGGAGTGGTGTTTCTGTCTCCTCCTTTATGCCTGTTGCAGTTCCAAGTTTTGCGATAAAGAAATCCTGAGTTCCTGCATTAGTCAGCGTATTACCTCCGATTGGGCAGGAAGCGCTTGTATAGAAGCCGGTAATAAAAGCTTCTCCATGCCAGTTCACTCCGATTGCAGCTCCTTCATCATCGCCTGTGCCTCCTACACTTTTGGCCCATACAATAGCTCCGGCAGGGTCATACTTTGCAACAAAAATATTATTGGTGCCGAGGTTGGTGATACTCGAGCTTCCAAAGTTCATAGTAGAGCTTCCGTAATATCCAGTTATATAACTGCTTCCGTCAGCATCCACACCAATACTCTGTCCGATGTCATTTTGTGTTCCTCCTGCGGTTTGTGCCCACTGCGCTACTCCGAGCGTATCGTATTTCACGATAAACGCATCATCGTAAGACACCAGATGGGTGGTAACGGATCCGCCAAAATGCATCACACTGCTGTTATAAGAACCGACAACATGAGGGCTTCCAAGGGGGTCGAGGCATATGCCGTTGCCTGATTCGTTCGATACCCCTGTAGGGTTATTCGCCCATTTCACATTTCCGGAAGCATCATATTTTACGATAAACATATCAAGGCCTCCGGAATTTGTAAGGGATGTGGAGTTAAAAGTACAGGTAGAGCTGGTGAAGAATCCGGTTACATAAGCATTTCCTTTTGCATCGACAGCTATTCCATTTCCCTGATCGGAGCTAGACCCTCCACCGCTTTTTGCCCAAAGCAGGGCGCCGGAGGGGCTATATTTAGCTACAAATATGTTATAATTCGAACCCAGATTTGTAAGTGAAGTCCCGCTAAAGGAAATCGTTGGACTTGCATAATACCCGGTAATGTATACATTGCCGCTTCCGTCCACCGAAACACCACTTCCGATATCATTCCCACTGCCACCGGCGTTTTTTGCCCAGAGCACGTTTCCGGAGGCGTCATATTTTACCAGGAACACATCATCATATCCATACCCGGTAAGTGCGGTAGTCCCGAAAGTTAGGGAGTGACTATTGGAAGACCCGACCACATAAACATTACCGTTTCCATCTACGGTCACATTGTTTCCGGCATCATTGGAAATCCCGGTAGCCGTTTGTGCCCAGACCACGGTTCCGGAAGGATCATATTTGGTTAAATAATAATCAAGACCGTTTGCGCTACTGCTATTGGTAAGTGCATGTGTTCCAAAACTGATGGTGCTGCTATTGTAGCTGCCAGTTACAAAACTGTTTCCGGCAGCATCGGCGCAAACACTAGACCCTCTGTCATCTGCAGGTCCTCCTGCATTTTTTGCCCATGGCCAGGAAGGAGCCTGAGCATTCATACTAAGGCTAAACATGGTGGCCGCAAGAATAGAAGAAGTAAGGATTTTTTTCATAGGAATAGGAGTTGGGGTGTGATTGGATTTGATGAAGCTAAACTAATCAAAATTTGACCACATGAAATTGCAATTGAGGGAACCCTGCTCCGGATTGAGGGAAACGCTGCTTCGTGGCGATAAAACACACCAAACCAACGTTTATTCTCCGGACGCCAGGATTTCAAGCAGCGCTTGTCGCTTTTCTCTGGAAACAGGAACTTTGGTCCCATCAGACATAACCAGATATCCTCCGTCCATCTTGACATACTTTTCGACATGTCGGAGATTCACAATACAGGTTCGGAACACTCTGCAGAAAACAGAGGGGTTCAGCATATTTTCGTATTCCTTTAGTGTTTTGGTACTGGTGTATTTTTTCCCATCCTGCAAGATGATATGGGTATAGTTGGAATCTGACTCCAGACGGTTAATGAGGTCGGAATCGACATATACAATTTCATTCATGCTTGCTATTGCAATTTTATTTCCTCCTTGCATGCCCGCCAACCGTTCGAGTAGTTTTCCGATATCGTTCACGGGTGATTTCGTTTCAGACAATACATTTACCTTTCCAACGGCTTCAATCAGTTCGCTGATGATGATCGGTTTGAGGAGATAATCCACTGCATTGTGGCGGAATGCTTTCACAGCATAGTTGTTATGCGCTGTGGTAAAGATTACCTGAAAGGGCAGGTCTTTTACTTTTTCGAGGAGCTGAAATCCACTCATCCCTGGCATCTGGATATCCAGAAATACGAGATCAGGCTGCAACTTTCGGATCTGCTCTACCGCTTTGACTGGATTTGTTTCGCTTCCGATTACGGTGACGTTTTTACAATTTTGTGCCAGCAGGGAGGAGAGTGCTTCTACTCCATCTATCTCATCATCTATAAGGAATGCTTTCATAATTTCTAATTAAATTTTACTGATGGACCTTTGCGATAATCAATGGAAGCAGAAGTGTAACAAGGGTACCGCAAGGTTTACCGTTTGTATCCACTTTATCTTCTATGGTTAAGTTTGCAACACTGTTGTTAAAGGTGTTCAGGGCTTTGATCCTTTCTTCCGTAAGAGAAAGCCCCATCGATTTGTGTGTTGCCTCTGTGTGTTTTTTCATCCATAAAGACGCCTTTCTGCCCACTCCATTATCTTCAATCACACATTCCAGCATTTCATTCCTTTTCCTGATCCTGATTTCAATAACACCACTTGCATCCTGTAGAGGCCATAGACCATGAAGAATCGCATTCTCAACAAAAGGTTGCAGCAACAGAGGTGGAATAAGAACTTCATAAACAGGAAGTGCCGGTTCAACTTCAATTCTACATGTAAATCTTCCATGCGCTCTCATCTGTTCCAGTTCAATGTAAAGTTGGAGTGTTTCTATTTCCTGCACCAAAGGTATGTTTTCTGATTTTGAATTTTCAAGGACACTCCGAATCAGTCGGGCAAACTTAGCGAGGTAATCCTGAGCAGTTCGGCTGTCATTTTTCAGGATATGATTCTGGATACTGTTAATAGCGTTAAAGATAAAATGAGGATTCATTTGTGCGCGGATTGCCTTCATCTCCAATCCTGCGATCTGAAGACTGAGCGCTGATTTCCGTTCATCTTTTCTCCGGATGGATC
>PLYR01000093.1:38897-83263 GCA_003153435.1 Bacteroidota bacterium
TCTGCGACAGATGCCATGCTGTATCCAGCCCGTCCAGTTTGTACTCATAAGTCAGCTTTCCAAAACTCCGGTAGGAAAGGCCCACATACTGGACCCTGAAACTATTCTCATTGTAGTCTAACTGAGGAACAACTTCTGTTCTATAGCTCTTATTATTTATCGAAAAGCTGGTGATAAATACAGGAGGCTGTTGAATCCCTGGAGATTGCATTGGAAGATGATGTGTAAGAAGTAAATTCTCCACCCGGATCCAGAGGTCAGACCCGCAGAGTTTCAACTCGGAAATTTTCTGACTGAGTAAGTCTCCGCCGAGGCTGTATTTATTTCCAATCCATTTCCCTGATCCATCCTGCCGCAGGCTCGAAAGTCCGTTCTTGGTGCCAATCCAAAGTGTGTTCTGCTTGTCCAGCACCATACATTCGCAGTTATTGGAACTGAGTCCATCCTTCATTGTGAACTTGGTGAATTTTCCGTCTTTCTTTAAAATAACACCATTGCCCAGCGTCGCAAACCAACACAATCCATCCTTTGTCGTAATCATATCGTTGATCCGGTAGGACATAAAAGGATTTTCTGACCCATGATACGTGAACTTCCCTTCGCTGAAAGACCACAAACCATTCAGGGTGCCCATCCAAAGTATACCAGCCTTGTCAATGTATATCGAATAAACCCTGACCGGAAGTGTTCCCAAAAATCTTAGAGTGGGCTCTTTTTCACTGAGTACATAGAGACGAAATCGATCGGTAAAGAATATTTTTCCACGTAGAGAGTCTAATCCAAACCAATCTACAGACATGCGATTTTTCAAGGTGTCGAAAAGTGGAATGGCTTGACCTCCGGAGCGAAAGAAAGCATGCGCCTGGAACTGGTTATGTATAAATTCTTTTCCTGTATTAAATATAATCGGAAACGGGGTTCCCTCTGCGGCTAGTACAGCTCTTAGCTTTGGAGACTCGACAGGGATATTTCTCAGCGTAGAATCGGGATAATAAAGATTGACTTTGCCGTTCGCCTGGGACGACAAGAGACAATTTCGGAGTGCGGTTAACTTCATCCGTGTAAACTGACCACTGTCAGCCACTGAAGTTTTGATCATGAAATGATCTGCTGAAGCATAATAGATCCCTTGTTCCAAAGTAGTGAACCAGGTCCCTCCTTCGTTATCCCATCCTAGGTCAGTAACAGTAAGACCATTCAGCAAAGCAGCTGAACCGGCAATCATTTTATCCTTTACAATACTTACGGACCTCACTCCACTTCCGTATGAACCTATCCAGAACTGGGTTCCTTCCTGTTTAATGAAGGATACTTCCGTTCGGACCAATTTCTGAAGTTCCGGAAGTTCGAAAGTGGAAGACCCGCTCCAAAGGACTATGTTTCTTCCATTTGTTATCAGCACCCGGCCCTCTCCTATTCCTGCAGCCCGAAGGTTTTTTATCCGGCTGGTGCTTTGAAAGGACTGTCCCGTTAACTTTTCCCGGTTGAACATAAAATACCATGGAGTCTCAATATTTTTGCCAAGGACATTTCCACAAATCACATGATCTCCTTCGAGGCGCATTATATAGGTTCCTTTTATATTCAAATTAATATACTTGAGTTCCTTTTCTGTATAACCAGGAAGTATTTTGAAACATCCAAGACTGGCACGAAGTCCACACCAGATGGTATCCCCACTGTCTATGTAAAAGGAAGTGACCAGAGAATTACCAAGGTAGGAAACTATGCTATCGTTGGCCCGGATAGAGTAGATGGAGTCGTTCGCCCAATAAGATAGCCTTCCGGAAAAGGAGCGGAACCATATCCTGCCATGCTTATCTTCCTGCATTCCAAAGATTGTATTATCAGCAAGACCTTCGACAGATGTATAATTCCGGAAGTTATATCCATCAAAGCGACTTACCCCGCCATCCGTTCCGAACCATAGAAATCCTTTGGAGTCTTTTAGTACGCAGTATACTTCATTACTTGGAAGCCCGTCTTTTGAAGTGTAGTTTCGGAAAACAGGTTGCTGCGCCCGGAGATAGATTGAAAAACATAGAAGCGAAACAGCAAACAATAAAGATTTCACACGCAGGCCGGGTCAGTGGATTTAAAACTCATACAATATAAACCAAAATCCGGTTAAGGGGGATGAAATTGAGGGAACTGCGTGTTTGGAATGGCGAACGGCTTGTTTTTGGCCTGTAGCTGTTTCTAAAAAGCACTGAACTTTTTATCTGTTATGATCAGGGGAAGAAATGAGCTGTATAAATCCTTTCAGCATGTAGCTTTCAATTCCACCCAACCGTTCTGCATTGACCCGACATAAATAATAGTACACGCCATCGGCACAGAGGTTGCCGCTTTGCATGGACTTACCATCCCAGTGAATATGAGGATCGCTGGTTTCAAAGACAAGCACGCCCCAGCGGTCATAGATTTTCATATCTACGCTTTTGATGTAACGGTAAGGAAGCGCATTGAAAAAGTCATTCACATTATCTCCGTTCGGGGAGAAGACATTCGGCAATTCGTAGAAAGGGCAATTGTCTATACAGACAATATTACTCAACACGCTCTGGTTAACACTGCCGGTATCTAAAGCGGTAACGGCATAACAACCCGCCACTGATGCAAGGCCGTTAAGGGAGAGAATGGTGTCGGAACTGGAAGTAACCGTTTGGATCACATTCATCGGATCGGTGGCATTAGGCGCATACCAGATGTTGTAGGTCACCACATCATCTGCACAATGGTGGTTCGGGTTTGTCCAACTAAGCTGATTGGAGAAAGCCAGGCAATTAGAACTAATTGACAGTATGGGAGGACATGGAGGTGTATTATCTATCGGTTCTGCACAAGTACGTTGTGATCTGTTCAGCAAGGTGTCGGGAAGAGTTGCGTTAAAATAAGATCCATAAGAGGCGACATAATAACAATACGTATGATGATTGATCAGGTTTGAATCGGCGTAGCTCTGTGTAGTACTGGTTCCGATCTGAGTCCATAGGTAAGGAGATAAAGCAGGATCGGTTTTATATATTTTATACTTATAATTTGTCCACGGCACATTTTCATTCCAGGATAAAGTAATCTTTCGGTCGGAAGGTGTAAGGGTAAGATAAACAGAAGAGGCTTTCTGAGAAGAGCCGATCAGGGTATCATTGGTTCCTCCGTAAAAATTAATACGGTATGACCAGGCACTGTCATGCGTATTCAATACCGGGAGGATGTCATATAGGGAATCAGTCAGGTTATAAAGGAAATTTCCGGTGATCGTTTTCACCAGAGCAGGAGAAGTCAGGTTCATTCCGTTAGACCGGTAGATCTTCAATGTATAGGGACCCGGATAAGCAANNGGGGTATCCCGGTTCAGTTCCGCACAGGTGTTCTTAGAAGGCTGACTTTCGGCTCCATCGGCAAACAGTGCAACAATTCTGTAGGAGTAAGCAACACCGGCGGCCAATCCGAACCCTCCGTTATTGTCAATGAAAGAAGTATCTCCAATCTGCCCCACAGGTGTGGTCCCGATCAGGGTATAACCCCAGGAAGCAGGCACTCCGGTAGTACAAGGTCCGGGGTTATTGGTATCACATCCTATCCTTCGGTAAACTTCATACTGCATAAACGGATTGGGAACAGGGTTACAAATTTCCTGATCCCAATGAAGATGCATGGCAGAACCAAAAGGAACCGCGGTAAGGCCTGTAACAGCAGGAGCGATAACAGTGATATTGACGGTGGTATAACTCAACAGGTGAATAGGAGTTAACGGGTCGCTACTGTCGTTATTCTCCAGACGGAATGTAGCCTGGTGAGGGGAGTTGCGGATATGATCACAGGTGGTTTGCCAGTTGAATTGTCCGGTTATTGGATTGGTACCGAAAACACCAACACCGGGTTGAGTAGGGAATGTTGCGGCAGGGGCAATGACGTTGAATGCATCTCCGGCCGCGGAGATATTAAGTTGGTTGGCAGCAATGGGATCATGCCCGGTAACGGGGAAATGGATATGTGTTCCGGCCAGCACGCAAAGATCAGGTAAAGGATCTATAATAGGATTATCATTATGACAGGTCCCGGTAATAATTTGCATATCTCTCATCACATAACCCATTTCAAACCAGGAGCCTTGCCATTTTCTCCATTTGGTAACCTTGATTACGATATTATACATGCAGATACTTGGAGGAGAACACCATTCCATAAGTCCTGTACCCGGATTGATACTTAATGTACCGCCTGGGGTGAGATCCAAGGGAAACCAGCCTACCAGCGGAGCCTGGGTGGTATCATAACAGGAAGAAAGCGAATAGGAAAGGCTGTCTCCATCAAGATCATAAGCACCGGGGTTGTGATAGAAACAATGGCCCACACAGGCCCTGTCGAGCGGAATGGTGCTCAGCAATGGAGAAGACTGATTACATCCAAGGATATCATTGATGATTAGCTCTGTTTGCAAATAGAACTGCACATTTACTGAATTGGTGATGTTACAAACCCCGGCGACTCGATTCTTGTCTCTCATGGAGATGATATAAAGACCAGAACCCGGATAGGTATGAACAACGTGATAATAATTTTTTTTATAATTAGGATAGTTAGGACCTACAGCTATTCCACACCCGGCAGAACCACAATTCAATGTTGAGTCACAATTAGAACAGCCGGGAAATGGATGAAGACAGATATTAGGATCAGATTCCCCCAGAAGGGTGGAACGATCTACCAACTGAGGAGCAGAACCATCTCCAAAATCAATCGGCAGCTGACAACGATCGGCATTAGATGTTCTGTCGGTATAAGTAACTATTGTGATTTCGTATTCATGGCACGCACCTCCGGTCGACTTATATGTTATTTCTCCGGCCACATTATGGGTAGCATAAGAGGTGGCAGGAAGCAGAAGGGAAAGCAACAACCATTGATAAAGTCTTTTCATGGCTACCCGCTAAATAGGAAGTATAAATTTACCTTTATTTTTTGGGATAGTATAGTATGGGGTCTTATTATAATGAAAAAGCTTTATTACCCAGGAACCGGCTATACGTATAGACATCCGCAAATCCTAGTTTTTCTGAAATTTCCCGGGCAGAAAAAGATTTGCTGATCAGGAACCTGGATTTCTGAAGTAAATGATATTGAATGATTTTGCTCGGACAAGAGTCAAAAGCAAATGTGCAAAACCGGTTCATGGTGCGTTCATGAATTGTCAATACCTGGGCCAGATTCCCCACCGTGCAATACTGATGTGACAACTGCATGCCTTTGAGCTCTTTCAGAAAATTTTCTGCATAATCCAGGTAGTGCATTGTTATCGTTTTGTAACTACCAAGTTCTGCTAGTATTTCCTCGGGGAAGCAACAAGAAGCAAAATACCAGAATGGGTTTTCTCTTTTGTTAATCACCGGAACGGACTCCATGAGCTTTCCGATGAGCCGGGAATCATTCATACGATTCGAAGGAATGGACTTTGTTTCCTTGTACTTAACCATATACACCAGCTTTCTGAAGGAAGCACTCAGTGAAGAATCTTCCAGGTCAATCCAGATAAAATTTCCTTCATAGTCGGATTGCACATTTACAAAATGCATTTCAGGGATTATATAAATCATCCCGGCTTCAATTTGTGTTTTTTCGAAATCAATTTCGAAATATCCTCCTGATTTTTCAAACAGCATAAACCGGTGTGCTTTCATGAATTGCAGGCCCCTCGCTTCTTCTGTATTGATTTTTAGTGTTTGATCTGATTGGGAGGCTCGTTTTTCCCGTTCAAATAGTTTAATTAGTTCTTGCATAACGTTGTTGTTTTTCTCCCCTGTTTTAGTTTACAGGCAAGAAAGATAGAGCAGAGAAAAAAGAATTGAAAAATTATTATATGAAGTATCCGCTTTGAGGTGTGAACCATTAGTTAACTAGTCCAAAAGTATTTAAGAAACCAGAGTACCGATTTCTACTTTTTGGGTTGACGCCTCCTAAATCGGAATACCGATTACCTGCATTCCGATTTCTGCGGATAAGAGAGTGATTAAATGGCAATGGACAGATTTTAACCTCAAGGATTAAAAGTTCATCTCGTCTATATTTATCTGAAAATTTTGGACATCTGTGGCAAGAACCTTCCAAAAAACATCTTTTCTTGCTAAAAAAGACATATATAATGGCAAAAGAGTGTCCTCTTCCCCAAGATAAAGCGCAATTTGAGCCATTCCTAAATTTGGAGAATCCATCCAAATAACCTACCTTGGAGGAAGTTGGTGGCCCTCTCCTTGAAGCGGTCCCGATTATTTTAAAGTACAATAGAGTTTTAGAGATCAGACCTCGCCAACACACACTGATCTGATTTTTTTAACCCAATGGTAATGCCCATTTGGAGTCTTAACATTGCATATTTCATAATTTCGTCAGAACTAATCAGTCTTCTATATCGCACCCAGATCTACATTCCTTAGAATGAGTAACACATCAACCTGTAGTTACCGATACCTCTTTGTTCTCCTGTTGCTGTTATCGGGCATCAGGGTTTCCCATGCTCAGGTGGTTATCAACGAACTGGGTATAGCTCCTACCTGTCCCAGTTGTAATGCAGCACAGGGAGGTGAATTTATTGAACTCTATAACATGGGTCCCTGTACTGCGAATATCGGTTGTGATGTGATCGTATTCGCCCGTATAGTGAATGTCGGCTCTTATGAAGGCTTTACGATTGTAATTCCTGCCGGAACCACCCTTGCACCCTGTGCTTACTATCTCATTGGGGGAGCAGGGAAAACTTCCGGTTCAGGAGGGTGGAGACCTTTACCGATAGGCGGACCAGCATGGGACAACCCAGCCGGAGGACCACCTAACCTTTCTACGAATACTGCAACTACTACCGGAAACGGAGGAATCATCCCGGGTAACCTGGTAGATAAAAGCGGGCAGGTATCTTTGATTTCTTCTACTGGCGCATTGATTGCGTCCGTCTCCTGGAACAGCGGAAATGATCCAAATTGTTATCCTGCTAATACAGTAGCTGGCTCCGGCTGCGGAGCCCTTGCTGGCATTACCATTCCCGATTCACCGAACAATGTAAATGCAACTTTCA
Organism: Bacteroidota bacterium; assembly: GCA_003153435.1. Taxonomy (GTDB): domain Bacteria; phylum Bacteroidota; class Bacteroidia; order Palsa-965; family Palsa-965; genus Palsa-965. The sequence goes on from PLYR01000093.1 coordinate 45,970, forward strand.
ATGGTACTACCGGTAGTCACTGCATCGCCCTTCAGGCCGGAGGCATATATGTGGCACTTAGTACCGATGGAACACCAGGCGCGGCAAACACCCCGGACGTCCCTCAAAGCGCCTGCTCATTAGTGGGAGGAATTACCGCCCAGGCTACCACTCATGTCAACGCATCGTGTGGAGGAAACAATGGATCTGTAACGATCGGAGCTACCACCGGCGGAACACCATCCTATTTATACAACTTTAACGGTGGGGGCTTTTCATCCACCACTGTTTACAACAACTTGGCCGCCGGAACCTATACCATTGTGGTAGATGATGCCGGGGGATGCAGTTATACAACTACGGTAGTGATAGGTTCGAGTCCCGGCCCTACTGCGTTGGCAACCACTCCAACCAATACAAGCTGCGGAGGAACCACCGGTAGTGTGACTATTGGGGCTACCACAGGAGGTACACCTTCCTATACATACAACTTCAACAGTTTAGGATACTCAGGAACCACTACCTATAATAACCTTGCGGCAGGAACTTATCCGGTGATTGTTAAAGATGCAAATGGCTGTACCTATTCCACTACCGTCACCATCGGAAACAATCCAGGACCTACTGCCTTAGCGGTAACACCAGCAAATACCAGTTGTGGCGGGACTACTGGAAGTGTAACCATTGGTGCCACAACCGGAGGAACAGGTCCTTTTACCTATAACTTCAACAGTCTTGGATATTCGGGCACCACTACTTTCAACAACCTGGCTGCAGGAACTTATCCGGTACTTGTAAAAGATGCACATGGATGTATTTATTCTACCAATGTGGTGGTGGGAAATAATCCGGGGCCTACTGCTCTTTCAACAACACCAACAAACACCAACTGTGGAGGCACAACCGGAACGGTTGTGATTGGAGCAACGACTGGAGGAACAGGACCTTTTACCTATAATTTCAACAGCCTCGGTTATTCAGGCACTACCACTTTTAATAACCTGGCTGCAGGATCCTACCCTGTACTTGTGAAAGATGCTAATGGATGTATTTATTCCACTTCTGTTGTCGTAGGAAACAATCCAGGGCCCACTGCACTCGCCACCACACCAACGAATACAAGCTGCGGAGGAACAACCGGAACAGTTGTGATCGGTGCTACAACCGGCGGAACAGGACCGTTTACCTACAACTTCAATAGTCTCGGTTATGCAGGTACCACCACATTCAATAACCTGGCAGCAGGAACCTATCCGGTTATTGTAAAAGATGCACATGGATGTACTTTCTCCACTTCAGCAGTCGTCGGAAATAATCCCGGCCCCACTGCTCTCGCTACAACACCCGTCAATACAAGCTGTGGTGGCACAACAGGAAGTGCTACAATCGGAGCGACCACCGGTGGAACTGGTCCTTTCACTTATAATTTCAATGGTCTTGGATATGCAGGAACTACCGTCTTCAATAACCTCGGGGCAGGCACATACCCTGTCATTGTAAAAGATGCAAACGGCTGTACCTATACCACTAACGTAATAATCGGAAACAATGCGGGACCAACTGCATTGGTAACCACACCCACCAATACGAACTGCGGTGGAACAACCGGAAGTGTGACCATCGGAGCAACGACTGGAGGAACAGGGCCTTTTACCTATAACTTCAATAGCCTCGGATTTGCTTCAACAACAACATTCAATAATCTGGGAGCGGGGACTTATCCGGTTATCGTCAAAGATGCTCATGGATGTACATTCTCCACTTCGGCAACGGTAGGCAACACTTCAGGACCTACGGCTACTGCCAGCCAAATTGCGAGCGGTACCTGCGGACAAGCTAATGGAAGTGCTTCTGTGACAGCCAGTGGTGGAACAGGTACGCTTACCTACTCCTGGACTGGAGGTGCGGTAGGGGGCGGACAAGGAACAACCAGCGTTACCGGACTCACTGCAGGAACTACCTATACTGTCACAGTTACCGATGCGAACGGCTGCCTGAAAACATCTACGGTTGTTATTGGTAATACCGCAGGACCGAATGTAACCGCCTCCACTTTTGCGGCACCTAGCTGTCATGGCTCCTGCTCCGGTTCAGCAAGTGTTACGGCTTCGGGCGGAACAGGTACGCTGACTTATTCCTGGTCGCCTTCCGGTGGCAACAGCCATATTACCCCTGGCAATCTCTGTGCAGGAAACTACACCTGTACAATTACCGATGCAAGCGGATGTACCACTAATCAGGTCGTTGTGGTTACACAACCTTCCCAGGTAATAGCCACCGTTACACAAACGAGTACCGCAACCTGTGGCCAGTCGAATGGCGCTGCTTCTGTCTCTGCAAGCGGAGGATCGGGACCTTATGTTTATTTCTGGAGTGGCGGGCCGATCGGAACCGGACAGAATACCACAAACGTAACCGGACTTTCAGCCACTACCTATACCGTCACTGTTACCGANNTGTACCATCACCGATGCAACAGGATGTACAACCACACAGAGTATTGTCATCACAAACCCGGCAGCAGTAACAAACATACCGGTGATTACAAGTCCCGCTACCTGTGGCCAGAGTGATGGAACCGCTTCTGTTACGGCCGGAGGAGGAACTGGACCTTATACTTATTCCTGGACTGGAGGCCCGGTAGCTACCGGACAAGGAACCTCCTCTGTAACCGGATTGAATGCATCGACTTACACCATCACGATTACAGATAATCTCGGATGCTCCACCCCCTTCACACTGATCATCAATAATACCGGAGGCCCGGTTATTAACTCCTCACTCGGCACAGGATCTGTTTGTAATGGTGGATGCATAGGCCAAGCCAGCATAACCGCTTCCGGAGGAACCGGAACACTTACTTATTCCTGGGCTCCTGCCGGAGGAACGAACCCAACCACTCCGGCAAATCTTTGTGCAAATACTTATACCTGTACCATCACCGATGCAACAGGATGTCAGACTACACAAACCGTTGCCGTTACGGATCCATCGCCAGTTACCGCCTCTGCTGCTCTGACGGGTGCCGCAACCTGTGGTCAGTCGAATGGGACTGCTTCTGTAACTGCTAGTGGAGGTACAGGAACATTAACCTATTCCTGGACCGGAGGACCAGTAGGAACCGGACAAGGAACAACCAGTGTTACCGGTTTAACAGGAGGCATTACGTATACCGTGACCGTGACTGATGCAAGTGCTTGTTCTCAGACCAGTACCATTGCAATCACCAATTCAGGAGCACCTACTGTCAACTCTTCTAGCGGAACAAATCCATTATGCAATGGAGGATGTACAGGCTCAGCCAATGTCACTGCTTCCGGAGGAACAGGAACACTGACTTATTCCTGGGCTCCCTCTGGCGGAAATGCGGCCACCACCACCTTTACCCTTTGCGCAAATACTTACACCTGCACTATAACTGATGCAAGCGGTTGTAGCACTCAACAAACTGTAGCCGTAACCGATCCGGCAATCATCACAGCAACACCCACACAAACCGTCCCTGCTTCCTGCGGACAAGCGAACGGAGCTGCTTCCGTTTCTCCGAGCGGTGGTGCCACACCTTATACCTACTCCTGGACCGGAGGGCCGATAGGTACGGGCCAGGGAACAGCAAGTGTTACAGGATTGACGGCAGGAACCTATACTGTTTCAGTAACAGATAATAATGGATGCTCTCTTCCATTTACTGTACTCATCAATAATGCGCTTGCTCCAAATATCACTTCATCCAATGGAACAAGCCCTAACTGTAACGGAGCTTGCACGGGCCAAGCCAGCGTTATCGCAAGCGGAGGAAGCGGAGCACTTACTTATTCCTGGTCGCCCGCCGGAGGAACCGCCTCTGCAACAACAGCAACTCTTTGTGCAAATACCTATACATGTACCGTTACAGACGCATCCGGATGTCAGACTTCTCAGACAGTGGTGCTTACCAATCCAACAGTGGTGTCAGGCGTTGCAGCACAAACAGCGCCAGCCACCTGTGGACAATCAAACGGTAGTGCTTCTGTCACCGCCAGTGGCGGGACAGGGCCATATACTTATTCGTGGACCGGAGGACCTGTAGGAACTGGTCAGGGAACAAGCTCCGTAACCGGTCTTAACGCCACCACTTATACAGTACTTGTTACAGACGCTAATGGATGTTCTTCCAATCCCGCATCTGTAACGGTAGTCATAACCAATACCGGAGCTCCGACCGTATCAGCATCTGCCGGAATCCCCTCTTCCTGCAATGCAGCCTGCTCTGGCTCTGCCAATGTCACAGCAACAGGAGGAACAGGAGCACTCACCTATTCCTGGTCTCCCTCCGGAGGAAATACGGCTGCTACACCATCTACGCTGTGCGCAGGAATATACACCTGTACGATCACCGATGCCACCGGATGTATCACCACACAAACATTGGTACTCACCGATCCTCCAGCCATGATTGTGAGTACGGCATCTTCCATGCCGGCAAGCTGTAACACCTCCAACGGAAGTGCCGTTGTCAATGTAAGTGGAGGAACACCAGGATATACCTATAGCTGGGCCGGAGGAGGAGCAACGGATTCCATTTTCGGAGTGACTGCAGGTTCTTATTCAGTGGTTGTAACAGATGCACATAACTGCCCTCAGACCTATACGGTAACCATTAATAACAGCGGAGGTCCTGTGGCTACTCTGAATATTTCAGTCAATCCAACGTGCAATGCTTCCTGCAATGGTTTTGCTCAGGTAACAGCCAGCGGCGGAGCACTACCGTATACCTATTCCTGGTTTCCTGCAGGAGGAACTGCAGATACCGCTGCGGGCCTTTGCGGGGGAAGCTATACCTGTACTATTCATGATGCGAATAATTGCTTGACTACCCAGATAGCAAATATTACCCAACCCGGTGTACTATCTATTCTTCCTGCCACAACGGCGGTCTCCTGCAATGGAGGATCGAATGGTATTGCCTCCGTCACCATGAGTGGAGGAACTGCCGGGTACACGTATTCCTGGTCACCCAGTGGTGGCGCCAATGCCACTGCCAGCGGACTCACGACAGGAAACTATACGTGTTTGGTCTATGATGCCAATGGATGTAAAGACAGTGCCACATTCTCGATCACTCAGCCTCCGCTTCTGACCTCTTCAACCACAGGCACTGGAAGTACCTGCGGCACAAACAATGGATCAGCGAATGCAACCGCGTCCGGAGGAACCGGTGCATATACTTATTCCTGGACGCCTTCCGGAGGAAACGCTCCTACCGCAACAGGTATCGGAGCCGGTTTATATACTTGCATAGTGAGTGATGCTAACGGATGTACGGCAAACGACACGATTACTCTTTCCAATACTGGTCTTCCTCCTGTGCCCACCATCACCGCAGGCGGGCCAACCACTTTCTGTATCGGAGGAAATGTACTCTTGCAGGCTGCCGGTGGAGGAACCTACAGCTGGAATACCGGAGCAACCACCGATACACTTACAGCCAGTGTAAATGGTATCTATACTGTAACCGTTACCAATTCCTGCGGATCTGTTTCAACAACTCTTGATGTTACAGTAACACCTCATCCCATTGCTGCGGTGAGTGGAAACCAGATTGTTTGCAAAGGAGATTCCGTTCTGATTTCCGCTAGCGGAGGCTCTACCTATTCCTGGAGCACCGGGGCGACTACCCCATCTATTTATGTTTCTGTTGCCGGAACTTATTCAGTAACTGCTATCAACAACTGCGGAACATCCGTTGCTACCACCATTCTTACTGTGGATAATACCACTGCCCATTTCGGAAGTGACAGCACCTCCGGTTATGCACCGCTTACAGTGGTGTTGCAAGACAGCTCCAGCGGCAATCCGGGTACCTGGAACTGGAACTTCGGTGACGGAACAACAGGAACCGGAATCAACCCTACTCATACCTACACCACACCGGGTGTATATACCGCCACGGTCGTAATGCAAAGCACCAATGGATGCCCGAGCACGTACTCTGAAGTGATTACCGTAAATGAAGTATTATCCTGGGTAATCATTCCAAACATCTTTACACCCAATGGGGATGGAAGCAATGATATCTTCTTTATTAAATCACAAGGCCTGTGTGAGTTCAGTCTTAAAATATACGACCGTTGGGGAGTAGGTATGGCCAACATCAATGCCTCCAATGAAGGTTGGGATGGACGTACCCTTGCAGGCGAAAAAGCTTCTATGGGAACTTATTACTTTATCCTCCATGCCCAGGGTTGTGATGGGAAGAAGTATGATGTTAAAGGATATCTGCAGTTGATGTATTAACAACTCCACTCCTCTTGATGCATTTCCCCGCAATCAAATAGCCTTTTATTGAAGATTGTTCAGTAAATTATTATAAGCATCCGTAAACCCCAATCCGTCGTCGATCTTAATCTTACTTAGTTTATTGTTCCCGGCCAGCCCCCAAAGGATGAGCTCTTTCAGAAAATTACGTTCCGCAACATCTTTAACGGGTTGGTATTTATCCAGGAGATCATTCAGCGGCTGCACTTTATCAAGCTGCTTACGGTAAACCTCATCACTCATATTTTCTGTCAGTTCAAAATCTTCTGTAAGATTAATAAACCATGCAATAATTTCATGATAAGGCCCCTTCACCTCTTTCTTCTCCAGTTTTGTAATTTTAGGGAACATGGAATCGAACATGGTTTTTACAGCAGCTTGAATGAGATGCTCAGCCACAAAACGAGCCCCCTCCTGCTCTCCTTCATAAGCTATTTCCATCTTACCGGTTAGTGCAGGAATGATTCCTGCAAAATCTCCAAGCCTCACAATCGTCTGTTTCTTTCCCTGCTGGAGCATGCGGAGCTCAGCAGCGCTGACCAGATTTTCATAAGCGGAAATACTCATTCGGGCACTGATCCCGCTCTTCACATCTACATATTCACTCTTCCTGGCTTCAAAACCAATCTGCTCAATCAGGTCTTTAGCAAGGTTAGGTACATGAATCTGTTTGTTTCTTCCCTCATCTGATTTGACTTCCTGAGCAGTAATCCTTTTTGCTGTTTCAATACTCTCCGGATAATGAGTCAGAATCTGAGACCCGATCCGGTCTTTCAGTGGAGTAACAATGCTTCCTCTGTTAGTATAATCTTCGGGGTTAGCAGTAAACACAAACTGCAGGTCGAGCGGAAAGCGGAGCTTGAAACCCCGGATCTGGATGTCTCCTTCCTGAAGGATATTAAAAAGTGCTACCTGAATCCTGGCTTGCAAATCGGGGAGTTCATTAATCACAAAAATACATCGGTTCGCTCTTGGAATCATCCCAAAGTGGATGACCCGGTCGTCAGAATAAGAAAGTTTCAGATTTGCTGCTTTGATAGGGTCCACATCTCCAATCAGATCTGCAACGGTTACATCGGGAGTTGCAAGCTTCTCCGCAAAGCGTTCACTCCGGTGTACCCAGGCAATGGGAGTTTTATCTTTCTCTTTATCAATAAGATCTTTGGCGTAGCGGGAGAGAGGAGCAAGAGGATCATCATTCACTTCAGAGCCTTCCACAACAGGCATCCACTCATCCAACAGGTCGAGAAGCATTCGGGCAAGACGCGTCTTGGCCTGCCCTCTTAATCCAAGGAGGTTGATGTGGTGGCGACTGAGAATAGCCCTTTCGAGCTCTGGGATAACGGTTGTTTCATACCCGTAAATTCCTTCGAATGATTGTTCCTTATTCTTCAGCTTGTCAATAAGGTTTTCCCTTAGTTCATCCTTGATGCTTTTACTTTTATATCCTGACTTCTTCAGTTCTCCGAGGGTCTTAACGGCCGGTGCTTTTGTTTCCATAATAAGAATTAACCTTTGATGTTTTTTCTTCTGTTCTGTTTATAATCTTCGAATATCATTTGTCCTAATCCCTTCAGACCGGTATAAAAGGCCTTGCCATTATTGACAGCCGTAAACTCCCTCACAAAGCTCTGGAGATAAGGATCCCGGGCAATCATAAAGGTAGTGATAGGTATATGTAGTTTCCGGGCTTGGCGGGCGGCTGTATAACACTTCTCAACAATGCGGGGGTCGAGTCCAACAGAGCTGAAATAATAATTCCCTCCAGGCTCATTTAGGCAGCTGGGCTTCCCATCAGTGATCATGAAGATCTGTTTGTTTGTATTCCGTTTACGCCGAAGAATGTCCATAGCCAGGTTAAGCCCCGCTACGGTGTTTGTATGAAAGGGTCCTACCTGTAGATAAGGAAGATCTTTGATTTCAATAGGCCAGGCATCGTTTCCGAAGGCAATGATATCCAGTGTATCTTTCGGATATCGGGTCTTGATCAATTCAGCCATGGCCATGGCAACTTTTTTGGCCGGGGTTATACGGTCTTCTCCGTAAAGAATCATGCTATGGCTTACATCGATCATGAGCACCGTACTCATCTGTGATTTGTGGAATGTATCTTCCACCACCAGGTCTTTTTCATCCAGGCCAAAATCGTCGATGCCATGAGAAACCTGCGCATTTCTCAGACTCTCTGTCATAGAAATTTGCTCCAGAGGGTCTCCATATCTGAATTCTCTGAACTCTCCGGTATGCTCATCTCCTCTGCCATTATAGTTGGTTCGATGGTTTCCGCCTCCGCTGCGTTTCAGGCTTCCGAAAATCTGATCGAGGGCTGCCTGGCGGATAGCCCGTTCCATCTTGCCGGTAAGTACTGTTCCTCCGGTCCCATCTTTCTTTCCCTCTTCACGGATATAGCCTTTCTTTTTAAGGTCTTCAATAAAATCTTCAATTGAATATTCAGGGGTGGTAAGTTTGTATTCTTTATCCAGCTCCAGAAGCCAGGAGATAGCTTCATCAAAGTCGCCGGAGGTATGGACAATAAGTTCTTTAAAAACAGAGAAAAGCTTATCAAACGGACTCAGCTCCTCGGCTTGGTATGGTTTGAATTTAAATCCTTTTCGCATGCTTAAAGTTACGAAAGTAATCGGAGAGATTGATGACTTCTCTGCTGCCTTCTGTAAAAATAAATGAAGGCCCGCACACTTGATTCAGAAGGAGCGCGTTAATAAACAGGATGGTCTGCTCAGAGTTGATTCATTCGTTTAAAGGTGCCACCGAGGATTTCCTGTCCTGCCTTACTCATGTTCTCACTGAAGCCAAAAGTAAGTTCATCAGATCCTTCGGCAAGCTGTGCAAAGATCGAATCAATGAAATCACTCACAGGAGGAGCCTGATCATGCAGGCCCTTTCCGCCGAGGTCTGTGTTGAGTGCAGGAGGAATAATTTCAACCACCTCCACACCTTTGGGTTTTGCGAGAGCCCTTAATGAAAGTGTAAAGGAGTGGAAGAAAGCTTTGGTAGCTGAATAGACGGGTACTTTAATAAGAGGAACGAATGATAACCCGGAAGTTACGTTCATGATTGTATTCAATGATTTCAACTGCAGGAACAAAGAAGAAAGGTGAAGAGGAGCTTCAATATTGACCGCAATTTCATCTTTGGCCTTTTGGTAGAAATCAGCATCCGTTACATTCATCCACTGTTGAATCCCGGCATTATTCACTAATACGGTGAGGTCAGGATGTTCTTTGGAGATCCAATTGAAGAGTTCGATCCTTTCTGTTGAAGAGGAAATATCGCACTGTCGTGTAATGAGCGCCGGGATTTTTGCTTTCGCTTCTTTCAACGACGACTCTCTTCGGCCGATAATGATAACCGTATTTTTTTCTTTCACAAAGCGTTCTGCAATGCCATAACCTATTCCGCTTGCTCCACCCGTGATCAGGATTTTATGATTTGAAATTTTCATTTTGTGTTTAATTTAGAATGACTTATAAATTTATATTTTTATTCCAATAACACATACATCATCTATTTGTTCAAGCTCGCCTTTCCAGTCGTCAAAAGTAATTTCGAGCTCTTTTTTCAAATCCATGAATGAACTTCCATGTTTCTGAACAATAATTTCCTGAAATTTTTTGTATTTCAATTTCTTTCCTTTGGGTCCTCCAAACTGATCCGGGAATCCGTCGGTAAACAGATAAATAGAATCTCCCGGGTCAAGATTAAGTATATGTGTTGTAAATGGTTTAGGGTTATCGGTCTTACCAATAGCCTGTTTGTTAGCCGTAATTTCCTTCATTTCTCCTCCCTGGATATACCAAAGCGGGTTGTTAGCGCCGGCCCATTTTATTTCTCCTTTAACCTGATCTATAGCCGCCAGGGAAATATCCATTCCGTCTTTCACCTCACTGTCGCTTTTTTCAAACGTCTCGATTACCACTTCCCTCACCTTGTCGAGGATCAGTCCGGGATCGGTTAGTCCGAACTCTTTTACAGCTCTATTGAGTGCATTCGAGCAAACAATAGAAACCATGGCCCCGGGAACGCCATGGCCGGTACAATCGGCTGCTGCGATAAAAGTGATATTCAACGAGGAGGAACGAGGAGTGGAAGACCAGTAAAAATCACCTGCCACAATATCCTTGGGCCGATATAATACAAAGGAATTAGGAAATGATTTGTGAATGTCTCTTCTTCTTGGAAGAATTGCTTTTTGAAGTCTCTGAGCGTAGGAGATAGAGTCCAGGATTTCTTTCTGCTTCTCTTCCACGATGTGCTTTTGATGTTCAATGGCCTCTTTCGATTTTTCAACTTCTTGTTTTTGCTGAAGGATAATAGTGTTGGCCTTTTGCTTCTGGCGATAGCCCCTGAATATAAATCCTGCGAGCACCAGGACTATGATCAAGCCTGAGCTGATGAGATAGGTAATTACTTTCTGTCTGTTCTTCTCTTCCGCTGCAAGTGCATCTTTCTTCTCCTGTTCTGCTTTCGCTAAGCCTTCCTTTTTATCAAAATCGTATTGCATCTGAGCCTGGACTGTCTTTTTAGTATTTGCTTCATTCGTTAAACTGTCGCGGTAGATAATGTAATGCTTGCTATCTGCAAAGGCTTGTTTCCAATTTCCCTCCAGGCTGTCCAGGCTTGCAAAAGCAAGGTAGCAGTCGCGCTTTGTCTCCAATAACTTTAACTGAATTGCCAACGAGAGTGCCTCATTGATTTTTTTTCTTCCTTCTTTTGTGTCCTTCAGCAGGATATTCGTTTCGCCCAATCTGGTAAGGGTGAAAGCTAGTCCCTGCTTATCGCCTGTCAAAGTCTGTATAGTGAATGCGGTATCCAGGTATAAAAGCGCTGTTGATAATTCTCCATGCTTCGTATGAGCTAACCCAATGGCATAATAACAGGAAGCCAGATTGTATTTATCACCGGTTTCTTTAAATATTTTAGCACCGGCTAGGAAATTTTTAATACCCTCTTCATATTGCCCAACCGCTTCATTCACATCACCGATGCTTAAATAATTCAGTGCTATATTTGGTTTAAGGCCCAATTTTCGGCTGATCCGCATGGATGTATTGTAATACTTGAGTGCCTCTGGAAAATTATGCAGTTTGACATACACGGAGCCCACATTGATATAGGAATCAGAAATTCCTTTCTCGTCTCCAATCTCTTCCCTGACTTTAAGTCCAGCAAGACCACTCTTCAGGGCTTCCGGAAAGTTACCCTGGAAGTAATAAATATTTCCGAAGTTCGTATACGCATTGGCAATGCCTTTTTTGTTTCCTATTTCTTTTTGAATCTGGAAAGAAATCTGATAATTTTTAAGTGCCTCTTCGTAGTTCCCTTGATGGGAACTGAGATTTCCCAGGCTATTATAGGCAGAGGCTACTCCTTTTCTGTTTCCAAGTTCACCCTGCAACTTCATGACTATTAGCTGATCTTTCGTTGCTTCTGCATAATTACCCAGATCTTCACAGGCGTAACTGATGGTATTGTAACTCAGAGCAAGTCCTCTTTTATAACTGAGCTTTGTGGATAGTTGGAGTGCTAAGCGCGCAACGGAATCTGCCCTGACTGAAGCCCCCTGATCCAGATATTCGGAACTGAGGTCCAATAACCTATTGACCTTATTCGTGTCCTCCGGGATGGTTTTTAGTACCTGTACCAATGAATCCGATAACACGGTCTGAGCTATAGAGTCAGCCTGAATTGTAAAATATAAGAAGGAGGTGATGGCAAGAAGGAATCTGTTCATTCGGCCGCTAATCTACGGCATTTTAAGCAGGAAATCATAAAGGGTTCCAGCCGATTTAGCGACACAAATTGATCTTTTTTCGTATCAGTTCTATCTCCGCGTTGGAAGAAGTGAGGGAAAGGGCTTTGCCCAGAAGTTTTTTCGCTTCTGTTTTGTTCCCAATATTCAAATACATTTCGGCGAGGGAGGTATTGTAGTAGCAATTTTCGGTCAGGCCTTTCATCTCCTCGAGAAGCGATATTGCAGTTTCAAAGCCCTGAACCTCTGCACATACTACGGCTCTGTTGAGGCTCACCATCGGGTTATCTGTTCTGCTCAGCAAGACATCGTATAGCCGAAGGATAGACTTCCAATCAGTCTGTTCATAATGCATTGCATTAGCATGGATTGAAGCTATAGCTGCCTCCAGATGCAGGTCGCTTACATTCGTTCCGGATGCAGACCGTTCCATATATTCATTTCCTTTCGTAATCAGGAATTTATTCCATTGGCTTCGATCCTGGTCCTTGAGCAGAATAATCATTCCTTTATCATCCAATCGCGAATTGAAACGGGAGGTATGATAGCACATCAGAGCCAGGAGTGCATGGGTTTCGGGCAAGCTTGTTTTCTCGTTCTCTGCAAGTAAAAGGGCAAGTCGCATAGCCTCCTCACACAAATCTTCGCGAATCAGTCGCTCCTGATGGGAGGAATTATAGCCTTCATTAAAAAGCAGGTAGAGTGTTTTCAGGATAGATGCTGTTCTGCTAGGCATCGCTTCTGCGCCAGGATATTCTAAAGGGATCTTTTCGTTCCGGATTTTTTCTTTTGTCCTATACAAGCGCTTACCGATGGTCTCTTCATTGGTTAGAAATGCATTTGCAATTTCTTTCACACTCAGGCCGCAAAGGGTTTTGAGTATGAGTGAAATCTGCAATTCAGGAGAGATGGAAGGATGGCAACAGGCAAACATCATCCTGAGCTGGCTGTCCTGTATTTCATTCTCAGTAAACATTTCGGAAACAGTTGGAGCAAGGGTATACTCTGATTTAAGCAGATAAGCTATTTCTGAATCAATTTTATGCTTCACCTGTTGACGCCGGAGCATATCAATTGCTTTGTTCTTGGCGGTCTGATAAAGCCAGGCACTTGGGTTCTCCGGTATTTTGCCAAACTTCCAGACATGAAGGGCTGAAAGAATGGTGTCCTGTACAACATCTTCCGCTTGTTCAATGTTCGAAAACCCGAACATACGAGTCAAAACAGCGACCATCTTTCCGGCTTCATGCCGGAAAAGATGGTCTACTATTTTGCCTGGATCCTTACTTTCGGGCTGGCTCATCTTCCCGTCTTCCTATTTTGGCATATCCATCTTCTGAATGGGCCGTACTTCAATTTTTCCATCTACCTCGAGAATCGGACATCCTTTCGCAAGTTCTGCAGCCTCGTGAATATCCTTTGCTTTCACTACGAGAAATCCTCCTACCATTTCTTTGGCTTCAACAAAAGGACCGTCAGTGATTGTTTTATTCACCCCGCTCAGTTGCATTCCTTTGGGGTCGAGGGGCTCTCCTCCTACCAGAACACCTTTGGACTCAAGCGTTTTCATCCATCCCATCCATTTCTGCATATGAGCTTGCATGGCTTCTGCGGATTGACCGATATTCTCTGACATTCCACCCCGGAATAAATACAAGAATTTTTCCATGCTGTTTATTTTAGATTTTTAATTCTGAGATTGTTATTACATTTCCATTTTTTGGATAGGCCTTATTTCAACCTTCCCATTTTCATTGAAGATCGGGCAGCCCTTTGAAATTTCAGCGGCTTCCTTAATATCCTTCGCATTGATGATCAGGTATCCTCCCACCATTTCTTTGGCTTCGATAAAAGGCCCGTCGGTTACAACTTTCGATTTTCCACTGATCTGCATGCCGGTTGGTTGAAGAGGTTCTCCTCCTGCCAGAATTCCCTTCTGAGCAAGACTACCCATCCAATCCATCCATGCCTTCATGTTCGCTTCGGCTACTTTTGAGTCTTTTGCATTGTGAGCGTGATTGTCTCCACCTCTGAATAAATAAATGAACTTTTCCATTTTGTTTTGTTTTTAGATGTTTGTAATTCCGTTTTCTACCTCAATGACGAACTCAAACTCAGAATCCGGACACAAGCTATTTCTTTTTTTAATCATTATTTGCAAATCATTGATCTTGTTTGTGTTAATTATTTTAAAAATCGCTCTACTTAGCTCCACGGTTTGATCAGGATGGCAATATTCCATGCCCTATACCCTGTTTACCTTAAAATACGTTTATATTTGACTATATGACTTTCCTCAAACTTTGTTGGAATAACCTTATTCGAAGGGCAACAACCTTTGGACTTTTATTATTTCTTCTTTTATCATCCGGTTCAATCCCTGCACAGGGCACTTGGACCCCAGTCACTCAAACAACGCTGGATACTGCAGGAGGTGTGATGATCTTATTATCAGATGGATCAGTGCTTGCTAAAACTTATACGGGGGGAGCAGACGGGTACGGAAATGTCTGGATGCGTTTAACCCCTGATTCAGGAGGAAGTTATGTGAACGGGAGCTGGGCTCCGATTGCTCCGATGCANNCTTCCCCCTGGCGACACCCTGTTCGATGCAAATTCTGCAATCCTGCCTGATGGAAGAATACTTCAGAGTCTCGTATATGCTCCCGGTGTAACCTATAGCGGAGATGTCATTTATGACCCGGCATCGAATTCTTATACCGGCCCGATCCACAGTCATGGAAGTCCGGATGAGTCGGCTTTCGTAAAGATGCCCGACAACAGTATTCTGTTCATAGACAATGCCTATTTCAGTGCCAATAATGCAACCGAAAGGTATATCCCCTCTGTTAATCAGTGGGTAAGGGATGCTGATGTACCGGATACCCTCTGGAAATTAGGTGAAATAGGAACAGGTATGCTCCTGCCCAATGGCCAGTCATTCTTCGTAGGTGCAAGTGGTCATACGGCCTATTATACTCCTTCAGGAACAGTAAGTCCTGGTGTCTGGTCTGCCGGACCTGATCTTCCATCCGGATTGGGTACTCCCGATGCTCCGATGGCTATGATGCCTAATGGAAAAATACTCCTCGCAGCAGCTCCGATTCCAACCACAGATACTTCTGTCTTTTTACCTCCTACCTCTTTTTATGAATTCGATTATCTGACAAATACCTATATACCGGTTAGCGCACCGGGAGGAGGGATGACCATAAACCAACCTTGCTTTTACTTTAATTTTCTGGACCTTCCTGATGGCACCGTCTTGATTTCAGAACAGGGTAATCCTCAATATTATGTTTATCAACCCATAGGCTCTCCCTTATTATCAGGGAAACCAACCATCAGTCAGATTACACACCAAACTTGTAACTATACTATAACAGGAACACTGTTCAATGGAATATCTGAAGGAACATCCTATGGGGATGATTGGCAGAGTGCCAGTAATTATCCGGTAATCAGGCTGACAAAGGGAGCTAATGTCTTTTATGCAAGGACTTTTAACTGGAACCGTACAGGAGTCCAAACCGGGGCTCTTGCTGATACGGCTGAATTTACATTGCCTCCTTCTATGCCTGCCGGAACGTATTCTCTTGTAGTAACCGCCAATGGGATTGCATCCGATCCAGTGAGTTTTATTTATACTCCTTGTCCCTTTTCCGTTAATGAATCCACGCTGTCCCAGAAGACCGACATCCGGGTATATCCTAATCCTGTGGAAGGAGAATCCACTGTTTTGTTTAATGGAGATACCGAAGGCCCTTACCGGATGCGATTAACGGATGTACTCGGCCGGAGCATACTGGAAGAACAGGGCATTGCTTTACCGGGTAATAATAGCTTTCAACTCCATGCAGCAGGTATTGCAAAAGGGATTTACCTGCTGATCCTGGAAAAAGACAACATGCAGAATTCTATTAAGGTTTCTATCAACTAACCGCAGATGAAAAAAGCATTTTTAATATTCCTGACTTCGGTCATTTCCTTTTTCCCTGCCCGAATAACTTCCGCTCCACAACATACACCCATGTCAGAGATCTTTGAAGGCGATGGGGATGATCAGATTGTATGCTACAAACAAAAGCACCGGAATTTTTTCTTTGTTACATTCGGTCTTTCAGTTGCACTTGGCTTGCTGGCCTTGAATCAATACCGAATCAAGAAAAAATCGGCAAAGGTGCTTCAGGATAAAAACAAAATTATTGAAGAGAAAAACAAGGATATAGTAGACAGCATAAATTATGCTAAACGTATACAAGGAGCTATATTACCAGAAGAAGCACTGCTGTCCAGACTACTCCCGGAACACTTCCTCTATTTCCAGCCTAAAGATATTGTGAGTGGAGATTTTTATTGGGTTGCTGAAAAAAAGGATACTGTTCTCCTTGCTGCGGCTGACTGTACGGGGCATGGTGTTCCGGGGGCGTTTATGAGCATGATCGGAAACGCATTTCTCAATGAAATTGTGATTGAAAAAGGAATCGTTGCGCCGGCAGAGGTTCTGAATAAACTAAGAGAAATGATCATCGGAGCTCTTAAACAGGGAGAAGGCAGTGATTCTAAAGATGGAATGGACATTACCCTTGTTTCCCTTTCAAAAAACGGGGATGAAACGCTGGTGAAATTTGCTGGTGCCAATAACCCAATCTGGATAATCCAGTCGGGTAAGCTTCGGGAGATAAAGGGAGATAAACAACCAGTAGGAGTTAGCTCTGGACTTGCTAAAGCGTTTACAGAACATTCTTTTTCATTAGTTAAAGGAGACCTGTTATACTTGTTCAGCGATGGTTTTGCAGATCAATTTGGAGGAAAGGATGGGAAGAAGTTCAGATCCAAAAACATGCAGGACCTGGTGATGAGTGTTCATGATCAATCTATGAGAGTACAAAAAAAGATTCTTACTGAAAAAATGGATCAATGGAAATCTGAACTGGAACAGGTAGATGACATGCTGGTAATCGGACTTCGGATCTAAATAACGGTGAATTTCCCGTAAATACTAAAAAAACGAATTTTTCGACGAATAATCAATATTTCAGCATACAAGCCACTTTCCTCCCTTTCAAACGGCACAAAGAATGGGGCTTTATAGCTGACACCCGAATACAACAGGTTGATTATCATCCAATAACGACCTAAACTGCAGTTCCCCAAGAGCCTTTATTCCGTCCGTTTTCTTGGATTATTTTCATGGATTTGCCTTCGTTTTAGGGCTGCCTGCCTCTTCCATTTCCAATAATCATTTCATTTTTAGAGCCCTGATTGCCAATTATTCCTGATCTTTCGTAACCTATAAGTTAACTATTCGTTTACCGACTCGTATAGCGTCCTTTTAAGTACCGGAATTAAGCGAAATTATATAAATTTTGGGTTTTCAACTAACAAAATGAAACAGACTTCACTGACTCCTAAATACAGTTACCTTAATATACTAAAAGGCTTAATCCTATCCTTAATTCTACTTATCCCTTTCCTGCTCGAGGCGGGTCCCGGCAAACAGGTTCCATCTTCAGGTACTGCGAAATGGACCGCTTCTGCTTTTGACCAAAAGGTTTTTATAGAGAATAAAGGGCAGTTCGATGCGATCAGGCCTTTTACAGAAGCTCATTCGGTTTCGGTAAATGATCATGTTCAATACGGCATCCGACTTCAAGGACTTGAAATGTATTTTACTCCTTCAGGGGTTACCTGGAGACACCGGGCCCGGAAAATGCTTGATAAACAGGAACTGGAAGAGCGGGCGAGGGAGAAAGGCAAAGATATAAATGCAAACGGAGAAGAAGAAGAAGAAAACACGATCCTCGGAATTGACTCAGTAAGCATGCAATGGATGGGTTCAAATCCCAATGTTTCGATTGTTGCTGAAAAGAAAGTAAGCAATTACTTCACCTACCCTGATCCCAAAAACACAACCAGCAGCACCATCATTGCGAATGCCTTTGAAAAAATCACCTATAAAAATCTTTATCCGGGAATCGATGTGGAGTATACGTTTCCTGCCAATAAGCCCGGAATTAAATACACCTTGATCGTCCATCCCGGAGCTGATGTTTCTGCAATCCGGATGAAGTATTTTGGAAATCCTTCTCTATCAACCGATCCGAGTGGTAATGCGCTCATTCAAACCGATATGGGAACATTTACAGATCATGCTCCGGTTTCTCAATATGACGGAGGGGGCTCCATACAATCCTCTTTCGATATTCATCACAATGAAGTTAGATTCTTACTGAATCCTACATACGATCATAGCAAGACGGTCATCATTGATCCCTGGACGATTGTTCCAACCTTTATTAGTATAAACAATGGTACCGATATCGATTGCGATAACCTGGGCAATATTTATGTGTATGGAGGAACCGTTCCTTTTCAGGAAATAATGCTGAATCCAGCCGGAGTCATTCAATGGACCTACACGACTGCTTTTGCATCAGCCAATACCTATTATGGAGATTTTGCTGTGGACCCACACAGTCAGGTATCTTATATAACAGATGGGTTCAATACCTCCGGTACACAGGTTGCGAAGGTTAGTCCGGCAGGAGCTCAACTGGCGATGCTTCCTCAAAACCCCAATATGGTGGAGATGTGGAGGATCATCTACAATAAATGTACACACACTTTCGTAGTGGCTGGAGGAGGTACTTCCTTTCCGTATCAAGGCTGTGTGCTCGATACCACGCTAACTACTGTTACACCGGTTAACATCCTGGGGTGTCCCGGACCTTTTCACGATTTTGGGCTGCTGGCACAGGATGATAATGCCAATGCATACATGGCTACCGACCGGTCCGTTCAGGATCCTACTAACTTCGACAATATTATAGTTAAAGTTCCGATCCCGAGTTTATTACCTATTACTTATTCCGTAAGTGACGGATATACATTTATCGAAGCCGGCAGCGCCACTTATTTTCCTGCTTCATGGGGAAGTTATCCAAATGGTTTCAATGGAATGGCTGTTAATTCGAACAGCTTATATACCTATGACGGATCGGTTCTGAAAAGATGGAACCCAGCAACTGGAGCTTTAATCAATAGCATTACGGTATGTGCCAGTCCATATTTAACCGGTGGTTTGGTGGTGGATGCCTGCGATCATGTCTTTGTGGGTGCCGGAAGCGTTATTAATCAATACGATGTAAATCTGAATCTGGTAGGAACGATTCCAACCACCAGCACCGTTTATGATCTGAAGTTTGGACCGAACAATTTACTGTATGTAACCGGCACTTCTTATGTTTCTTCCATTCAGCTAAATCTTACACCCTGCAGTTCTTTGAATCTGACCGTAACCAATACCAATCTTTGCAATCCCACAAACTCTGCCACCGTAACCGTAAACAGCGGTACAGCTCCTTACACCTATTCCTGGAGCACAACACCTGTTCAAACTACGGCTACTGCAACAGGTCTTAGTCCCGGTTGGTATTATGTAAATGTAATCGATGCATCCTGTAACCGACTTTCTGCTGTTGATTCTGTACATATTACCTCTGCCGCTGCTCCGGTAGTTACTGTAGGTCCGAATGCCACTACCTGTGCAGGTAAAGGCGTTCCGCTCACTTCCGGAGGAGCTACTACTTATAGCTGGAGTCCTGCAACAGGTCTTAGTTCAGTTACTGCTCAAAATCCGACGGCTTCTCCGTTGGTCACCACCACCTATACGGTAACCGGTGCAAACGGTGCATGCACGAATACGGCAACCGTAACCATTACGGTTACTCCCGGACCTGCAATAACCATTTCGGCAATCAAACCACCTACCTGTTTCGCGGGCACCAATGGTTCTGCCCTGGCAGGTGCAACAGGAGGAATTCTTCCGTATACCTATGCCTGGAGCAATGGTTCGGCAATAGACTCGGTGAAAAATCTTGCAGCCGGCACTTATTTTTTGACTGTTAAAGACTCTGCGGGTTGTACCGGTAAAGACTCGGTCATCATTACTCAACCTTCCAAAGTAACAGTAACACCAATGCCCTCTACCCGGATTTGTATTTCACAGTGCAGTCCGCTGACTGCAACTGGTGCAGGAGGAACTCCAGGCTATATATACTCCTGGGTACAAGGCGTGACCCCTGTAACTCCACCGGTTTGTCCTGCTGCAACCTCTATCTATACCGTGGTTGTTACGGACGCCAATGGATGTTTTTCCAATCCGGCTACAGTTACTCTGTCCCTGAATCCTCCGATAGAAGCTTCTGTAACCCCTGATACCTCTATGTGTCCAGGTAGTTCGGCAATGCTGCATGCAAGTGCTACAGGTGGAAATAATTTATACAGTTATACCTGGACACCAGCTGCCGGATTAAGCAGCACGACCATATCGAACCCTGTTGCTACCCCTGCTGCTCCTACCACGTATACTGTAATAGTCACAGATGCCTGCGGTACTCCTTCAGATTCGTCTATCATGAGCATTACCATTTATACCCCTCCTGTTATTTCGTTCAGTGCTCCTGATACCGTGGGCTGCGCTACTTTATGCGTGACATTTACTTCAACTTCCGTTCCGGCCTGTTCATCCATTGTGTGGAACTTTGGTGATGGTACCACAGGAACTGGCTGTGCCGGAATAACACATTGTTATAAGACTGCAGGAACATTTAGTGTGAAAGATTCAACTACCGATATTCATGGCTGCAAAAATGTAGTTACTAAAACAAATTACGTCACTACCTATCCAAAGCCAAAGGCAGCATTCTCGGCTTCTCCGCAGCCGACAACCATTATTAATCCGAATATCAGTTTCACGGACTTGTCTACCAATGCAAATTCCTGGAGCTGGACCTTTGGTGATGTTGGTGGCAACGATAGCTCTTCGTTACAAAATCCTCATTACACCTACCCCGACACCGGATGTTATACCGCTTACCTGCTGGTGAAGAATAATTTCGGTTGCCGTGACAGTATCACGCACCCAGTATGCATTAAGCCAGACTTTACATTTTATGCTCCGAATGCATTCACTCCAAATGGTGATGCATTGAATGATATATGGATGCCTTACGGAACAGGCATTGATCCTGCACATTACCATCTCATGATATTCGATCGTTGGGGAAATCTCCTCTTCGAAACCATGCAATGGGGTCAGGGATGGGATGGGAAAGCCAACAATGGAGCCGCAGTTGCACAGCAGGATACCTATGTGTGGAAAGTTGATGTTAAAGATGAAAACCACCAGCAGCATAAGTTTATAGGAAACTGTAATCTGATTAAGTAGGACACACACCTTCATTTACACCAACCCGTACCGGAATCGAAATATTCCTGTACGGGTTTTTTTATTTGGACCTTTTAGGTATTATCTTTGTATGGATCGCTAAAAATACATGGATGAGTTTCCTGTGCCCCATAAAAACACACATCATGAACAAAGTGATTTCCTGTCTTTTTCTGATCATCGCTCTTGCTTCTTGTTTGCATAAAACATCTCAGGACTATTTCATCCTGGGTCAGGATGAATTTATTGCGGAAAATTATGATGGAGCAATAGAAGATATGACCAAGGCCATTTCTCTTAAATCTGATTTTGCCAAAGCTTATTTCGAAAGGGCAGATGCTTATTATAACATAAAAGATTATTCTAAGGCTCTGGAAGATTACTCCAAGGCCATTGAGATCAACCCTGACTATGCCATTGCTTATCGATTCAGGGGCGTGGCAAAGCTTTCTACTGGTGACACCTCGGGTTCATTCAGTGATTGGCAGATAGCTCTCAAACTTGGTGATTCCCGTGCAAGCCATTATTTACATCAGTACTGGCGACAACAGAATCAACATCATTAAGAAGCATTCGTGATGGGTCAGGAAGCTGCCCCGCGCGAGTGACCTGAGTTTCCGAATCCGCCTCTCCGACTTGCATTATAATGACCTACCGGCACCGGATGGGGGCCATGGCCTATATGTCCTGGGCCATGACTTCTCCGGGGGCCATAATAGCTCCTGTGCTCTGGATAGCGGTTATGATAAGCAGCGTATGGGGGATAATAAACATTGGGAGGATAATAATAATAGTTCATATAGACATACGGATACTGGTTCCAGTACTCGTAATAATAGTTGGGAGGGTACTGATTCCGGGGGATATCGGCAAGAGAATCCCTCCGATAATACCTCACAGAATCTTCCGTTTCCTGCGCCTGAGCCACCTGAAAGCAGAACCCTGAAACCAGGGACAGCAGGATTGAATAGGACTTTTTCATGATTTGGGAGTATGGATACTGCTCCTTTAACGCAAATTGCCTGCCGAAGGCTGCAAAATGGCATTAGAAATAGATTAATTCCCCTAGAACGCCTGATCCTCATTATCTTTGCCAGGGTAATAATAGCTCTCTAAACCAAACACCGAAATGAAAAAAGTCTTGAAATGGGTCGGAATCATTCTCGCCCTCATTGCCGTTACGGCAGGCACTTTGTTTATGCTCTATGTGAGGCCTTTTCTGGAGGCCATGAAACAAACCACTACCGTGCAATATGATAAGGACCTGACCCTCATGATTGGGGGAGGTGGAAATTCAGGGATCCTGGTGTCCGACAGCCTCGTACTTGTAATCGATACAAAAATGAGTGATGCTGCAATCATGCTTCATGATAAAGTAAAACAACTTGCAGGAGCTAAACCCATTGTGGTGGTAAATACCCATTTCCATTCAGATCATACGAAGGGCAACAAATTTTACGTCGGCCAAACTATTATAGCAGGTGGAAACTATACCATGGAGAACTGGATCAAACAATCCGGCAAAGAAGGCGTTCCTACGATATGGCTAAAGGACAGGATGGATATTAAAATGGGAGATGATACCGCAACAATCATCAATCTGGGCAAAAACATACATACCGAAAGTGACGTCGTTGTATACCTCCACAAACGCAAAATGCTTTTCGCTGGTGATGTCATCCTGAACAAACAAGCTCCTGCACTCTTCGGAAATGCTGATCCCGATGGTTATCTGGATGTATTCAATTGGCTCCAGAAAAATCTGGACATCCAGAAAGTGGTTCCTGGGCATGGTGAGGTTGGAGGAATTGAAGTGATTGAAGCTTTCAGACAATATTTCTCTGATATGAAACTGGCTGCTTCCGACGATTCTAAAAAGAACGAGCTGGAAGAAAAATATAAAGACTGGAGGCATATCCCTATAGTGATGTCTACAGGCTCAACGATCCGTGCGTTTAAGAATAAACAAAAGAAATAAAAGGCCTCAAAACCTGGATAATAGATGAGTATCACCAGGAAGACATTCACGGTTACCGGCATGAGTTGTGCTTCCTGTGCGATTAATTCCCGAAACATTCTTCTTAAGCAAAAGGGAGTGGAAAGTGCCGATGTGAATTATGCAAATTCCGAAGGCACCGTTTCTTTTAATCCTGAACTAACTTCCTTGCCTAAGATGAAGACTGCGCTGCAGTCGATCGGGTATGATCTACTTCCGGATGACTCCGAAGGCAAGGAGAAAGAAGAACTCCTGAACATACAACTGAGGGAACTCCGAATAAAAACAATTGGCTCTATAATCCTTTCTGTTCCTGTATTTATAATCGGGATGTTTTTCATGGACCTCCCTTACCGCAACTTAATCATGATGGGACTAAGTGCTCCTGTTGTATTCTGGTTCGGGCGGAATTTTTTTTTCAATGCCTTCAAACAATTACGGCACGGAACAGTCAATATGGATACGCTGGTAGCCCTGAGCACAGGAATATCTTTTGTATTCAGCTCCTTCAACACTTTTTATCCAGGGTTCTGGATCCGCCGTGGAATGGAGCCTCATGTATACTTTGAGGCAGCTTCTGTTGTCATCGCTTTTATTCTTCTGGGTAAATTGCTGGAAGAAGGAGCTAGGGCCAATACGTCTTCGGCTATTAAAAAACTTATGGGCCTTCAACCCAAAACAGTTATCCTGATTACAACCGATGGACAAGAAATCGCAACTCCTATTGCTCAGATCAAAACAGGAGATCTCCTGCTTGTCAAACCGGGAGAAAAAATACCCGTGGATGGGGTGGTGACTTCCGGAAGCTCATTTGTAAATGAGAGTATGATCAGCGGAGAGCCTGTTGCAGTTGAAAAATCAAACGGAGATCAGGTATTTGCCGGAACAATCAATCAAAAAGGAAGCTTTAGAATTATTGCACAGAAAGTGGGTGGGGCTACAATCCTTGCTCAGATTATTCATATGGTAAAGGAAGCCCAGGGGAGCAAGGCTCCGGTACAGAAACTGGTCGATAAGATAGCCTCCATATTTGTTCCGGTAGTGCTGGGAATTTCCTTGTTAAGCTTTCTGATCTGGTTTTTTTCCGGAGGAGCCAACAGCCTTACGCATGCCTTGCTGGCCCTGGTCACTGTATTGGTTGTAGCCTGTCCATGTGCACTCGGATTAGCAACTCCAACTGCCATCATGGTAGGAATAGGAAAAGGAGCAGAAGCAGGAATTTTAATACGAGACGCCGAATGCCTGGAGCTTGCCAGAAAGGTGAATGCCATCATACTCGACAAAACAGGAACCATCACTCAGGGAAAACCGGAAGTGACTGAATTCATCACCGCGTCCTCCATTTCAGATGATACAGAAATGAAGGAGATTCTGTTTGGAATCGAATCGCAGTCAGAGCATCCTCTTGCCGAAGCCATTGCACGGAAGCTGAAAGAAGATCATTGCAAACAAGCCAAGATAGAGCGGATTGAAAGTATCACTGGAAAAGGAGTAACTGCAAAATATAAGGAAACCGTTTATCTCGCCGGGACACTTTCCTTGCTGGATGATTATGGGATTCGTTTAAGTGCGGAAGAATTGAAAGCAGGTGATGACTTGCAAAAAAAGGCCAGGAGTGTAATCTACTTTACAGATGATAAAAAGCTGCTGGCCACTATCGGTATTGCCGACAAGATAAAGCCCACTTCTGCTCAGGCTATTCATGAAATGCAAGACGAAGGCATAGAAGTATATATGCTTACCGGCGACAACACCCAAACGGCTGCTGCTGTTGCCAAAGAGATCGGATTAAAGTTTTTCAAAGGGGGAGTGATGCCTGCTCAGAAAGCTGAGTTTATTAAAGAACTACAGAAAGAAGGAAAAATTGTAGTCATGGTTGGCGATGGAATAAACGACTCTCACGCCCTGGCCCAGGCCGATGTTAGCATTGCCATGGGGAAGGGTTCGGATATTGCTATGGATGTAGCTAAGATGACGATCATCTCTTCTGATCTTTTATTAATCCCTAGAGCCTTTAAATTATCAAAGCAGACGGTCCGCACCATTCGTCAGAATTTATTCTGGGCCTTTATTTACAATCTCATTGGAATACCATTGGCTGCCGGAGTTCTTTATCCTATCAACGGTTTCCTGTTGAATCCAATGTTTGCTGGAGCCGCTATGGCTCTCAGTTCAGTAAGTGTAGTGGGTAACAGCCTCCGGCTCCGATTCAGCAAATGATTTGAAGTCCCTTTGATTGTCCTTACGTTCCTTCCTACAAAAACAATAAATATCCCTCATCTTTCCGAAATGGTCTGAGCCAGGGCATAAAGCTTATTGATGGATTTCCAGTTTCGTGTAGTGGCAATTACCTTCAGCTTCGATTCAAAAAATCCATTAGATAGCTTACTGTTTCCATAACCAACGGGGCAGTACAGGTATACTTCTTTTCCAACCACGGCAAACTCTTCTGGTGAGTAGTCCAGAGTCCTAATGCTCTTCACCAGAGTTGGTTCTGGTTTTTCAGATAGAAAAGTGACATATAGCCTTTCGAGGTCAACATCTTTTTGTTTCAAAAAAGGGTTTCCTTTTAAAGTCTTCCCCCACTCTTCAATACTCCTGGTAATAACCGGCACATCAAATCCGTATTTTTTGTTAATGGTTTTCTCTATAGCCTCCGCATGGGCCAGGTCAGATGCTTTTTTATCCGATTTAAAGATCACATTTCCGCTTTGAATAAAAGTAACCACCTCTTTATAACCCAGTTTTTCATACAAGACCTTCAGATCAGCCATTTTTATAAGTCGATGGCCACTTACGTTGATACCCCGTAGGATAGAAATTACTGTTTCCATGCATTAAATTTAGTGGATTTAGGGAATATCAAGAATTTGCTTGATTTTTTTCAAATCCAACGATCATTTACGTTTTCAGGATTGTTTCATTCATTATGTATATAATATTTCATATATATTATAGATATGACTTATCTTTACGACATTATGACCAGAACCCATGATTCATGAACAAACCAGTCTCCTGCTTAATCGTCGATGATCAGCAGGCCTCAATAGATCTCCTTAGCGACCATATCTTGAAAATTCATCGCTTGCTCCATGATTTTGAAAAGCGAGAATCCCAGGAGAAAGAGAATTTCATATTTGTAGAATCCGGCAATAAAATGGTCAGGATCAATTTTGAAGAGGTCGTCTTCCTGGAAGCTCTTGGGAACTATGTAACCATTGTTTTCCAGGAACGGAAACTTACTGTCCATACGAGTCTTACTTATATGCACAGTCTCCTGCCTGAAAGAATCTTTGTCCGGGTGCACAAATCATTTATTGCTTCCCTGCGCTTTATTCAGGCGGTATCAGGAAATGAACTATTGTTACCTTATAACGGAGTCATGAAGAAACTGCCTATTGGACAGACCTATAAACAGGATCTCATGAAGAGATTGAGGATTGTTTAGTTTGTTATCAGTGAAGGAGGCTTGGAATTATTCATCCTTGGTAATCTCTTTTTTTTGCCCGAGGACATAACCAATATTCAGATGAAGAAGGAATGCTGTACCACTGAAGGCATCAACTTCTGAAAAGCCTTGCGCAGGTGAAGGATCGTACTGTAAAGGCATATAAAACGAAGCAGAGCCATACACTTCCAGAAGAAGCTTCTTCCAGATAATTTTTTCCCATCCCACCATCAGATCAGGGCTGACCAGGCTGAAGGTATAGGGAGCCGAGGTGTATGTAGTTCTTGGAATCGGGGCAGAAGCACCGGAAGTAACCTCTGTGATTGTTCTGGTTACATTCGCATAGGAGAGCCCTGCCCCGAACCAAATAGCAGCCTGGAGCCAGGAGTAAGCTTTGGGTTTCACAAACCTTTTATATACTGCCCCGGTTACAGAACCCGTATAAGAAGAAGTACGTGCCACATGAGAGGTGGTATTGTTGTAGCCTGTCCCCGTTATTCCATTATCCTTATACACGAGCTGGTTTCCATAGCCTCCAAAAATACTTAGAGCTGATTTTTTCCAGGCATATTCAAAAGAGAGCTCCGGGTAGAAACGAATTATGCCGGCACTAATACCTAGTTTGGCAGTGAAAGAAGTTTGAGAGAATAAAGGAAGGCTTCCCATCAAACAAAAAGCCCCGAGAAGGAAAGATTTCATGGGATGAGTGTGCAACGAGGAAAATGAGAATACTGATATTTCGCTATGCAGGATTTAAAGTTAAGGATAATTATATTTGAATATAGCACTTCGGATCAAGGAATTGTAATTTGTTTAACTTTGATTCCCACTCTGAAATGGGAGCTGGTCAAGTCGAAGATAAAGTAGCAAGCATCCCCAACTCAGGTATTTACTGATTAATGAGTATCGAACAAACGCTAGTCGAACCAGGCATCATCAGGATCTCCGTTCCAGACGATTTTATTCTGGATGTAGAATGTGCTCATGCCATGCGGCTGAAGAATTTGGAATTATCAGGTGGGAGGAAGTTCTGCGTATTGCTCGATACTCGTAATGGTTATTTTACCACAACCCCCGAAGCATTCAAAACACTTGCCAGTCCGGAATTTCTTTTCAACCGCCTCGGCACTGCCATTATTGTTTCCTCTCTGGCCACTCGTCTCATTGGGAATTTTTTCAAAGGCCTAAATGGTCAAGCTTCCCCGACACGCCTCTTTACCTCTGAGCAGGAAGCATTGAAATGGCTCCGTGGTCTTATCATGAAGAGTATGGATATCCTAGACTAAGATTCTGGATTGTACCTGTGCATTCAGGAAATCATACCTGGGAAATAATCCTTTGCCAAAACTTTGATTCAAGCGGCAAGAGACATCCGTCTTTCCTGCCAAGAGTATTGCATCTCACTGAAGCAGGATTCGCCCATGAACAGTTTTTTCTCTATTTTTAATACCTCATGAAACCAGGCCTGCTTTTATCACTTCTTACGCTTTGTCTTATAGCCTGCAATACAAACACCGATAATTCTAACAAATACAAATCACATCTTTTCTATAGCAAGGGTCAGAAGATCAATCCCGATAGTATAGAAGCCCTCAAATCTGTGCTCGCCGGTCCTCCCCTTGTGAAGAAGGCCGGAGTGCCAGATATTACGGTGTTAGATAGCAGTGTTCATAATGGCATCGTTCCGGAAATCATCGATGCCGGCATTCCTCGGGTAATAACCCCAGGTACAGATACTTTTCAACTTCCTAAATACATTCTTCCAAAAATAAAATTAAGGCCTGTTGGAATTCCTGAAGTTACATTCGTCAAAGAAGGCTCGGCGAAAGATAAGAACCCCGGCAACTTCAGCTACTGGGGTACACTTCATGGATTAAAAAACACAACCATACGCTCGCTTGCCCAGGATAGAAGCGGCAATATCTGGATTGGTACCAATGGAGGAGGGATCAGCCGTTACGATGGGAAATACTTCACAACTTTTACGACTCAAGAAGGCCTGTCCAACAATATCGTATTGTCCATTTTGGCAGACCACAAAGGTAACCTATGGTTCGGCACGAACGGAGGATTAAGTCTGTATGATGGTAAGACCTTTACCAATTTCACAATCAAAGACGGTTTGCCCGGGAATGAGGTTAATGCCCTTATGGAAGATAAATCAGGAAACATCTGGTTTGGCATTGGAGGGGGAGGCATATGTTGCTATAACCCCAACTCAGAAAAAGGGAAGAAATCCTTTTTGACTTTCAATAAGGGTCAGGGCCTCCCTGCTTCCCAGGTTACTGCTATGATTCAGGACAGGAAAGGGAATATCTGGATTGGAACCGAGACGAAAGGGTTTTCCGTTTACAATGGTAAATCTTTTCAGAACTATAACATTCCGGAAGGTCTTATCGGTAGTAACATACGCTCTGTTAAAGAAGATCGTTCTGGAAATATCTGGATCGGAACACCTCATGGGGTTTCCTGTTTCTCGGCTTCCACAAATGCCGTCTCCCCGGATTCCGGACAAAGAGAGAAACATACATTCACTAATTACAAAAATGTGGGACAGGAAAGTACCACTATCTGGGATATTCTTGAAGATAAACAAGGCAATATCTGGTTCTCAACGAATTCGGGTGTTTCCCGTTTCGATCTCCATCATACCCATTCATTTACCTCCTTTACAGAGAATGATGGATTACCGCATAACAGAGTCTGGTGCATGCTGGAAGACCGCTCGGGGGATATTTGGATGGGAACAGATGGAGCAGGACTTGCTCTTTTCAACGGAAAAGTTTTTACAAGCTATTCCAAGAAGGATGGCTTAATTTATAATACAGTCAGCTGTATCCTTGAACACAAGTCGGGTGAGCTGGTGCTGGGATATTATTTAAATTGCTTTTCATTCTTCAACGGCAAATCGCTTACCACTTATACGGATGAAAAGGGAATGCCAAGTCATTATGTACTTAGCGCCGCGGAAACAAAATCAGGGGATCTCTGGTTCGGAACATTCGGCGAAGGCGTGGTTCGGTATGACGGACAATCCTTTATACAATACAACAAAAAACAAGGTCTTGTCGGCAGCTCCGTGTTTTCGGTTAAAGAAGATCATGAGGGCAACATGTGGTTCGGTACCGATCTCGGAGCAAGCTGCCTCTCCCCTTCCGGATATTTCACTACTTATTCCGATAAACAGGGTTTATGCAAAGCCCGTATCTATGCCATTCAGGAGGACCGGAAAGGAAATATCTGGTTTGGTACCAATGGATCATGTGTCATTCGATTATCTAAAGAGAAAAATTCAGGCAGCGCCGAAAAAGCAACATTAACACAATTCAACGAAAAGGACGGACTTGCCAATAACACCGTCTTCAGCATTCTGGAAGACAGTGACGGAAATCTTTGGTTCGGTACGGACGGAGGTGGCGTTTCCCGCTATGATTCCCGGGAAGAGGCAAGGGGACATGCTATTATAAACTTCACTACTAAAGATGGTCTTCTTAATAATACGGTGGTCAGTTTGCTTGAAGACAAGAACAAAAACCTCTGGTTTGGAACCCCTAAAGGGCTAAGCAAAGCAACCCAATCTGGAATACAACAATCAGTCATTGGTTTATCTTCCCCAGTCCCCACCTATGACCCGGTGAAAGAAGCGCTTTTTTACAATTATAGTTATGCCGACGGATTCCTGGGGATCGGTTGTCGCCGCAATTCCTTCTTCCAGGATAGCAAAGGAATCATCTGGTGCGGCGCAGATATGCTATTAAGATACAATCCGGCAGGGGAAGAAACAGATACCTTTCCCCCGGTCCTGAATCTGAGCAGTATCAAACTATACGGAGAATCTGTTCCCTGGTCGAACCTCGGCGCGGTTTTCACAGACAGCACAGGGAAAGAAATAGTTAAGGGGGTTTGCAGGGATACTTTACTCGGAAATGGAATTTTGTTAAAAGACATTCGCTACCGAAGTTTATCCTCATGGTATGGAACGCCGGAACAACTCAGTCTTCCCTATAATAACAACAATCTGACCTTTAGTTTTATCGGTATTCACATGAAGAGCCGGAATCATATGCGCTACCAGTACAAGATGGAGGGTGTTGATCCCGACTGGAGTTCCATTACCGACCGTACGGAAGCTCCTTATGGGAATCTTCCCAGTGGCAGTTATATTTTCAGAGTCAAAGCAATGAATCAATCTGGAAAATGGAGTGTGCCTATTGAATACCACTTTGAGGTGAGGCCCCCATGGTGGCAGACTTGGTGGTTCAGAGGTTTCGTCGTTTGCCTGATCATAGGCTCGGTTTGGTTCTATATCAAATGGAGGGAGAAGAATCTCAAAAGAGAAAAAGAACTTTTGGAAGAAAAAGTGGATGTCAGAACAAAACAGTTAAACGAACAGAAAGAAATTGCAGACAGCCGGAGGATTATTGCAGAAGAACAAAAAGGCATTATTGCTCACCAGAAACAAATCGTTGAAGAGAAGCACCGGGAAATAACAGATAGCATCAATTATGCCGAACGGATTCAGAAGAGCTTCCTTGCCACCAAAGAATTGCTGGATACTAATTTAAGGGAATACTTTGTTTATTTCCAGCCAAAAGATGTGGTGAGCGGAGATTTCTACTGGGCCTCTGTTCTGAACAATGGCCATTTCGCTCTCGCCACGGCCGACAGTACCGGACATGGGGTGCCTGGTGCTATTATGAGTATTTTGAATATTTCCTGTCTCGAGAACGCTATAGGAGAATACAATTTAGCTTGTCCTTCAGAAATTTTGAATCATACCCGAAGCAAAATCATTGAACGATTGAAAAAAGACGGTAGTCCTGAAGGTGGTAAAGACGGAATGGATTGCAGTCTGATCAGTTTTGACTTCGAAAAGAACACGCTCTGTTATTCCGCAGCTAATAATCCGATAT
The DNA here is from genome assembly GCA_003153435.1 of Bacteroidota bacterium. Taxonomy (GTDB): domain Bacteria; phylum Bacteroidota; class Bacteroidia; order Palsa-965; family Palsa-965; genus Palsa-965. The sequence continues at coordinate 77,608 of PLYR01000093.1, forward strand.
GGATTGTTCGTGATCAATCACTGATGGAATTTGCTCCTGATAAAATGCCCGTAGGCAAACACGATCGCGACACTGTTTCCTTCACACAACATACCATTGAATTGAAAAAAAATGATGTGGTTTATGCTATAACTGACGGCTTTCCCGACCAGTTCGGAGGGCCTAAAGGGAAGAAATACATGTATAAGCAGCTCAAAGAATTGTTGATTTCAATAGCGCACCTTCCGATGGCTGAACAGAAGAAAGTTTTGGCTCATTCCCTGAACACCTGGAAAGGCCGACTCGAACAGATTGACGATATCACGGTGGTAGGAGTTAGGGTTTGAGGTTTTCTAACCTATATTATCTTTGTCTATTATCAACCAAAAAAAAGAAACATGATCACTTTATTCGACCAGGCAATACATGACCAGATCCGAACCAGAATTGACAAACTAACTCCCGCTACTCAGCGACAATGGGGTAAAATGAATGTGGGACAAATGTTGGCTCATTGTTCAGCGGGACTGGATATGCAGATGGGAACCATTAAGCTGAAGCGTGTATTTATAGGTAGGATTATCGGCCCGCTCATTAAAAAAATGGTGACCTCGAATGATGAACCATTCAAAAAGAATTCACCAACTGCACCCGAACTTACATTTGTAGATGAACGTGATTTCAATAAGGAAAAAGAACGCCTGATAGGGCTTGTAGACCGATTCACCAAAGGAGGAACAGCAGGGGTCTCTCCATACCCGCATCCTTTCTTTGGTAAAATGTCAGCAGACGATTGGGGTATCATGGCTTACAAGCACCTCGACCATCATCTGAGCCAATTTGGGGTCTAAGGAGCAGAATACCCCCTTATTTCCCTTTTAATTGCTCCGCTGTATTGTAATATTGATTAGGAATGCTATATTTGGTAAAACACCCCGTTTCTTAATCCAAAACTACTCACATGAAAAAAATCTTTACTCTCCTTTCTGCGTTTGCTATTTCCATCACAACGGTATGTGCTCAGGCCACACCCAATGCTGGGTTTGAAACCTGGACCTCTCATACAGGATATAATACTCCTGATAATTGGGACAATGCAAATCCTACGACAGCCATCCTGGGCACTTTCACCTGTGTGAAAGCCACTGCCGCAGCAGATGTACACAGCGGTGCTGCTGCCTTAAAGCTTGTTACGCAGACCTACCTCGGTAACCTTGCTCCCGGTATTGCAACCACCGGCACCATCAACACCACCAACCAGACTGTGGGCGGCGGAATTGCATTCACTGGGACACCCGACAGCATTACGGGCTATTATAAATACACTTCCGTAAGTTCCGATCATGGATTTGCTTCATTTACACTATTCGGAACCAGCAATACCGATACCGTTGCTCAGGCATACTTTGCTACACCTGCTGCAACGGTAGGTTCTTATACCCGTTTCTCTCAGCCACTTGTTTACCGTAACGCTCATGCAGTAACCAATTCCATCTGGATCCTTTTATCAAGTCAGAACCAGACTAGTGCCAAGGTGGGTAGCACACTCTATATCGATGACCTGGGTCTGGTAACCAACCCGAATGGAATCCCTGTTCTTCAGAATTCTGAAATCAGTGTAGGACCAAACCCGGCTACGAATGTGGTGATGATTAATAATGTATCCAATGCGAAAACAACTTTTACCCTGTTTGATTTAACAGGCCAAAAAGTGATGGAAGAAGTCCTGAACAGTGCATCCAATTCGGTTGATGTGAGTTCGCTTCCTGCCGGACTCTATATCTACTCCCTCCTTGATGCAAACAAGGGAATCGTTAAAACCGCTAAACTTATTGTACAGAAGTAACCAGATCTGCCATTGAAACTCAGGCTCTGTTTATTTTCTATCTGCTTATCCCTCGTGTGTACCGTTTCTCTGGCTCAGAGAAACGGTACCCTCAAAGGGTCTGTCATGGATTCTGTGAATCATGAAGCGGCTATCGGTGCCACGCTCTATGATGTAAACGAACCTTCCAAAGGTGCTATTGCCGATGTGAGTGGAAACTATGAACTTTCCTTAAGTGCCGGTAAACATAAGATCAGATGCTCTGTAGTGGGCATGGGCACCGAAATTGTGGAAGTACTCATCGACTCCGGCAAAACAACCATTTGCAATATTCTTCTGAAATCTTCGAGCATTCAGCTACAGACCTTCGTTATATCCGCAGGAAAGTATGAACGGAAATTGCAGGACATTACCGTCTCCATGGAAGTATTGAAACCATCCCTCATTGAAAATAAAAACTCCACGAACATCAAAGATGCTCTGGAACAGGCTCCCGGATTGGATATCCTGGATGGAGAACCTCAGATCAGAGGAGGAAGCGGGTTTAACTTCGGAGTAGGCAGTCGAGTTGCTATTTTGATTGACGGGCTTCCTGCACTCCCTGGTGATGGAGGTAAAATAGATTGGAACTTCATCCCGGTAGAAAATGTTTCCCAGATAGAAATCATCAAAGGAGCGTCTTCGGTTACCTATGGCTCTTCTGCTCTGAGTGGAAGTATTAATATCCGTACGGCGTATCCTACCGATGTACCAATGACCACCGCCTCTACCTATTACGGTCAATATGATGCACCTGCTGTTCCGGGAACAAAATGGTGGAACGGAGCGGCCAGCTTCTACGGAATGAGTTTCCTGCATTCCCAGAAATTCGGACAAGTAGATCTCGTCATTGGAGGAATGGGGCTTTATGACCACGGCTTTATTGGCCCGCCTGAGATTAATCCCCTCATTAAATCAACCCCTGTGGATCCCAACAGTCTGGGTGAAAAAACAGGCAGATTCAATTTCAACCTCAGATATCGCCCGAAGAATATTACCGGACTTAATTTCGGAGTCAATGGTAATTTTATGTCTTCGTCCAACAATACTTCCCTCATTTGGAACAATGATACCACGGGGCAGTATCGCGCATTTCCAAACACCATTACCCTTCAGACCCAGATTATTTTCTACATCGACCCTTTTATTAATTATGCCTCTTCCAATGGATTCAGGCATAGTCTGAGGGCAAGGTATTTTTATACAGACAACCGCGTTACCAATAGTCCTTCTAATCGTACCAACGTAACCTATGGAGAATATCAGTGTACGAAAGAATTTGAGTCGCTCGGTGGACTGAACATTACCGCCGGCCTTGTGATGAATCAAACCTATTCACATGCCGATTCGCTTACTGTGCTTGGCACTTATTATGCTCCTTCCGGCAACCACCTTCAGAATTATGCGGCTTATGCTCAGCTGGATAAAAAATTCTGGAAAGTCCTGAACCTCTCTATCGGTTTCCGTGACGAGAATTTTAAAATGAATAAGGACGCTATCGTCTCCAAACCTATCATGCGTTCCGGACTGAATCTCCAGCTTGCAAAAGCTACTTTCTTGCGCTACTCTTTCGGGCAGGGATATCGCTTCCCAACGATTACCGAAAAATATCTCAATTCGGAGATCGGTGGACTGGCAGTATTTTCTAATCCTAATCTCCAGCCGGAATCGAGCTGGAATACAGAAATAGGATTGAAGCAAGGATTCAGGATTAAGAACTTTACCGGCTTTATTGATGTGGCAGCCTTCTGGCAGCAGTATCAGAACACCATTGAGATTACTTATGGGTACTGGGGAACCTATCAGCTTTTCGGAAGCACCGCTTACAATGCCGGATTCAAATATCTCAATACCGGTGAAACGCGTGTGAAAGGAGCGGAAATTTCTATTCCTGCAGAAGGCAAAATATCTAAAAACTGTAAGATTGAATTCCTCGCGGGTTATACTTACATATTACCCCAGGCTCTCAACCCCACTTTAATATATGCCACCGATACGCTTGGACAGAAACAATCGTATAAGTCTACCAGCACCAATACCACCGACAATATTCTAAAATATCGTTTCCAGCATGTGGCCAAAGTAGATGTGCAGGTTACATATAAAAAAATATCGGTGGGAGGCGACTGGCGTTATTATAGTTTCATTCAGAACATCGATACCATTTTTTATACCGAAGATAAGGTTGCTCATTACGGCATAGAACAGTATCGCCTGAATCACAATACAGGAACCTCTATCTTCGATGCAAGAATTGGGGTGGCTATCACGAAGCGGTGGAAATTAACCTTTGTGGTAAACAACGTATTGAATTTGAGTTACTCTCTTCGTCCGTTGAAAATAGAGTCGCCACGCACCTTTGCACTCCGCCTTTCTCTGAAAGTCTGATATCTCCTATTCAGGGCCGCTTGCAAGCTTATACTATTCTTAGTAAATTGCCTCTTCTGATAATCAAGATGTAAAATGAAATTCTTAAAGAAATACCCTGTTGCTGTATTATTCTTCTTATTTCAACTGGTTGCAATCCCCTCGGGTGAAGCACAGACCTGGTGGAACATGAATGATGGTTTCGACGGAGGCACTCCCACTTGTTTTGATACCTGCTACGGAGTATTGATTGCAGCCGGATCTATGGGTTATGCGGATGAAGTCCCTACCAAGCAGATAGCCCAATGGGCCGGAACAGCCTGGGCTCCTACCCAAGGAGGCGGAACCAATAATAATATCAATGCCATGGTGGTGTATGGAGGAAAAGTTTGCACTGGAGGCGATTTCGACAGCGCAGGTACTTCCAAGGTGAATCATATCGCAACCTGGGATGGAGCAGCCTGGACCCCTGTTGGTACCGGGATGCGCAATGGAAGTGTCTTTGCGCTTGCGGTATATGGAGGGAATCTCTGTGCCGCTGGGAGCTTTGATACAGCAGGCGGAGTGAGTTGTAAAGATATTGCCATGTGGAACGGTTCTTCCTGGCAGCCTCTGGGAAGCGGACTTACCAATGGTGCTGTAAATGCCTTGTGTGTGTATAATGGAAACTTATATGCCGGAGGCACCTTTCAATCTGCAAGCGGAACAACCTGTAATGGTATTGCTTACTGGAACGGTGCAGTCTGGGCAGTTCCTGTTTCAGGAGCTGGAACGACCGGTTATATTGAATCATTTACTGTCAATAATGGAATGTTGTATGCCGGTGGTTATTTCGATACCCTGGGTGGTGTTGCGATCAAAAACATCGGTCAATGGAATGGAGTTTCCTGGTCTCCCTTGGGTACAGGTGTGAACAGCGATGTTCCGGCACTCGTTTCCTACCAGGGAAATGTGATTGCTGGTGGAGCATTCAGTGTGGCCGGAGGAATCCCTGTGGCTGCCGTTGCTGAATGGAACGGCTCTACCTGGGTTGATCTCCAATCGGGTATGGATTCCTATGTTACCGCTCTTGGAACATACCGGGGTAATCTTGTAGCAGGTGGTGATTTCACGATGGCAGGAGGAGTGGCTTGCATCGGAGTGGCTCAGTATGGCATCAATCCAACCGGAATCAGGGAACAGTCCCCATCCGGTAAGTTTACTATCTATCCGAATCCAACGAATGGAATATGTACACTGGATGTCAGTAAATGTCCTGAAGGTTCAAGAATAGAAGTTTCGAATATGCTTGGTCAAAAGCTGTTGGTTGTTCCAATCGAATCGGATGGAATACCCGGCAAGCGCCAGAACTTGGACCTTGGCGGGGAGCTGCCCGGTATTTACTTATTCCGGGTATATCAAGGTGCTTCGTTGATAGGAACAGGGAAGCTGATCCGAAACTAAAAG
>PLYR01000052.1 GCA_003153435.1 Bacteroidota bacterium
TGGCAGATGAATTATCCAGTATTAATAAAGTACTGAATCATTCTGAAAAACCATTTACCGCCATTATGGGAGGGGCAAAGGTTTCAGATAAAATTCTTATTCTCCAACAATTATTAAAAAAGGCTGATAATATAATTATCGGTGGTGGAATGGCTTTTACCTTTATTAGAGCACAGGGTGGAAACACCGGGAAATCCCTTGTTGAGTCTGATAGTCTGGCTATAGCGTTGAAAATACTTGAAGAAGCAAAAACGCGGGGAGTGAGGTTTTTCCTCCCGGTTGATGCCGTTGTCGCTGATAACTTCTCAAACGATGCCAACACCCAAACCTGTTCCATCGATTCAATCCCTGAAGGATGGATGGGACTTGATATTGGTAAGCAATCTGAAAAAATATTTGCTGAGGTGATCGCTTCCTCCAAAACTATTCTTTGGAACGGTCCTATGGGCGTATTCGAAATGAGTTCATTCGAGCATGGAACACATAGTGTGGCTGATGCCATAGCTGCGGCCACAAAAGCCGGAGCGTATTCACTCGTTGGAGGCGGTGATTCGGTTGCCGCTATCAATAAGTACCACCTCGGTCAGAAGGTTAGCTATGTTTCAACGGGTGGAGGGGCATTGCTCGAGTATATGGAGAGTGGAACTTTACCGGGGGTTAGTGCGATACTGGAAGGTTAACGTGATCTTTTTGGTTGGCTACTGCAACTTCTTATCCTTCATCATCTCTCCTACTTTACTTCCCTTCAATCCAGGAATAACTATCGGAGCTATAGAAGCTACCGGTTTATATAAGAGTGATTGAGACTTTTTCTCAGAGGAGAGAAAGGGAAAGCTCTGCTCCACGGCATCAATCATAAAAAACACAACACTCAGAATCAATACAAATTTAAATGCTCCGAACAGCGCACCCAGAATTTTGTTTACGGGTCCTAAAGAGGCTGCATCAACTGTTTTCTCCAGGATCTTTGCCAGAAAATAGACCCCTATTAGTACTCCGAGAAATAGAGCAACGAAGGAAACGACGGATAAATACTTCGTGGTCCAGCCAAAATGCTCATGCGTATATCTGGATATAAAATCGGAACAATTTACAGCCACCCAAATTGCACCCAGAAGAGCGAACAACATAGCCACTTCCAGGATAAAGCCCTTCGTGAAGCCTTTATAAAGACCCCAGGCAACAGGTACACAAATTATGATATCAAGGTAATTCATTTCCTCAAAGGAAGGATAAAGGAGGTATGCTCCGGCATGAGCCTGGCTCAACTTATGAATATGAAGGTGTTCATGACGATTTTCTATACCTTTGAGATATGACAGACCCTAACCTGGAGCAGGAATTTAATACGACTATCAGTAAACTCGGAGACCAGTTCGGCGGAGAATTGGATTTGCAAGGAGTTCTCTTTCTAATTGGTGTTCAGGAATTAGGAAAGGGTAAGCGTAAATTTTCGAAAGATCAGAAATTGGAAGTTATGCATGTTGCGATCTGTACCTTGCTGATGCCTTATGGATATTACGAGTATTCGGGCAATGATGAAGAGGGCTGGCCTCATTTCATTGCAACTTCAAAACTTCCACACCTTAGACCTGTGCAGCAGGGCGAATTGATGAAAGAAGCTATTGTGGAATATTTCCGGAGAATGGATGAACCTCTGAATTAAGGAGGATCAGAGTTTTATAGTCACTGAATTGGTTACTCCGGCTTCAAACTTCAAGGTGGTGGAAGCTGAATCGAGCAAGGTGGCAGGGAACTGGGCGTTAGGATAAGCTGCAGGGCGATATGCAGTTACAGTCAAAATGGCTGGCAAATTAAGCTCAATATGAACCCGTCCGCTTACATCGGTATGTTGACTATCACTCTTTGCAGCATAACGTGACCACACCTTACAGGTAGGAATAGCCTTCCCGTTATCCGCTCTAACTACAAAAATATCTCCCTTACACGTAGTGTCCTTCTGACAAGAACTTCCCGCTATAGAAATGATCGCAACAAGAATTACAGATGATATGATCGTGCGTGTCCTCTTCATCATTGATCCCATAACTTCTTTAATCAGAGTTGGATTTGTATTAACACCTTTATGACGAATGCTGATGCAATTGTCCGAAATTATTACCTTTGCTAGAGGCAAATATAAAATTTTTTAACACATTATGAAAAAAATCGGATGGTTTATTTTGTTTTCATGCCTTTTTGCCTCATTTACGGCATTCAAAGGCGATGAAAAGAAAGGAAAAGAGCCTATTACTAAGATTTTGATCCATACCGATCTTGGTGACATTAAGGTACGACTTTATAATGAAACGCCCAAGCACCGGGACAACTTCATCAAGCTTGTCAAGGAAGGAACCCTAAACAATACCTTATTTCATAGGGTTATTGACGGATTCATGATACAAGGAGGTGATCCTGACTCTAAAAATCCCAAACCAGGGGTTCCGCTTGGAAACGGAAATGTAGGTTATACGATTCCGGCTGAGTTCAATCCCAAACTAATCCATAAAAAAGGAGCGCTTGCTGCAGCCAGAGAAGGTGATAATGTAAATCCTAAAAAAGAAAGTTCCGGTTGTCAATTTTACATTGTTCAGGGTCGTACTTTCAGTGACACCCTTTTGGATCAGATGGAAATGCAACAGAAAAACGCAATGATGCAGCAGATTTTTACCGAGTACACCGGGCGGCCCGAAAATCTTGCTTTTACTCAGAAGTTTATCCGTCTCCAGACAGCCCATAACAACGACAGTTTGAATATTATGATCACCCAGATTCAGCCTATCCTTGAGAAAGAGCTTGAAAAAAGACCCTATAAGTTTACTGCAGAGCAACGTCAGGTCTACAAAACAATTGGAGGTTATCCTCCACTGGATGGAAACTATACTGTTTTCGGTGAGGTTTACGAAGGCCTTGATGTGGTGGACAAAATTGCTAAAGCGGAGCGGGATCAATACGACAGACCAAAAACGGATATTCACATGACACTGACGATCATTACCAAATAAGGCATGAGAGAAAAGATTGAATCCCTTCTGGAAGAAATAAAAACATTTAAGGCAGAGAGTAAAGACCAAGCTGAGGAATTCCGCCTTCAACTGCTAAGTAAGAAGGGGAAAATCTCTGTCCTGTTTGATGAATTCCGGACTGTCCCAAATGAACTGAAGAAGGAAATTGGACAGCGTCTGAATGAACTTCGGGCTCATGCTCAGGAAAAACTGGATATATTAAAAGCCAGTTTTGAAGATCGTGAAGATAGTCCTTCAGATTTAACTGATCTGACCCTTCCTGCAGAGCCTTTCATTCCAGGGACTCATCACCCTCTTTCCATCATCCGGGATGAAATTATCGACATTTTTTCAAGGATCGGTTTTACGGTTGCTGATGGGCCTGAAATTGAAGACGACTGGCACAACTTTTCTGCTCTCAACTTTCCGAAAGATCACCCCGCTCGTGATATGCAGGATACGTTTTTCATCTCTGACGAGATAGCTCTTCGCACGCATACCTCCTCCGTACAGGTGCGACTCATGGAAACGACGACTCCTCCTCTCCGTTCCATTATGCCTGGGACGGTCTACCGGAATGAGGCCATCTCCGCAAGAGCACATTGTTTCTTTCACCAGGTTGAAGGGCTTTATATTGATAAAGACGTTTCGTTTGCCGATCTCAAACAGACCATGCTTTATTTTGCCCAGGAAATGTTTGGAAAGCAAACCCAAATTCGTTTACGTCCTTCCTATTTCCCTTTTACAGAACCCAGTGCAGAAATGGATATTTCCTGCACAATCTGTGGAGGAAAAGGCTGCAATATTTGTAAGCATACTGGGTGGGTGGAAATCCTGGGATGTGGTATGGTAGACCCCAACGTTCTTGAAAATTGTAAAATTGATCCTCTAATATATTCCGGCTTTGCTTTTGGGATGGGGATAGAGCGGGTAGCTATGCTCCGATATCAGGTAAATGATCTTCGTTTATTTTCAGAAAATGATGTGCGTTTTCTTGCTCAATTTCGTTCTGCAATCTGAGCTTATCCGTTAGAAATCTTTACGGCTGTCTTCTGACGATAGTTTTCATAAAGGACATGGATAATTCCATCAGCCATCCCTATCTGAGGTACGATGATTTTATCGATAGAAGCTGCTTTCATGATCGTCATAAAAATCTTCGCGGCCGGAACAATTACATCAGCTCTGTCGGCATTCAATCCAAGTACCTTGATGCGGTCTTCAAATGAAAAAGATTCGATAAATTCACAGATATCTCTAAGCTTGGTAATACTTAAAGGCTTATTCTGTTTTCGCCTCGACATTTTAAAAATTTTATTGATATTACCACCGGAACCGATGGCAGTAAGCGGGTGATAACCCTCAGTAGCTTGTTTGATCCAGTCCTTAAATTCCTTCCACTGCTCCTTTGCAACCTGTTCATGCAAAAGACGAATAGTACCGATATTAAAGGACCGTGAAACGACGGATTGGTTTTTCGAAAAAAGTGTTACCTCTGTACTGCCCCCCCCAACATCGATATATAGATAATCACTTGATTTATCTAGTTTCTCAGCCACATGATTGGAGTATACAATCTCCGCTTCTGTCTTCCCGTCAATAATTTCGACCTTAATCCCTGCTTCTTTGCGGATTCTTTCTACAACCTCATTCCCGTTTTGCGCATCTCTTAAAGCTGAGGTGGCGCAAGCTTTGGTCCCCTGAACCTCATAAAAATCAATCAGCAGTCTGAATGACTTCATTACCGCAATCAATTTTTCAATTTTTCGTTCGGATATTTTCTTTTTCAGAAAAGCATCCTCTCCGAGGCGGAGTGGCACTCGAACAAGATCGGCCTTCTTAAAAATACCATCGTCGCCGTTCTCATAAACATTGCATAACAGTAAACGTATGGCGTTAGAGCCAATGTCAATTGCCGCGAACTTCAAGGATAGGTTTTTGATTTAGAGGTGGAATAGCCTGCATTTCAAAGTATTTGAATATTTCATCCTGAGAAACAATGGGCTTATCTCCGGTTTTCTTTCGGAAACGATTGTCCTGTCGCTTATTCAGAAGACGTGCTTTCGTGTTGTCTTTTAATTGGATATTGATGACATCCCTCATTTCCTTCTGAATTTCCTTGCTGTAAATCGGCACGGCTACTTCAGAACGATTATTGAGATTTCGTATCATCCAGTCGGCCGAAGATATAAAATACTTTTCATCACCTCCGTTATAAAATATGAACACACGGGCATGTTCCAGGTATCGTCCGACGATGCTGGAGGCTTGAATATTATTGCTGAAACCAGGTGCCTCCGTAACCAAGGAGCAGATTCCACGGATGATGAGCTTTACCTCTACCCCGGCATTGCTGGCTTCATAGAGCTTCCTGATTAATTCGGGATCTGTAAGGCTATTCATTTTTAGAAGGATCGACGCCTTCTTTTTCTTTCTAGCATTTTCAATTTCGGTGTTAATAAGTTGAAGGAATTTCTTCCGCATGTTGAATGGAGAAACAACCAGATGTTTGTAAACACCTAATTTAAGATTGTCCCCGAAAAAACCAAATACCCTTTCTACCTCTTCTGTGATCCTTGAATCAGATGTGAGCAGACTCTTATCTGAATATATTTTGGACGTTTGCTCATTAAAGTTCCCCGTACCTATATGCACATATTTCACAGGTTTACCTTGCTCTTTTCTGACAATGAGCAACAGCTTGGAGTGAACTTTCAAACCGAGAACCCCATAAATCACCCGTGCACCTTCTTCCTGAAGACGGTTGGCCCAGTAGATATTATTTTCTTCATCGAATCTTGCCTGCAATTCGACGACCAGAGTTACTTGTTTACCATTTTTCACCGCATTGATCAAGGCATTCATCACATTGGAATTACGGGCTGCACGGTATAACGTGGTACTGATACTTACAACCCTCGGGTCAATAGAGGCTTCTCTAAGAAGATTGATAATGTGGTGAAAACTTTGGTAAGGGTAATGAAGCATAATGTCTTTACGCCGAAGTACGCTGAACATACTCACCCCTTCTGGCAGATCTTTATGATTACTCGCATGCCTCTGAGGGTAACAAAGTTCCTTCATCCCAAGGTCCGGAAACTTCATGAAATCCTTAAAATTGTGATAGCGCCCTCCGGGAATGAGGCTATCCGAACCGATGAATTTGATCCGTTTGCTGAAATAATCCAGTGTTTCGTCAGGCATCTCGGCATCATAAACAAAACGAACAGGCTGTCCCACCTTCCTCTTTTTCAAGCTCCGGGAAATTTTTTCAAGAATGCTCTGTGAAACATCTGTATCGATATCAAGCTCTGCATCCCTGGTAAGTTTTATGGTATGTGCCTCAATCCTATCATAATCGAACAGGTAGAACATTTCATGCAAACAGAAACGGATCACGTCATCAAGAAGGATGATAAATTTCTTTTTGCCCGAAGCCGGTAATACAAGAAATCTGGAAAGAACATCTGTCGGAACCTCCACCAGAGAATGTTTCGGTTTTTTACCTGCCTTTGATAATTTGATGGCCAGATAAATCGATTTGTCCTTCAGGAACGGAAACTTCCTCGTGCTGTCCAGCATAATTGGGACGAGCGAGGGCAAGACTTCATCGTGAAAATAGTCTTTAACAAATTTAGCCTGAGAGGCATTCAGTGATTTTTCATTGATAATGAAGACGTTACTCTTCTCAAGATCCAGCAGAAGATTGGTATAGATGCGCTCAAATTTTTCTTCATTCTCCTTGCTGATTTCTACAATCTTTTCAAGGACATCAACCGGATCCTGTCCAATGAGGTCAAGGCCTTTCTTACCCAGGCGAACCATCCTTTTGATTGTTGCTACACGGACCCGAAAAAACTCATCTCGATTATTGGAAAAAATACCCAGGAAACGGATTCGTTCCATAAGTGGAACACCAGGGTCTTCTGCCTCCTGCAACACACGATCATTGAATGACAACCAGCTAAGGTCTCGATATGTAAAAGGAATTTTTTTCCGGGGCAATTTCCTGGCTTTCTTTCTGCGGGTAAGTATCTTCATAGGAGAAAGGTTAAAGATTCAACTAATAATGAGGGTTTCCAAAAACAGGGAAACAGTTTAACACAATCATAATATTATACGGACATAAAGGAGAGCTGGTTAGTGACGGGTTTAACCAACATTTTTAGGAAAATCAAACTGAAGCAACTTGCAGGTGCCGCCTAGCATAGCCCATCGTGGAATACTTGTTTCCAGGACCACTGTGCCGCAAGTAGGAAGATGGCCTATTTCAGAGCCGCCAAGCCTGTTCGCAACGGCTGATATTGTTTCGTTATGTCCGAAAACAAGAACCGTTTCCCAGGTTCCTGGAAGGCTTCGTAGTACCTCCAGAAAGTCTTCTTCATCTGCTCCATAGAGTTTGGAGGTAAAAAGGCATTGTTTTTCATCCAACCCGAAAGTTCGGGCAAAAATGAGGGCAGTGGATGCGGCTCTGATGGCTGTACTACTATATAATCCATTGGGGTTAATGCCGCTGGCCTTCAGTCTCAAAGACATGGACCGAGCATCGGCATACCCTCTTTCATTCAGCGGACGGTCGATATCTTGAAGTCCTTCATGAGCCCATTCGGACTTGGCATGACGGATCAGGCAAAGTTTCTTCATTAAAATTGAGTATTATTGGAACATTAATGCCTGATTCAAATATACAGATAATATGACGAGATCACTTTCTTATATAACTGTCTTTACCCTTTTAGCCGTTTTACTCTTTGGTACTTCCTGGATGCAGAACGACAGCAGAAAGACTGTTTTTTCAGCCATCCGGGTCGAAGAATATAATAACATTCATGTTTCCGATGCCCTTAAGGAGGCAACTTCCAAAATAGGGCATCGTTTAACTGGTAGTGAAAATGGTCATAAAGCTGAACAATTTGCCTATGACCTCTTTAAAAAATACGGGTATAAAGATGTCTCCTTTCACGAATTTGAGGTTGAAGCCTGGAGCCGCGAGAATGTTCACTTGAATATTTATTATGGAAATAAGGATACATCCGCAAGCAACCCCGCAACCGGAACAGATTTCCCTCAAAAACTGAACCCTTCAAACGCTAACTGTATTCAGAACCCCGAAGTCGTAAGCCTGGCCCATTCCCCTGTTAAAGCCGATATTTTTGCCAGAGTCATAGACCTAAGAAACGGGCTCAAAAAAGATTTCGAAGCATTGAAAGACAGCATCCCTGGCAAAATTGTGCTGCTCAATTTGGGCATCTACCCAAGAGATTCAACCCTTAAAAACCTGCACCGATCAGAGAAAACAGCACTGGCAATTCAGTACAAAGCAGCCGGATGTATCTTTATTAATAATGTTGAAGGCCGGATACTACTTACGGGCACAGCCTCTGTAAACGGGAAGCTGATCTCCATCCCTGCCGTATGCATCACCCAGGAAGATGGGCAGAGCCTGCGTCAATGCATGAGCCTCTCGCCGGTTACTCGGGCAAGAATCGTGATGAACAACCGGAGCGGGAAAATTAAAGCCCGTAATGTCATAGCTACCCTTCCTGGTTCTTCAATGAAAGAGGAGGAAATAATCATTTGCGGCCACCTCGACAGCTGGGATCTTGCCACAGGAGCCATTGATAATGGCATTGGCTCTTTCACTGTCATGGAAATTGCCAGAGTTTTCGAGAAATTGAAAATCAAGCCTTTACGAACCATCAAGTTTGTCACATTTATGGGGGAAGAACAAGGACTTCTCGGATCGCGTGCTCTGGTGAAAGAGATGACAAAAGAGGGAAAATTGAATAAACTCCGTTATGTAATGAACCTTGATATGGACGGGAATACCGAGGGCTTCAACATCTGCGGAAGGCCAGAAATGGAAAGTTTTGTCAAAAAACTTATTTCCGACATACAGGCTGTTGAACCCTCATTCAAAGGCACCTTTGCAAATCGCGCCGGACTCCACAGTGACCATCAACCATTCCTGGAACAGGGAGTGCCGATTATTGCTTCCGAAGGCAATCTTGATAAATCAGTTTATAAATACTACCACAGCAATAAGGATAATTTCGCGCTTGTCAATCCAGAACACATGAACCGCTGTGCTATGTTTATGGGAATGATGCTTTATGCACTGGCTAGTGAACCGGAGCTTCCTGCAAAAAAATTAAACGATGAGGAAACAAGGGATTTCCTGCTGAAAGCGAATCTGAAAGAAGAGCTTCAACTAGAGGAAATGTGGAGGTGGGAGAAGTAGGATATAATCCTTAAATTTAGACTTCTGTTTAGAATGTAGCCCGTGCGAAAAAAAACATTTACTTATGAGGAAGTGCTTAAAAAGAGTATTGTATACTTCCATGGTGATGAATTCGCCGCTTCTACCTGGCTGAATAAATATGCAATGAAAAATAAGTCGGGCGATTATCTGGAATCTTCTCCGGATGATATGCACAAGCGTCTGGCAAAAGCATTTTCAAAGAAGGAAAAACATTTTCAGCAGAAGCCTCTTTCCCCTCAGAAACATATGCTTCTCTCCGACTACGGAAAATTACGCAAGCCTCTCACTGAAAAAAAGATCTACGAATACTTTAAGAACTTTGCCTACATCGTGCCTCAGGGAAGTGTGATGTCTTCATTAAATAACAATCACACGCTGGCCTCCTTGTCCAATTGTATTGTTCTTCCCGAAATATATGATTCCTATGGAGGGATTTTATACACCGATCAGCAGCTTGCCCAACTATTCAAAAGACGTTGCGGGGTTGGCATCGACCTGAGCAGCCTTCGTCCTTCCGGAATGTTTGTACTCAATGCTGCAGGATCAACTTCCGGAGCGGTGTCCTTTATGGAACGATTCTCCAACACAACCAGAGAAGTTGCTCAGAATGGCCGGCGTGGAGCATTGATGATTACCATGGATATAGCCCATCCGGATATTCTTCAGTTCATCAAAAGCAAACAGGATCTTGGTAAGATTACTGGAGCGAATATTTCTGTTAGGATCAGTGATACATTCATGGAAGCCGTTCAGCAAAAGGATAATTTCATTCTGCGCTTTCCGGTAAAAGGGGGTAAACCACGTTTCTCTGCTTCCGTAAGTGCACCTCAATTATGGGATAGCCTTGTTAAATGTTCCCATAATACTGCTGAACCAGGGATTATTTTCTGGGATCGTCAGCATCACTATTCAACCTCCTCTCTCTATCCAGGATTTGAAAATATTAGTACCAACCCCTGCTCCGAAATTGCCATGCAGGGTGGAGACAGTTGTAGATTAATTGCTCTTAATCTTTTTACACTTGTAAAAGATCCCTTCACGCCTTTTGCCCGATTTGATCATGAGAAGTTTCAGGAGGTTGTGTATGAAGCCCAAAGACTGATGGATGATTTGGTGGAACTGGAACTGGAAACCATAGAGCGCATCCTCCATAAAATTAATACCGATCCGGAACCAAAGGGAATAAAGTCTGTAGAAAAGGAAACATGGGAACTGATCCTGTCTAACGGAAAAAAAGGAAGACGAACGGGTCTTGGCTTTACCGCGCTTGGCGACACCCTTGCTGCCATCGGCCTCCCCTTCGATTCTGATAAAGCTTTGAAAGAAGTAGAATCCATCATGCGAACAAAATGCCAGGCTGAATTCAATAGCTCAATAGATCTGGCTATAGAGCGGGGCAGCTTCCACGGCTTTGATAAAACAATTGAGAAAAAATCCAAATTCGTAAATATGCTCCGGCAGGAATTTCCTGAACTTCATGACCGCATGCTGAAATGCGGAAGAAGAAATATTTCCCTAAGCACTGTTGCACCTACCGGCACCCTCAGCATTCTCACCCAAACCTCTTCAGGCATAGAGCCTGTCTTTATGCTTAACTATAAGCGGAGACGTAAAGTGAATATCAGTGACAAGAACAGCAGAATAGATTTCATAGATGCATCAGGTGATGCCTGGCAGGAGTTTAGTGTTTACCATCCCGGACTAAAACAATGGATGGAGATAACCGGTGAATCAGATATTAAAAAAAGCCCATATCAGGGTTCAACGGCTTCTGAAATTAATTGGCAGAAAAGACTTGAACTTCAAAGTATCGTTCAGAAATATACTACACATTCTATAAGCTCTACGATTAATCTTCCAGCTGAAGCGTCAGTCAAACTAGTCGGAGAAATCTTTTTTCAGGCCTGGAAAAAAGAGCTTAAAGGAATTACCATATACAGAGAAGGATCCAGAAGTGGGGTGCTGCTTCCCGAAAATGAAACCCAAACAAATGAAAAACATCCTTTTGCTAAAAGCGATGAGGGCTCCCGAAATCATACCTGCCCCAATTGTGCCGATCCCGACGGAATTATATATGAAGAAGGGTGTTTGAAATGTAAGAGTTGTGGATATGGATTGTGTGGTTGAGTAGGAGTTACTGCTGGCGGGAAAAATACTTTAACGAATGAAACAGTTATTACTTACATCTCTGTTTGCCTTTTCAATAGTTAGTGCTATTGCTCAGCAAGCCAACGATGACTTAAAAGCTTTAACTCCTAAAGGATACAAAATTCTCTTTCAATACGATTCAGATTTGAATCTGGATTCTCTGAAGGATAAAATTCTTATACTTGGCACAGATCGCTCCATGGGAGATTCTCTGCTCCGGTCTATTCTACCGGAAGGAACCAATATCTTGAAACGCCCGGTCGTCCTCCTCCTTCGCCAGAAAGACGGAAGCCTGAAAAGAGTCACACGCAATGACCAGGCTATCGCTCAGACCTTAGCCAATATAGATCCATTCAGCGGAATTAAATGTGAACCGGGTGTCTTCACTATTGAGCATATTGTCAATAATGGCCCTACTCATTGTACCATCGCTTCACGCTTTGAATGGTCTCCGAAGCAAAACGACTGGCTCCTGAAAATTTATTCTCATACCTGCATTTTCACCACGGCAGGGGCGGGATCCAATGAAGACGGATACAAGGAAAAAACACCTAAGAATTTCGGAAAGATCCCTTTCGGAAAATATAAATACCCCATGGAAATTGAAATAGATGAATGGGGGCAATAACATTTTTATTCTTAAATCATGTATACGAACCGATTGGTTTTGTTTTTATTGTTGATTAGCTTAACTAATGTCTCGAAGGCCCAGAGCTGGTCCTGGGCAAAAAGTGGAACCGTCACTCACACTACTGAATCAAGCTTCGGCTCCGGAGTCAGTGCCGACCAATCAGGAAATCTGTATGCAGTCGGTTATTATGGTTCACCAACCCTTGCTCTGGCATCCATAACTCTTTCAAACAATGGAGCAAACGGTGATGATTTTTTTATTGTGAAGTACGACGTAAACGGGAGCATTTCGTGGGCCAAATCATTTGGTGGTACCGGAAATGATGAGGCTTATGGAGTGAGCACAGATATATATGGCAATGTATACATTACCGGCACCTTCGATTCACATACGATCACACTTGGCACTTCAACTTTTACAAATGCCGGTGGCCAGGATCTTTTTTTAATGAAGCTTGACAAAAACGGAATTGTGATCTGGGCCAGAACTTATGGTGGAAGTGGAAGTGATGTGAGCAACTTTGTAGGTACCGACAGCCATGGAAAACCTTTTATAACCGGGCAATTCGCCTCTCACTTCCTCCATTTCGGATCTACTATACTGGTTGATACAACTAGTCAGACCCAACCCTTTGTCGTACGACTAGATACCGCAGGAAATATTCTTTGGGCACTAACGGCAAAAGGAACTGGTGGTGGTAATGGTAATTTCGGAGCTGCTGCCTGTACGGACACTGCTTCCAATCTTTTTGTTGCTGGAGGCTTCGCCTTTTCCATCCTCCATATCGGAACCGATTCCGTTTTGAACAACGGAGTAACAAATATGTTTCTTGCAAAATTTGATTCCGTTGGAAATGTAATATGGATAAGAGCAGCAGGAGGGGCCAATGAAGATGCTGCAACGGGTATCGGTGCAGATCGTTATGGAAATGTTTTTGTATGTGGAAGTTTTAATTCCCCCTCTATTACATTTGGTACTTCTTCCCTTGCCAATGAGGGAAGTAGTGATATCTTCATTGCGAAATATGGCCCTGATGGAAGTTCAAAATGGGCTGCCGGCACTGGTGGAACAGGGATTGACCAAGCCAAAAGTATTGGTGTGGACCAGAATGGATATGCTTACTTATGCGGTAGCTTTGGTTCACCATCCATCGATTTCGGAAATGGAAGTCTGGTTGATAATGGAAGTCTTAACCTTTTCCTGGCTGAGTATAGCCCCATTGGCATTCCTCTCTGGTCAAAATCATCCGGAGGTTCTGCTTCAGATTATGCTTTGTCTGCATATACGGATGCTTCCGGCAATGGATATATAGCCGGGTATTTTAATTCATCAAGTGTTTCTTTTGGAGGAACCACACTTGTTGCAACGGGTATTTCGAACATGCTTGTGGCTAAGATTGCCGGTATAACAGGAATCGAATTGTTTTCTACGGCGATGAGTGAAATTAATGCTTACCCGAATCCAGTCGAAGATCTGCTTAATTTCCGATTTAAAGATCCAAAAAATGCTTCAGGCTTCATTGTACTCTTCAACAGTTTAGGACAAGAAATGAAACGTATAGCATTTTCAGGAGCAACGTCCACTAGTATTGCTGTTGACGATCTGAGTAATGGCGTGTATTTCTATTCCGTGCTCGATTCACAAAAAAGAACCATCGCCCGGGGCAAGGTCATCAAGCTTTAATTCACGTTCATATCCTGATACCTACCATTAGGATATCATCCACCTGCTCCAGATTTCCCCTCCAGGATTCAATATTGTTTTCCAGGCTATCCTTCTGCTCGCTCATATTAAGATGCTGGATCGTTACCAAGTATTGCTTGAGCTGATTGGATTTATATTTTTTTCCAGTCGGTCCGCCGAACTGATCCACATACCCGTCTGAGAATAGATACAGACTATCACCTGTTTTGAGCGGAATAGATTGATTGGTGTACTTCTTATCAGGCTCTTCCTCATGACTGCCTATAGATATCTTGTCCCCTTTGTATTCTGTTATAATCTTGTTTCTGACAATATACAGAGGATTATATGCGCCAGCAAAATCCATAGTCATTCGGGTCAGGTTTACAGAACAGAATGCGATATCCATTCCATCCTTGATCCGATACTCCATTATACTATGCTTCATTCTTTCGCTCATCCCTTTGTTAAGGCGATCAAGAATTTCAGCTGGTGTGCTAAGCGGGTTAATATCTACTGCTGATTCCAGCATATGGCTCGCAACGATACTCAGGAAGGCACCCGGAACACCGTGGCCAGTACAATCCACAGCACCTATCTGGAGGAAGTGTTCTCCCTTAATTGTAAATTCCCGGAAGAACACAAAATCTCCACTCACGATATCCTTTGGTCTATAGAGGATAAATGCTTCCGGTACATGTTTACAGATATCGCCAATAGATGGCATGAGAGTTTCCTGGATCCTTTTTGCATACCGGATACTATCCGTGATGTCCTTATTTTTTTCCGCAAGTTCATTATTCTTAACAGCGAGCTCTACCGTGCGCTCTTCAACCATTGCTTCCAGTTTTCTCTTGGCTATCTTCAGATTCCGCGTCCTGATTACATCGAATATGTAGATACCGAATACGGAGAATAGAACAATCCCAATATAGAAGGTCATAGTTTGCCAAAAGGCAGGCTTTACCGTAAAAGTATATTCGGCAGGTTTTTCGCACCACAGCCCGTCGTTATTGGAAGCCTTTACCAGAAATTTATAAGTACCGGGAGGTACATTTGAATAAACAGCTTCATTTACATTCTGGGCCACCGGCGACCAGTCTTTATCAAAACCTTCCAGTTTATACTGATAGAGTACTTTTTCCGGGTTTGTCAGACTGATCCCCGTGAATATAAACGTAAGGTGGTTCTGACTATAGTTGAAGGTATGATTCACTGGAAAGTCCTGGTCTTTCATAAACACTTTGATACCCGACACAAATACTTGAGGAGCAGCGGTGTTTAGTTTATCTTCTGAAGGGCTGAATCGGACTGCGCCCATGATCGTACCAAACCAGATATTTCCTTTTTTATCTTTACAAGTAGCATTCGGGTTTGTTTCCACTCCCAGGAATCCTTCACTTCTTCCGTAGTGACTGAAATGGCTTGTTCTCGGATCAAACTTGTCGATACCTCTGTTATGGCCTATCCATATATTCGAGTTGTCATCTGAGATAATAGAATAGGGCGAATCCGTCATCATGCCATTCTGGATGGTGTAATTTTTAAATGATTTTCCATCGAAGCGAAAGAGTCCTCCTCCATATGAACCAAACCAGATATTGTGGTCTTTGTCTTCACTGATTGCGAGAATAAACCGGTGATCAATACCGTTTGTTTCATCGTATTTCATAAAGCTGGATCCATCATAAACACTTAGGTTTCCGCCCAAAGCTCCGAACCAGAGGTTATCTTTTCCATCCCTAAATATCCGGTACACATAGTTTCCTCCGAGCCCATCGGCAGTGGTGAAGTTTCGGAATGATTTGGTATCCAGCTCGTATTTGGAAACCCCTTCCTTGGTTCCGAACCACATATTTCCTTTCACATCTTCATTTATTGCATAAACCACATCACTTGCAAGCCCGTTTGTGGTGGTATAGGTTTTAAATCGGGTTTGACCTTTTTCAAGTTCACACACCCCATTGAACCCAGTACCGAACCACAGATTGCCTTTGGAATCCTGAAAACAGGAAAGCACTACATTACTCGACAGACCATCTTTGGTGGAGTAAGTATTGATTTTGAACTTTTCCTCCAGATTCACCGGGTCAGTGGAGAAAGAAACTTTCGTCAACCCATCGTTCGTTCCCA
>PLYR01000106.1 GCA_003153435.1 Bacteroidota bacterium
TTTCCCTGCACAGGATCAGCGGCCCTATCGAGATACGCCAGATCTTCTATGCCAGCACCTTTGGGCTTTTCTCCTTTTTTGACATCCTTCCCTAACCACATAATATAAGCTTTCATGGCCTGCATTTCTTTTGACATCGTATCCAGTCCTTTTCCATTCAGACTCCTTTCAAAACAATCGTTGATTCGTTTGCTCAGGTTCTCTATTTTCCCCGATCGTTCCCTGAACTTAGGATAAGTAGATGCCGCAGCACTGTAATTATTTCCGAATGGTTTGGTGCCTGCATCAAGATGACAATTCTGACAGTTCATCCCGTTTCCCAAATGTGCTATCGAACCGGAAGGACCGAGATAGAGAGCAGTGTTCACAATGAGGGCCCTGCCGTAAAGAATTTGCTCTTTATCCTTATTCATGGCAAGCAAGCTGGTATCCGGAGCCTGCCAGAAAGTAACGGTTGCCGGTCCTGGTTTGCTCGATGGAGATACAGATTGTTCAGGAAGATGCTCTGCAATGACTTTAGGAAAACCGAAAACAGCAACATAGATCAATCCAAGGATGACTAATAGTAAAAAAATGATCAGCCCTATCAGTTTACTGATAACATGAGCGAGATGTGATTCACCATCCTTGTTTTCTTGTGGGCTCATCTTTTCTCTATTTACAATTCTGTTTTCCAAAGGAGAGAAGCCGCGCCTAAAATGGCGGCATCCCCTTCATTTAGTTGCGAAGGTAAGATTTCAATTTTTCCCTGGTAGATCTTTAACAGGTTCATCTCAAAATATTTCCTGACCGGATGAAAGATGAAGTCTCCCGCTTTTGCCAACCCTCCAAACAGGAAGATTGCCTGGGGACTAGTATAACATACCGCATTGGCAAGCGCAAGACCCAGCCATTGACCCGTTAACTCAAAAGCATCAAGTGCCACCGGATCTGCTTGCCGGGCTCTCTCAAAAATATAGGCTGAATCTATTTCCAGGGAATCCTCTATGCCGGATTTTTGAAGATATGTTTTCCGGATCCCGGAAGCAGAGCAATAGGTTTCGAGACATCCCTGCCTCCCGCAACCGCAAAGCCTTCCTCCCGGCACGATCACGGTATGTCCCACTTCTCCGGCGAGCCCGTCATGTCCATGGATCAATGCACCGTTGGAAACAATGCCGCTTCCAAGTCCGGTACCTAAGGTAATGAACAGAAAATCCTTCATCCCTTTAGCTCCACCAAAAAGCATTTCACCAAGAGCAGCCGCTTTGGCATCATTCACAAGAACGGCTCGCACCAATAATTCTTTTTCAAAATAAGAGCAGAGAGGAATTATTCCTTTCCACTTTAAGTTCGGTGCATATTCGATACAACCACTGAAATGATTTCCATTAGGGGCTCCTATTCCTACTCCTTTGAGCACAAAGGCGGGACCCAGGTTAAGAATCATTTTTTTTATTTCTCCTGAAACCTCTTTTACAAGTTCTTCGGCTGAAGCAGATTGGGTGGGTATGGTTGAACGGTCGTGTATATGACCCTGCCGGTCGACAAGTCCAAAGGCCGTGTTCGTGCCTCCGATATCAATTCCGGCGACTAAGGCTGTCTTCATTCGCTTGTTTGATGATTCGGTTATACGGTGGTAAAGACTACTCCTCTTTTCCGGAGTATCTCCTTCACCCTCCAGCCGTAAAAAAGCAGGTAGAGGAAACAAAATACACCAACAAAATAACTAAACTGTATTCCAAGCCTGTTGTTGTTGGATAGCCAGCCCTGAAACCAACTGATGATCCCACCACCCATGATCATCATGACCAGGTAGCTCGATCCCTGGTTTGTTTTCTTACCAAGTCCGGAAATGGCCAGGGTGAAGATACATGGCCATAGTGTAGAGCAGAAAAGGCCTACGCTGATGAAGGCATAAACACTAACCATCCCATCACCGAAAATGCCGATTATCAGCGAGAGGATACCCAGGGCAGAAAAAAGCATGAGTTGATTTGCAGGATTTCCCTTACTGGCAATATCAGCTATGATCAAGGCAATGATGATAAATGCGTAGACATAGAAAGGAGTTAGGTCCTGGTTGGCAAGTTTGTTGACTAACAAAAAAATACAGAAAGCAGCGTATGGCATCACAAAGCGAAGCAGTTGTCGCCAACCGTTTTTTAAGTTAAACGCCCCAGAAGAGGAGGTCCATCGCCCGATCATTAAACTCGCCCAGAACAGAGAAACATAAGGGGAGATTTCACTCGTCTGAAGAAAGATATGCTGACGCATAAACTCCGGAAGATTGGATGCTGTGGAAACCTCCACTCCTACATATAAAAAAATACCAATCATGCCCATCCAGAGCTGAGGATAGTGCAACGCACTTCTCTTTGAAGACCCCATTTCCCGTTGGCTTTTGGTCATCGATTGAGAAGCCAGGCCCAGATCAATCTTATTGGGCAGAGAAGAAGAGCGAATGAGTATAGCAACCACTACGAAAGCTGCTCCCAGAATCAGATAGGGAATTTTCACCGATTCAATGCTGCTTACCTTAACCCCACCTCCTGCAATGGAGCCGAAAATAGCAAGGCTTACCAAGACAGGACCAATGGTCGTCCCAATATTGTTCACTCCCCCGGCCATGCTAAGACGCTGGGATCCTTTCTTCGGATCTCCACAAACAATAGTGAGTGGATTCGCGGCAATCTGCTGGAGAGAGAAGCCGAGGCCCACAATAAACAAACCGGTAATCATCAATGGAAAGGAAACGAGCTGAGCGGCTGGGTAAAAAAGGATGGTCCCCAAAGCGGAAATACACAGCCCAAGAGAAATGCCATTCTTATAACCAATCTTATTGATTAAGTCTTCTTTAGTGATCTTTGAGATGATATAGTAAATGATGGAACCGACGGAGTAGGAAACATAAAAGGCAACCGAAATGAGCTGGCTCTGCCATTGCTGGAGATTCAGTTTTTCCTTGAATACCGGAATCAGGATGTCGTTACTGGCCGCAACAAATCCCCAGAAAAAGAAGACGGAGACCAACGTAACGAATGCCGAGTTAGCATGTTTTTTTATATCAACATCCATTAATTTGCACGTGTTTAGGCTTGCAAAATATAAATTAATCTGAAGCCAGAATAAATTTGAGAATAAATTAAACTAATTCCCTTCTATTGTACAATGAATGGAATGCTCCTGGATGAAGTTGGGCTATGAAGGGTAATAAAATAAAACCCTCGGGTCAACCCGGTGCCTGAGATGTTTATTCTGTTCAAACCGGCCGTAAAAAGTCTTTGTGCAGGTTTATCTATGCTCCTCCCAGTAAGGTCAAAAATTTCAATCTGTACGTCTTCATCCTGCGTGAGTGTAAACTCAAGAGTTGCATTATCATGTAGAGGGTTTGGAAACAATTTTAGCCCGTTCTTTTCTGAATAAATCCTTTCTCCGGTGGCAATTCCACTTCCTCCGAAGAACCGGATGATCCTTCCCATAACCGTATCGCGGGAAGAAGAAGGATAAATGGTTTCAAACGGAAAACAGAGATAAACTACTTTCCCAGGAAGTGTACCACCTGGAAAAACTCCTGCATAATGGATTCCTGCCAGATCTGCATTGGAAGGTTTATAGTGAAGATCAGCTACTCCCCCGTTAACAGCACTCACCACATCCGGGTAAGCTACATTGTACGTCCCATGGGTCCCGTTATCGAACGTAATGCTATCGCCGGCAGGATAAATGGTAGAAGGACAAGAAGAAGTGTAAGAAGAATAATAGGTGGAGACCTGATTTCCTGGTGAATCAGAAGTATAAGAGGCTTTGAGGAAATTGTTAAAGAATGATTTATCGGCTGTAGTTCCGCTATAATCCAAATCCCAGGCAATCTCCGAACCGGATGTGAATAAATGCCCGCCCTGTTTCAGGTAATTAGCAAAAATAACCTGTTCGGAATCACTAAAAGTTTGGTTTACGGTAGACTCCTCACCAAGGATATAATCGGCTGTTGCATAAGAATTCAGTCCAATGAGGTGGCTTGAAATGGCCTGATGCGTAGCAGAAGAAAACATTTGGCCATTATTCTTAAATGCTGTTCCATGTTGGATCACATAATCATATGTATTTCCGGTGATGGATCGGTCGAACCCATAAACCAGTAAGGTGCTATCGGGAATTGAACTGGTGGTTGCAGCAAGCAGGTAGGATGTTCCTGAAGTCTGACCAGAAACAGAATCAAACGCTGAAATTTTTGCATAGTAAATCGTGTTCGGGTTCAAGGCGGTCAATGTAAGTGCCGATTTGCGAAGTTGGACCGGGGCATTGAACGTGGTTCCATTCGTGCTCAGATAAATATTGTAATGAGTTGCCATCGGGTCAGGGCTCACTTTAACCTGAAGGGAATTCGCACCGCTCCTCAGGAATGCGAAGGAGACGGGAGTGGCCAGATTTGCAGGGCCATAAGGATACCAGGGTTGGGACATGGATCCTTCATCGCTGAGCATGGGGTTTTCTGTAGACGACTGTAGGATGGCCTTGACCGTAGTGGGAGTACCATTATAGATCACACTGTTCTGGACTAACCGGATCCCGTGACTGTAATCCATATAGGTATCGGCATGCACATTCGCCATGGGTTGAATGGGGTTTCCAACAGAGGTATGCCAGCCATAAATAACAACCCGGTTTGCAGTGGAATAAATCATATTACTGATGACCACATCTTTTTTATCCCCTCCGGTAAGTTCTCCAAGAGGATGTGCTGGCATGGCCCTGCCTCGCTCCGCTCTGATCGTATCATTGTAGGTATCCCATACCGGAACGGTGGTCATCTGGGAAGAAGGAGGAATAGGCATAGGAACCAGTTTAACGGTTGCCGCCGCGTAAATGTCGTTAACCATCTTACGGGTTGGAAGTGTACAACCGGTTAAATCTGCAATCTGGGTGGCCAGCATCGGACTCATAGGGCAAAGGAAATAGTTGGTGTCCGTCCCCACGGCCAGATAATCGGGAATAACATAGTATGTAACGCTTTGAGTGATTCCTGAAACGACACCCGAAGAGGTAACCGGTTTAAGGTTTCTATAAAAAGAAGGAACGTTCCCAGCGCTAATCTGCGTATAGATCATATTTTCCCTCGACACTTCACTCAGGGAGGCAGAAATAATAGTAGCAACAAACTGACTGCCATTTAAAGCGCCAGGATTTCGGGCTGGCAAATTCAGGATCTGAGCCATGCTCACGATTGAACAGACCACGGAAAGGAGTATGGTAGTAAGGATACGCAGCATGGTCGGGATTTGAATATCAAATATATACAAAAAACATTGGAATTCCGGCAGGGGAAATATATATCTTTAGCCCGTGCAACTCCTGAGTCCTTTTTTTTGGAAAGATTATGAACTGATTGATGTCGGTGCGTTTGAAAAACTCGAACGCTTCGGGAATTATATCACGATCCGTCCTGAACCTCAGGCTGTATGGGATCGTTCCTTATCTCTGAAGGAATGGGAACAAAGAGCACATGTAAGATTTGTTCCACGTTCAAGCTCTTCGGGCGACTGGAAAATGCTCCATAAAATGCCCGAACAGTGGCAGGTGCATTATGGAATTGGAGGAAAGAAACCATCTATCGGTTTTCGGCTAGGTCTCACTTCGTTCAAACATGTTGGGATCTTTCCGGAACAGGCCACAAACTGGGAGTACATTTTTGAATCGGTTACTAAATTAAAAACCGTTTTGAACGGAGAAACTCCCCGGTTCCTCAACCTTTTTGCATATACAGGCGGAGCTTCACTTGCAGCAAAAGCCGCAGGTGCAGATGTAACCCATGTCGACTCCATTAAACAAGTAGTGAGCTGGGCTCGCGAGAACATGGACATTTCCTCGTTGGATAACATCCGGTGGGTGGTGGAAGATGCCCTCAAATTTGTAAAAAGAGAGGAGAAGCGCGGAAACAAATACAATGGTATCATCCTCGATCCTCCGGCTTTCGGTCATGGACCGAACGGAGAAAAATGGAAACTGGAAGATAATATCAATGAAATGATGAAAGGAGTTCTTCAACTCCTCGACCCCAAAGCTCATTTCCTTATTTTGAACGCTTATTCTCTGGGATTCTCCTCACTGATCATTGAAAATCTGCTCCGGGCCAAAGCCAAAGGAAACTTGGAAACGGGTGAATTGTTTCTCCAGGCTACTGCAGGAAACAAGTTGCCTTTAGGAGTTTTTGGAAGGTTTAGAACCTTTTAGAGTACCTTCTCTATATTTCAATCCTTAACAATGCTTCATATTTCCGCTGTTTCGGATCAAACTCGAAAAGTGTTTCTCCTTCTCTGATCTGGTGAAAACTCAATCGCTCACTGATATAGATCTCATCCTCTGCTTCCTCTTCAAATCCATGCTTTTTGTTCCACATCTTCCGCATATCTGTTGACATAAAAGAATAGGTAAAGCAAATCCCTTTCTGACCCTTCGAGATAAACTTATCGGCCAATTCAAGCAAGGTTTTCAATCCAAGTCGAAAAACACCTTCATTAGACCAGGGCTTGACATAATTATCGACATGAAAATGGTTATTGCTGTCTTCTGCTTCAGACTTAGTCAGCACTTCGTTTCCATTAGCAGGATGGGCAGCACTGGTCTTTCTCAATCGTATTCCGTATTTATTTACAATGATTTCATCACTCAGGATTTGCTTTATTTCAGCAGGTAAATCAAGGTCAAATTGCAAATCAGCCGGTACGCTCCAGGCTTTGCAAAGCTCTTTAAACTCAATGTTTGACTCGATCTTCATGTATTCGTAAATATAATGCTAAAATATTAACCGTAACACCAAGGTGGAAAGACTCGGAAAAAATGTTAAAAAAGCCTTAGTCGACTTAACAAGACAAGGTTATTGGCCCAAATAGTGTTAAATTTGAGAGTCGCCTATGAACGCAAACGAAGACATACTTTTAAGCAAGCTGGATGAGTTCATCCGCAAGTTTTATAAGAACCAGCTTATAAAGGGTCTTATCTACGCCACAGGCTTGGTGCTTTTCTTTTACCTGATCGTTGCCGTTGTAGAATACTTTGCTCATTTCGATACCGTTATCCGGACTATTCTTTTCTATTCTCTCTTCGCAGGCATCCTTACGGTTGTTTCCCGTTACATATTAGTCCCATTGTTTAAGCTGAATAAAATTGGTGCAATTATCAGCAATGAACAAGCCGCCCAGATTATCGGAAAACATTTCCTAGAAGTCAAAGACAAACTTCTTAACGTGCTACAGCTCAAACAGGCTAATTTGGTTAACGGAAATGTAGTCTCCGCTTACGGCAGCCACGACTTACTCGAAGCTTCCATTAATCAAAAGATAAAAGAACTTAAACCTATTCCATTCACCTCAGCCATTGATCTGAGCAAGAATAGAAAACACCTGAAATATGCCATCATACCCATCGTAGTCATTCTGTTTATTGTGTTTGCTGCCCCAAGCATGCTAACAGAAAGCACTAAACGTTTGATGCACCACAGCGAATTCTATGAAAAACAGGCTCCATTTCATTTCAATATCCGCAATGGAGAACTGAAAGCCATTGAGCAGAAAGATTTCACACTGGAGGTGAATATTACCGGACTCGAAGTTCCTGAAAATGTATTTCTCCTGGTCAACGGGAATGAATATAAACTGAGCAAGGAAAACATTGTGAATTTTAGTTACGTTTTTAAAAACCTTCAGCACAATACAAAATTCAAACTGAGTGCCGATGGGTTCACTTCCAGAGATTATGAGATACAGGTATTGCCGAATCCGGTACTTCTTAATTTTAATATCCACCTGGAGTATCCGGCATACATTGGCAAAAAAAATACAGAACTTAGAAACACCGGCGACCTGGTGATCCCTGCAGGTACACGCGTTTCCTGGAGTTTCAATACGAAGGACACCAGGAACCTAAAAATAACTTTTAATGACAGCGCTTATAACCTTTCCCCTTCTGCAAACACCTGCACTTACTCCAGCCGGTTCCTGAAAAGTGATTCTTATGCAGTGACAACCTCCAATGAATATATAAAGAGCCGGGATTCTGTTGTGTATGCCATTAATGTCATCCCGGATCTATATCCCACTATTCAGGTGGAAGAACGGAAGGATTCCTTGTCAACTCAACGCCTCTATTTTCACGGAGATGTAAAAGACGATTATGGTTTCAGCGGTCTTTCCTTTAATTACCAGCTCATCCGTAAAGAGGATTCCAGTGCTGCTCCAGGAGAAGCGAAAGGGAAATATGAATCAGAAAAAATCCCTGTTTCGGGGACTTTCACGCAAGACCAGTTTATGTATTTCTGGGATCTGAGTAAATTAAATCTTGCTCCCGGAGATCAGATTGAATACTTTTTTGAAATTCGTGATAATGACGGAGTGCATGGGGCAAAAGCCACCCGCAGTTCCAAAATGCTGTTTAAGGCTCCTACCCTCAAAGAACTGGCTGAAAAATCGGAGGAATCGAACCAAACCGTAAAGAGTGATATTTCAGAAAGTATTCAGAAAGCGAAAGACATTCAGAAAGATCTAGATGAGCTGCATAAAAAAGTGCTTGAGAAAAAATCACTCAGTTGGGAAGACAAAAAGAAAATTCAGGAACTCCTGGATAAAGAGAAGAAACTGGAGAATAATATTGACCAATTCAAAAAAGAAAATTCAAAAACTCAGAAAGAAGAAAGTAGTTACCGAAAGGAAGATCAGAAATTACTGGATAAGCATCAACAGATTCAAGATCTCTTCGATCAGCTCCTCACCGATGATATGAAGAAGCAGATGAAGGACCTGGAAAAGCTCATGCAAACCATGGACAAGGATAAGATGCAGGAAGAGCTGGAGAAAATGAAACTCAGCAACAAGGACCTGGAGAAAGAACTTGACCGGACCCTGGAACTCTTCAAGCAGATGGAATTTGACAAAAAACTAACTGACACCAAAGACCGGCTGGACAAACTCCAAGAAGATCAGAAAAAGCTTTCTGAAAAGGCTGCGCAAAAAAATCCTGACACGAAAGAACTGGAGAACAAACAGGATAAATTGAATAAGGAGTTTGAGGATATCCGTAAGGAACTCAAAGATCTGGAGAAGAAAAATGATGCCCTGGAAAAACCGCATGATGAGTTTAAAAGTACGGAGCCACAGGAACAGCAGATTCAAAAAGATCAGAAAGAAAGTAGCCAAGATCTACAAAACAAGGAAAGTAAAAAAGCTTCCAAGGCTCAGAAATCTGCTTCAGATAAAATGCAGGAACTAAGTCAAAAGCTGTCTCAGATGCAGGCAAAAATGGCAGAAGACCAGAATTCGGAAGATGAAAGTGCGCTCCGTCAGATCCTTCAGAATCTCGTCCGCCTCTCATTTGATCAGGAAGCCCTGATGGGGGAACTTGGCAAAACGCGGACTGACAATCCCCAGTACATCAAAATTGCACAGAAACAGAGCCGGTTGAAGGATGATGCCAAAATGATTGAGGATAGCCTTTTTGCCCTGAGCAAAAGAAACCCCAATATTGGCGACTATGTAAACAAAGAAGTCAGTGCCATTAACTCGAACATGGACAAGGCGATCACCAATCTCACCGAAAGAAATGTAGGGGAAGCCGGTTCGAGGCAGCAATTTGCGATGACCTCCGTCAACAATCTTGCATTGCTCCTGAATGAAGCCTTAACTGCCATGCAGGAAGCCGGCAAAAAAGGCAAACCAGGATCCGGGGGAAGCTGTAAGAAACCAGGCGGTAAAGGGCAGAAAGAAAGTGCTGCTTCCCTCCGGCAGATGCAACAAGCCCTGAATAATAAAATGGGTGAAATGATGAAGAAAATGAAGGATGGAAAAGGCAAGAGTGGGTCCGGAATGAGTGAGGAATTTGCCCGAATGGCTGCTCAGCAGGAAGCCATACGCGAAATGTTACAGAAAATGGCTGATCAGCTGAAAAATGACAATAAGGCAGGGGGTGGTTTGGGAAATACTTCACAAAAAATGGACGAAACTGAAACCGATCTGGTAAATAAGCGTATAACGCAAGAAACTATTAACCGGCAGCAGGAGATTTTGTCGAAAATGCTGGATTACGAGAAGGCTGAAAAGGAGAGGGAAATGGACACAGAAAGGAAGGCCGATCAACCTAAAAACCAAGACTTTACGAACCCAAATGAGTTCCTAGAGTATAAGCGTTTAAAGGCCCGGGAAGTGGAACTTTTGAAGACGGTTCCCCCATCTTTGAGCCCTTATTATAAAGGCAAAGTATCTGAATATTTTAACAGTTTTGAAGAAAAATAACACCCAAATGATGATAATGGCAGAAGAGGAAAAGAAAATCAGGATAACTTCCCAATCGGAAAATATCGCATTGGTTGAAAAGCTCGTAAACACGATCTGTGAAACCTACAATATCAGCGAGGACCACTACGGAAACATCTTAGTCGCCATTACCGAAGCGGTTAATAATGCCATCCAGCATGGGAACAAGGCAAATCCGAATAAGAACATAGATATCAGCTACTTATCTGATAATCAGCATCTCCGCTTTTCAGTAAAAGATGAAGGGTCGGGATTCAATTATTCCCAACTTCCGGACCCAACTAACCCCGAAAACATAGAAAAACCGAACGGAAGAGGTGTTTTTCTGATGAAACACCTTGCAGATAAGGTTGAATTTGAAGATAACGGATCTAAGGTTATTCTGGATTTCAAGCTATCCGCGAACTGATTCCCTATTTGTGCCTCCCTCATCGATTCAATTTCATTCTGAATTCCCCAAATTTAAGCTCCTGAAACAGGAGATTCTCAAAAAGTGGCTGGATAACATCATACGTACCAGCAAGCATAAAACAGGCCCTCTCCACTTTATCTTCTGCTCCGATTCCTATCTCCTCGACATCAATATTCGTTTTCTTAAACATGACTACTATACAGATATCATCACCTTTGATTATTCCGAGGGAACCCTTATTTCGGGTGATCTCTATATAAGCATTGACCGGGTCAGGGATAACTCCCTGAAACAGGAAGAATCATTCGAACATGAGCTTCATCGTGTTATGGTTCATGGTGTCCTCCACCTCCTCGGATTTACCGATAAGAGTAAAGCATCCAAAGCCCTGATGAGGAAGGAAGAAGATAAATATTTATCTTTACTTAAGTAAAAAAAACTCTCATGAAAAAGCTATTACTTATACTTCCACTTCTGGCTACCCTCACTCTTGCCTCTGCGCAAAGCAAGGGTGGCACCACAGCTAAAGCCCCTAAAGCAGCTCCCAAAGTAGATACAACACTCTGTAGTAAAAGATGGGACCTCGTATCGGTAGAAGAATTTAGCGTGGTTTCCAAGCCCAATAAAAAGCAAGCAGATGACCATATTTGGATGACCGGTGACGGCAAATACAAT
The DNA here is from genome assembly GCA_003153435.1 of Bacteroidota bacterium. Taxonomy (GTDB): domain Bacteria; phylum Bacteroidota; class Bacteroidia; order Palsa-965; family Palsa-965; genus Palsa-965. Next base: position 11,371 of record PLYR01000106.1, read on the forward strand.
TTAAAGAGAAACGGAGAAGCTAAAGCCGGAACCTGGACACGCCAGGCTGCTAATATCAATTTTACAGATGCCCAGAGCAAGGAAAAATTCACCTATAAGGTGATAAGTTCAGACGACAAAAAACTTAAAATTGACTATCACACGGGGGATGATCACACCTTGTTTACGTTTGAAGTGAAATAATTGTGTTCGTCATTTTACCACTAAGGCACTAAAAAAAGCGGCTGCTCTCCATGAGAACAGCCGCTTTGAATTTTCTATCAGACTTGTTTTCTATTGCTTACAATTATCGGCATTCGCAGCCTTGATCTGCTTATCCTCTAACAGCTTCACCTTCTCATTCGTTGGATCCAGTTCCTGCAATTTGAGGAGCTTTGCTTTGGTGCAGTCAAAGTTCTTCGCAGTGAGATAATAGTACGCACTCAGGTAAGAATATGCATCAATCAGGTCCTTCTTGTTCCTTTCAATGTCGGTTCCTGCATTCTTAATAACCAATTCAAATAAGTCTTTAGCCTTCTCCGGCTTTTCTGGATTTTCTTGTGCAGCAGCGCATCTGGCTCTCCAGGCTACTGAATATACCGGATAGAGATCTGTCATCTTCATAAATGCTGAATCCGCAAGTCCGTATTGTTTGTTACGATAGAACGATTGTCCAAGCGGACCATAATCACCTAGGTTCACTTTAGTACTCTTTTGGATTTTGAGCTGATAATATTTAATTGCATCGGGATATCTTTTCGCTCTGAAATAAATCGTTGCAATGTCCCCATACCATTCCGTTTTAGAACTGTCCATTTTCAGCGCTATCTTGATCTGCTCAATACCCAGGGAATCTTTTCCTGTTTTGCCAAGTAGTTTTCCATAATAGGCAAAGTCGGAGGCAACTAATGGGGGTTTATTTTGCACCTTTTGTTTAGCAAAGAATTTTTCCATATTCTTAACCCCATTATCATAATCATTGATTTCATAATAGGAGTAGCCGAGAACACGGTAAAGAATAATGGCGGAAGAATCCTTCTTCTGAACTCCAATAATTTCATTAACTGCTATCTTATAATCTTTGATTAGGAACAACAGTTTCGCATAGTTTTCCCTGGCGTTACGGCTATCATTCATTTTAAGGTACTTGCGGTAATCGTTAATCGCCGCGTTATAACGCCCTGCTTTAAAGAGCAGCTCTCCTCTGGCACGGAATACAGGCGCAAAATTAGAATCCAGTTTAACGGCTTGATTGTAAAATTTCAATCCTTCATCCCAATTCTGTACCCTCACCATTATCTGCCCTTGACGGAGCAACGCCTTCGTGGAAGTCTTGTCCAATTCCCCTGCTTTTTCATAATTCTTAATTGCATCAGACACATCACTTGCATTTTTCAATGCACAATAGTCACCCATACGCAGGTATACTTCCGGATTTTTGGGGTCCAGCTTCATCGCTGCGTTAATGTTTACCAGTGCATCAGGAAGGTTCTTGGCAGGCGCCTGCAGGTAGGCATCTGCTATTTTAAGATAAACCAGCACCGCTTTATCTTTAGGGAGTTCTTTTGCTTGTGTCGTTGTTAGAGAGGTTGCTTTATAGAAGTTCTGTTTGGCCGCATCCCAATCAGCTTCCCGCCAGTTGATACTACCCAACCCTACAAAATTCAACGGATTACTGGGTTTGCTGTCTAACCCTTTTTGAAACATCATCTTGGCCGAATCCAGTACCTCCCACTGCAGAAAGTTATCTCCATAATAAAACCATGTATCTCCCCCTTGCTCGTCGCCGCTCTTTACCAGTTTTTTGAATGCAGAAGAAGCCGCTTCATACCGTTCACTCTCAGTCATCCTAATCGCCTCTTTTAATGTTTGAGCCTGTAGATTCGAATAACCGAATACTATTCCTGCTGCCAGAATCCCGATTGCTTTTATTGATGCTTTCATGCTGTTGGTTTTATTAAACGTAATCAAATTCTTCTACTGTAACTGATCACTACTCTGTAGTAATCTTAACCGTTCGGATAGGCGCCGTTGCGGCTACCATACCCATTTTATGAATAATCAATTGTCCTTTTTCTCCGGCAACGAAGGCCGCAAACCCTGAACCCAACGATTCCTGTAATCCTGTCTTTACAAAGTACACATCTCTTCTCAGAGGATACGATTTTTCATAGATCCAGGCTTGGTATGGTTTTTTATAATCCGCTGGTGTTGGTTTCTCCTTATCTGACAATGCCACCACTTTTATCTTTCTCAGAAATTCCTGAGAGGTAGGATCATGCATATCGCTGATCCAGCTAACGCTTATAACTCCGATTGCATTCTTGTTTTTGTTTACATAATCAATAACCTCCGCGTTTGATTTGACCGCAAAAGTGTTTTTAGAAAACGGTTTCTTATCCAGCAGGCTTTCTGAAATTTGTCGGGCATTACAAGACCTGTCATTATCAAAGACCACATTAATCGGGATTTCTTTTGCGGCTTTGTCAATCTGGTTCCAGAGGGTATACTCCCCAAAAAGGATCTTTTTTATTTCGTTTAAGGAGAAAACGGTATCCGTATTTTCAGGATTCACGATGAATGCCAGCCCATCCACAGCAATCTTGGTAGACTTCACGATCCGGTGTTTGGCTTCGAAAAAAGCCTTCTCATTATCTGTTAGATCTCTGCTGATGATTGCTGCCTGCACCGTATCGTTCATGAGGTCCTGAATCACATCCGCTTCAGGCTTGAACGATGGGAGGATTTTCGCATATTGATAAAATGATTCGAAGGTATGAATCTGTGAATCCATCATGAGTGAATAAGAATCATCGATCCCTATTTTCAGTTTTCCTGTGGTAGGTCCGTCTGTATTCTTATAATCATAGGAACACCCTGTGTTTAATAGAAGAAAGGAAGTGACTATGCCGATTATTAGAAGTCTCATTGTTGTTTTATTTTACACTACTCTTCTTCTCTCATTTTCTTGACCGCTCTGAACCCACGGAAGGTACCATAAGCGAAAAGGATCACGATCAGTATCGACCGGTTCGGTTGAGGCAGGATATCCTCAAACAAAGGCGTAAACCAAAGAAAAAAACCCAGAACAAAGAAGATCCCGATCATTGCAAGACTCAGCAATTGGAGGATTCTTCTCAGCAATGGGTTTAATTTTCCAATATTTATTTAATCGTGAATTTCACCGGAACACTGAAGCTTACTTTAACTGGCTTCCCGTTCATCTTACCTGGTTTCCAGGCTGGCATTTTTTTCACGACCCGTATCGCTTCTTTCTCCAGACCAGGGCCTCCGCGTACGCCGCGTACACATTTAATATCGGTGATACTTCCGTCTTTATCAACAACGAATCCGATATAAACCGTTCCTTGAATTTGGTTTTCACTCTCCATCGGAGGATACTTAATATTCTCCGCGAGGTATTTCATAAGTGCAGCTTCGTTTCCTCCTGGAAATTCCGGCATCTGCTCTGCAAAGGAGAATACTTTTCCTTCGTCGGGATCTACCACTGTTGTAGGAGCGGTGGGTCCTATAGGTCCATCATCTGGTCCGTCAGTTGTTTTATCTCCAACCTTGGTGTCCTTGACTTCATCTTGTGGTGGAGGTGGAATCTCCACTTCCTTCTCCGTAACCTCAGGAGGTGTAAACTGAATCTGTTTCACCGTTGGTGGTGGTGGCGGTGGTGGCGGTGGTGGCGGTGGTGGCGGTGGGTTATCCGGATTGGTCGGAGGGGGTGGCGCCATCACTACATTTATATCCTTATCAATTTTGACTTCACTCCCTGCTTTGGAAAGCAGCATGGGAACAACGGTTACGACTGTTGCGAAACCAACGGCGCAAGCAAGGGCTATAATCAGAATCCTACTGTATTCCTGGCGAATGACGAATGCTCCATATTTTTTGTTCCTTTCTTCAAATACAAGGTCATTCCTTTCCTGAACAACCACATTGTTCCATCCCAGATCAAAGGCAAAAAGTCCGATGAGGGCGGCGAGCAATATGATGACGATTAATAGTACCATAGTAAATCCTTTATTAAATGAGTTTACTTATTCTTTTGTTTCTCTCTTGAGTGCAATCTTTTCGGCTTCTGACATATCCACAACGGCATATTTACCTACGTTGCTGATGTTCATTTCGTCAATCACATCGATCACTATTTTATATTTTGTTTTATCCAGAGTCTTTACAATAAAGAAGGGAGCTTTATCATCTCCTTTGGCTTTGCTTCTCAATCGTTTGAAAGTAGAATCTGCAATCTGGTGATTGATGTATTTGGTTTCAAGGTCTTTGATGACGGCAAGAACATTTTTATTTCGCTCGATAAGCAGTTTTCTCAGTCCGTCCTTGGAAAGATCAACTTTATCAAGTGTCGTGGTATCCAGTTTGAATTTACCGGGATAAAAATAAACCTGATCGTCTTTGGCACCCAGGAGGAGTGTATTTGCAAGTTTATCGTTCAGTTCCATTTTATCCTCCACCTTGTCCACTTTCTTAGGATAAACAATCTCCATGGTTTTAGGCTTGCTAAGGGTCGTTGCAAGGATAAAAAAGGTGAGTAGCAGAAAAGCAAGATCCACCATGGGAGTCATGTCAATTCGGGTAGAACCTTTTTTGGGTCTTTTTTTCTTGCCTTTACCACCGTCGTCACCGCCGGAATTTACTTCTGCCATTTCTTAATTGTATATAAACAGGTTAATACAAATCTTGTTCCTAAATTATTTTGGAAGGTCTGCTGGTCCGCCTTTGAGATTAGTGATCAGATTGAACTGAAATATTTCACGTTCTCTGAAGATGTCAATAACCTTTCTTACTTTCAGGTAATTGGTCTGTCCATCAGCTTTAATAGCATACCGGATTCGCCTTTCTTTGAGTGCTTTTCCTTCAAGTCCTTTTGCAGAAAGATCCCTCTCCGATGCTCCATATCCTTGCATGATCCAATCTGCCAGTTCATTGTTAGCAGAGTCAATCGGAATTCCCGGAGCTCCAGCATCCATCTTCATCCGTTCCTTTTCTCCTGCATTAATATAATTCGGAAGAGCGGCTACTGGCATTCCAAATGTTCCCATAACAGAGAATCGCTGATACTGCTGTTCTGTAAAATTGACTTTGTATTTACCAGAAACAGCTTCCAACATTTTTCTCCTGACATCTTTACCTGTGAGGTCAAAGAATACTCTTCCTGCTGTGTCAATCGTGATGAGCATTACGTTTTCAGGCAGGAGGATATTCGAAGAAGAAGACGGAGGGTCTACCACTACGGGTTCATTCGCACGGAACTTGGAGGTAAGCATAAAGAATGTCACAAGCAGGAACGCAAGATCCACCATTGGAGTCATATCCAAAGAGGGGCTGCTTCTGGGCATTTTGATTTTCGGCATGCGTATTATTTTATGACGTTAATTCAAACTTGTCTGTAACCCTTTACTCGATTAGTGCTTGGCAGCGAAAGTGCTGGCAACACTGAAACCGGCTTCATCAATACCATGTGTCAGGGTATCGATACGGTTGCTGAAATAGTTGAACATGATGATGGCGATACAGGAACCGGTAATACCCAGGGCTGTATTGATAAGTGCTTCAGAGATACCCACTGAAAGTGCAGTAGTATCAGGAGCACCGGCATTCGCCATCGCGGAGAAAGAACGGATCATCCCTAATACTGTTCCGATCAGACCAACCAGTGTTGCAATGGAAGCACAGGTAGAAAGAATCACAAGATTTTTGGAGAGCATTGGTAATTCAAGAGCAGCAGCTTCTTCCAGTTCCTGTTTGATGGCTGTGATTTTGGATTCTTTATCCACATCTGTTTCGGTCATTACGATCTTGTATTTACCTAATCCAGCACGAAGTACAGCAGCCACAGAGCCCTGTTGACGATCGCATTCTGTCATTGCAGCATCAAGTTGATCGTTATTGATCATGTTCCGGATATTACGGATGAACTTATCGATATTCCCTTTCCCATTCGCCTTACGAATAGTAATAAAACGTTCGATAGTGAAGATCAGAATGATCAGGATAATTGCGATCAGGATTGGCACAATAAATCCTCCTTTGTGAATTGTTCCCAATACGTTCCGTGGAGCCCCTTTATATGGATCACCTCCTTCAAAATTGCTTGCACTTCCGAGTACAACCATGTAAAGGATAACTGCCACAATGATAGCCGCAGGAATAACGATTGCTGCAAAAGCAGATTTCATTGTGCTCTGTGAAGAATTCTCTTTGCTCATACTTACTTGTTTTATAGTTTATACTAGATGTGAATTGATTTACTTTTCCATAAGAAAGCTCAAAATATCCTGAACAATCCGGACTTCATTCCTTTCTTTACCTCTTTTTTCAGAGAGGCCAAACTTACTAAATCTATTTTAAATGGGAAAATCCGCTCGGAAGTGCATTTAGATTGATTCCAACCTCGGATTACACGATAATAGTAACGCAAAGTTCATGCTAATCGGTATGTCTAAATAGCCCTTTTTAACGGATGGATGATTTGAGGGTATATCCGGCTGTTTTAGGTAAATAGCTGGTCAGGGATTATTGGGCAGATTCACATTTCTTTCTTTCCTCCAGGTCCGGATCACCGGAATTGCGGTTATGATGATCAATCCAATCACAATTTCTCCGATATAGGCCTTGATTGCTGGAAATGTGCTTCCCAGATAATATCCGGCAATGGTTAATCCGGTTATCCACAAGGTCGCTCCCAGTAAATTATAAACCATAAATCTTTTAAACCCAATTTGGATAACTCCAGCCAAAACCGGGGCAAAAGTCCGAATTATTGGTAAAAATCGACCCAATATCAGGGTTTTTCCCCCATGTTTTGCATAGAAATCTCTGGTCACCGTCACATATTTCTTTTTAAAAAGTAACCCATCTTCCCTGTTGAACAGGGAGGTGCCAGCCCTACGGCCCAACCAATAACCCACAATATTGCCGGTTACGGCGGCTATCGACATGGAAACTATAAGAGGTATGATACCGGTATTAAGTAAGGCGGGCTCCGTTGCACAAAGCAAACCGGAAATAAAAACGAGTGAGTCACCCGGGAGGAAAAATCCGATCAGCAATCCGGTCTCCGCGAAGATGACAAAAAGCAGCAGTGCCATCCCTCCATGCTTGATGATTGATTCAGGATCAGTAAGTTCCTTTAGAAATTCCCACATAGGTATAGCTAAGGTACAAATAAAGGGACTTCTGCCCCTTTTTCCTCCTGCAGCTCCCCTTCCCACTTGGAAACTACAGCGGTAGCTACCGCATTTCCAACGACGTTTGTGGCTGACCGACCCATATCCAGTAGTTGATCCACACCAAGTAAGAGCAGTAAACCCTGACCGGGGATTTTAAACATATCCAGCATCCCTGCAATCACAACAAGTGAGGCACGCGGCACTCCTGCCATTCCTTTGCTGGTGACCAGCAGAATCAGGAGCATCTTAACCTGTTCCCCTATCGTCATATGTATGCCATAAGCCTGTGCGATAAAGACCGTCGCAAAAGTCATGTAAACGATAGACCCATCCAGATTAAATGAATATCCCAGTGGCAACACAAAACTCACTACCCGGTTGCTGCATCCGAACCTCTCTAGGACTTCAATGGATTTAGGCATGGCTGCTTCAGAACTCGCTGTGCTGAATGCCAGCATGACTGGTTCACGGATATAACGAAGGAGCTTGAAAAATGGGATCTTTAATAAGGTACATATGGAGAACAAAATAACAAAAACGAAAAAGAGCAGCGCACTAAAAAAATAAAGGATCAGCATTCCATATCCACTCAGCACTTCAAGTCCTTGCACCGTAACAACTGCTGTAATGGCCCCAAACACCCCCAACGGGGCAAACTTCATCACAAAATTAGTTACCTTGAACATGATTGTGGAAATCGATTCAAAGAAATGAATCACAATCTCACCCGATTTTCCCACCGCTGCCGTTGCAATTCCGAAAAAAATCGCAAAAACGACAATGGGTAAAATTTCATTATTTGCCATGACCCCAACTATACTCTCAGGAACAATGTGGGAGATAATACTTTTGGCATCGTTGGTTGTTGTCTTCACTCCTGCAGCCAGCTGTGCTTCTTTCACTGTCACTTCTGGTTTCTCGATATTCATAGTTACACCCGGTTCAAACACATTGACGATGGTCAGACCCAGTGTAAGAGCCAGTAATGTTGCAAACGTAAAATACAGGAGGGTCTTTAATCCGATTCGACTCACAGAACCAAAATCTCCAACTTTCGAAACACCTACCACCAACACAGAAAAGACGAGGGGTGCAATAATCATTTTGATTAACCTCAGAAAGAGATCACTCAGCCAGGAGAAACGGGAGGCCATCGCATTTTTAAGCCCGGATCTCTCCTGCTTCAATACCGAATTCAAATCATGAAGTGTTGCTTTCTCCAGGGTTTTGTTGCCATGACAGATGAAAGCAATATATTCCTTATCGGCTTTGGCTACTTTTTGACTTTCCGTCTGGTTGGCAATAAAACCTACGAGAACACCCAGGAGCACTGCAATGAATATCCAGAAAATAAGTCCGGGCTTCTTCAATTACAACAAATTGATAATCACTCCTGGCAATAATCCGAGAATGAGGATCAGGAGTGAAAGCACAAAAAGAAGTGCTTTCTGGTCGGATGGAATGGTGACTGGTCCGTTATCACTGTCAGAGCGAAAGAACATGGCGATAATAATTTTGAAGTAATAGTAGACTCCTATGAGTGAACCTAGAATGGCAATTCCGACAAGCCAGTAAAACCCCTGATTGATTGCAGAAACGAAAATGAAATACTTAGCGAAAAAACCTGCAAGCGGAGGTATGCCCGACAGAGAAAGAAGAGCAATCGTCATGGAACCGGCGAGCAGTGGGTTTTTCTTGACAAGCCCATTAAAGGAATCAATGCTGTCGTCTCCGGCCCGGTTCTGCATCAGCAGATAGAGCACCAGGAAAGCTGTGAGGCTGGAAAGAGAATAAGCGCAGGCATAATAGAGAATAGCACTTCCTGAAGTCTTGCTCATAGCCAGGATAGCGATAAACATGAATCCGGCATGGGCAATACTGGAGTAGGCAAGCATTCGTTTTACACTACGCTGAAAAACTGCCGTGATATTTCCGATCAGGAGGGTTGCAGCTGCCATGACCCACATGATGTGAGACCACTCTGCACCAGCCTGGTTGAATGCAACCCAGAACAACCGGAAGAAGGCCCCGAATGCTGCTGTCTTAACAACGGTGGCCATGAAGGCTGTGATAACTGTTGGTGCTCCCTGATAAACATCAGGAGCCCAGAAATGGAAGGGTGCTGCAGAAACTTTAAAGCTCATCCCCACCAGCATCAATAATCCGCCTGCATAAAACAGCGGAGGTATAGCACCTGGATTTTTGGAAACATAAGCCGCGATCTGTACCAGATCGAATGACCCCGAAACCCCATATATTAAAGTAATACCGAAGAGCAGAAAGCCGGAAGCGAAGGCACCCATCAGAAAATATTTAAATGCACTTTCATTAGAGGCCAGATCATTCTTCTTGCTTCCTACTAATACATAAAGGGGTATTGACAGGGTTTCTATACCCAGGAACAACATGACCAGATTTGAATAAGAGACCATAAGGAATGCACCTACCAATGCAAAAAGAACCAGGGCAAAGTGATCCGTCAGGTTAGTTTCATCTGTAAAGTATTTTTCTGACATCAGAAACCAGAAAATGGAAACCAGCGCGATCACAATCGTAAAACCAAGTGCATAATGATTTACATTGAGCATATTGCTGAAGAAGAAACGATCACCATCTGGCGATTTCCAGTCGAGTACACAAGTAGCAATCACTCCTGCAAGACCAAGGAGTATGATTGGAAACAGCAATTTTCTGAAATTGAATATTTCAGCAAGAAGCGCAATCAGACCTAGCCCTGTAAGGAGGAGTAGTTCTTTTAGCTGGAAGGCCTGATGAATTAATTCTCTCATATCTATTTAATCAAACCAATATTATACTTAAGCACTAGATTAGCAACATCGTTCGCGGCAAGGTCAAGCAGCGGCTTTGGATAAACCCCAAAGAAAATGATCAGAAGAACAATGGGTACCAAAACTGCTTTTTCGTTCATTGTCAGATCTGTAAAATTCTGGGTTAGTGAATTGACTTCACCCAGCATTACTTTCTGATAGCTGCGTAACATGTACACAGCACCGAGGATGATCGTCAGTCCGGCAAATACCGCGAAAGCAGCATGCGCTTGAAAAATTCCGTTGATCAGCAAGAACTCACCAACAAAGCCATTTGTAAGTGGAAGAGCAACACTTCCAAGGACCACAATAAGGGAAAGCAATGCAAAGACAGGAGCTACATTCCGGATCCCACCTAACTTAGAGATTTCAGTGGTGCCGGTACGAGATGCAATGATATCACAGATAAAAAAGAGTCCGACAACATTGATTCCATGACTGATCATTTGAACTATCCCTCCTTGAACGCCCTGTACATTAAATGCAATGATACCGGCAGCGATGAGACCCACGTGAGCGATGGAGGAATAAGCAATGAGCCGTTTGAAATCTTTTTGATCTATTGCCACCATTGATCCGTAGATTACACTGATGACGGAAAGAAGTATCGCCACATAGCCCCAGTCATGCAGGGCTTGAGGAACAACAGGAAGCATCCATCTTAACAACCCATACGTCCCCATTTTCAACATAATACCTGAAAGGAGCATCGTGCCTTGAGTGGGTGCGTTTACGTAAGTATCGGGTTGCCAGGTATGGAATGGGAAAACGGGCATCTTGATTGCAAAGGCAAGAAACATGCACCAAAAAAATACAGCTTGGGCTTTTGCAGGAAGAGCAGCTCCTGCTGCAGTGAGTGCCTTAATATCAAATGAATGTTGTCCGGGAGTATGCAGATAGAGGAAGATCAATGCAGCCAACATAAATAAACTTCCAAAGAGGGTATAGATAAAAAATTTAAACGTAATCTTTGCCCTTCCTTCTCCTCCCCAAAGGAGACAGATAAAGTAGATAGGGAGCAGAGCCAGTTCCCAGAAAATGTAAAAGAGAAATCCATCCATTGCTACAAAGACACCCACGAGTGCCATTTGCATCAGAAGAATGAGCATATAGAAGGCCTGAGGATTTTTGTAGGATTTACTGAAAGAAGACAGGATAATAAATGGCACCAGCAGGGAGGTGAGGAATACAAGCAACGTGCTGATTCCATCCATATTTACATCAAAGGAAATATTCAGGGATTGGATCCAAGGGAAATAAAGGTTCAGATTATCGCTTTTCGGATTGTGATTATACTGGAACCATGCTGCCAGGGTAACACCCAATTCAATGAGAGAAAATGCAAGCGCTGCCTTTTTTACAGTTTCGCCTTTAAAAAGGAGAAGCAAGAATGCTGCAAGTAGTGGCCAGAAAATCAGAAAACCAGTGATCATATCAGATACTTAGAAAAATTTAACGAATAACATCAGTACAATACTGAGCACCATTGCAAAAAGATAAAAGCCGATATGACCTGTCTGCACATACCTTAATGCATTGCTTGCTTTGTTCACTGTTGTGCCTATCCCATTAACAATTCCGTCAATAAGTTTCGACTCCACAATATGGTTAAACTGATGCGAAAGCCAATTTAATGGTTTTGTGATGGTGGCGGCGTAGATTTCATCTACATAATATTTGTTGTATACTACTTTTTTAATCGGCGAAATTTCAACATCCTCTTCGGCAGGAATTGCCCCTCGGGTCACAAAGATGTTCCGGGTTGCAAGAATGACGATAATCAGTAAGGCCACAGAAATCATCATCAAAGTCAGTTCTTGAGATTCGCTCAGGCCCGAATAGGAAGGTCCAACAACTGGTGACAGAAAATGTGAAAGCCAATGCGAATCTTTCATAAAGACATCTGGAATACCCATAAATCCACCTACGATTGCAAGCCCTGCCAGTATAATAAGAGGGATCGTCATAGAATTGGGTGACTCATGAAGATGATGTTCCTGATCATGGGTGCCACGGAATTTTCCATGAAAGGTCAGATAATACAAACGGAACATATAGAAGCAGGTCATGAGTGAGCCCACTATACCAAGGATCCAGAAAAATTTATTATGTCCAAAAGCGTGTGCGAGGATTTCATCTTTCGAGAAAAAACCAGCTAAAGGAGGCAATCCGGAAATTGCGATTGTTCCAATCAGGAATGTGGCGTGTGTAATAGGCAAATATTTTTTTAATCCACCCATCCTACGTATATCCTGTTCCCCGCTCATCGCGTGAATAACACTTCCTGATCCAAGGAACAACAGTGCTTTGAAGAAAGCATGCGTAGCGACATGGAATACTGCACCCGTGTATGCTCCAACCCCAAGGCCAAGGAACATATAACCTAACTGAGAAACGGTAGAATAGGCAAGCACCTTTTTTATATCATTCTGAAAAATTCCTATGGAAGCGGCAAAAAGTGCTGTAATCAATCCAATCACCGCTACTACCTCCATCGATATTGGCGCCAGTGAGTAAAGAACATTAGAACGCGCGATCATATAAATACCAGCCGTAACCATGGTTGCAGCATGAATGAGCGCCGAAACAGGTGTTGGTCCGGCCATTGCATCAGGCAGCCAGGTATAAAGAGGGATTTGTGCGCTTTTTCCCATCGCACCCACAAACAGCAGAAGTGTTATTCCGACAATAATTGTATTGTTCGATCCAAACCCGGATGCTTGTTTAAAAACTTCACTAAATGTAATCGATCCAAAGGTTGAGAAAATAAGGATGATGCCAAGAAGAAATCCAAGGTCACCGATTCTGTTCATAATAAATGCTTTTCGGGCTGCATCGTTGTAAGCTTGGTTTTTAAACCAGAAACCGATAAGAAGGTAAGAACAGAGCCCTACTCCTTCCCAGCCAACAAACATGATGAGGTAATTATCTCCAAGTACGAGGAGGAGCATAAAGAAAATAAAGAGGTTCAGATAAGAGAAGAATCTCCTGAATCCATCATCATCTTTCATATAACCGGTTGAGTATACATGGATCAAAAATCCAACTCCGGTAATAATCATAAGAAAGATTGAAGAAAGAGGATCTACAAGAAAAGAAAAATTGGCATGGAAGTTCCCTGAAGAGATCCAGTCGAAAAGCACAACTGTATGGCTTGCCCGGGTATGATTCTCTTCCAGGAAAATTAGAAGAGCAACGATAAAGGAGGCAGCAAGGGCACTGCATGCAACAAGACCCGCAAGGTTCTTAGAAAGTTTTCTGTTCAGAAGGCCTGTAATCAGGTAACCAAGCAGCGGAAAGAGTGGAATTAACCAGACGAAATCTACAACCGTTTTATTCATACTAAATATTGTTTAATCCCTACTTAAGACCGGGATTAATAATTACCATTTTAATTTATTAAGGATATCAATGTCGCTCGACCTGGTATTCCGGTATATCATAGTCAGTATGGCCAGTCCCACAGCAACTTCTGCAGCAGCAACAGCCATGATAAAAAA
>PLYR01000058.1:0-3980 GCA_003153435.1 Bacteroidota bacterium
TTACATGTGACGTTTAGTATAGTGAAGACGGTGAGGAGATCAGATTATTCGATCCGAACACACAATCGTCGTATGATCAAGTAAGCCTCGACGATTTATCGGTCTCTGATGACAATAAGTACCTCGCTCTTGCTTTGGCTAAGAATGGTGGTGACTGGCGTTCGATCCAGTTCATGAATATGGTAACACATAATTTACTTAAAGATGAACTGAATTTTTCAAAATACGGAGGGCTTTATTGGTATAAAAACGGAGTGTTCTACGTCAGATATGACGTTTCTGAAACGAATGAATCCATGAAAGGCACTATCAAAGGTCGGAAATTGTATTATCATATTCTTGGAACGCCTCAAAGTAAAGATCGGCTGGTATTCAATCCTGAGAACGATGAATCAACTTTTGATTTCTATCGAACGGCCGAAGGAAAATACTTGGTTTTGTCCTGTTCAAAGGCCGGAACAGTTCCTTATCATACGATTTCTCTCATTCCCTTAACCGATAGCTTGAATTTCACTCCCCGAACGTTAATCATATCCAGGTCGGGTCAATTTTATTTTGATGTGTTAGGAGAGCTGGACGGTAAGCTTGTGGTCCGTTCTAATTTAAGTGCGCCGAACGGGGCCGTTTTTAAATATAATCCCACCGGAATTAATCAACGTGAACTCTTTGTAGAGCATGGTACACAACAATTGCTTTCCGCTGATCTTTTTGATCATAAACTTATGTTGATTTATGACGGGGATAAACAGTGCAGGGTAGTGATCAAGGACTCTACAGGACAGCTTCTTAAAACCTGGAGAATACCGGAAGGCTCTGTGTTCTCTTCTCTTTCCGGAGGAATGAATGATTCAGTAGTCTATTATAGTTTTAATTCCTTCTATCGTCCACCTTCATTTTACAAGATCAGTTTAAACACCTATGTTAATAAAGCCAGGGGACATACAGAAGTGAATTTTTTGAATAATGATCTGATCACTGAAAAAGTATCTTACTATTCAAAGGATAGTACCAAGGTACAGATGTATCTGACCCACAAAAAATCCATGAAGCTGGATGGCAATAACCCGACGCTGATGGAAGGGTACGGAGGTTTTGGGGTTAGTACAGAACCCTATTTTAGTGCCTCCAATATGGTGTTTCTGAATGCTGGAGGTGTATTGGCTAATCCGTGTATCCGTGGAGGTGGAGACAAGCCAGGCTGGCACGAGCAGGGAATAAGGTTAAAAAAACAAAATAGTTTTGATGATTTTATTGCCGCTGCCGAATATTTGATCAACCAGAAATACACCAATTCACATAAATTGGCCATCCAAGGTGGATCTAACGGAGGACTTCTGGTTGGAGGATGCATGCTGCAGCGCCCAGATTTATTCAAACTTGTTATTTGTGAGTCAGGTGTGCTGGATTTACTCCGAATGCATTCGTATAACATAGGCTATAGCTACAAAGGGGAGTATGGATCCATGGAGGATTCATCCGATTTCAAAAACATGCTTAGACTTTCTCCTGTGAATAATGTGGAGACTGGCGTAGCGTATCCAAGTATCCTGGTGATGGCTTCCGACAATGACGACAGAGTAAATGCCTTTGAATCTTTTAAGTTCATAGCTGAGCTGCAGGCAAGAGGAATTGGTCCCAACCCATACATACTGTATTTTCAGAAGCAGGCTGGTCATAACGGAAGTGCCGTTTATCAGGACAGTTTTGATGCCACTGCTTATGTTTATTCGTTTATCTTCCGATCGTTGAATATGGAGGTGAGCCGGAATTGAGGTTGTAGGCTGATTGGCACGCAGCCCAAAGTTTAAATCTGCGCCATTGGAAAAAGTATTCGACGTGCGCGCGGGGATGTCCACGCGTAGTGCGAACCGCAAGATGGATGGCTGGCAGGGTTGCTTGTGCGAAAATCCATCTTGAGGTTTGTACGCGTGGTGGCCTTTTTGATTACTTTTTGGCCAAGCAAAAAGTAATATAAAAAAATTCAATTGAACACAAGGTATGTCCACGTATTGCTTTAGTTCCGGAGGTTAGTAAGGGTGGTGGCCTTTTGCCTTCATACAAGCCCGCTCAATCCCAATTGCTATCGGGATTAATCCAGCAAGTCTGTTACTATCCTGAAAAACTTATTTCTTGTTTAACTGGTTTCTTCTCGCTTCATAGCTCATTTTGTATCCCCTTTTGGTAGCATCATTTAAAAAGGATCGGTCAATCAAGCTTTCTACCATAGTTTGTCTTACTAAAAAAGGATTTAGTAAAATATTCACCCGGCTCTCTTTGATTCCTATTCTCTTTGCAAATTCAAGAAAGTCATCTAATCCAACCTGACCATTTTTCTTTTTTTCTGTTGATTGGAAATTATCTTTGAATAAACCTTTTTCTAACGCAAAAGGCGAATCATCCACATGTAATTTTGTGTTGATTAAGTCATAAGCCGGACTCAGGATATAATCACCATTGACGGTTTCGAGCAGGGCAAAATTCTTCAGATGCGCATCCCCATTCGAATAGAGATAATTGAATAGAATCATTTTGAAGAATTTTTCCATCTCCAATGCCTGTGTGGGTACATATTTCCGGATAAGTTCAGCCATTTCTTCATAGCTGTATGCGTATTTGAAATTGGCACCTGCATTCTCTGAACTTTTCCCGGCCAGTGTGGCAAAATCTTCTTTTCCTAATTTTGAACCATCCGGTTTCACATCAAATCTTTTGGTGATATAAGCAGGATCCCCATTCTTGAAAAAGATCAAAGCATTTTCAGCAATTGTAATGCCGTAGACCTGGCCGGCAATTTGCATCGTCAGGTGTTCATTGGCCGGAACTTGATCCACTTTCTTTAAATCTCTTGGAATGGGCTTTAAGATATAAGTCCCCTGTTCACCGGCTCTGGTCAGACGAAGTTTATTTTTATCCAGTAGCAAAGAGAGTTTTTCCTGAACTCCCGAAATAGAGATGCGATTTCTGTTTTCTAAAAAGCTTTCGGCATCTTCCTCGCTGATCTTTGGTGGATTGTAAGGCAGGATATGACTTACCTTTTTGCCGCCAAAAACTTTTCGAAGACAGGCTGCGCTGTAGGTATCGAATCCTTCAGCCAATGTTCCGGGGCAATTGTGTAGGATCTTCATTCCTGTTCGATATTAGAAGGCTTGACTGTAATGGCACCTATGGTATCAGAAGTAGCTGTTGCAATAAGTAAACTGAAATGATCATTTTCATCAATCTGTAACTGACGACACTGTGCTTCCCTGTTGACACCTTCTGAAAGCATGTTAAAAAAGAATGGGAAGAGGCAGTCAGCCTTATACACTTTCTGTGTTTTTGGCATCGTAAGGCTTACGGCAGGAAGGTCCTTGTTTCTAAACCATGCCTCATCGTATATGAACTCATAGCTTTTGGGGTTGTGTTGAATGAGTGAACCCACTAACTGACCGTTACGAAATACATCTGCTTGTCGCACGATTTATAATTTTGGATGTTTCACTTCCAGCTTCAGTTCCATACCCAATACTTCGGCGAGTCTGCTGAGTGTTTCGAAAGTTGGATTGCTTTTCCCGCTCTCTAATTCCTTCAAGGTACGTAAACCCACACCTGACATTTCTGCCAAATGCATTTGCGTAACACCGAGGACTTCCCTACGGCTCTTTAGCTGTTCAATTAATTCAATTAGGTGCATTATAGCGCTCTTTTACTGGTAAATATAGTAATATTTCTTTAAATAGTAGTAAATAGTGCTCTTTGGTGCACTTTGTTAGGATGGAATATGATAATTGAAGTGTTTTTTAGGAGAAGGAGCAGCATAGTGCACTTGAGGAATGATTTAAGGGAGAAACAGAAACCCGATTGAGCGGATATGCTGCACTGTTTGTGTGTTAGCGTATTCGTGACTGATGGGACTCGTTATTCATTCATAGTCCACTTAATCTTCCCCTCTCCTTGGGAGAGGGTGGGTTGAAAGTTTATTATCTCTTGCGCTTAAAGAC
>PLYR01000058.1:3997-14321 GCA_003153435.1 Bacteroidota bacterium
GTTTTGTCAAAAAACCTTTGGACCTGAATCTTCGCATATCGTTCAGAATCCTTTGCAATGAATTCAGCAATATTATTGATGTCTTCAAGAGACTGATCCGTCCACCTTATTTCAACCATTTTTTAAGCTTTTCTTTAGCCTTAGCGGTTGATTTTGTTTGTCCAGCATTGGATTGTTTAAGTCCAATCTCGATTTTCTGCAGAAGCACAATCCGATCCAGCAGATCATCAAAGGAAAATTTATCCGGAAGATCCTTGATAGATTTTAAAAGCATGGTTTTCGTGAGCATATTCACAACGTTTTACCAAAGTTAAGAAAAGCAATTGGGCTTTTCAACTGATTTATGTGAATGGAAGGACAAAAGCCATCTGGATAAGTATTCCCCGATAGCACGGAAATGATGCACTATTTGTGTGTTAGAGTATCAGTGCCTGGTGGGCCAGCACACAGCCCATTTAAATCTGCGCCATCGATGTCATTTATATCGAAGAATCTTTATTCAGGAGCAATTTCCACTGCTCTGATTCTGCAACCTGCTTAATTGTCCTGTTTCTTATTTCCAACAGGGTCTTCATGTAAGAAAAGAGAAATAATCTGCTGACTATTTTACCAATAATTCCAAGCGGAGCTTCAAAATCAAAGTGATCTTTCATAATCGTATGACCGTCCTTTTGCTCAAAAACATGACGATGATCAATTTTTTTGAAAGCGCCTTTCTGCATTTTGCTTTCAAAGTAATTTGGGTAATCATAGGCAGTTATTCTGGAGGTCAGATTCTGGTATATCCCCAAATGCCGGGCTCGCCAGGTTACTTCCTGATCGGGGCCTATTAAGCCTTTTGTCACTCCTGCTATGGCTTTCTCATTCGTTTGGGAAGTCGAAAGCAAATGAAGATCAATGCTTCGGGAAAGGTCAAAGCACCTTTCTATGGGCGCATTTATTTCTGTTACGAGGTGAATAATAGGCATGGCTTAGGAATTAACAATTTCATCAATTGCCGCATCTGCTTCAGGGAATTGGAACTGAAAGCCTGACTTCAAAAGTTTTGTGGGTACAACCCGCCTGCTTTTTAAAATGAGTTCCGTTTCTGTTTTAATGATCACGGCTCCAATTTCTAACATCCATTCTTTGGCCGGCAATCCGAATGGCATTTTGCAGGCTTTCCGCAGCTTTTGCATAAAATTTGCATTGGGTATAGGATTGGGCGCTGAACAATTGTATGCACCTGATAATTCAGGGTGATCCATGATCCACTTCACAATATTTACAAAATCCGATTCATGTATCCAGCTCATGTATTGATTGCCTTTCCCCTGAGTTCCTCCCAATCCAAACCTAACCAGTTTCATCAATACCGGCATGACCCCGGCACTTTTTCCAAGTACCATGGAGATACGGAGAATCACCTTTCTGGTTTTAGGGGTCTCCATTTCATTAAAAGCTGCTTCCCATTGCTTGCAAACATCCACTGAAAAACCTTCGCCGAGCTCTCCCGTTTCTTCATCCATTGGACGGTCGAGGGCATGACGGTAGATGGTTGCTGAACCGGCATTGATCCATAATTTCGGGGGACTGGAGCAAGTTTGAATGGCTTTTCCGATGATCCGGGTAGAATGGGTTCTTGATTCCAGGATTTCCTTTTTGTTCTCTTCATTGTACCGGCAATCAACAGAGCGCCCGGTTAAATTGATAACAGCTTCTGCGTTTTCAAGTTCTTTAGTCCAGGTGCCGGTGGTTTTTCCGTCCCATTGAACATACTTAACTCTTGCTGAGTCTTTTTTAGGAGTGCGACATAGAATCACAAATTCATAGTCGGGAAACCTATCCATAATGGCCCGACCTAAAAATCCGGTGCCGGCTGCGATGACAATTTTGTTCGTTTCCATAGGATTCGTTTTTACTTAACCTCTTCAATTTTAGGACGTGAAGCGGACAATGCCTTAATACGGTTAGAGGCACTTCGTTGTGATAATACCAGGATTAAATTGAGGAACAGCATTACGCCCAAGAAAACAACAAATCCTCCTACTTTCATGCTTAATGTTTCGATTACCTCTTGAATGGTGGAAATGTAATGCTGATGACCAGTTTCCCCGTTCACTCCGCTTTCCCATTTAGGGGTTATCTCTAACCTTAAAAAGGCGAAGCCAAGCCCTATCAGGTAGAACCCGACTTGGATCAGTTTGTTAAGTGAATAGGCCTGTTCATTTTGTCCGTGGAAAATATCCATGTAGAAGACTTTGGCGTTGCTTAATAATTTATTGGCAACCCATATGGTTAGCGCTATTGCCACTGGCAAGTAGATGCTGTAAGATACAATCGTGTAGTTCATGGCCGTTGGTTTTAGGGGTTAAGGCTATTTGTTTTTCGATACTTTCTTTCTGTAATAAGTAAGACGCTGATGTTAAAGAGGTGCATCAGTCCCAGGATTAGAACGATCATTCCTATTTTGAAACTTAGGATTTCGACAAGCTCCCTGACCAGTGCTACTTTTTCCCATATTTTAAGTGCGATTACGCTATACCCTATATTTACCAGGTAGTAACCAGCCAGTAGCAGGTTGTTAACGGAATCAGCAAGTGATGCATTACCATGAAAGACATTAAGCAGAAAAGGTCTTCCATTTTTGTGAATGATTCCACCGACAATTACCACCACGTAAATGGTCACTATCAAGTAAATGCCGTATGCTATAATATTGTAGTTCATATTGTTATTTCTAAACTTTCAATAAGTATTGAACGATAAGTCCAAAAAAAACTATTTCAACAGTTTTAAAAATGAACCAACGAACCAATTTTCATCTGCTTTCATCAAGGCATCAATGGTTTTGTCTGCTTTTGAAACAACACCCTGAATATTGGCTATGGAATCATTAAAAGCCTTTATTTTCTTGTCTTTTTTATCTCCTTCCACATTCCTGACTTCAGCGAGCACCTTTAACACAGGCTCCAGTTCCCTTTTTCTTCTTTCTTTCATAACCTGGGTAGCTACTTTCCAGATATCCTTTTCTGCGGAGAAAAACTCCTTACGTTCACCTGATTTGAATTCCTTGCTTACCAATCCCCAATCAATTAATGCACGGATATTCTGGTTGGCATTGCCCCTTGATATTTGCAGGTCCTCCATAATATCTTCTGCACTTAAGGAATCCGGAGCAATTAATAAGAGGGCATGAACCTGAGCCATGGTCCTGTTAATCCCCCAACTGGAGCCTAATGTGCCCCATGCTTGTATGAATTTTTCTTTGGCTTCTGTGAGTTTCATAGTACAAATATAGGAATGTTTCTGAACTTTCGAAAATAAATGAAAGTTTATTTTGTCATCTGGTGTCGAGGGGTGCTCAACCACCCGGACAATAGCAGCGGCCCCCGAGCGGAGTCGAGGGGTAGCGTACCCGTTCCAGGTGGATATTAATAATACCTTTGTTTAGCTACAGAACCCTATTCAAATTTATCCTTCTGTCGGAGAGTTAAAAGAAAAGCGGCTTTGCAGCCTTTATTTTAAATATTCTCATCTAACAACCTGGTTCCATGTTCAGAATCCTTTGTGTCCTTTTCTCTACCATAACTTCTTTTTGTTTCGCCGGAGGAGATACCCTAAATCTGATTACCAAAACCGAGCACAAAACAAAACATCTCACAGTTATCTATCAGGTTGACAAACTCACAGATAGGAAAAATGGTACTTATACGCAGACTTATGACGGGGATGTTCTCACACAAGGAAACTATAAGGATGGCAAACGCGTTGGACATTGGGTACATAATTATTCCAAAGATAGTCCTCAATCTGTTGGAAACTATGTTAGGGGGAAAAAGGATGGAGAGTGGATCAGTTATTACCGGAACGGTAATGTGTCCAGCAAAATTATCTATGTAAATGGGGGACCCGGAGACACATTCACAAGTTATTATGAGGATAAGACCATAAAAACGGAAAGCGTGCCTGGGCTGGTTACCCATTATTACAGCAATGGCAAGATATCGGAAGAAATTCACATGAAGGATGGAAAGCAGAATGGCCCTGCAAAACGGTATTATGAGTCGGGTACACTCAAAGAAACACGAACCATGAAGGATGGCCGGAGGGATAGTATTTATCTTTTCTATTATGAGAATGGAACACTCTGGGAACATATCCTCTACCGGCATGGAGGGATTTGGAATGTACTGGCGTATAATTCCTCTAACGGGAAACCAATTGATTGTTGCACGATTAAAGATGGCCAGGGGACTATGCGATTTTATGATCAGGATGGAAAAGTTTCAGAGGAGAGCGAGTATAAAAACACGATGTTAAATGGCCCTTGCAAAAGATATGGGAAAACAGGAATAAAAAGTGCCGGGTCTTATGCAGATGATAATAAAACAGGGGTTTGGAAGTACTATGATGACGAAGGAAAGCTGAAGATGGAACGCAGGTATGTAGATGGATTAGAGGATGGAGCAGAATTGGACTATGATTCGGATGGATCTCTTAGCTCTACAGGTATGAACAGGAAAGGGCTTTCGGAAGGAGAATGGAAGAGTTTTGACCGCGATGGAAAGACAAACTTCATACGGAATTATGTGCATGACACGTTGGAGGGGCAGGCTCAATATTTCAAAAACGGGAAAATGACTGAAGAAGGATTATTTATGCATGGAGAGAGAGCCGGGATTTGGANNTTTACCGAAAGAATGCCCGAATTTCCAGGAGGAAATGAAACAGCTCTGATGAAGTACCTGGCAACGAACATCCATTATCCGAAGCAAGCTATCCAGAATGGTATACAAGGCACTGTCTATATCAGTTTTATTGTGAGTGATGTCGGAGAGGTGATAGATATAAAAATTGCGAGGGGTGTGAATGAAGAACTGGACAGGGAGGCATTACGCGTAGTAAGTGAAATGCCACGCTGGGAAGCGGGAGCCATGAATGATGAACCCGTTTCCGTGAGTTTCTCTGTACCAATCAAATTTCGGTTGAAATGATAGTGGATCCAACACCTCTGAGAAATAACCTCACTTGTTTTTTATATAAAATAATATATTATTAAGGCCCGGATTACCTATCTTAGCATTGTTTTGTTCAGCCACCTTCGGTTAACTTACCAATGCCTCCGATTATGAAAACTATGCCCTCTTTCCGGACTTCCCTTTTTTCAGCACAATCCTTGTTTTTCCTGTTCTCTTTTTTTTACTCGGTTATGCCAGCTGTTTCCCAAACCAAGGATGAAAGGATGCAATGGGTCAACAAACCATTTGAGCATAAAGTTTTTATTGAAAACAAAGGACAGTTTTCCCTTCCTGAAAAAAACCCGGTAACGGACCAAACGATACTGTACGGAGCGGGCAGCACCGGTGTGGGTATTTATTTTACTGCACACGGTCTTACCTGGAGAAGAGATGATCAACCGAAAGCCAGGAATGAGAAGGAGAGAGAGCGCAAGGAAGTCAAGTCTCATTGTGTCCATCTGGAATGGATAGGAGCAAACCCTCAGGTGGAGCTGGTTGCAGAAGATATGGTAAACTACCCCTTTACCTATTCAAATCCCAAGTCCGTTTCAGATCAGGCAGGAGGAATCAGTGCCCGGGCGTTCCGCAAGCTTATATTTAAAAACCTTTATGATCACATCGACGTGGAATATACCTTCCCCGAAAATAAGGAAGGGATCAAATATGCCCTCATCCTGCATCCCGGGGCGGACCTGAGTAAGGTTAAAATGAATTATGCAGGTGCCGGCAAACTGAATCTGAATTCAGATCATGACCTCTGTATCCATACTCCATTCGGTATCATTCTGGATCATGCGCCACAGAGCTTTGATTAGGATCGTCAACCCCTTCCTTCTCTGTTTGTGATCCAGGGTAATACAGTTTCATTTGCCTTAAGAGGCGTGGATGGTAAATCTCTGAATAAGGTTAATCCTGGTCAAA
Organism: Bacteroidota bacterium; assembly: GCA_003153435.1. GTDB lineage: Bacteria > Bacteroidota > Bacteroidia > Palsa-965 > Palsa-965 > Palsa-965. The sequence continues at coordinate 9,919 of PLYR01000058.1, forward strand.
CCATTGTGATTGATCCATGGACCGTCAACCCGGCTTTCTCGGGGTTTAATTCAGCTTATGATGTGGATTACGATAATCAGGGAAATGTATATATCTACGGAGGGCAAGGGGGAGCTACTTTCCAGTTTGAGGAAATGAAGTTTAACAGTTCCGGCGTTCCTCAATGGGTGTATACCGCCAATCCGTATACGCAACAATGTTATGGGGATTTTGTGGTGGACCATCTGAGTGGTTCGAGTTACCTGGCGGAAGGCTATAATGCCTCCGGCCCCCGTTTGATAAAAGTGAATGCGAGCGGTGTGGCTGTAAGTACGTATCCTGGAAATCCTGCGATACAGGAATTCTGGAGAATGTCGTTTAACCCATGCACCAAGAGGCTGACTCTCGGAGGCGGAGGCAACGTTACTCAGCAGGGCTTCCTGATTGATACCACTTTTGCAGGTGCTACTCCCGTGAATCTTTTTGCCACCGGTACCACCAATAACGATATTGTTTCTCTGGCCTGCGATAATGGAGGGAATACCTATATGACCACCGCTGGAGGATCCTTTACCAATGAGCTTTTCCGCTTGCCTTCGGCTAGCCTGGCTCCATTTGTGTATTCCGTGAGCGACAATTACAGTTTTATAGAAGCCAACAGTGTAAATTATGTGAACAACAACAGCAGCTGGGTATGCAATGCCATGAATGGGATGGCTCATAGCGGCCAGTATCTGTATACCTATGACGGAGCACTCCTGCAACGTTGGAACCCGCTCACCGGAACGGTAATCAATACCGTACAGGTTACCAATACATCCTATACCTGGGGAGGGGTGGCGGCAGATGCCTGCAACCGGATTTTTGTGGGCACACAAAATTCTGTCATCCAGTATGACACCAGCTTCAATGTAGTTGCTACTTTTCCTACATCCGGACATGTATACGATGTTGCACTGGGGAATAACAACTTAATGTATGCCTGTGGAAATGGCTTCCTTGCTAGTTTTCAACTTTCGGGAACAGCTTGTTTAGGCGCCTCCACCCTTACCGCAACGGGTTCCGTTTCGGGGTCGTGTGCGTCTGTATTGTCGGCAACAGTGCTGGTAAGTGGAGGCGTGGCTCCATATACCTATTCCTGGAATCCAGGAGGATATACTACACAAACAGTTAATCCGATTGCTCCGGGTACCTATACGGTATCTGTTACGGATGCTTCTTGTATCCCCCTTAACACCACAACCACCGTTGTTGCAACAGCCGCCGGTCCTACTGTTTCCATAGCCTCTCATACCGATTTGCTGTGTAATGGAGGTAGTACTGGCAGCGTCACGTTATCTGTTTCCGGAGGAACGACTCCATATACCTACTCCTGGTCGCCTTCGGGAGGAACATCCATCACAGCTTCGGGGTTGGCTGCTGGAACCTATACCTGTACCATCACCGATGCAGGAGGATGTGTGCAAACTAAAACCGCAACGATAACACAGCCGTTAGTCATCACCGCTTCTTCCACTTCGGTTAGCACAGCCTGTGGACTAAGTACAGGGTCTGCTAACGCTACCGCTTCTGGTGGAACCGGATCTTTGACTTACAGTTGGTCTCCTTCCGGTGGAAATGCTGCGAATGCAAGTAATCTGACAGCCGGAGTATATACCTGTACCGTAACGGATGCCAATGGATGTATACAAACGACATCCGTAACCGTAAACAGTATCGGTGGACCTACCGTTACACTTTCGTCTCAAACGAATCCGCTCTGTAATGGAAACTCCACTGGAAGTGCAACAGTAAATGCAAGTGGCGGCACTGTCCCGTATACCTATAGCTGGAGCCCCAGCGGGGGCAATACGGCCACAGCATCTGGCTTAGTTGCGGGTATTTATACCTGTATCATTACCGATGCCGGAGGTTGCGTGCAATCACAAACGGTATTGATCACCCAGCCGGCAGTCCTGAACCTATCGATGAGTACTCAGGTTCTTTGCGGTAAAAACAACGGACAAGCCAGTGCAAGTCCAAGCGGGGGTAGTCCGGTGTATACTTATTCCTGGACTCCATCGGGTGCAACCACTGCGAGTATAAGCGGACTTCCTTCCGGCACCTATTCCTGTACCCTTACCGATGCCAATGGATGCACAAAAACGTCGGGTATTGCGGTCATGTCTGATACCAATGCCCTGGCAACAATAAGTCATGACACCACTATTATACTTGGGAACAAGACACCATTGCTAGTAACAGGTAACGGTACCTATTCCTGGACCCCATCAAGCAGCTTAAGCTGTTCAACCTGTCCCAACCCGATTGCCACTCCCGAATCCACTACGCAGTATTGTGCTATGGTGCTCGACAATTTTGGATGCATAGATAAAGTCTGTGTTAACGTGATCGTGGATCTCCAATGCGGATCTCTTTTTATTCCTAATATTTTTACTCCTAACGGAGATGGAGAGAATGACCTTTTTGTTGTCCAGGCACCAGGTATGAATACATTTTCGATCGATATTTTTGACCGGTGGGGAGTAAAACTTTTTCATTCAAATTACTCACTGACCTCCTGGGATGGAAGAGATTTAACCGGTATCAGTGTAACAAGCGGTGTTTATTTCTATGTGGTAAAGGCTACCTGCGGAAATACGAGTTATGATAGAAATGGCACTGTAGAGCTATTGAGATAATCAGGCAGAGCGGAGAAACAGAGCAAAGTGCTGTGTTTTAATCATTCGCCGTGTGCGCTGGCGAGTCTCCCGCCCTTTGGCCTTTGCTCACACACAAGCCCGCTCAAAGACCTACCAGGTCTTTGCCGCTTTTTGGCCACGCAAAAAGTAATATATAAAAAATCAATTGAACACAATGGGTGCCCTATGACGCGGCATCTGCCGCGCATGATGCTTACTTTTCCTTGGTTGTTCTGTCTGATTTAGTATCAATACCAGTCCTATCTGGATTCACTTCATGCCCGGGTTTGTCGAAACGGTTCTTTGATTTATTCTTATCTATCTGCTCCGGCAGGGTTTTGTCGGAGTTGGTGTCGGTACCCGATTTGTCGGCATCTTTATCAGGCGATGTTTTGTCGGCAGAGTTTACTGCTGCTTCCGGCTTTTGATTTTCAGCCGGATCTTTTCCTTCATTTTCGTTGTTGATCATGTTCTTAAGATTTAGTTGTGTCGTTTTCAGAGTGATTCCACCAATCGGAAGCCCATTCGGTTAGTTGTTCAAATCCTTTATTTTGCATTTTAAACATAGTCTCTGACTGGATCCGAAAGCTGTCAGTCAGATTTTTATGGAATGCTACGGTCTGTTCAACATGATTATCAAACCATGCCGACAGCTCCTTTGTATTATTTGCGGCAAGCATTATGGAGGCATCGAAGTTCTTGCGGGTCAGATCCAGCCCCTTTCTAACATATTCCTCTGGAGGGCCCTGAAGGACGGAAATCAATTGGGAAGTAAAATCGGTGTTTATTTCTACCAACTTTGCAAAGGTGCTGATCATCGCTTCAATGGCTTCTTCTCCCTGTTGAACTGAATTCGTAAAGGATTCACCGGTTTTATTTTCTGACTTCTGTTCTTTCTTACCAGAATCTTGTTTTTCCTCTGGAGTTGGCTTAACTGCTTTATGGAGGGATACCTCAAACTTCGGATCTTTGGAAATGGGGATCAGCTTTGCTTCCGGAGAAGCTGCCTGTCCTTTAGTTTCCTTGTTAAAAGTGTGATTCTCTATTCCTGATTTTCCGTCCAGTTTGTAATCCATGATGCTTGTTTTTTTTAATGATTTGTTTGTATTCCTGTCACTACTCCGCAAAAGTAGATACCCTTCTTACCATATTGTTACAGGACTGCAGGTGTGTCTTACATATATCGCACATTGCCCAGGGCTCTCCCGGAAATCCCTAACTTTAACCTGTGAAAAAAGGGCTCTTAATGGAAGCAAAAAAGAAAATTGTAATTATTGGAGCTGGGTTTGCGGGAATCGAGCTGGTGAAAAGCCTGGGCAGCAAAATGTTTGATATTTTACTCCTTGATAAATTAAATCATCACCAGTTTCAACCCCTCTTTTACCAGGTGGCTACATCTCAATTAGAGCCATCGAGCATTTCCTTTCCTCTCCGAAAGATTTTTCATGATTATCCGAACGTGCAAATTCGTCTGGCGGAGGTAACCGGTATTAGCCCCGAAAAAAATACAATAGCTACCTCCATTGGTTCTTTCAGTTATGACTACCTGGTCATGGCCATAGGGTGTAAGACGAATTATTTCGGCAATGTAAACCTCATGGAGCATGCGTATTCTCTAAAAAGCACTTATGATGCAATCACCATCCGTAATCATGTGCTGGAAACATTTGAGAAAATCGTTTCGGCAACACCAGAGGAAAGAGAAAGCTTGCTTAACCTGGTAATTGTTGGAGCCGGCCCAAC
>PLYR01000094.1 GCA_003153435.1 Bacteroidota bacterium
AAAAGGCACAAAAAATGGGTAAGCTACTTATATCGCACCGCTCAACCATTTACCCTTGCTTCATTCCTGACCTGGGGGAGTTCACAGGAGCTGGTCGTATAAGACTTACCCAATGCAAAATTACTAAAAAATGTAAATGCCACAATAAATACTTCGATCCTGCGTATTACTGCACGGGAGTCTCTCAATCACAGTCATTTATGCCTAATCTATTAAATACTTATATTTGTTCCTGAAATTATAATTCCATGAAAAACTATACTCTTACCGGTGGATTGATCCTTGGTTTCCTCGGAATCTTAATAACCGGAATCACCTATTTCATAGGGATCAACGCCATGATCAGCTTGTGGACCGCACTGATCGTATTCGTCTTGTTTACCGCGCTCTATATATTTATGGGTTTGCGTTACCGCAAGATGAACGGTGGGTTCCTGGTGTTTAAAGAGGCCTTTGCATTGATATTCTTTATGTCGGTTATATCCACTGTTCTGAGTGGGATCTTTATGATTATTCTGTATCATGTCATCAATCCGGAATTGCCCGGAAAGTTGCAGGATGCGGTGATCCAAAAATCAGCAGCTATGATGCAGAGCTTTGGTCTGCAACAGGATAAGATTGATGAGCAGATCTCCAAGATGCAAGCCGATCCGAATGATTTTACAGTTGGAAAGCAGATCCGGGGGATTGCTATTTCTTTTGTATGGTCGGCGGCTGTGGCGGCTATCATCGGACTGATCATTCGCAAGAATCCTCCTCCTTTTGAAAACACTCCTGATCAGATTCAGGCATGAATATTTCGGTAGTTATCCCCTTACTCGATGAAGAAGAGTCCCTGCCAGAACTGAGCGAGCGTATCGCCAAAGTGATGCAGGAGAATCGATTTACCTACGAAATTGTTTTTGTAGATGATGGAAGCAAGGATCAATCCTGGGCCGTCATTGAAAAGCTTTCCGCTGCTAATCCCTGCATCAAAGGAATCAAGTTCAGAAGGAACTACGGCAAATCTGCCGGACTTCAAGTTGGATTCGAAGCCTGTGAAGGCGATGTAGTCATTACCATGGATGCGGATCTGCAGGATAACCCGGAAGAGATTCCTGAATTGTATAAGATGATTACCGAAGGGGGATGGGATCTTGTCAGCGGATGGAAACAGAAACGCAAAGACCCGATCTCCAAAACTATTCCAACCAAATTATTCAACTGGGCTGCCCGGAGAATGACAGGCATTGTACTGCATGATTTTAATTGCGGGTTAAAGGCTTATCGCAAAGCGGTGGTGAAGAGTATTGAAGTATATGGGGAGATGCATCGCTATATCCCGGTCATCGCTAAGTGGGCCGGTTTTGCGAAGATCACCGAAAAGAGGGTGGTGCATAGCGAACGTAAATATGGAGTAGGGAAGTTCTTTGGGATGGAACGCTTTGTATTTGGCTTTCTCGACTTGCTCACCATCACCTTTGTTTCCAAATTCGGAAAACGCCCGATGCACCTGTTTGGAACACTCGGTACTTTGATGTTTGCAGTTGGTTTTTTCTTTGCCGCCTATCTGGGCATTGCAAAGCTGGTGCATGTTTATCATCATGAACATGCCCGTCAGCTTGCGGAACGTCCTTCGTTCTATATTTCTCTGACCACGATGATTATCGGTACCATGTTTTTTCTGGCCGGATTCCTGGGGGAATTGATTTCCAGAAATTCACCGGTCAGGAATAATTACCTCATTGAAAAGAAAACTGTCTGACCCGGTCTCCGAATCCATGAAAATCATCATCGTTGGCCCCGCATATCCTTTGAGAGGGGGGATTGCTAATTTCAATGAAGCTTTATGCAGAGCGCTGAACAAAGCCGGGCACGAAGCTCAGATTTATTCCTTTTCTCTTCAATACCCTTCCTTTCTCTTTCCGGGCAAAACACAATTCGATATCGGTAAGGGACCGGATGATTTGTCCATCAACACAACCATTAACTCCATCAATCCTTTCAACTGGTTTGCAACAGCCAGAAAGATCAGAAAGGAAAAACCGGATCTGGTCATCATACGCTTCTGGCTGCCTTTCATGGGGCCTTGCCTGGGAACAATAGCCAGCCTCATCCGGAAGCATACCAAAGTCATTGCGATAACGGATAACGTGATCCCGCATGAAAAACGTTTCGGAGATTCAATGTTCATCCGCTATTTCATCAAACCCTGCCATGGTTTTATTGCCATGTCGCATTCGGTTCTGCAGGAGCTTACGCAATTCACCTCCAACCCCCATAAAATATTTCTTCCTCATCCTTTGTATGATCAGTTCGGTGATAAAGTAACCAAGGCCGAAGCTTTAAATGAGCTGGGTCTGGAAAAGGACTCCAGCTATCTTTTGTTTTTTGGTTTTATACGGAGGTATAAAGGACTGGATCTCTTGCTCGAAGCGATGGGTGATGAGAGGATCAGCAAATTAAACCTCAAGCTGATTATTGCCGGAGAATATTATGAAGATCCTGCCCTCTATGAGGCAATCATCAAAAAACAAAGACTGGAACAAAAGGTGATTCAGCATACGCACTTTATTCCCTCTGAAAAAGTAAGATATTATTTCTGTGCCTCCGACCTGATTGTTCAGCCTTATCGTAACGCTACCCAAAGCGGGGTCACACAAATTGCCTATCACTTTGAAAAGCCTATGCTGGTAACCGATGTAGGAGGCCTTGCAGAGATTGTGCCGGATAAGAAAGCCGGCTATGTTACTCCGACAGACCCGAAAGCTATTGCGGATGCCATCTGTGATTTCTATGAGAACAAACGGGAGGAAGCGTTTATTGCCTGTGTAAAGGAAGAGAAGAAAAAATTTTACTGGAGTGCTTTTGTTGAAGGGGTGACCGGGTTATATCAGAAACTTTAGTGTTCCCTCTGTCTTCATTAAACTCTCACCCCAATAATCAAAACATCATCTACCTGCTCCAGCTGATCCTGCCAGGCAATGAATTTATCGAGGAGAATTTTTTCCTGATTCCTTACCGGTTGATTCCGGATGGAGAGTAATAATTGCTGAAGCATTTTATATTTAAACTTCTTTCCTTTCTCCCCGCCAAACTGATCGGCATATCCATCCGAAAATATGTAGACGAGATCCCCTTTGTTCAGTTGGACGCGGTGATTGGTAAAAGGTTTGCGTTCTGCATATTTGCCAATAGGTTGTTTGTCGGCCTTGATCTCTTCTATTTCCGGTTGGGTATTATTATCCGGAGTGTTTCGTATGATCCACAGCGGGTTATTGGCTCCTGCGTATTCAAGCACCTTAGTGTCTAAATCGAGCGAGCAGAGGCTGAGGTCCATCCCATCTCTCACCTCATCCTCCTCACCGGAGGTGGTGCTGGTGGAACCGGAGAAAGTTTCCTGAACAAGCTCATTGAGTTTGTCGAGAATGTCGGAAGGTTTTTCTAACCGGAATTCTTTTACACAACGATTCAGCGTGTTGTGTCCAACTACACTCACCAGCGCACCTGGAACGCCGTGGCCAGTGCAATCAACCGCACTGAAAAGGATCTTCCCGTTTACTTTTTCAAGCCAGTAAAAGTCGCCGCTGACAATATCCTTCGGCTTGAGAAATACAAAAGAGTCGGGGAGGAGCTGCCGGATGGTAGCATCCGAAGGAAGAATAGCTTTTTGAATCCGCTTGGCATAATTGATGCTATCGGTAATGCTTTTATTTTTTTCCTGAATCAGTGCATTCACATGTTCAAGCTTGATATTTATTTTTTGTTTCTGTTTGTAGTTGCGGAAGACAATAAAGGCGAATACCAACATCACCACGAGTAGCACCCCCATCACCATCATGATGGTGTTCTGATGTCTGATCTCCTGCTGAGCCATGGCATCTGACTTATCGCGCTCCATTTTTTCGGCCTGTTCTTTTTTCGCGAATTCATACTTCAGTTCATTCTGGGTGATCTCTTTTGATTTGTTCTCATCGAAGATGCTGTCTTTCAGGTCAGAATAGAGCTTATGATAGGCATGTGCGTTCTTGAAATCCTTTACTTCCTCATATGAATTACTCAGGGAGCGATAGATTTGCATGAGTATTTCTTTCTGCCCTGATTCTACGAGGGATGGAATTGCGGAATCGAGGTAACAAATTGCTTTTTGGGGTTGATGGATAGCTTCATAATATTGAGCAATCAATGCCTGGGAGTGGGGGATCGAATAGGTGAGCTTTTCTTCCACATAGATGCGGTATCCGGCCATGATGTTCTCGTAAGCCAGCTCATATTGGTGGTTGTTCTCATAAAGCTGCCCTATATTCGAATACGCGGAAGCGATTGCTTCTTTTCTTCCTAGCTTTTGGTTCAGAGCAAGCGCTTTTTTTGTGGCTTGCAGGGCTTTGTGATTCTGCCCGGTCTTGGTATAGAGAGAACCGATGTTGATGTAAGTAACGGCTTCCGCCCGGAGATTTTTATCGAGCTGAAACCTGGCCACGGCGAGGGAGTCGTAGTAAAGGGCTTTTTGGAAATTATTCTGATCCGAATAAAGCAATCCCAGTTCGACATAGCATCCTCCGGCCGAAGTATTTGATTTTCCGGATTCGATCAGACGGAGTTCTTTAAACAGATACAGATTGGCTTTTTGGAAGTCTCCCATATCCAGGTATATACTTCCAAGGTCATGATAAGCGGCGGCGAGTCCCCGGTTGAAGTGCAGTTTTTCTGCCAGCTGTTCTCCCTGCTCTGCGTAGGTTTCCCCTTTTCCCAGATTCACGTAGCTGATTTCCCAGGAAAGCTGGTTCAATACCTTTACCTTATTGGTGTCTTCCGAACATTTGGGTAATAAAGCCAGAAGGCTGTCTATCTTCCGCTGATCCTGAGCTGGGGAAATACCCGGCAACAGCATACAAAAGACAAGGATGGAACTAAATATGGAAAACTTCAACTTCATAGGAAACGGGAAATACCTTCCAAAGTTGCGAAATTATCTGATACCCGAAACGGGGCCTATTCTCCCACCTTAAAACGGTCTTCTTTCTTCTTGGTGATATCGTAAAATATTTCTTCCAGACCATCGTATGGACCCGGGGCAGGAGAGAGCAGCAGTTTCCCGGTGGGTCCTATCAGGAAATAATAAGGCTCTGAATAAATGGAGTATTTATGCTTAAGCTCCTCCTGGTTTCCTCCCTCCAGAAAGGTCCACCTGAATTTAGGATTTTGCTTGAGCAGCTTCTTTAGCTCTTCAGCATTATCATCGGTCATAATACTCACCACCTGGATCAGGGGGTATTTCTTATTGACTTCTTCCAAGACCAGGAAGTCACTGATGCAAGAAGGACTGTTTGATTTTCCAAAACAGAGATAGACATATTTCCCTTTGTAATCGGAAAGACTAACCATCTTCCCGGCCTTATCAGGCAAGGTAAATGCCGGAGCATCCGTGCCACGCTTCAGCACGGTAAAGCGGGCGATGATATTTCGTGCAATGAGGCGATGTTCGGGAATCTTGCTTTTTTTCGAAACTTCCTCGAGGATCTGCATCATCCGGTGACGGTTGAATTCTTTGTTATTGTAGTTCTCATACAAGCCTTTGAGCAGAAGCAATTCACGAAGCGTGTCATTGCCAAGGTAAGGAGCGGTTTTCAAAGCGCTCATCAATTCTCCTTCATCCCCTTTCTGGTTGATGGCATCCAGTACAGATGCTCCACCCGGCTTGAGCGTGTACTCATAGAAATACTTGTCGAAGAACTGATTGAAAAAAGTCATGTACTCATAGTTCCGGTATTCGATCTTTCGGTGCTGCAGGTAATCTCTGAAAATAAAATTCTGGCTTTCGAGTGTACTCACCTGAGTGGAGGCAATGGTGTAATCCATGAATGTTTTGAAATAGGGATTCCTGATCGGTGCATAATGAGTGTTCATGGCTCTCCGGAAGGAATCCAGTGGGGCCCTCATCCGTTTGATGACGAACGACTGGTAGTTCTTCTTCCAGAAATCTTCATAACGCAGGTTGTAGTCTATGATCAGCCAGTTCAGTTCGGTAGTGTCTATACTGCCTTTCATTTTTCCTGGGATGGGATGAATGTTCAGGTCTCCATCCTGATCTACATTGGCATTCAGGAGTCGGGTAGAGTCTTTGCGTGGAAAATCCACTTCATAGGTCCGGCCGGGTTCTACATAAAGCGGGGTCTTCATATGATCGCAAAAGAGATAGATCCGGCTTGCTTCTTTGACATTGAAATGCAGGGTAAAGACGCCCGAGGAGGAGACGGTATCCGTGGCAATGGTTTCCCGGGTCCAGGTAATATAATCCTGATATCCGAAGGCGGTGATTTCTTTGTGCAGGTAAGAGTCTGCTTTTCCATGGATGGTGACCTGCTGTGCTCCGGCAAAGGAGGAGAACAGGAGAAGAAACAGAATGATTCGGGAGGTGTGGTGCACCATCGGGTATAGTGGGGATCAGGTGAGGGAAATGCCGGCCGGTACAAAGGGACTGGCATCACCTCCGTTACGTACTATATCACGGATGATTGTTGAATTTATTGCAGAAAGTTCGGCAATAGGCAAAATAAACACCGTTTCTATCTCCGGAGCCTGTGCTTTGTTCATTTGGGCTATTGCTTTCTCGAATTCAAAATCGGCCGCCGTACGGATTCCCCGGAGGATATACTGTGCCTTATGAAGCTTGCAGAACTGAACGGTGAGTCCACCGAAACTGGTGACCCTGATCTTGGGTTCTGAGCCAAACACTTTTTTCAGCCACTCCAGCCGTTTCTCCAGTGGGAAGTAATAGTTCTTGTTCGAATTGATTCCGATTGCAATAATCACTTCGTCGAACAGCGGCAATGCCCTTTCCACGATACTCTGATGGCCAATGGTCACCGGATCGAAAGAGCCTGGAAAGACAGCGATTTTTTTCATGTGAGAAAGGTTTCAGTACGAATTTATGAATTATTGAAAGATGCTAAAATTGACATTACCGTATGTCCGTTTCTCCTGAAAATGCTCCAGCATACTGAGGTCTGTTTCCCTTCCATGTTCCACAATCAGGATCCCGTCTTTTTCCAGCAGATCGTGTTCGAAGACAAGTGCCGGTATGGTATTGGTTGTTTCCATATCATAGGGTGGATCAGCAAAGATCAGATTATATTTTCCGCTCATGCCTTTCAGAAAAGAAAAGGCATTGCTCTTGACGGTACGGATATTTTCAAATCCAAACTCAGCAGCTCTTTCCTTGGTGAAGCTGCAGCATTTGGCATTGCTGTCGACCGCAATAACCGATTTAGCTCCCCTGGAGGCAAGCTCGAAAGAGATATTCCCGGTGCCACTGAACAGATCAAGGGCATTAATACCATTCAAGTCGAGGTGGTTGTTTAGGATATTGAAAAGACTCTCTTTAGCAAAATCAGTCGTGGGTCGTACCGGAAGATTTTTAGGAGCAGTCATCTTTCTGCCCTTGTGTGTTCCGCTGATGATTCGAATATGCATTTTAACTGAATAGTTGTTGAGAAAAAAGGTTGCAGTAAAAATGCCGGGGAATGGTATTCATCGGATGGCAATAGGTAAAAGCTTCGGGTCTTTCTCCGAAGCGTACATTTCTCACATACTTGTAAAGCATGGAATAGAGAGTCGAATTTTTTTCCACTTCCCCAATGAGAACGAGCTCGAGTGTTTCGGGATTGAGTTTGAGTTGTTCACACACAAAGAGGAGATAATAGATAAAATCTTCTGAAGTCTGATGCCTGAAAGTATTGTAGAAACGCAGGTGTTTTCCTTCGAAGAAGATAATCTCAAAATGGGTGAGCGAAATATGAATGACGAGTTTCGGTTTGCTTTCGTTTTTGTAAAGCACGGCCATACTTTCCAATAACGCACTGGAGTGATGACGGAGCTTTACCCTGGGATGATATTTCTGCAGCATCTCCCGGAGGGAAGCAGGAAAGAGAAATACATTACGAGCCTCCGTATTTTTGAGCGAATCGGAAAGAATCAGGTCGTCTGTTCCTACTGAATGATTAAAACCGATATATGCATTCAGATTATCGGCATCAAACAATGCTTCCGGAACCAAGGTCGACCGGTGATCATCGTATGCAAAAGTGACCGTTGAATATTTATTTTTAAGAAGCGGATGATCTTTGATAATCTGTTCGAGGGTCTGAGTCAGGACTTCGGACGAATAAATATTCTGGAGGTTATACGATTCCAGTGCTACATATTTATTCTGACTTTGGTTAATCAACGCAAAAGCAAATGAACCGGCCCCTCCAAGCACATGTAGGGAATGATCCTCCGTTTTGCGGAGATCAGCCGTCTCATCAGAGAGAGCCAGGGAAGGGGATAGTTTTCGGATGGTAGCGGTCATTCAGGCACAAAGGTAGGGTTTTTCATAAAGATCGGTCATGGAGTGTGGATTCTCATTTACCTGGAAACCATTAACCTCGAATGGTCCACCGGCTTACCATTGCGGAAGATCGTCAGGATATATACTCCCGGAGCCCAGGTATCGGTATGTATGGAAAAACGGTCTGAAGTAACGGCTTCCTGCAACATCTGACGGCCTCCGATATCATGAACCGTAATGCTAAGCGGTTCTTTACCAGAAACGGAAGTCTCCAGCTCCACCGTAAAGAGGGAGGAAGAGGGGTTAGGATAAACCCGGGTGATCAGAGATGTCGCGTGTATTTCGGGAATGCCTGTAAAGAATCCCCGGAGTGCAAGGGTGTACTCTCCTTTCCTGAGGTGATTGATGGTAATGCTTCCGAATTTATCAGTCAGAGAGCCAGTTATTTTGGTGATATTGGGTTCGAGTGCCCAGTCATTTGCACGGCTGGCTCTGTAGAGGAGCACAATACTGTCTTCGAGATTGGTATTGAAAAGGAAATTATTGTCCAGGCACCCGGGTCCTCCGGAGGTGATATTTCTGCCATCGTAATTAATCACTGCAGTCGCCTGGAAGCTGGCCGGAAAAATTCCATCTACTCTCCAGTAATGGTTCGGAGAAATATCATAGCGCATTCCTCCTGCTTTGAAAGTATCGGGTGCAGTGTAATTATGTTCTATCCGGATCCAGGCCGAATCGGTAGTGATACTGGCATTGGTGGCTGTCACCTTCATCCGGCCATTCAGAATCGGACTAAAATGAGCGGTGTTGGTTTTGATAACCTGCTCATCGGCGGTTACAGCTTGACTTATTTTATTGTTTCTGTTCAGACCTGCATAGGTGGGTTTGAAAGGCACTGTAAAAGTGAATGAAGAGTTCTTGCCGGAAACGATGATCGGTTCAGTGATACTGTTCCAAGTTGAATCCATGAGGGAAAGTTCCAGTGGAACCTGGTTGAAATAAGCTGGTGCTCCGGTTAGCTTCTGACGGATGAATGCATGAACGGTATAGTTAGAGCCGGAAGGTGTGACTTGAAAAGAGTCTACAGAAAAATGCGGCCAACCGGGATTGAAAACCCAGTCATTAAAAAAGTCGCTTATGTTTCCGAGCCCGGTCCCGGCAATAAGATCATTCATAAAATCCGTACTGCTCACGGCTTTGTATTGGCTGTGATTGAGGTGGTATTTCAATCCTGCAAAGAACAGGGAGTCTCCCATATACGTGCGAAGGGTATGCGCCACATCGGCACCCTTTAGATAAACATGATCGCCATAAGTATAAGTGGTAGGAATAGACGAAAGCGCAAGATAGCCTCCTTCTTTCCAGTTTGCATAATGAAGTACATTTTCATGATTCGGAATAACCTGCGCCATGTAAGAAGGATGACCATAAACATTCTCTTCAAAGATGAATTGAGAATAGGTGGCCCATCCTTCATTAAGCCACATATCCTGTTCCGTGCTGCAGGTGGCCAGATCTCCGAACCAGTGATGGGAGAGTTCATGAGCCATGATATCTGCTTCGTAAGTTAAGGTTCCGTTAGCGGCCAGTATCGGAAAAGCAATATTGGTGGCGTGTTCCATGGCTCCGGAAGAAAAGGGAACAAGAGAGTATCCAATTTTATCCCACATATACGGTCCATATCGGTTCTCAAAACCATGAAAGGCATTCGGAAGGTGAATGAAGGAAGTCTTCATATTGGTGGTATCCGCAGCAACGGCTGCTATCACCACAGGCTTAGGACCGGTTAGAGAGGTGAATGTCATATCCACTTCTGTAAACGGAGCCACGGCAACACAAGCCAGGTAGGAGGGGATCGTCTTCGTCATCTCCCAGGTTCGTGTACGCAACCCTGCTCCGTCTGTAGTATCTTTTTGAAGAAGGCCATTGCAGTAAGCGATCTTTCCTCCGTTGGTGCTGATGTTAAAGGTGTAGGTGGCACGTTCCACGAAGTTGTCGAAGCAGGGATACCAAACCCTACCGTAATTATGAGGGTTTGCAGCAAACCCAACACCGAGGTTGTATGCATAAGTTCCTTGAAAATAAAAACCTCCCCATCCGGAAGCGTCACCCTGAGGTTTACCATGATAGTAAACGGTAAGCAGAGCCGTGTCGGTAGTATTGAATACAAAAGGGAGCTGAGTAATCAATAAGGTATCGTTGTAGGACCACGAACAGGGCCCGGAAGATAAATGGATGGAATCAATACTCATTTGAAGGAAATCCAGGCTCAGGGAATGAACACCGTTCATTCTCGGAGCAAAACGAATTTGTGTATTTCCACGGATGGTATCGGTTGTAAAATCGGTGATGTTCAGGTTGATGGTGTAATGAATAATATCGATGGTGTCGGAACGTAAATTAGAAGCAAGGATGGAAGGATTTGCTGAAGCATTTTCTTCAAGATGGAGGAGCGCTTGTTTTTGAAACTGACAAACGGGCGCACCCGTTTGCCCCATTGTAATAAAGGGCAGAAGTGTAAATAATAATATAATTCGGAACATGGGTTCGTGATTTTATTTTTTCATTTTGGCCAGCAAGTCCTTCGCCGCATCTTTATGAAGAGTGAAGCTCATCATCTTCAGTTTAATAAAATCTTCATGCATGAACCAGTATCCCGGTGCATACTGATTGTTCTGACCACCGCTTCCGCTGTCTTTTATAAGAAACCAGGTGCCGTTTGTTTTTTCTTCATACCCTACCAGGTGCATGGCATGATCATCGGTTGTAGATCCGTTCAGAAAGCGCAGCTCCCGTGCATTCTCATCAATGTATTTGGAAGGAATATCATAAGTCGGGATCATGGCAATACCTGTTTTGGGGTTCATGCCGCTCTCCGATACATCCCCTCCGATAGCAATGGAGTATCCGTTTTTAATGGCTGACTTGATAAGGTTCATAAAATCATCCAGAGGAACATTATTAAAATCGGAAGAATGCCACCAGTTGTCGGGCACTGTATATTCAGCCTTTGTGAAATAAGGTTTTTCCATGAGTGACATGAAGTTTACATAATCATCAGGCACCAGCTTGGTTACATCGGTCAGGTATTGCATCGGAGTCATTGTTTTTCCGTCCACCGTTACAGTGGTTGGAGGTTCACCCAGATAATGGTTCATGATGTCTTTGATGGTGGAAACCACTTCCGTGGTGTTCCAGTTGTTGAGGGCTTTGATTCCGTTGAGATAAGCTTTCATCTCCTCCACCATTTTCAAATGATCATGATAAGGCTGACCTGGTTTCATACCGGTATAAGCTTCCAGAGGAACGATGCCATAGAGCTTCATCATACCAGCAACGGCATTGGTTTCTGAGCCGTCATCAAAATTTGTTTTCCCTCGGGATTCCACAAAGGCTTTTGCTTTTTCCACATACTGCCAGTAGACCGTATAAATTTCACTGAGCCGGATTTGTTTCTTGCTGATCCGGGCAATCTCTGATTCAAAAAAGGAAGTGGTTGAAAAACACCAGCATGTTCCGGTCTCCCCCTGTGATACGGGCTTTCCGGCTTGACATGTTTTAAACTCAGTGATGGATTTGGGTGCATCAATACTGCTGACATCCATTTTGAACACCTGATGTGTTTCCGGAGCAGGCTTATTTTTAAAAGCTTCATCCGCTTTCAAAATCTGCTGGTAATATTCGTTAGGGTAAGAGATGAAACTGGCTTTGTCTTTCCGGTCTTGTGCAAATGCAGAGGCGGAAATGAGCAGAGAGGATAATAACAGACCTGTAAGGTTCTTCATAGTTCTAATTTTAGAACCACGAATTTAGGAAAAACAAAACAACCCTCCTAGCTTACTTTATTCCGCTGTTTCACGGCTTCAAAGAGTACAATTCCTGCGGCAACCGATACGTTGAGGGATTCAATTTTTCCGGCCATGGGAATCTTTACACGCACATCACTTTTCTTCAGATATTCATAGGAGATTCCATCTTCCTCCGATCCCAGGATCAGGGCAGTGGGTCCGCTGTAATCGGCCTGAGGGTAATATTCATCAGCTTTTTCGGTCACTGAAACGATTTGAAGTCCACTTTCTTTCAGAAAGTCAATGGCCGTTTTTAGATTAGGTTCCCTGCATACCGGAATGTTATGCAACGCTCCTGCAGAAGCTTTAATAGCATCTCCATTCACCTGCGCAGCTCCCTGTGCAGGTATAACCACCGCCTGAACACCGGCACATTCGGCAGTTCTGCAAATGGCTCCGAAATTGCGTACATCGGTAATCCGATCAAGGACCAAGATCAGTGGTGTTTTACCTTCCTCAAATAAACCAGGAAGAACATCTTCAATGCGATGATAAAGGATATGGGAGATAAACGCAACGATACCCTGGTGATTGCGGTTATTGGTGATCCGGTTTAGTTTTTCGGTGGGGACAAACTGATAGGGGATTTTATTATCCTCTAATACTTTCCGAAGCTCACCGAAGAGTTCACTCTTCAGTCCCTTTTGCACAAACACCCGGTCAAATTCTTTTCCGGAACTAACGGCTTCTTTCACAGCACGGAGGCCGTAGAGTATGGTATTTTCGTATTCCTTCATAGGCGTGAATCCGGAAAGGATTCTTTTACTCGTTATAGATTCGTCCTTGTCTCCAGGCATCCACCCCTTTATACCAGGGTGATTTGTACTGGGGCTCCCTTCTCAACTGATAATCATTTTCAGTTGCAGGGTTACTTTGGTGCACGAAGATAAAGGATAAAGCACTTGCATTGGGATTTCGCCCATATTCCCATGTTTCAGAAGTTCCGTTTTTGAAAACACTCTCCGGAGGTCCGAAAATCATGTAGATCATTCCTCGGTCTGTTCTCCATCCTTCGGTATAACTGGTGAAATACCGGTTTGCATCCTGTACGCGATTATAATACCTGCTGATGAGTTCTTTGGCCCGGTCTTCATTTCCTGCTATCTCGAGCCAGTACTTATCTACCGCAGCTTTTTTGTCTTTGCTTTCATGCAACTTGTCAAATTCTTCCTTGGTGGTGACATAACGAAGTGAATTAACAAGCAGCTCCTTGGTGGTCACTTCCGGAAATCCATCATAGAACCGAAGAAGCGTAATGCCTCCGGGTTTTGAAGAATCGGCCTGGATGAGATACATCCCTTTTTTCGGAAAACTAATTCCTTCTCCTCCCGGTACGCTGATGCTGTAAATGGAATCAGGATGCGTATTGAACACGGGTTGTACATACTTCATCGAAAAAGGAGGGCCGGGGAGATAGAATTTACCTTTAAAATATTTTACGTAGTAACGGGTGAGTTTTTCATTGTTACAAAGAATCTGAACACGGTCTTTCGAACCTATATCTGTTCCGAAATATTCTCTTCCTTCTTCACTGAGCAATAGAAAATTTTGTTTGTTAAAATGATCCTTCTTATCCACGTGAAGAAAGGCTTTATAAGAGGATTTGCGGTTTAAGTCGGATATCGTTACCTGCAGATAATAAGAGTTAGGGTAGGAGGCTTTGAATTTTATTTCGCCATGAATGAATTTATCATTCTTACCATCCGATACATCCGTGATTTTGGTAGAAGCACTATCCAGCATATCCGTTGATTCGAACGTTGAGTGCAGAACTACAGAAATGTTCACCAACGACCGCTGGATGGAATCACCACCCCGTTTCATATACTGAAGCTCGGAAGCATCGAGCAGGAAATCGAGTTGGGATTCGGTCTCACTCAGATGGTAGATATTGAATTTCGGATGGAGCCTTCCCAGGTTCGGATTATAAAGGAAGGCCTGGTTAATACGGGTTGCACGCTGTGGACCTTCACAGGAGATCACGCAAAGTGCAAGGAGAATGGCCAGTGATAAAGGTTTCATTTTTTCTTCTTTCGGTTTAATCTTCCGTTTGATTCTCTTCTTCACCACGTTCGACTAGTTTCGGTGGCAATAGTTTACTCACCTTGGCTCCCAATTTTTTCATCTTCTGTGCTCTTCCCACCAGGTTACCGGTTCCCTCACTTAGTTTCTTCATGGCTTCTCCATAATCCTTTTTTGCAGCATCCATTTTCATGCCAACATTAATCAGGTCTTCGGTAAAGCTTACAAATTTGTCAAACAGCTTTCCTCCTTCTTCTGCAATCTCCAAAGCATTCGCAGTTTGTTTCTGTTGTTTCCACATACTGGCAATCGTACGCAAAGTAGCGAGTAGGGTAGAGGGACTTACAATGACCACTTTCTTGTCCCATGCATAATTAAATAATTCTCCATCCGCTTGTATAGCTACCGAGAACGAAGATTCAATAGGAATAAAAAGTAATACAAAATCGGGTGTGTCAAATTCTTTTCCGGTCGAATAATTTTTTTCGCTGAGTCCTTTTATATGGGATTTCACCGAATCCAGATGAGCCTTGATAAAACGCTGCCTTGTTTCTTCGTTGGGAGCGTTAACGAGTGCTTCGTAGGCCAGGAGGGAGACTTTAGAATCTATTATAATGTGTTTCTCGTCAGGAAGCATCACCACCACATCCGGCTTGATGGTTTGACCTTCCATATTACTCGTCACAAATTGAGTGATGTACTCTCTATCTTTTTCCAACCCGGAGCGTTCCAGGATTTTTTCGAGGATTACTTCTCCCCAGTTGCCCTGCATTTTATTATCTCCTTTTAAAGCAGTGGCCAGATTATTCGCTTCCTGTGAAATCTTCGTATTCAGTTCCACCAGGTTTTTTATTTCGGTCTTCAGTGTAATTCGTTCATCCGATTCTGCCTTATAGGCTTTGTCTACTTTTAGTTCAAAGTCTTTTATGCGTTCCTTGAGCGGATTTAAGATGATGTCGAGATTGGTTTTATTCTGTTCTGTGAATTTCGAACTTTTTTCATCCAGAATCTTATTGGCAATATTCTCGAATTCGGTACTATACTTCTTGTGAACAGAATCCAGTTCCTTCTTTAAGGTCTCCAATGTTTCTTTTTCACTACGAAGCGCCTGCTCTTCCCTGGCTACTTTTATATTCGCCTCTCCCAGTTTTTCAGATAAAGTTCTGATTTCCAGTTTTTCAACGCTTAAATCCCTTGCAAAATCGGTTTTGAGCTGAATGATGGACTGGTTTAAACGGGTAATTTCTGCTTCGGACGACTCCAATTTGGATTGGAGAACAGCTTTCTCGGTATTAGGTTGTCCTTTTCCAAACATCAGCCAGGAAATGGTGAAGCCTAGTATCAATCCGATCAGTAGAAAGAGGATATTCATAAGGTGTAAAGGTAAACAAAGTTCACCAGAGCCATTTTCGTCATCTGGAACCTAACGTTCGTATATTAATTCAATATATTTTTAAACCTGCGAAACGAAATCAGGAAAGAAACGTAAACAGCTTAAATCTTACACCTTAATACCCGTCTGAAAAGATGGGTTTTCTAGTCTATCAGGGTTCGTTCTGGCTTTTCAATTGAAATAAACAGGGGAGGGACGAAATTTTTCTTGACCTGATAAAAATCAGGGAATTTTTACCAGGTATATTTTAACAATTCTTCGCTTCAACTTATATTACTGTTTATTAGAAAGTTATGAGAAAAGAAGGATCTGATAAAAAGTGTTTCATCGGTACTTTTAACCAGGTTGTCGATTTAAACCCCAGGTTTTACGCGTTAATTTATCATGAAATCAACTTTCGATGTTTATCCTATTGATTAAAGTTTTACTTTTACGCCACTAATCTTACGCCATCTATCAAAATTTTATAGTGCTTATGAATAATTGCACAAAATGAATCAGTAGACATATATATATGTATACCTATTCATTTTATGCAATCTGAGAACGAATTAGCTTAATTATTAAAAACAGTATTTTAAACGAGACCCCAATAACAAAATCATGATTCGAAAAACTACGTTAAAAAGCATCATCCTCGGTTTAGTGATGATCTTATCCGTAAACGCCTTTGCTGCGTTGAAGACGGCTTCAGTAAATGGAGCCTGGAATACTCCAGCCACCTGGGGTGGTGTGGTACCTGGCCTTGGTGATGACATTGTCATTAACGCAGGTATTACAGTTACTCTCGGAGCCGCGCTCCCTACCACGTACAACTCACTTACAGTGAATGGTACGCTGAGCGGTTTCAACCAGAATATCACTATTACCGGTGCAGCTGGTGTTGTGATAGCGGGAACAGGAACCATGTCCTTTACAACTGGTAACCTTACCGACGGAGGTGCATTTACTAATAACGGAGGTACTTATACCTGCGGTACAGGTACAGTTACCATGAATAATACTGGTGGAGCTGGCACAGTCATTGGCGGAACATCTCTGAACATCAGTTTTTATAACCTGATGATCACTAATACTTTCGGAGTTACGCTTGGAACCGCGATCACAGGAACATTCCCTGGAACAATCACCATTGCAGCAGGAAGTTCCCTGGATAATGGAGGTGTCAATCAAATAACAGTGCTGGGTACCTGGACCAATAACGTGGGTGCAGCTGGATTTGTTCCTCATACTGGTACAGTCAATTTCGGCGGAGCCTCCACGAGCCCAACCATCAATGGAGCTACTACATTCAATAATGTGTATTGTGATCCTGCCGGTGGAACCGTAACAGATATAAATAACACACAGACCATCAATGGTCTTCTTACCGTAAATACAGGAACACTGCTTATTAACAACAGGAATATAGTTGTTAATGGAAATGCAATCATCAATGCTGGAGCTACCTGGACAACGACTACGGGTAACATCACCTTTGGAGGTAACTTCACAAATAATGGAACCTTCAGCACACCAACTGCTGGTACAACTACATTTAATAATGCTCTTGCCAACCAAACTATCGGCGGAACCGGAGCGATCACATTCTTCGCAGGTAGCGTAAGCATGGGGGCAGGATTTAGCTTGATCATGAATGAAGCCATTGGTTTCAATCAGAATTTAAATATTGTAAGTGGTGGTATCACTACTCAGAACTACCAGTTAACAGGTAATGCAGGGGTATTCACATTCACGATGGGTGCCAACACCACATTAACCATGGGTTTACCAACGAATGTTGCTACCAGTACACTTCCTGCGTTTTCTGTTTACAACTTTAACGCAACCAGTACCCAGACTTTCCAGGCCAACGTAGCTCAGACCATTCCGACCAACTCTACCGTTACTCCAGCCAATACGATTCAGTATGGTAATCTGAATATTTACACTGGAGCAACTTCTATTAGTGAAGTATTTCCAGCAGGAGGTTCTCCTCTGGTCATTAAAGGAAACCTGAACATCGGTGATGGAGTTTCTGTGGGTATTGTAACTCTTACTCCCGCACTGGCTACGGTGAATTCAATTACGCTGAATAAAGGAACGGGTGGTAATGTTACTATTGCTTCCAATGGTATTCTTACATACCCTGGTGCAGGATCTCTTACCCTCACTGGTAACTTCACAAATAATGGTACTTTCAATTGTGGTACTTCGAACGTAACATTTAATGGTGCTGCAGCTGCTGTTGCCCAATCATTAGGTGGAACAACTACTCCAAACGTCTTCAGCTCTCTGACTATCAATTCAGCCGTTACGACTACACTGGGGACCAATATTTCTACTTCTACTTTATTAACCATAATAGCAGGTGCTCTGAATACATCAGGTTCTAGTTATCAGGTTACGGTTACCGGTGGTACATTTAACAACGGAGTTGGAGCTGCAGGTTTTGTAGCCAACAGCGGTTTGGTTCAGTTTACAACTGCTTCCGCTACTTTGACCGGTGCAACTACTTTTAATAACCTGACTATCAATCCAGGTGGAGCCGGAACTGTTACAGGTACAGCTAATAATGAGATTATCCTTGGTAACCTGAGTATCACAGCAGGAAATACACTTTCAACCTTAACGAGGACTTACACAGTCAGCGGAACAGTTACCAATGCTGGAACCTACACACAAACAACCGGAACGCTAAACTCTACCGGCGCGGTAACCAATTCCGGAACCTTCAATGAAACAAGCGGATTACTTACCTGTGCAGGTGGTATTACGAATACAGGAACGATTAGCTCCACAGCAGCGGGTTCAGTAACCACAACCGCAGCGAGCAATTTCACAAACTCTGGAGCAGGAACCGTCACTTTCGGAGCAGGAGGAAATTTAACAGTAGCTGGAACATTAAATAACCAGGGTACAGCAGCGATCACCTTTACAGCTGCTGGAAATACAGTAGTAGGGGTAGATTTTAACAACTCCAGTTCTACTATTCCTTCTTTCACCAACGGAACAGGTAATCTCACCGTAACCGGTAACTCTAACATTACTGCAGGTAAGCTTTTGATGGGAACCGGAATTTACGCGACAACAGGGAATGTGTCCATCAGTGCAGGTGCAATTATCGCATACAATGCAGGTGGAACGATGAACGTTACTGGTAATGAAACAATTACTGGTACATTAACCCTCAATACAGCTAACTCCAATATCGCAGGAAACTTTATCGACAACGGTACGTTTACTACACCTACCGGCGGTACAGTAACCTTTAATGCAAACCTTGCTCAGAATCAGAACCAAACTATCAGTGGAACTGCTTCTCCTACCTTCTTCAATCTTGCTACCAATAACTTGGGTTCTACAAACTTTACCCTTGTACTTGCACAAGCCATTGGAGTTAACAACAACCTTACTATCACTGCTGGTATCCTGAACTGTCATAATTTCGCAATCACTGGTAACACAGTAGGTACCTTTACTACACAGGCAAATACGGGCTTCATCATGGGTGATCCTTTGTTTGCAACTGCGATAGGAATGCCTGAGTTCGTGAATTATGCTTTCAACACAGCCAGCTTCCAGACCTATACTGCAAACACTGCTCAGACAGTACTGGTACAATCCATCGCTGCTCCGTTCAACGCTATAACCTACGGTACACTGAATGTTTATACTGGAGCTGCCGCAACGGTCGCTACGCTATCGCCAGCAGCTAACTTCACGGTTAAGGCAAACCTGAACGTTGGTAACGGAGGCGGAGGTATCTCTTTACAGGGAACCAGTCAAGTCATTACCTTAAATAATGCTGCAGGTGGAAATGCAACTATCGGAACAGATGGAAATATTACTTTCACCGCAGCAGGAGGTGTAACTCTCACAGGTAACTTCACCAATAACGCGACCGGAGTAGGTTTCACCCCAGGTGCAGCTTCTGGCGTAATCATGAATGGTGCAGTTAATGCAACCCTCGGCGGAACTTCAGCTTTCACACAGCTCTTTAATTTTAACTGTAATAAAGCAGCTGCAAACACGGTCACCTTGGGTATGAATATTTCAATTGGAACCCCAGGTCAGGCATCTACCCTCAATATTCAGGGTGGAACACTGCTCACTGATATCTATACCATCACTGGTCCTGGCGCTGCTGCCGGATTTATGACCATGTTTAACGGTACTACCTTTATTCTTGGAAGGCTCAATAACATTACTTCTTCGCCTTTCCCTATTTTTAAAGCAAACCAGTATAACATCGGTGCTCAGACTTCTACGGTTATTTATCAGTCTGATTGTGCACAAACGATTGCAAACTCTAACTTGTGGAGCTACCACAACCTTTATATCTATGGAGGATCAGCAGCAGCATCTACGGCTACTTTGCAAAATCCTGGTACAGGCTTCACAATTACCGGTAACTTAATTGTAGGACAAGGTGGAAGTCTGGGTGTTTCCTATAATGTTACAGGAGCAACCATGATGACTATGAACTCTGTAGGTTTTGGTAACGTAACCATCGGTTCTGACGGAGCCATCACTTTTGCTAATACCGCAGGTTGTGGATTTGCAATGGGGGTTGGTAACTTCACCAATAATAATGCAACCGGATTTACTACTCCAGGTTTCTCTACCGTAACCATGAACAACGCTGCATTGGCTCAGTCGATTCTTGGTTCTGGAAATTGTACCTTCTATAACCTGACTGTCAATAACCCAAATAACATCACCATTGGTGGTACGGGTAGTGTTCAGGTTAATAATACCTTGACTTTCGCTGGTAACACTTTGATTAAACTCGGAAGCAATAACCTCATCATGGGTCCTGCTGCTCCTGCAGTAGTAGGTGCCGGTGTAAATAAATTCGTTGTGACCAACGGAACCGGTTCCATGGGTAAAATTTACAATGCAGCGGGTGCTTATTCACTGCCAATTGGAGATAATAATGGCGTGAATAACTACACACCAATCAGCCTGAATCCAACTTCAGGAACATATCCTGGTACCATTACTGCTATTTCGGTTCAAGCTAAAGAAGCAAACAACCATAGCTCTGTGAACTATCTGAATCGTTACTGGACTATCGGTCAGGCTGGTTTAGGTGGTGCTTATACCATCGCCACTACCGGAACATTCCTTGCTGGTGACCAGGCTGGTGTATTTACTTCTACTGCAGGTGGTCTTTATACAGGAGCACTTCCTTGGACAAAATACGCTGTACTGCCTACCGCAACTACGGTAACAGGTACACTGACCAATAACGTCGGAGATTTCACAGGTATTACCCTGGCAAACCCAACAGTTGCAATCACACCTACAACAGTTTGTTTAGCTGCTAACGCCATCACAGCTACCCCAACCGGTGACCCAACCTGGACTTATTCTTGGACTGGTGGTGGAGCTACCAACACGATCTCTCCAGCTGTTTCAGGAACATATACTTGTACTGTAACTGACGGAAACGGATTCACAGGAGCGAATCCTACAGCCGTAACCGTTCTGTTCACTACCAATACTTTAAGCTCAGTAGTTGGTACCGATGCTCAGTCTGTTTGTGTAGGAACGAATGTTACTCCTATCACTTATGCAGTTGCCGGTAACGACGATAACTCAGCTTCTGATAATGGAACACTTCCTGCCGGAGTATCTGGTGCATTTGCTGCCGGTACCTTCACAATCACAGGAGCTCCAACCTCTGCTGGAACAACGACCTACACCATCACCACTTCAGGAGGTGCTCACGGATGTGCACACGCAGTGGCTACCGGAACTATAACCGGACTGGCATTGCCAACAAGCGCGCTTACTTCTGCGGTTGGAACTGATGCACAGTCTATCTGTATGGACGGTGTAACCAATATTGCTCCGATTACTTATGCAATTGGCGGAACAACAACTACTGCAACCGTCGCTGGTCTTCCAGCTGGAGTAAACGGTGCTTATGCCGGTGGTGTATTCACGATCTCCGGTATACCAGCAGCAACAGGTACTTTTAACTACACGGTTACAACCGGTGGATCTACTTGTACAGAAGCAACATCCATAGGATCGATCATCGTTAATCCGATGACCACGAATGTGCTTACTTCCGCTGCACCAACTGCAGCTCAGTCGATTTGTCAGAACACAGCCATCACGAACATTGTATACACTATCGGTGGTTCCGGAACAGGAGCTACGGTTAGCGGATTACCTGCAGGTGTTACTGGCAGCGTTGTCGCAAATGTGATGACGATCAGCGGTACTGCTACGGATGTTCCTGCGGTCTATACTTATACTGTAACGGCGACTGCCCCACACTGCGGAACTCCTGCACTTACAGGTACTATAACAATCAACGTAAATACAAATGCACTTTCTTCTGCAGTCGGTTCTGACGGTCAGACCGTTTGTCAGAATACTGCAATTGGAACAATCACTTATGCAATCGGTGGAAATGCAACCGGTGCAACGGATGGAGGAACTCTTCCAGCTGGTGTTACAGGTTCTTACGCTCTTGGTGTTTACACCATTAACGGAAGCCCAACCGGATTCGGTGCTACTACTTACACCATCACTACAACCGGTGGTTGTACTGCAGTTGCTGTAACGGGTATGATCACTTCTTCACCAACTCCTACAAGCGCTTTATCATCTGTTGTAGGTACAGATGCTCAGACGATCTGTCAGGGTACTGCTCTAACACCTATCACTTACAACATCGGTGGTGTTGCAACAGGAGCTACCGTAACTGGTTTGCCTGCAGGTGGTAATGGTAACTTCGCCGCAGGTGTGTTCACTATCAATGGTACACTGACTGATGTAAATGGTGTTTACTCTTATACTGTAACTACTACCGGTGGATCTTGCGGAACTGCAACTTCTGTTGGAAGTATCACTATCCAGTCGCCTACCGTAGTATTAACATCCGGTGGAGCCAGCGACAACCAGTCGGTTTGTCACGGTTCTGCAATCGGTAATATCACTTACGCAATCGGTGGAATAGCTACCGGTGCCACTGTAACAGGTTTACCTGCTACAATCACCTCAGCCTATACTCCTGGAGTAATGACCATCAGCGGTACTGCAACTGCAGCCAATGGTTTATATACTTACACTGTGACTTCTTCCGGTGGAACTTGTACAAATGCAGTGGTTACTGGTACAATCGCTATCGGATCTCCAACAGGTGTATTGACTTCTGGACCTGGAACTGATGCACAAACCCTTTGTAATAATGTCGCTATCACACCGATCGCTTA
>PLYR01000090.1 GCA_003153435.1 Bacteroidota bacterium
CCGTTATCAGACACAATATCCGGGTTTAAAAACCGTTATCACCGGCGGGAATTATCATTTCTTTGAGAAACGGCTAAAAAACCGCATCTTTGCCCACCCAAATATTATCCTGGAGGGCTTAAACGAAATTCTGGAATATAATGACAAGAGTTAATAGCCGCATTGGGTTCTATAAGATGATTAAATACACGGGTCTCTCCCTCTTTCTGCTTCTTTCTATCAGCTCTTTTTCCCAAAGCCTTACCAGCTCTCCTTACTCCCGATATGGATTAGGGGAATTGAATACCGCCGGTTTCGTACAGAATTTTTCACTAGGTGGCGCTGGAATAGCATGGAGGGCCGATACGCTGACTCCTTCTTATATCAATGTCCTCAATCCTGCTTCTTATGCTGCTCTGAGGATCACAGCTATTGAAACAGGGCTCATGAGTAATACTACCCAGTTCAATACCGGAGTGGAAAAATTCACGCTGAATAATACTTCTTTTGCTTATCTGGCTGTGGGTGTTCCGATTAAACGATGGTGGGGATTATCCTTTGGGATTCAGCCATATTCGAATGTGGGATATAAAATTCATACCCAGGAAAACAGAGATAGTATTGGTTTGATCGATCATACCTACCAGGGAACTGGTGGGATTAACAAAGCCTATCTTGGAAGCGGGGTCAAGCTGGTGAAGGAAAGTTATACCCAGCGCACAGGTACTGACCTGAGCATTGGTTTCAATGCAAACTATTTGTTTGGTGCCATCAACAATATCCGGGAAGTAGCTTTTGAGAGCCCGAATACTTATAATACCCGCATTGATCAGACCATTCGCTTGCATGATTTTGCGTTTGACTTTGGACTTCAGTTTAAATTCAGGGTGGACTCTGTTAAGAAAACATACAATATCAAGGTTAAAGATTCTGATTCTACCAGCCATACCGTGAGAAGAAGATTGAAAACGGATATTGAGGATATCACTTTTGCTGTTGGACTGACCTACGCTCCTCCCATGGGACTTGCTGCTACTTCTGACTACCTGGAGCGGACTTACCTCGAGCCTAGCACCTTTGAAATTTACAAGGACACGATCACGAATAATTCGAATCAGAGCACGATTGCAAAGATTCCTGGAAAGTTTGGGATAGGTATTTCGGTGAACAGATCCTACCGCTGGAATGTGCTGGCCGATTTCACTTACCAGCAATGGTCCGGGTACACTGTTCTGGGAGAAAATCAGGGACTCGCAAACAGTATGCAGGCTTCTCTCGGATATCAGTTCCAGCCTGCTCTAAGGGGGAGTTATTTCAGTATTGTTCGTTACCGATTAGGAGTACGCTATAACCAAACCTATCTGGATATCGGGAACAGTCAGCTGACTCAGGTCGGAATTTCTTTCGGGGCAGCATTTCCGGTGGCGATCTCCCGTGTCAAAAAACATGAATACGATATCAACCTCTACCGGAACTATTCTATGATCAATATCGGAGTGGAGCTGGGACAGATGGGAACAACCTCAAACGGTCTGATCCAGGAAAACTACGGACGTGTGGTGATCGGATTTACAATCAACGACCGATGGTTCCAGCGGTTTAAATATAACGATTGAAGACCGGACCCCGAAGAAAACGTCAACAACCAGATTTCATGTACCGTTTGGTATTTTTCCTCCTAGTCCTTTCCTTTCTGTCTTCCTGTGAAAATGACATGAAAACCGTTCAGGATATCAGCACCCGAACCGAATTTCCTATTCGTACTGCAACCAACACCGAAATGCTGTATAGCGATTCCGCTCACGTAAAAGTGAAGCTGACGGCTCCTGTTTTGAATCAGTATATTGGAGATAACCCACGTATTGTAATGCCGAAAGGGGTTCATGTAAGCTTTTATAACGACAGCCTCATCGTCACGACCGACCTCACCAGCGATTCAGCGGTGCGAAAGGAAAAAAGCAAGGTGATGGAAGCCTACAGGCATGTGATAGTCATCAACCGAAAAGGAGAGACGCTGCATACAGAAAAGTTGATCTGGGATGAACAAAAAAGAATTATCTATACCGATGTGCATGTCCTCATCACCACCGCCAACGATGAAATACTGGAAGGAGAGGGGATGGAGGCGAATGAAGATTTCACCAAATACAAAATAAAAAAACCTCATGGCGACCATCCGGTTGATGAGGACGATAAAAAGTCAGAGCCCTAAAAACAGAAGGAACCATGAAAGCAAATAAACTTTTCCGGATCAGTGAAATTATGTGGATGGTCATTGCCATCGTTTGCATCCTTACCGATATCTATATCTTTCTTGTAGTCCGCGATAATCAGAAAGGCGTGTTTTTTCTGGGGATGACGATGATGGCTATACTGATGTTTGTGGTACGCAGAAGAATGCGTATCCGGGCGGATGCAACCATGGCTTCTGAAAACGAGCAGACCAAGAGTTCTGACAAGAAGAAAAAAAACTAAATTGCGTTCATGTTGTTTGTTGCAATCTTTGCATTTATCGGGGTACTGATCATTACTTCGATCAGGGCTTCGCTTAATGCTTCGTTGCGCTTACGACTCGAACTGGAAAGCCATCACCAGACCTTTGCCGGCAAAGCTTCCCGCCTTTTTATTTCCGAAACAGTAAAAGTCTCACTCTTCCTCAAAGCATCCAGAACTATTTTTGTTTTATGCTGGGCGCTCTCCAGCAGGATCCTCTGGGAGCAGATGCATGCCTTTCCTTTCTCCACGTCGCTTCATGGATTGCTGTTGCTTGGATTGCTTTTCTCCTGTATACTCTTCGTTGCCTCCGATGTGTTTGTAGCAAATATCAGTCAGATCCATCCCTATGCCCAGCTGAAGATTTTATCTCCTTTATTTTTACTGAGCTATTACATTTTTCTTCCGGTCACAGCAACCATTTACTATTTCCGTAACCGTATATTTTCAGATGGGGATACAGCAACGAATTCATCGGGTAAAACCGAAACCCGCTCAGAAGATTTTGAGGAACTGATCACTAGTCTGCAAGAAGGAAATCCGCATCTAGCCTCAGAACCCGAGGTGCAGATCTTGCAAAAGGCAATTGACTTTCAGGATGTGCTGGCTGGTTCCTGCATGATCCCGCGATCGGAAGTGGTGGCTATGGAGATCAACTCCTCCATTCAGGACCTGGTCAAAAAATTTATAGCCACACGTCTCACCCGAATCCTGATTTACCGGGAAAGCATCGAAAACATTATAGGATATGTGCATTCGTTTGAATTATTTCTGCATCCTGTTTCCATTATTTCCCTCGTAAGGCCGGTCGTGGTTGTTCCGGAAACGATTCCTGTTCAGGACCTGCTGACCCTCTTTATAAAACAACGCAGAAATATTGCGGTGGTGGTGGATGAATACGGAGGAACTTCCGGCATCCTTACGATGGAAGATGTAATCGAAGAATTATTCGGTGAAATTGACGATGAACATGATAATGATGAATTCCTGGAGAAAAAAATAAATGAACGCCAGTATCTGTTTTCAGCGCGACTGGAAATAGTCTATCTGAACGAAAAATATAACCTCGGACTTCCATCTTCCAAAGACTATACAACCCTCGGTGGATTGGTTGCTCACCTCGGTGAAGGAATGCCCAGGCCCAAGCAAAAGGTCTTTTCCGATCATTTTAGGCTGGAGGTGACTGAAATGGAAGGGAATAGGGTAGAAACAGTGAAGGTGATTCTCAAGTAAATGGCCCTTAAAATACAGCATATCTACCTGATCTTCAATTGCTAAAGCCTATATCTCGCAGATTCCCCTCGGATCTGACCACGATCCAGCCTGAAACCCCTGGCTGCAAAGCCAATCTTCTTTTGCACTTTTACCTAAGAGTATGTATATTCGTGCCCCATTAACTATAAGGAATAACTATGTCAGTATTAAGTTCAATCAGAAGCAGAGCAGGTTTATTAGTTGCGGTAATTGGTGTCGCATTGCTCGCATTTATCCTGGGTGATATATTCACTTCCGGACGATCCATCTTCAAAAGCCCTGAAACAAATGTGGCTGTTATCGGAGGCGAGGAAGTCTCTTATTTTGAGTTCGAACGTAAAGTTCAGGAAATCCTGAACCAGCAATTGGAACAGATGAAACGCCAAAACCCCAATGCTACTTTGGATGAAGCGACTACCGATGAGGTGGTAAAATATACCTGGAATCAGACCCTGAATGAAAAAATCTTCAATAAGGAATTTGATAAAGTGGGAATCTCCGTCACTGCTGATGAGCTCACTGACCAGTGGCTTGGAAAAGATCCTAATCCACAAGTGGTCCGTTTCTTTACTGATCAGCGTACAGGTCAGATCCATCAGGAATATGCACGTCCTGACGGGAAGCTGAACGCGGTTGCTGTTCGGAAATACCTGGCTAATCTGAAAGATGAAGAAGAAAAAAAGGTAATTCAACTGGAGAAAGATATCCGTGAAGCACGCAAGCAAACCAAATATTTCAACCTGATCAAGAAAGGTCTGTATGTAACTACTGCCCAGGCGAAACAAGATTCTGCCGACGGAGCATCCGTATACTCCATCCGCTATGTAGCCAAGAAATACAACACTGCTTCCGATAGCGCCATTCAGGTAACCGATGCTGAATTGCTCACCTGGTACAATGCTCATCAGTATAAGTTCAATGTGAAAGAACCAGCCCGCAGCATCGAATTCGTGACTTTCGATATCTCCCCTTCGCATAAAGACATCAATGATCTGCGTATGGATATGACGAACCTCATAAACGATTTCAAATCCAAGACCGGTAAAGATGATAGTTCATTTGTTCAAGGTCAAAGCGATTCCAGAAATTACCTGACCAAACTGGTGAAGAAAGGAACGCTGAAGCCTGAAGTTGATTCCATCGTGACCAAAGGGATAGCCGGAACAGTTGTAGGCCCCGTTGAAGATGGAGGTAAGATGATTCTTTACAAGGTGCTTAGCAGCGAACATTCTTCAGACTCTGCCAAAGTACGTCACCTTCTGGTTGGATGCAAAGGCCCTGGAAACCGTGACTCAACGATCACCCGTACCAAAGAACAAGCCAAACACCGTGCTGACAGCTTGCTGGTGTTGATCAAGAGCAAGAAGAAAAAAATGGAAGACCTCATCCCGACCTGCTCGGATGACCCAGGTTCGAAAAACCCTATGACCAAAGAAGGTGAGCCCGGATACCATGGAATATATGGTTGGTTCACTTCAGAAAGCGGATATGTAGAGGCATTCAAGAGTGCCGGTCTGAAAGGTAAAAAAGGAGAATTCACCATTGTTGAGACAGAATTCGGATACCATATCATGGAGGTACTCGACAAGACAAAGGAATCTGAGAAATACAAAATTGTCACCATCGAACGTCAGGAAACAGCCAGCAAGGCTACGGTTGATTCTGTATTTACCGCCGCCAACAAATTTGCGGGTTTGAACACCACAGGAGATTTGTTTGAAAAAGGAGTGAAGAAAGAAGGATTGAATAAGCGTGTTGCTAACGACATCCATCCTACAGATCATACCATCAATGGCCTTGAATCACCCAAAGAACTGATTCGTTGGGTTTATGCCGACGATCGCAAAAAGGATGATGTATCCCAACCCTTCCAGCTTGGCGAACGTTTCGTCGTTGCCCGTGTCACTTCTACCAAGGAAAAAGGTATTGCTCCTTTGGCTGAAGTAAAAGAACGGGTGACCATGGAAGTGAAGAAAGAGAAAAAGGCCCAGAGCTTTATCGATATGTTCACCAAAGCATCTGCGGGTGCTTCTAAAATCGAAGATATAGCTTCCAAACTTCAGACTCCTGCTCAGGTTGCAGATAATGTAAGCTTTACCAATTCATTCATCCCTGGAATCGGACAGGAATATACGATCATTGGAAACATGGTCTGTGCAAAAGAAGGAGCACTGAGCAAACCTATTCAGGGTAACTCCGGTGTGTATATCATGGTCGTTGAGAAAGTATCGAAAGGCAACGTAGCCGATACCAAAACGCTTAAAAAGCAAGGCCTCCTGACTATGCAGGGACGGGTTGATCAGGATGTATTCGAAGCCCTGAAAGAAAATGCGAATGTAAAGGATAACAGGTCCAAGTTTTTCTAACTCATACTTTATAAATTATCAAAGCCCGCTATCGATAAGATTAGCGGGCTTTTGCTTTTGCATGCCTTGGGGTACAATTATTTAATCCGCCCTTTCCAGCCCGGTGGCGGTAATCACCGATGATTCCTGGTAACTGTCATAATCGGTATTGATTTCCCAAAGATTGTGCTTGGTTCCTTTCAGGATATTCTCGGAAGCCATCAGTCCCATGAGGATACTGTGATCCTGATTATTGTATTTGAACGCACCATAACGTCCGATGACCAGCAGGTTCTCAATGGAGCTCAGAAAATTCTCTACCGGCTTGAGGTTCTCCTTATAGCCATTGTCATACACCGGGTAACAACGGGGTATGTGATACACTTTCCCATCAGAAATTTTCCCGGCAGGTATCAGTCCAGTTGATTCGAGTTCTTTCTTAGCAAGTTCAATAAGTCTTTCATCCTTCCAGGTCCAGATATCATCATTGTCGTAGCACCAGAACTCCAGAGCCATGATGCTGCTTTTGGAAGTGCCATATAAATCAGGTACCCAGTTCCTGAAATTGGTGATGCGTCCGCTTAACATATCCGAATTGTGGACATAGATCCAGTTATCAGGGAAGAGGTCTGTTGCCTGAACATTTAAATAAACGAGAATGGTATTCCTGAACTTTAATTTTTTATTGAGAGCGAGGATTTGCTGAGGAACATCTTCCAGCCTGCTGACGAGATGGGTCATGGGCATGGATGAAACGATAAAATCATATTCGTGAATAACCCCGTCTTCGGTTTGAAGGCCTTTCACTTTTCCATTTTCAGTGATCACCCGCTGAACAGGGGTGTTGAGCAAAATTTTTCCTCCCTTGCTGGTCACCACATCCGCCATCCTCTGGTAGACCATTCCTGTTCCTCCCAAAGGGTAAGCAAACTGATCAACCAGGGTTTTGTGCTTATTACCTTTTCCTCCCACCAATCCATTCTTGACCGCTTCCCAAAGAGAAAGCTTCTTGATTCGTTGAGCAGCGAAATCGGCATCCAGCTCCGAGCATTTGATTCCCCAAAGCTTTTCCGTATAGGTTTTAAAGAAGATCTGAAAGAGACGTTTTCCAAAGCGGCTGGTGACCCAGGTCTCGAAAGAATTATCCTGACGGGTGGCTACAACTTTTTCACTAAAAAAGCTGAGCATGCAACGGGTTGCTTCCCATAGCCCCAGATTTTTTAATGCATCGAATGGCTTGAGTGGATAGTGAAAGAACTTGTTTTTATAATAGATCCGGGTAAGCCGGTCTACCATTGCATAATCTTTTCCAACCACCTCCAGCCAGACTTCATTTACACGGCGGTCGTTACTGAAAAAGCGGTGAGGACCGATATCTACTGTTTGTCCCCAAAGCCCGATGGATTTGGCAAGGCCGCCCACGCTACCGCTGGCTTCATAGACATCCACAGAGGAGGTTTGTTTTGCAAGCTCATATGCTGTTGTCATGCCCGCAGGGCCCGCACCTATTACTGCTATCTTCATGATGTGATAAGGGCCACTAAAGTACAAAAAATAGCATATAGCCTTGTTTACCGCAGGATCATAAGGCGTTGGGAATCCAGCTTAATAAAAATAAAAAGTAAGATCGTGAAACCCCAGAGCGAAGAACCTCCATAGCTGAAAAAAGGAAGGGGGATACCAATAACCGGCACCAGACGGATGGTCATTCCGATATTCACCAGCACGTGGAAGAGCAGAATGGAAGCAACTCCATAACCATAGATCCTGCTGAAGGCGGATCGCTGTCGCTCCGCTAAAAGAATGATCCGGATGATCAGGAAAGCGAAAAGACAGACGATGAAAGTGCTTCCAAGAAACCCCCATTCCTCCCCGATGGTGCAGAATATAAAATCTGTTTCCTGAGCAGGAACGAAGTCATACTTGGTTTGTGTTCCCTGAAGAAATCCTTTTCCGGCAAATCCTCCGGAACCAATCGCGATAATACTTTCGTTCTCATTCCATTCCTTGTCTTTTTTTCCTGTTTCAATACCCAGGTATACTCCAATCCTTTTTTTCTGGTGGGCCGGGAAATGTTCGAACACAGCTTTGGCACTGAGGATAATTCCGGCAGCGATCACACAGGCTCCAAGGATGGTGATGATATTCTTCAAACGTTTTTTAATGAAGAGGAAAGCAACGACGGCCAGAGATCCACAGATAATTGCGAGCGTAACCGGTTTATAAACCAGGGAGGCAAAGAAAAGAAAGGCCATAGCCATGGCCAGCAGGAGGAGATAGCCTGGCAGCCCTTCGCGGAAGAGGACCAGAATCAGGACTAACAACACGATTGCACAGCCCGTTTCCTTTTCCAGAATGATGAGCATGGTTGGAAGCAGAAATATCCCACAGGAAACAATGCGGGTCCTCATATCCGACATTTTGAGGTTTATGTCGCTCAGATATTTGGCAAGAGCCAGGCAGGCAGCAAACTTAGCAAACTCAGCAGGCTGGATACCGAAATCACCGAAACGGAACCACGACTTGGATCCGGCTACCTCACGCCCAAGGAACATGACGGCAACCAGGGAAACCATACTGACTCCATAGATGATCCATGCAAAGGTGGGATGAAACTCCGCATCAATGATGAGCAATATAAAGGCGATCACCACGGCTCCGGTAATCCAGAGCAACTGCTTACCGTACTTCTGACTCATGTCCAGGATGGCTGGATGGTCTTCATCATATACCGCTGAGTATACATTCGCCCAGCCCAGTGCAAGCATAGCCAGCCAGATCAGGACGGTGACCCAATCGATATTACTGAATATGCTTGTACTTTCGGGCCTCCTCAATGTTCTTTATGTTTGACGTAAACCTTATGGATAAGATCTGCTTCGGTCATTTTAGTCTCCAAAGCGGGCCTTGTAATTTTACGGGTGAGGTATTTCTCAATGATCAGACTGGCAATAGGGGCGGCCCATTCCGCTCCATAACCTGCGTTCTCTACTAATACTGCAATTGCAATCTTAGGATGCTCCTTGGGTGCAAAGGCAACGAACACCGAGTGATTATCTCCATGAGGGTTTTGAGCAGTACCTGTTTTTCCGCAGATGTGTGTCGTGTCATCATACTTAGCTATACGCCCGGTTCCAGCTGCAACCACCTGCTCCATCCCGTCCACCATGATATCAAAATACTTCTTCTCCACCAAGGTGTAATTCTTTTCCTGGTAATGATTCGGAACTATTTTTTTATCGCCTATTGATTTCAGGATATGAGGAACATAATAATATCCTCTGTTGGCCATGATACACATGATGTTGGCCATTTGTAAAGGCGTAATCCCCAACTCCCCCTGCCCGATAGCAAGAGAAACGATGGTAGAAGATTTCCAGGCTCCTTTGCCGAAGTATTTGTCGTAATACTCAGGAGAAGGTACCATACCCCGGAGCTCATGTGGTAGATCGGTATTGATTTTCCTTCCAACTCCGAAAGAGAGGACATAGTTTCTCCACACCCGATAGCCTTCTTCAGCGGTAGAGAATTTTTTCTGATCGATGATGCTTCGAAAAGTATACGAAAAATAGGAGTTACAGCTTTGGGCTACCGCTTGCTGAAGATCGAGTGGGGAAGCATGTGCATGGCACCCTGGTTTTCCACCCATGACCGGGTACCCTCTTGCACAGGGATAACGAGTTTCAGGAAAAAGTACATGCTCCTGCTGTGCTACCAGTCCGTTAATAAGTTTAAAGGTCGACCCCGGAGGATAATAAGCCATCAGGGCGCGGTTATACAAAGGGAGCCGCCCATAGGTGGTGTCGTTGAGCAGAAGTCCGTAGTTGGAGGAGCGATCACGGCCTACGAGGAGGTTTGGATCGTAACCCGGACTGGAGATTACACACAAAATTTCACCTGTGCTAGGATCGATAGCCACAATGCCTCCCTTTTTATTCGTCATGAGCTTTTCACCCAGGGCTTGAATTTCTGCATCGAGGGAGGAGGTGAGATATTCTCCAGGTACGGAAGCGGTATCGTATTTGCCGCCTTGGAAGCTTCCTTTGGTAACATTGTGCACATCCACCATGACAATCCGGGTGCCTTTTTTACCGCGGAGATAATCTTCATAGGTCTTCTCCACTCCGCTGATCCCGATATAATCGCCTTCGTGATAGTAAGTGTTTTTCTCTGTCAGATCCTTGTCAACCTCACCAATATACCCAAGCACATGGGCTGCGATCCGATCCGGATATTTCCGGATGGTCCGGGTCTGGACGAAGAACCCTTTGAACTTATATATTTTTTCCTGCAGCGATGCGTATGTTTCAGCAGTCATCTGCTTTTCAAAAATAGACGGTTTGATGGGAGAGTTGGGAGCCTGTTTGGCAATCTTCATCCTTCGGATATAAGAATCCACTGTAATTCCAAGCAGCCTGCAGAAGAGGGCAGTATCAATGTTCTTTGCCTGTTTCGGAACCACCATGAGATCATAAGCGATCTGATTATAGACCAGCAGTTTTCCATTTCGGTCGTATATATAGCCGCGGGGTGGATAGTCTGTTACATAACGGAGGGCCTGGTTCTTGGCATCCAGTTTATACTTGTCTTCTACAACCTGAACAAAGAATAACCGTACCGAATAGACGATAGCAATAAGAACGACCAGGCCGATCAGGATATATTTTCGTTCATTAAACGGGTTCATGAATTCTCTTCTTTAGGCCGGTTGAAGAGGAACTGACTGATGACCACCAGCAGCATGGTGGCCAGTGTGCTCAGGATGACGGTAAAGAGGGTATGAAAAAATTCCTTGAAACGGAATACTTCCAGATAAAAGAGAAAGAGGTGATGCAGGAAACATAAGATACCGGCATACGAAATGAACCAGGGCCATCCCATCGAATAAATTCCGGGCTGCATGGTGAATTCATAACCTTCGCGAGGGGAGAGCAGGCGAAGAATGTAATGCCTGCCGAATGCCATAAAAGTACAGGCTGCTGCATTCACTCCGGGTGTGTTGTAAAACATATCGACAAAAAGGCCAGTTAGAAACCCGAGGATCAGTACCAGCCAGGGTGGAGCATCAAAAGGCAGCAGGAGGATAAAAAGGATATAGGGGAAAGGATTGATGAAAGTGGTACCTGTATCAATGTTCTTAATGATCAATCCCTGCACAAGGATCAGGATGATGAAACGGCTGAGGTGTTTAAGAATATCATTTATCATACTTGTTGCCCTCCTCCAGTTTCTTTTGTTCTTTACTGAAAAGATCCTTCACCACATATACATAACCCAGTTTATTGAATTCGGTGCTGAGCCTGACACTCACCGTAAAAGAAGTTTCTCCCGATTTAATTCCATAAGCAACAATAGTACCGATCATGATATTGGCCGGGAAGAACGAGATATGGCTCGTTACAACCGTATCTCCTTTGGCGAGTTTGGTATGCGTAGGCAGGCCGGTAATGGTGGCCATACGGGAATCACCACCGTCCCAGGTCATAAAACCGAAATTACCATCCTTCTTGATTTCCGCATTCACCGTAACATCTTTATGCAGGATAGACATGACTGTACAGAAATTATCAGAAACCTGATCCACCTCACCCACAATGCCGGAACTGGAGATGACCGCCATGTCTTTTTCAATACCCTGTTTCTTGCCTCTATTTAATGTTAAGTAGTTACTCCTCCGGTTCGTAGAATTGTTTACTACACGAGCTTCAATATATTCGTATTGCTTCTTGTAGAGACTATCGGTTACATGATGGGTTTTGACTGCATAGTCCACATAGGAACTGATCAGTTGTGACCGGAGGGAGGCATTTTCTTTGGCCAGAGCTTCGTTTTTTTCATTGAGGCTGAAATACACCAAGGTCTTATCATAGGTGCCGTAGATAGAGCTGACAAATGCATTGGATGAATTCACAAATCCTGCCCGGTGATAGTAATTGTATTTAACAACGAGAGAAACAGCGCTGAACTCCAGCAGGAGGAACAGGAAGAAAAAATAATTTTTATAAATGAATGTTAGAAGATTGCGCATGTGGTCGGGTATTTCCCTTCTTCCTCCCCACTACCAGGGGCCTCTTCAAAATTTTAAATTATTTATTTGATAAGGAATGGGAACTTGTTGATGTTCTTCAACGCAATGCCGGTTCCCCTTGCCACGGCCCGGAGTGGATCTTCGGCCACATGAACGGGGAGCTTTGTTTTGAGAGAAATCCGTTTGTCAATTCCTCGGAGCAATGATCCTCCTCCGGCGAGATAGATACCCGTCCGGTAAATATCAGCAGAAAGTTCAGGAGGGGTCATTTCCAGGGCATTCAGGATTGCTTCTTCCACCTTTGAAATGGATTTGTCAAGCGCATGTGCAATTTCCACGTAAGACACATAAATCTCTTTAGGGATCCCGGTCATTAAATCCCGCCCGTGTACTGCATAATCGGGTGGTGCATTTTCTATTTCCGTCATTGCGGCACCTACTTCAATCTTAATTCTTTCCGCAGTGCGCTCACCGATGAGGATGTTGTGCTGTCTGCGCATATACTCTTCAATGCTGGCTGTAAATTCATCTCCTGCAATCCGGATGGATTTGTCGCATACAATTCCTCCCAATGCAATAACTGCGATTTCACTTGTACCTCCGCCGATATCAATAATCATGTTACCCATCGGTTCTTCTACATCTATTCCGATACCAATAGCGGCTGCCATGGGTTCGTGGATGAGGTAAACTTCTTTGGCTCCGGCATGTTCTGCAGAGTCACGAACGGCCCTTTTCTCAACTTCGGTAATGCCAGAAGGGATACAGATAACCATCCGGAGGGAAGGGGTGAAGAGACGTTTCCCGGGGTTGATCATTTTGATCATGCCGCGAATCATATGCTCAGCAGCATGGAAGTCGGCAATTACACCATCTTTTAATGGTCTGATTGTTTTAATGTTCTCATGGGTCTTCCCATGCATCTGCTGGGCTTGTTTACCAACCGCAATAACTCTGCCGGTAATGCGGTCAACAGCAACAATGGAAGGTTCATCCACCACCACTTTGTCGTTATGAATAATCAGCGTATTGGCCGTTCCAAGGTCAATGGCAATTTCTTGTGTAAAGAGGTCTAGTAATCCCATATGTTTATATAGTCAGGAACAAGCTTAATCCGGTTCCTGTTATTTTAGTGTTTAAAATGCCTCACTCCGGTGACCACCATCGCCATATCATTCTTTTCGCAATAAGCGATTGATTCTTTATCCTTGATTGATCCGCCTGGCTGAACGACAGCCACAATACCGGCTTCCTTGGCAATCTGCACACAATCAGGAAAAGGGAAAAAGGCATCTGATGCCATTACGGCTCCATGAAGGTCGAAACCAAAAGCATTGGCTTTTGTAATAGCTTGTTTTAAAGCATCTACCCTGGAGGTCTGACCGGTGCCACTGGCAATCAGT
Organism: Bacteroidota bacterium; assembly: GCA_003153435.1. Lineage (GTDB taxonomy): Bacteria > Bacteroidota > Bacteroidia > Palsa-965 > Palsa-965 > Palsa-965. The sequence goes on from PLYR01000090.1 coordinate 13,503, forward strand.
TGCCGGTTTTTGGCCAGGACGATGGTATTTGATTTGGTATGTTTAACCAGAATATTTGCAAATTCAAGATCCCGGTATTCTTCTGCAGTTGGGATCCTGGTTGTAACCGCCTTCATTTCTTTCTCCGTTTCTGTTCTCAGGTCTTTCTCCTGTTCAATAACCCCGTTCAGCAAGGAACGGAAGGATCGTTCAGGGAACTTTTGGTGTTTTTGGACCAGAATGATGCGATTCGGTTTTTGCTTCAGTATTTCAAGCGCTGCAGGGTCGTAAGCGGGGGCGATAATAACTTCGAAAAAGAGTTTGTTGATCTCTGCTGCCGTAAGGGCGTCAAGCTTTTTATTGGTAATCAAGATGCCTCCGAAAGCGGAGGTGGGATCACCGGCAAGTGCATCTTTCCATGCCTGCAGAAGTTCAGGACGGGAGGCGATGCCACAGGCATTGTTATGTTTGAGAATTGCAAAAGTCGGTGCCGTAAAGTCTCCGATCAGGTTTACAGCGGCATCTACATCGAGGAGGTTATTGTAAGAAAGTTCCTTTCCGCTCAGCTTGTCAAAGAGCTCGTGAAGTTCACCATAGAAAATTCCCTGCTGGTGCGGGTTTTCCCCGTAGCGGAGCACCTGTGCAGTTCGGATACTTTGTTTGAAAACAGGCTCCGTATCTGCTTTCCCTGCCGGGTTGAACCAGTTGTAGATGGCGGAATCGTAATGGGATGAGATATCAAATGCTCTTGCTGCCAATGCTCTGCGTTGATCCAGGTCTGTCTGGCCTTTCCCTGCTTTGAGGAGGTCCAAAAGGCGAGGATACTGTTCTCTGGAAGAGATGATCAGCACATCCTTGAAGTTTTTAGCTCCGGCCCGGATGAGGGACATCCCTCCAATATCAATCTTTTCAATAATTTCTTCTTCGGGTGCACCGGAAGCAACGGTAGCCTCGAAAGGGTAGAGGTCTACAATCACCAGGTCTATTTCAGGAATTTCATATTGCTCAAGCTGTGCCAGGTCTGTATTGAGCTCTCTGCGACCCAGAATGCCGCCGAATATTTTGGGATGAAGTGTTTTGACGCGTCCTCCGAGAATCGAAGGATAAGAAGTCAGGCTTTCGACTGCAATGACCGGGATCCCCAGCTTTTCAATAAAATCCTGTGTCCCGCCAGTGCTGTATATCTGAATGCCAAGAGCATTCAGTTCCCGTATGATTGGTTCCAGATTATCTTTAAAATAGACCGAAATCAGTGCGTTTTTTATTTTTTTCGTACCACGCATAACACCCGTTGGAATTAGCTTCAAAACTAAAGATTTTTAAGATGTATTTATAGCGGGAAAGCCCTGTTTCACGCTTTGTTGATAAATGACGCAAAATTGTTCATAACCCCAAATTTCGCAAATATAAACAGTACTTTTACGGAAAATCAGGATATGTTGTTTCTTAATTTACTCAGGGAAAGTTTGTATTTCGCGATCACTGCTTTGCGGGTAAATAAGCTGCGTACCATTCTCTCCTTGCTGGGAGTAACCATTGGAATTTTTGCAATCATTTCTGTTTTTACAGCCGTTGATTCGCTTGAAAAAAAGCTGAGAGACAGTGTGGCTTCTTTGGGGGATAATGTCATTTTTGTCCAGAAATGGCCCTGGACCTTTGGTTCGGATTATCCCTGGTGGAAATACATCAACAGGCCACAGGCATCGCCTTCGGAGCTGGACTACCTGCAACACCATGTGAAATCGGCACAAGCCATGGCTTTTGAGGTAAGCTGCAAACATACGGTCAAGAATGAGAGTACGGTCATTGAAAATGTAGGTATTGTAGGGGTTTCTCAGGATTATGACAAGGTATCGAGTTTTGAACTGGAGGAAGGAAGATACTTTGTGGAAACCGAATCGGAAGGAGGGAGGAGTGTGGCTATTATCGGCAGTTCGGTGGCAGACGCGCTTTTCCCGAGAAAGGATGCACTCGGAAAAGAGATGAGAGTGTTCGGAAGAAATGTACTCATCATCGGGATCCTTAAAAAACAGGGAGAAAGTATCATCGGCAACAGTACAGATTCGGAGGTCCTCCTGCCCTTGAATTTCATCCGGGGATTTGTAGATACCAAAAAGGAAAGCGCCAATCCTGAAATTATGGTTAAGGCTAAAAGCGGAATCACCAACGAACAACTCAAAGATGAACTGAATGGGTTGATGAGGAGCGCACGTAAGCTTAAACCTACGGCGGAAGAGAACTTTGCTTTGAATGAAACGAGTCTGATCTCCAATGGATTTGACGGACTCTTCGGAGTGGTTGGGTTTGCCGGCTGGATCATCGGTGGTTTTTCCATTCTGGTGGGAGGCTTTGGAATAGCGAACATCATGTTTGTTTCGGTGCGTGAACGGACCAATCAGATCGGAATCCAGAAATCACTGGGGGCGAAGAACTATTTCATTTTGATGCAGTTTCTGCTTGAATCGGTCATGCTTTGTCTGCTTGGTGGGATGTTTGGACTTCTCTTTGTCTATCTGGGTATTGTGGTTGCCGATAAAGCCCTCGATATAACCCTTTCTCTCTCTGCGGCGAATGTGATTTTGAGTATCACCATCTCCGTCTTGATAGGTATTATTTCGGGATTTATCCCGGCCTATTCAGCTTCACAGCTCGACCCGGTAGAAGCGATCCGGATGAATTAGGAACGTAAACAAGTATTGTAAAATGATTGTAGTTTATAAACGTCCCAAATACCTGTCGGTGATCATCATCATCGGAATCATCTGGTCTCTCTTAAGTTTTTTATATGTTTTTTCTCCCTCAGTCAAAAAGGTAGGAGCCTGGTTTCCTGCCATGCTGGGCATGTTGGTTGCCTTACGGTTTATCTCCATGATCGGTGTCTGGCACATGAAAAAATGGGGCGTACTGGTGTTCCTGATCTCGGTCTGCCTCAAATTATTCCTTTCCGTTTTACTGAATCAGTTATCTCCGGTCGAGGTCATCCTCAGCATGCTGATCGGAATCTCTTTGCTCCCTTACTTCAGGAGAATGGATAATAACCTCTAGGTGGAATGGATGTCCTGAATGATTAGAAGGGATGGTGAAAGAATTGCATGTCATCGAAGTAAACATGGTCCTCTCCACAGTTGAACACATAAACACCGAGGAATTGATGCTTCTCGGGGACTTTGAAATTTAAAGTCAACAGCTCCCATCCGCTGGCATCCTTTTCCACAGGTTTGTCTGAGCTAACCGAAAAATCGGTTCCGCTCGATGCCATCAAACAACCTTTTCCGTTGGGTGAATATCTCCAAACACTCACATGTACAAGCTCGCCGGATTTCATGGAGGAGCAGTCGTACGTCATTCCATAAGGATATGCAGAAACCACTTTTACGGAATATTTTCCGCTATGGGCTTTCTCACTGCTTCTGTTAATTCCATTTTGCAGAAGCTGGGCTCCGCTGGTCAAAAATTGTGTTTGATCTCCGTTTAACCGCTCTGCATCACAACTGAACAGGAGATTTTTATTGGGTTCTTTTTTGAGAATCACATAAGCCGGGTCTTCGGAAATGATGTTCCATTCTGTGCTGTAGAGGTATTTGTCAACGAGGTTCCGGTAATCATCAACCGTAAGCATATAATTGTCATGCGCGTGGAAAAGTGCAAGGTAATCCGCATCTTCAACGGAAGGGAAATAATAAATTTTGGAACGCTGGGAAATCTGTGGTATGATATGCTCTGATGCACTTATTTTGGCATCCGGAGGTAGCTGATTCAATGCAGTATGAAGTTTCTTTGCATCGAAATCGGAATGAAAAAAGTTCTTGTCAAAGGGGTTTTCTTTTGCGGTACTTGTCCAAGGCATGGCACGGTTACGAACCTCCATCTTACCTGCAGTAACCAGCAGCGTGAGCAGACAGATAAAGGCGATCATCCATCTCCTCCAGCGAAGGGTGCCCAAATCATTTAAGATTAGAGCTATTGCAATAGGCAGGACTGTTGCCGTTTCAATGGCATAATAACCATCAATACTCCAACGGGTGGGTTCATCATTCAACATTTTTTGAGCCATCAAAGGCAGGAACCAGATGAGGTATTGAGGCCGGAGAAGGAGGAGGAAGCCACCGGAGATCAGGTAAACCATATAATACTCTTCCTTGACGAAGTTATATTCTGATTTTCCGGTAGGATTCTGGAATAGCAGATTGAAGGTATCTACCGGATGACTTAGAATATGTGTAAACGCTTTGAAGGGATTCGGTCCCAGTGCTGAATAATTAAATAGGTTGTAAGGTCTTCCCGGAACTTCGAGGGCCGGAATAAATACTTTAAAAAGGAGCACAAAAAACACAAGGGACCCGACCATATACCATGCACATTGCCGGATGGCCTTCCTGTCGCCCTTGTGCCAGATCATGACCATAGGAAGAATAAAGATGAACCAGAGCGCCATGTTCTCTCTGGAAAGGAGTGCTATAATAAACACAATCAATGCTGCACGGTATCTTTGAATCTCGAAGTAATAAAGGAAAACCGGCACGAAGCAGACACAAATAATTCCGAGGTTGCAGTCAGAGCTAAAAGAGCTGAATCGGGCCTGAAGTAAAAAATAACTGAACAAGGCACCCAGCCCCATCCATCCATCATTGGTTTTAAATTTCACAAGCTTATAAACACACCATGCACTCCAGAGTATAATCGAGGTTTGAATCAAGAGGAGGGTATAGGTTCCGGTAAGCCAGTTGAAGAGCCAGTAAATAGGAATGAAGAGAAACATGGTAAACGAGAAATGGTCCTGAAGAAAATTCAGTTTAAAGGGTCCGCACCCAATATAAAGTGGACCTGGACTGATCCGGAAATGTGAAAAGTCCCAGAACGCCCAATTATAGGCTCCATAATCAAACGCATTCGTTCGGAAATAATAATGATTGGCAAAATCCATGGTAAAATAAATGCCGGCAAAGACCAGAAGAGCCAAAACAGCAAGGCGGTCCTGAATGGTAAGCGACCGGATGCGGGATTTAAGGCCAGAGATAATATCTTCTTTTGAGTTGGAAAGCGGCATGGACAAATGTAGGAATTACTTGATAAGCGTGATCTTTCCCCGACAAGGGATTTCTGACCCCAAACGGATCTGATAAAAATAAAAACCGTTCGGGAGTTCATCTAAAGTTAAATCATACTGCTCATGGAGTGGAGGTAGTTTATATTCAGCCAGGGCTTTGCCATGAATGTCGGTGAAGACAACAGTAGCTTCCTTCGATAGCTGCTGGTGAAAGTCGAGCGACAATGTTCCCTGGCAGGGATTGGGAAATACGCTGAGGGCTATGGACTGCAAAGGTTCTCTGATCATCCAAGCCGGAGTGCAAACATCCACACCCACGCCAACGGGAACAGAAACAGGATGAGTTCCGCTGACAATCGTTGTTCCGCTTCCATAAGAAGGAGTTATTGTGGAGACTTGAGTAACGATCTTTTGGGCTGAATAGGTGAAATTGTGATCCACACATCCGCTTTTTCCGTTGAGGTCGGTTTTGATCAGGAACAGATCATAGAAGCCGCTTCCATAACTATTGCTGAACCCGGCCATACACAACGTTCCGTCTGAAGCTTGGAAGACGGCATTCGCCTCGTCATCCCCAGAACCCCCATATACCCCTGTAAATAAAGTGTCTCCGGAAGCATTCGTGCGGATCAAACAGGCATCGGAATTTCCACTTCCGAACGCATCCGTATACCCAGCGAGGGCATATCCCAGATCGGGCATTTGAAGAATACTCTGACCGAAACTATAAACTCCTCCTCCAAATGTTTTGGTAAAGAGGGTATCCCCAAGGGAGTTGGTTTTTATGAGGTAGAGTGATTCACTCTTGGAAGTGCTGTCTGTGCTGATGGAGCCTCCGATGACGAAGCCTCCGTCGGAGGTTTGCTTGACGGAATTTCCCCAATCTGTTCCCTTTCCTCCATAGGTTTTCATAAACTGGATATTCCCGCTGGAATCTGTCTTGGTAAGAAATGCATCTCCGTTTGGTTCTCCGCCTCCATTGGTATAGCCTGTTATGATAAAGCCTTTGTCGGATGTTTCACTGAGGGCATATGCATCTGTAATCATGCTGGGGGATCCGAATGATTTGGACCATTTCATGGAACCATCGGGATTAATCCGAAGCAGATAAGCGCAGCCCGAATCGCCTGCTGCAAGCATTCCATTGGTGTACCCGGCAACAATATATCCTCCGTCTGAAGTTAGCTGAATCGAATTTCCATAGTCATTCAGTGCGGTTCCATAGGCTCTGGTCCAGAGCGTGTCGCCAAGAGCATTTGTCTTCACTAAAAAGACATCGTATCCGCCTGCACCAAAACTTTTCGTGTAACCGCAGAGGATATACCCTCCGTCATTTGTTTGCTTTACTGCAAACGCTTCATCGTCATGGGTCCCTCCGTAAGAATTGGTCCATTGGAGAGTGCCACTGGAATCTGTTTTAATCAGATAACAATTAGTTCCGCCAGCACCGGTACTGGAGGTGGTTCCGGTTAGGATGAATCCCTTGTCGGACGTCAGCTGCCCGGCCCATCCCTGCTCATTATTGATTCCACCGAAAACTTTCTCAAACCGTATTACCTGGGCGGTCATGCAGGTACTAAGCAGGAAAAAATAAATCAGAGCTTTTCTTTTCATGGTTCAGGACTTAAGTACCGGCGCGAGTGCATTCATTCCGTCACGAATGGAAATAATGTTTTCAAAACTCAAGGTAAGCTTATTGTTTCCTTCTTTCATCTTAACCGATCTGGAATTTTTCTGAACAAAGCGAAGAACAGTTGAAAATACTTCACTTTTATAATAAGGGGATTGCTGATCAGGAATAAAAAATCCGATCATCTTGTTGTTCTTCAGTAATATTTTCTCAAAGCCTATATCCATAGCCATCCGCCGTAGGCGGATCGTATCAATAAGTTCAAGCGCAGGTTCCGGAACAGGTCCGAAACGATCCCTCAGCTCTTTCTCGAATGCAAATAGTTCCTCTTCCGTATCCAGTTCATCCAGTTCGCGGTAGAGGCTTAGTCTTTCTGTAATATTGGTTATGTAGGTCTCTGGCAATAAGATCTCGAGGTCTGTATCCACCTGCGTATCCCGAACAAAATTCTTGACTCCACCAGGGCCTGTCTGACGGGTTCTTTTATGGGTAAAGGAGTCACTCTGCTCATCGAACAGTCCCTTAAAGGTTGTTTCCTTTAACTCTTCCACCGCTTCATCCAGAATTTTCTGGTAGGTGTCAAACCCAATATCATTTATAAAGCCGCTTTGTTCTCCTCCCAGAAGGTTCCCTGCACCCCGGATATCCAGGTCGCGCATGGCAATGTGGAACCCGCTTCCAAGCTCTGAAAACTCTTCAATAGCTTTCAATCGCTTGCGTGCCTCATCGGTAAGAACGCTTAGCGGAGGAGTGATCAGATAGCAGAAAGCCTTTTTGTTCGACCGTCCGACCCTTCCCCGCATCTGGTGCAGATCACTCAGTCCGAACATCTGGGCATCATTAATGAAGATCGTATTCGCATTCGAAATATCCAGTCCGGATTCAATGATGGTTGTTGAAACCAGCACATCATAATCGCCTTCCACAAAACCCAGCATCACTTCTTCCAGCTTATCGCCGTCCATCTGGCCATGGCCGGTGGCGACTTTCACGCCGGGACAAAGCCTGGAAATCATTCCTGCAATCTCCGGTAAGGAAGAAACCCGGTTGTGGACAAAGAAGACCTGGCCTCCTCTTTGAATTTCATGAAAGATTCCATCACGGATGATTTCTTCACTGAAGACATTGAGGCTTGTTTCAACAGGATAGCGGTTAGGAGGCGGGGTATTGATGACCGAAAGATCACGGGCCCCCATCATGGAGAACTGAAGTGTACGCGGAATGGGAGTTGCGGTAAGGGTGAGCGTATCTACATTTACCTTCAGGGTCTTTAGTTTATCTTTTACCCCTACTCCAAACTTTTGTTCTTCGTCAATAATAAGCAGACCGAGGTCCTTGAATTTGACTTCTTTCCCGACTAGTTTATGCGTGCCGATCAGGATATCTACTTTTCCTTCCTGAAGTTTTTGAAGTGTTTCTTTTTGCTGTTTGGGTGAACGGAACCGGTTGATGAAATCCACCGTGCATGGAAGGTCTTTCAGTCTTTCAGAAAATGTTTTGTAATGCTGGAGCGCGAGAATGGTAGTTGGTACGAGCACTGCAACTTGTTTGCTGTCGCAAGCGGCTTTAAATGCAGCACGGATAGCAATCTCAGTCTTCCCGAATCCGACATCACCGCAAATAAGGCGGTCCATCGGATACGTTTTCTCCATATCCCTTTTTACATCGGCTGTTGATTTGACCTGATCGGGTGTGTCTTCGTAAATAAAAGAAGCTTCCAACTCATTTTGAAGATAATTATCGGGTGAAAAAGCAAACCCTTTCTGAGCCTTCCGTTTGGCGTATAGCTGGATCAGGTCGAAAGCTATTTCAATAACTTTCTTCTTTGTCTTTTGTTTAAGGTTGCTCCAGGAATTCGAACCCAGCTTATCAATCCTTGGCACATTCCCTTCCTTGCCAGCATATTTGGCGATGCGGTGGAGGGAGTGAATACTGATGTTCAGAATGTCATTGTCCTTGTAAACGATTCGGATGGTTTCCTGAATCTTCCCATGCACCTCAATTTTTTCCAGTCCCCCGAAACGCCCGATACCATGGTCTATGTGGGTGACAAAGTCTCCCGGCTTAAGATCTTTTAAATCTTTCAGTGCCAGTGCCTCCTTCTTTTTGTAGGAGCTGTTTTTCAGTTGAAATTTATGGTAGCGCTCGAAAATCTGGTGATCGGTAAAGCAGGCAATCTTTAAGTCACGGTCGGTAAACCCTTCATGAATAGAGCAGTTCAGAGTTTTGAAATCGATATTCTTGCCAATATCTTCGAAGATGGAATGAAGGCGTTCCATTTGTTTGGCGGTATCCGAAAAAATAAAATTATGGTAGCCTTGGTTCGTGTTCGTCTGCATATGCTCCATGAGCAGATCGAATTTTTTATTGAAGGAAGGTTGGGGTACAAAATTATAGCTGATGGTTTGGTCGGCTGGATAAACGAAATAATTACCCCATTCGATCACCGGAAACTTTTCTGCAAGCTTCGAAAAGGTTTCACTGTTCAGGAAGAGTTCTTCCGGAGCCAGGTGGTCTATGGGTGAATTAAAAGCTGAAAAAACTTCATGGGCAAGGCTATATTCTTTTTCAATCTTTTCAAGACAGTTCCCTACATCACTGATCCATACCGGAGTTCCGGGGGGGAGGTATTCAAGAAAGCTTTGCCGTTTCTCACTGAGGATGCGATCCTGAATGTTCGGAATAATGGTTGCCTTGGCGTAGTTTCCGGTACTGAGCTGTGTGGCAGGGTCGAAGGAACGGATCGATTCCACTTCATCTCCGGAGAACTCCACACGGAAGGGGAAATCAAAACTGAAGGACCAGATATCCACAATACCTCCACGAATTGAATACTGACCAGGCTCCAGCACATATTCGTTCCGGTTAAAGCCATATTCATTTAAAACTTCAGTAATGAAATCAATACTTACTTTTTCCTGTTGTTTTAACTCCAGAGTGTTTTCGGTAAGCTGAATACGGGTGATTACTTTCTCCGAAAGAGATTCCGGGTATGCGATGATCATCAATGGGCCCGATACTTTGGAATCGGAGAGGAGGCGGTTCATGACCTCTGTACGAAGCAGGATATTCGAATTGTCAGTTTCTTCTGTTTGATAAGGAGTCTTATTCGATGCAGGGAAAAAGAGGACCCGGTTCTTATCGCCGAGTGTTTCCAAATCGTTTAGGAAATAGGCAGCCTCCTCTTTATCGTTCAGGATAAAAAGTTGGGTTTGCCGGCTGTGTTGAGAGACAGCATTCGCAATCATACTCCGGGCAGAGCCGGCTAATCCTTTCAGGTGTAACCTGCAAGGTTTCCGGATGGCATCGGTGATCTGAGCAGTACGATTTTCGGCAAGGTAAAGACCTGTTAACTCCTCTAATTTCAAAATCTCCCTGCCTTGTAGAATTCAGGTAAAGATAAGGAATTCCGCGAAGGGAATTCAAA
>PLYR01000125.1:0-122057 GCA_003153435.1 Bacteroidota bacterium
GCAGCTTTGTATGCATTGAATTCTATAATTGCTTCGTCGTAACGTTCTGCTTTTTTAAGAGCTTCGGCACGGTAGAGGTGAGCCTTTGGATCAGGATATTTTGCTTTGATCGCTTTGCTGTACCAGCTTTCTTCTTGTTTGTTATCGTAAATAAACCTGTAACATTCTGCAACCATGTACGTACAACGAGCTTTCTCCTCTTTCTTTTTCACCTTCGGAAGAGCCTTCTTATAAAGCTCTATCGCGTTGTAGTATTGCTTGTTTTTGTAAGCCAGATCTGCGTCTTTTACAAAGTTCTTTTGTGCAAATGCAGATCCAAAAGAGAAGGCAAGCAACACAAACGTAAATGCGAATATTCTAAGTAGTTTCATATCCTGATGACTTGTTTGTTTACGATGGGTGTTTTACTATTGGGGTTAATGGGTGCTAAAATAATTAATTATTCCTGAGAAAAAAAAAATATCGGTGTTTTGAGGAAAAATACCTCTATCTCATCCCCTTTTTAGGCAAATTCGTCTGTTTTTCAACAAGACACCGTCCATTAAATTAGATTTACCCCAAACGCTTGGTCTTTTCGCGATATAAAACTATTTCGTAAAAAGCAATTCCCGGTACTTCGGAAGAGGCCAGTTTTCATCATCGATGATCAGCTCCAGCTTATCTACATGGTATCTGATCTCTTCAAAATGAGTCTTTACTTTCTCGCAATACATTTCTGCCTGTTTCTTGTGATCTTCAATGATATTCGCATTTTTTCGTTCTTCAACCATCGTATCTACATGACTCTTGATGGTTCCGAGGTGGTCTGAGATTTCCATAATAATTTCCAGCTGAGGCCCTGCTACCTTCCCGAAATTTTTGCTGTCGAGGATATTCTTCAGTCCGGATACATTGTCGACCAACACCTTCTGGTATTTAATGGCTGTAGGGATAATCTGGTTCATCGCCAGATCAGCCATCACCCGGCTTTCGATCTGAATTTTCTTGGTATAGTTCTCGAGATAGATGGCATGACGTGCCTCCTGCTCCCGCTGAGTCATTATACCATGTCTTTCGAACAAGGCCATTGCTGATTTGCTGATATAAGCATCCAGCGCTGCCGGAGTGGTGTTGAAGTTGTTCAGTCCGCGTTTTTTTGCTTCCTGCTTCCAGTCATCCCCATACCCGTTCCCTTCAAAAAGAATTTTCTTGGACTTCTTAATATAGTCAACCAAAATCTGGAAGATGGCTTCATCTTTTTCGACCCCGCTTTCCAGCAACCGCTCCACATCCTTCTTAAAGAGCGTCAGCTGATCGGCCATGATTGCATTCAGGACCGTCATGGCTCCTGCACAGTTGGCCGAAGAACCGACCGCACGGAATTCAAATTTGTTTCCTGTAAAAGCAAAGGGAGAAGTACGGTTCCGGTCGGTATTATCAAGCAGAATATCCGGGATCTTACCGATGTCCAGCTTCAGTGCGGTCTTTTCATCCGGAGTCATTTTCCCGGACTTCACTCTCTTCTCCAGATCTTCCATGATCTGTGTGAGCTGGCTTCCGATAAAGATACTCATGATGGCCGGAGGAGCTTCATTTGCGCCAAGCCGGTGGTCATTGCTTGCGGATGCGATAGACGCGCGAAGCAGATCGGCATTGTCGTGTACCGCTTTTATAGTATTGATAAAAAAGGCAAGAAACTGCAAATTGGTTTTCGGTGTCTTACCCGGAGAAAGGAGGTTCTTACCAGTGTTGGTACCCAGACTCCAGTTATTGTGTTTGCCGCTTCCGTTCACTCCGGCATAGGGTTTTTCATGAAGCAATACTCGGAAGTTATGACTCCTTGCAACCTTCTCCATTACATCCATCAGCAACTGGTTATGATCCACGGCGAGGTTACATTCTTCAAAGACGGGTGCACACTCAAACTGATTCGGTGCCACTTCATTGTGACGGGTTTTAACCGGAATACCCAGGAGCCAGGCTTGTTTTTCAAAATCCCTCATAAATTCAGTGGCTCTTTCGGGTATAGAACCGAAGTAGTGGTCCTCCAGCTGCTGGCCTTTGGCTGGAGCATGTCCAAAGAGGGTCCTTCCGGTCATCAGCAGATCCGGACGGGCGTTAAACAACGCGGTATCTACGAGGAAATATTCCTGCTCCCAGCCAAGTGTAGCGGTAACTTTAGTGACGTTCTTGTCGAAATACTGACACACATCCGTAGCTGCTTTATCCAGCGCGCTGAGTGCTTTGAGGAGGGGTGTTTTGAAATCGAGTGATTCACCGGTATAGGAAACAAATATCGTAGGAATACAAAGTGTTGAACCGATCAGAAATGCAGGTGAGGTAGGATCCCATGCAGTATAGCCTCTTGCTTCAAAGGTGTTCCTGATTCCTCCGCTTGGGAAAGAAGAAGCATCCGGTTCCTGCTGAACCAACTGCCCTCCTCCGAATGTTTCCATCGCTTTCCCATTTTCAATTGGAGTAAAAAAAGCATCATGTTTTTCGGCAGTCGTTCCTGTCAAAGGCTGGAACCAGTGAGTATAATGGGTTGCTCCTTTAGCCATCGCCCAGGCCTTCATACTATTCGATACCTGTTCAGCCATTTTCCGGTCAATCTTGGTACCGGTCTCCATAGCACTCATCACACTTACAAAGGCTTCTTCACTAAGGTACTTACGCATCTCCTCCTTACCGAATACATTTTGACCGAAAAAGTCTGAAACTTTATCGGAAGGAAGTTTAACATCGATGGGGGTACGGGAAAGTACCTCTTCCAGTGCTCTGAATCTGTGAATGGCCATTGTTGGGAGGGTTTAGTGTTTATATTTTCGGGTGAAACGTAGTTTTCATCTTTATTCGCACCCAAAAGTATTCATTTTTCAAGCTCACTTTAAAAAAATGCAATTATTTTTATTCACCCCCTCTATTTTTACCATTCCTGCCAAATAAAACATGATTTTATTGTGATCACCCCCTATTTTTATGGGTATAACTGGCAAATTATCGTTTTTTGTGTAAATGCTAGTCCGAGATTAAATGAGTTGAAAATAGGTGGATAAATGGAAATCAGTCTATTAGACTTTCCATCTGTGGGAGGGTAAAAAAAGGAGTAGGAATGGAAACTGGCTCAGGAATGATCCTTGGAAGGATCTTTCTTTTCTTCAGGCTCATCCGCACGAATCAGTTGAGGAGTGGGCTGAGGTGTTTGGGGCTCGGTATTCGAGTGAGAAGTAACGACTGGCGGAGCAGCAGGGTCTTCTTTCAGGTTCTGATCAAAATTTTTCAAAGCCTGGTCAACATTAGCATGACGTTCAATTTCCGTCACACTTTTCTGAATTTCATCCTGAATATTGCCTGCAGCAGCTTTAAACTCTCGCATGCCTTTGCCCAGTACACGAGCCACTTCAGGGATTTTTTTCCCGCCGAAGAATATGATGATTACAAAAACAATCAGCATCACTTCGCCTGTACCAAGGCTTTCTAAGAATAAAAGGGGAAAATGCATACTCATGGATACAAAGGTACATAAACGAAAAGATCCCGCTTAAAAGCGGGACCTTTTTTATTTATGATTAAAATCAAAAGATTTTATTTTTTCACAAGGGCATCATCCTTCTTATCAAAATCCACTACAATCGGAGTAGCAATACAGAGAGAAGAATAGGTTCCGATAACCACACCAATCAACAGTGCAAAGGCAAAACCTCTGATTACGTCCCCACCGAAGATAAAGATGGCTAGCAGTACGAAGAAGGTAATCGCTGAGGTATTGATCGTACGGGTCAGGGTACTGTTCAATGCATAATTGATCATGCTGTGTTGTTCGGTCTTGGTCATGCTTTGTTTCTGGGTCAGGAATTCCCTGATCCTGTCAAATACAACCACCGTATCCGTCATAGAATAACCCATTACGGTCAGCAGAGCAGCAACGAAGTCCTGTCCAATCTCCAGGGAGAAAGGAAGGATCCCGTCAAAGATCACATAACAGGACATAACCACCAGCACGTCGTGGAACAGAGCCGCCACAGCACCCAGTCCATACTGCCATTTCTTGAATCGTACCAGGATGAACAGGAACATCAGGATACAAGAGAAGAAGATAGCCAGAAGGGAAGCATAAACGATGTCTTTTGCAATAGACGGTCCAACCTTGACAGAAGCCATCACCTGACTCATTTTAAAGTCGGGCTGAATATTTTTCAAACCTGTTTCCAGAGCTTTTTCAACTTTATCATCCACTGCAGGTCCGTTTTCGGTAATCAGATAAGTGGTAGTCACCTTTACCTGATTGGAAGACCCGAAAGTCTTTACTTCCGGCTCAGCACCGAAACTTACTTTAAGTGCATTTCTGACACCTTCAACACTTACAGGTTTATCAAAACGGATCTGATAGGTACGTCCACCCTGGAAATCAACACCCAGGTTGAATCCTCCTTTTTTCACGAAGAAGATCAGTCCAATGAGGATTATAGTAGAAGAGAAAATATAGAAATATTTTCGTTTCCCTACAAAATCAAATTTCGCATTCCGGAGCAGGTTTTCTGTTGCAGGAATAGAGAACTTGATAGAAGCATTGGGTTTCTTCAGCATCCGGTCGAAGATGATCCGGGAGATGAAAATTGCACAGAAAAGTGAGGAAAGGATACCTATAATAAGAGTCGTTGCAAAACCCTGAACCGGTCCGCTTCCGAAGATGAAGAGGATCACTCCCAGAATAAGGGTGGTTAAGTTGGAGTCCAAAATGGATGACATCGCATGTTTGTAACCCTCGGATACAGCCAGGCTGATTCCTTTTCCTTCCCGGAGTTCTTCCCGGATACGCTCAAAAATCAGGATGTTCGCATCTACAGACAATGCAATGGTAAGCACGATACCGGCGATACCTGGAAGAGTAAGGATTGCTCCCAGGGAAGTCAATACACCCATGATGAAGAATACGTTCACCAACAGTGCAATGTCGGCAACAATACCTGCACGGTTGTAGTAAAACGCCATGTAGATCAATACCACGATAAGAGCTACAATAAAGGAAAGAAGTCCGTTATTGATTGCTTCCTGACCTAAGGTTGGACCAACCACTGTTTCCTGAACAATACGTGCAGGAGCAGGCAGCTTACCGATAGCCAGTACGTTTACAAGGTCATTCGCTTCGTTGATAGTGAAGTTACCGGTAATGGAAGAACGACCGTTTGGAATCTCTCCGTTAACTCTTGGTGCGGAGTACACATTATTATCGAGTACGATAGCAATGCACTTGTTGATATTTGCCTTGGTCAATATTCTCCAACGGTTAGCTCCGTCGGCGTTCATGGTCATCGAGATTTCAGGATTACCACCGCTTTGCTGGTTAAATTCAGTACGGGTATCTGTAACCACATCTCCTTCGAGTGCGGCTCTTCCGTCACGGTTAGTTACGCGGATCGCATAAAGCTCATGTGCCGTAGATCCTTTCATCGGTTTAACACCCCAGAAAAAACGAACATTAGGAGGCAGGATCTGCGTTACCCGTTTCATATGGAGGTAAGCATTTACTTTGCCGGTATCTTTTGCTGCAGCAAAACCAACAACAGGCCCCGGTTGTGGAACATAATTATTGTTCTTGTCACGGCCCAGGTTAAGCTGGAAGATAGTCAGCAGAGGGTGATTCTTCTGGCTTTCTGCCAGATTCTCTTTTCCTCCTTTAAGCTTTCCTGCTTTGGAAGTATCTTTCTTTTCTTTGCTGGCAAGCTGATCGGCAAGTGATTTTCCTTTGGAAGCGGTATCCTTAACGGCTGTTTTTACAGTATCTTTTACTGCAATTTCCTTTCCGTGTTTGTCCTTCTTCGGTTTCACATTGGCATCTACAACCGCTTTATCATCAGTCTTGGTGCTGTCTTTCTTTTCAACTTTGGTGCTGTCTCCTCCGTTTAGCATTTTACCGAGTTTCTCATCGGCTGAAATGAGAGCATTATCCAGCTCTCCGCTTTCAAAGGTTTCCCAGAATTCCAGATTCGCTGTTCCCTGAAGGAGTTTACGTACCCGATTCTTGTCTTTTACACCTGGAAGTTCGATCAGGATCCGGCCTGAATTTCCCATCAGCTGAATGCTTGGCTGTGCCACACCGAATTTATTGATACGCTGTTCAAGGATAAGCTTGGCACGTTTCACGGCATCATTCGACTCATTCGAAAGCACTTTCAATACTTCCTGATTGGTGGAGTTAAAAGGGATTTTGGTTTTAAGCTCTACCGTCTGGAAGAATGCGGAGAGCTTGGCATTAGGACTATTTTTTTCAAAGGCTTTACCGAACAGTTCAACAAATGTCCCTTGTTGGGATTTAGACATTTCAATGGCATCGCTTACTGATTTGTTGAATTCAGGAGAAGGGTTGTAATTGCTCATAGCCCGGATAATTTCAGGAACTGAAATTTCCATGGTTACGTTCATACCACCTTTAAGGTCAAGACCCAGGTTGATGGCATGCTGACGAACCTGCGCACCGGTATATTTTATTAATCCGAGGTTATATACATTTTCGTTTGCAATAGAATCGCTCAGGTAGAATTCTTCACGACGGGAACGAACAGAATCCAGATAGGCTTTCATCATAACCTGATCACCATGACAAGCACGGTTGGCACTATCCACAATAACTTTGCGACTGGAATACTCTTCCGCGTAAGCCTTTGCATCTTTATCAATGCCATTCGAAACGAACGTAAAGGAAAGGTAGAACAAACATGACAGGGCCATTAAAACGGTAAACGCCCTGATTGCACCTCTTAAATTTTGCATATCGATATTAAATTTATTTAAAACAAAACAAGCTTACTTCCTATTTCTCAGGAACCTGTCTGAAAAAATTGAAGGTTGCAAATATAGAATTTCAATCATTATCAACCAACTTTACTTTATTGCACCGATATCGCTTCGATTTTGCTAATTTCAATGAACTAAGACCTGCATTTCGACTTCATTCTACCCATTTTTCGCTAATTTTGAAACAAATCGTTTAATTTGAATGGTTCCCAAACGGATCTTTTGCCTCCTTCCCTTCCTTATCGTATGTCATTACTCTTTTTCTCAGATGAGTTTTCGGAGGAATGATTCAATTCCAGTGGTCTATGGCACCGATACACTTCCTAATGCCTGGACCGGAGGACTCAATTTCTGCCAGTTTTCTGAAATCGATCTGAATCTCGACGGGATCATGGATCTGGCGGTCTTCGACCGTCAAGGGACGAATGGTGGCCGGATTTCCTGCTTTCTGAATAAAGGCACGCTGAATCAGGTATCGTATGTAAATGCTCCGGAATATGTTTTCAGGTTCCCTCCTATTCAACAATGGATGCTGCTGGCAGATTATAACTGCGATGGCAAAGCAGATATCTTTACGCATACCACCTTCGGCATCATGGTCTACGAAAATACCTCCACCATTGGGGGTGGTTTGTCATTTCGTCTCGCAACCGGACTGGTGTTTTCGGATTACGGAAGCGGAACCATCACAAATCTGTATGTGAGCACGGCAGATATGCCCGCTATTGTTGACGTGGATGGTGACGGCGACCTCGATATCGTAACCTATTGCATTACCCCAACCGGTGTTGAATATCATAAAAACATGTCGATGGAACGCTACGGACGATGCGACAGTTTGAACGCTTATGTATTAGACCACAATTGCTGGGGTGCATACTCCGATAACGGAACCAATTGTCAGAATTATATTACTACAGGAGTCACGCCATGCCCTATCAACCGTTATGCAAACCCGGATACCGCTCATCAAATGGAGAAACATAGCGGAAACTGTATTCTTTGCTTCGAGGCCGACGGCGACAAGGATAAAGACATTATGATAGGACATGTAGGCTGCCCGAATATGACGGAAATGAAAAATACAGGTGACAGCGCCTCCGCTACCTTCGTCAACCCGGATTATACGTTTCCCTCTTATGATGTGCCTTTGAATATGAATGTCTTTCCCTGCGGGTATCTGGCGGATGTAGACAACGACGGGAGAAAAGATGTGCTTTTCAGTCCTAATAATGAGCAGGAAGGCGCGGCGGAGGATTTACAAAGTATTGCATGGTACAAAAATGTGGGCACGGCTGACTCCACGATATTAAGATTTCAGCAAAATAACTTTCTTCAGAGTCAGATGATTGATGTAGGAGAAGGGGCCTTCCCGGTGCTTCATGATTATGATGGTGACGGTCTGGCCGATTTATTCATCGGAAATTTCGGGTACTTCCATCCCGATACAACCCGGCCTATGATTGCCTGTTTCAGAAATACAGGAACTTCCACACATCCTGCCTTTACACTTGTGACCCGCGATTTTGCAGGCATCTCTGCTGCACTTCGCGGACTTACTGAATTTGCAATTACATTCGGTGATCTGGATGGAGATGGTGATGCCGACCTGGTGGTGGGTGATTACCAGGGTCACCTCTATTACTTCGAGAAGTTCCCAGGTGCGCCTGATAACTATGTGTATCAACCAGGCTTCTTCCCAAATATCCATGTGGGAGGCTATGCCACCCCTCAGCTCATTGATCTGAACAGAGACGGGAAACTGGACCTCGTCGTAGGTGCTCGGAATGGCAGGATTTACTATTATCAGAATACCGGCACTGCTACAAGTCCTGCCTTCTCAGCCACTCCAACATCCGACTCCCTCGGTCGGATAAGCACCATAAAAACAGGCTATGTAACCGGTTATGCGGCCCCCTTCTTCTACGACGAAGCTGGGTCTTACAAACTACTGATTGGTGAGGAGAGTGGAATCATAAGGAAATATGGAGATATAGATGGTAACCTCAATGGCGCCTTCACCCTGCTTGACCCACTCGTCGCTTATATCGGTGAAGGGGAACGCTCTGTACCTTTTGGTTATGATCTGAACGGAGACGGCCTCATGGATATGGTGGTCGGGAATTTCTCTGGCGGTGTCGAGTTTTATGCAGGCAGTAATGCTTTAGGAGTGTTTAACTATCAGCCTCCCGCCGGTTTCGACTTCTCCTTTATTCCAAACCCTTCCGAAAATGAAACCCTGCTTCAGATAAAGGATTTTAAGTTTGGAGAAAAATACAATTTCACACTGACTGATCTCCTCGGGAAAACTTTACGTGAATTCGAATGCTGCTCTGAACAGATCATGATCCCAACCAGTGATCTTCCTTCCGGACTCTACCTCGGGAATGTATATTCATCCCACTCCTCTGCCCATCACAAACTGATTGTGAGGCGATAAATTCGCCTTCTAACTTTTGCTTTTGAAAAAAATATTCTGCTGAAGAGTGAAAAAGAAAGCAGGATCATTATGTGCCCATGACCTGTTGTAAATAGGTGTTGCAACAGAAAGATCAATCCGTGTATTCGAGTGAATAATAAATTGCACAGAAGGCCTGAACTCTACATAACTTCCTGATTCGAGAGCCGGAACATGATGGATCATGACCTCTCTTCCGTTTTCAGAAATCACGGCACCATCATAGGCCTTGCATTGAAACTCAGCATAGAGATTAATGTTCGTCTGATTATAATTACGGTAGGTACCAGGGTAAACCAGATACCCTAAACTCAGATTCAGATAAGCTGCCTTTCCATAAGATATTGCAACACCAGAAAATGCATCTGTATAATCCGTAGGCACAATGCCACCTGTATTGATGGATACTGCAAATTTATGAAGGAGCAAGGTAGCAATGAGCCCTGCACCGGCACCACCGTTATCACCGATCAGTTCCGGCTCCGCTTCATAATGTGCTTCATTTCCACCCGCAAGATCCAGATAAGCCGCCATCCGGAAGTGCCTATGCTCCGAATCGTGACTAAGGAAACGGTATTTGATATTTACATCCAGAGACTCAAAGAGGTAAGGATAAGGACTTCCACGTTTAACCCCATTGGTGTATGGATTCCCCAGTGAGTCGTGTTGAATAAATCCTCCTGGAAGCCTAGGACTGTGATGATTTGAAAAACTGAATGTTTCAGTCAGCATCCACTTAGAGGATAGACCGAACATAAACTTATATGCCTGAAAACTCCGCGTCTGCCCTCCGTCTTCAAAAAATTCGGAAGAAGCTCTGACGGCAAGTACATTCTTCCCAACATTACTAGCTGGATCATTGTGAGGGAATAATTCCTGAGCACAAATGAAGGAATGGAGAAAACTTGAAAAGAGGAAAAAAAAGAGGAAACGATTCTTCACATCACTACGAAGTAAATACGCCCGGAAGGGTTGGGTTTGGACTGAGAAGTCTCCGAATTGATATAAGCCTTATAAGGTTTGTATTCGCTTTTTTTCATGTATTTATCTGCTACGAACACCAGCTGCTTATCGCCTTTCAGTTCCACAGCATCTGTTCCAAGAATCATATAGGTATCAGAACCGGCCGACCAGGATTTTCCGTTTAAAACCTCATTTGTAAAATGATAAGTAGCGGTGACCTTGCCGACAGAAAACCCTGCATCATATACTTTCAACACCAACTGGTCTATAGAAACAGCTTCCCCTGGTTTAAAGGTGATTTCTGCTATGTTTGAATTCAGGTCCATTTTCACATCCTGTACAAACTTGAGCTGACGAATGGAACGTTCTGTGGCATAAGAACAGGCGGAACATGTCAAACCTACTACATTCAGCTTCGCTCCGCTGAACTGAGCCATGGCCGGGAGACAGAGCGTAAGTGCAATACTTAGGATTGCCAACTTTGAAAACAGAAATCTTGTCATAACCCAAAGTTATTAATTCATTTCCTAATCTCAAAAAACACCTCACTTATATTATGACAAATATCATCCCAAAAGCGGGGAAAAATATCCTTACCTTTGATCATCTATCGATCGCTTCATGAAAAAAATTATCGCCCTCTTGTTTCTGGCTTCAGTGGTCCTCGCCTTTAATTCATGCTGCAAAGGGGGATCGGGAGGAAATGCCACTTTGAATTGCGCTATTTTCCATCATTCCAAACCTATTCCAGGAGCTACTTTGTATATTAAGTATAACGCCACCGAATTTCCAGGCACCGATGCATCCTCGTACAGCGACCATAAAACGGCTGCAAATAATTCAAATGCGATCACCTTTGCCGGGCTTCACTGCGGAGACTACTATCTGTATGGAGTTGGATTCGACTCTACACTTGGTCTTCCTGTAACTGGAGGGATCCATTTCCAGATTAAATATTCGGACCGAAGCCATACTGAATCCACCAATGTACCCGTGACTGAATAATGTACCGGAGATTAATTATCATCGTTGCTTTTGGTCTTTCCTTTCAGGGAATCCTATGTTCACAGGAACTGTTTCCTACTTCAGAGCCAGCAAGTACCATACCCAAAGGTGTGATCGGAACAAGACTCACAACAGAATCTTATAAAGAAGTTTCGATATACAGAAACCTTGCTTCCGCAAGACTCATGTATGGCTTGTTCTCCAACTTAACAGTCATGGCTAATTTTACGGAATCTAACCACCACGGTGTTGATTTCCCTTCCGGCCTTGCTACACATACTCATAATGGCAACAAGTCTGTCTTCAGCAGCGGAAACTTTCAGAGAGGACTCGTTTATCCTTATCTCTTTACTGGTATAGATCTCTATGCAAAATTCCGCTTCTTTAACAGAGATGGTGAGCATAGTCATCTGCGGATGGCTCTGTATGGAGAGTGGTCGAATGTAAGTGTCGCTCATGATGAAGCTGAACCTACACTTCTTGATGATACAAAAGGCTATGGCGGGGGACTCATCATTACGGTATTAAAGAATCATTTGGCTATTTCTTTAACAAGCGGAGTTATAATCCCGGGTTCATACGACGGCATGTCACCTGATCCGCTGGGAGGACCAGATGTACCTACCACACTTACCTATGGTAAGGCTGTAAAATATGATCTTTCAATCGGATACCTTTTATTCCCTGCCAAGTACCATAACTACGACGAACCCAATATCAATGTATATCTGGAATTCAAAGGCAAATCATATGGAGAGGCTTCCATCGTCCAATATGGAATCAAACCAGTACCTATTCAGACTCCTCTACTCCAGGCCGGCAATTATGTAGACCTGTTTCCGGGTATTCAAACCATTCTTCATTCCAATATGCGGATCGATTTTTGTGTGGGTTTTCCTGTAATCAACCAGAGTTATGCCCATTTTTACCCGGTTTATATGTTCGGAATTCAGCGGTATTTTTACCTCCATAAAAAGTAGGCAATTTGCATCTGCTATGCTTATCCGATCTTCTCTTTTTATGACTACCTTTGTAACATAAATGAATCGCCTCCGCAAACCGATAGCTCTCTTCCTCATTCTGGTATTATGTTTTTACATAGTTCCAAAAGAGTTTATCCATGAGCTTTATGGGCATACGGATACAACCGATTCTGCAGCGGAATCCTCTTCCACTGCAAAATCACCACTTTCTCTCAGCTCCCAGCATACGCATTGTGAATTACTGAATTTTGAGACGACAGTTTTTTATACTCAGGATAACCAACCTGTAATTGCCGTTCAGGCAATCGCTTTTTATTTCCAGTCCCCAACCCATGACAATTCCATACGAAACTGTCATGCCTTTATCTCTCTCCGCGGCCCTCCAAATTGCTGAGTTTCAGAATTCCTTGCGGAAGGATCTTCTTCATTCCGGATGCTCCAGATTCTATAACTTTTAAATCATCAGCAAATGAAAAATATTCTATATTTTTTAAATCTCTTTATGCTGCTTTCTGTCGGAAAAGAGAGTGTCGCAGGAATAGATTCCAGAATCCACTCTGCTTATCCAGAAGCAGGTAAAACAACTTTATCAGGCAAAGTAACCGACAAAAGCACACAACAGCCCTTGCCCGGCGCTACTCTTTATATAGAAGAACTTAAAAGCGGGGCCGCTACCAATGCGGATGGCTTATATTTGATTAAAGACCTGCCTCAGATTAAAGTCGTTCTCCAGGTTAAGTGCCTTGGCTACAAAACACTCCTCGTTAATATTGACTTGACACAGGTAAAAACCAAGGATTTCGAACTCGAACCGGCCATTACCGAAGTGAATGAAGTGGTCATTACAGGGATGTCAAAAAACACAGAGATCAAAAGAAGTCCTGTGCCTATTGTAGTGGTGGACCAGAAATACCTTCAACAAAATCTAGGCACGAACGTGATCGACGGGATCAGTCATGTTCCCGGAATCAATGCGGTGACTACAGGACCCAATGTTTCCAAACCTTTTATCCGTGGACTAGGTTACAACCGCGTACTAACGCTTTTTGATGGGGTCCGACAGGAAGGACAACAATGGGGTGATGAACATGGGATTGAAGTGGATGAATACGGAGTAGACCGGATTGAAATCATCAAAGGGCCGGCAAGCCTCACCTACGGTTCAGATGCAATGGCCGGTGTAGTCAATCTGCTGCCTCCACATCCGGCATTACCCGGAAGAATAGACGGAGAATTCTTCAATAACTATCAAAGCAATAACGGCCTCATCGGAAACTCCCTGATGCTTCAGGGCAACCAACAAGGGTTGGTATGGAGAGCAAGGGTTTCTCATAAGATGGCCACTAATTACGAAAACCCGATTGATGGACATGTCTACGGCACTGCATATCAGGAAACAGATGCAAGTGCATTTGTGGGATTGAATAAGGAATGGGGCTATTCCCACCTAAGCTTAACTGCTTATGACGACCTTCAGGAAATTCCCGATGGCAGCAGGGACTCTATCTCCCGCAAATTCACTAAACAGATTACAGAAGCCGATACTTTTCGTCCTATCGTTTCGGATGCCGAACTGAAGGAATATAAAATTGCTATCCTTCACCAGCATGTACAGCATTACCGCGTGTACTCCTCCAACAGTTTTGTGGTGGGAGAAGGCAAGCTTGAAGTGGGAGCCGGATTTCAGGAAAGCATCCGAAGGGAGTATGATCATCCCCAGGCCCCCGATGTGGCCGGTTTGTACTTGGTGCTTCAGACCTTTAATTACGATCTTAAATACCATCTTCCAGAATGGAAAGGATTTGAAGGCACGATAGGAGTGAACGGAATGTATCAGGAGAATGTTAATAAAGGAACAAATTTTATTATTCCTGATTACAATGAATTTGATATCGGGCCTTTTGCCTTTGTCAAGAAATCATTTAATAAACTAGATATAAGCGGGGGTGTACGCTATGATAACCGCTCTTTCTCGAACACTGGAATGTATGTAAGACCTGACCCTGTAACCGGGTTCAGCACTCAGGTGCATACTCCCGACACTGCAGGTGCATCTCATCCTTTTTCAGATTACAAGCATACCTTCAGCGGGGTTTCAGCTAGCATTGGAGCTACCTATATATTCTCTGACAATATTTCTTTAAAAGCGAACGTAGCCAGAGGTTACCGGGCTCCGAACATTTCTGAAATATCTGCCAACGGAGTTCACCCCGGCACCAACCTTTATCAGATTGGCAATCCTGATTTTCAGCCTGAGTTCAGTCTTCAGGAAGATATCGGCTTGTTTCTTTATACCAAGCACGTTTCAGGCAGTATCGAATTGTTTAATAACAATATAAGCAACTATATTTTCGATCAGAAGTTACAGGGAGCAAATGGAAAGGATTCTGTGATCATTGCAGGAAACCAGACTTTTAAATACCAGGCAGTCAATGCACAGCTATACGGAGGTGAGTTAAGCATTGATCTGCATCCCCATCCTCTCGACTGGCTTCACTTTGAAAATGCTTTGTCAGTTATTTATGCAGTGAATAAAGGAGCTGCAGGAATTCAGATTCCTGATGATGCTAAATACCTTCCTTTTATCCCCCCTCTGCATACCCGCTCTGAACTTCTCGCTGAGTTCAAGAAAAAATTCAAACACTTTGCAGGCACCTTTGTTCAGTTTGGAGTTGAATATTATGCCAAACAGGACCGGGCTTTTACAGCTTACAATACCGAAACACCCACTCCTGCTTATACGCTAATGAATGCCGGAATTGGAACTACCATCACCCGTGTTTCAGGTACAACACTTTTCAGGATTTCACTTCAGGGAAATAACCTCGGAGATGTTGCTTATCAAAGCCATCTCAGCAGACTGAAATATTTTGAACCCTACCCGAACAACGGATCCGGACATGCTGGAATCTATGATATGGGAAGAAACATCAGTGTCAAGCTGACTATTCCATTCGATGTTCAGAAGCCTAAAGCCTGAGTCAAAAGGGCTTAATTTCGTAACTTTATAAATGTGAAACGGTTCGTCCTTCTCGTTTTTATGCTCTCGCCTGCACTTTTTTTTCAAACCTGCAGGCATGATGATCCTGTGCTTGAAAACGCAGGGTACCCTAATTCGGTTGGGAAAATAATTGCAGGTAAATGTGCCGTCCCCGGTTGTCATAACTCCCAGAGCGCTGGAGCAGCTTCCGGCCTTGATCTTACCTCCTGGACGACTATGTTTTTGGGTGACCGGAGCGGAAATGCAGTTACCATTCCATTCTCGCATAAATTCAGTACTACTTTTCTGTTCACCAACACCTTCCCCGATATGGGCATAAGTACCATCCGTCCGACCATGCCTGTGAACGGAGCCCCCCTCTCCCGTGATGAAGAGGTGACATTAAGAAACTGGATTGATCAGGGTGCACCCGATCGAAACGGATTCATAAAATTTTCAGATAACCCAAGTCGCAAAAAATTCTACGTCGCAAATCAGGGTTGTGATGTAGTCACTGTATTTGATGAAGCGTCCTTACTGCCGATGCGATATATCCCCATCGGTATCGGATCTCCTCATGATACTCCACATAATGTGAAGGTATCACCCGACGGGCAATCCTGGTATGTATGTTTCCTGGGTTACCCGTATCTTCAGAAATACAGCACTGCAGATGACCATTATGAAGGGGAGGCTTATCTGGGTTATGATGCTTACAATACTTTCACCATAACCAGTGATTCAAAAAAAGCATTTGTCGTTGGTTATAATGAAGGCAAGCTTGATGAAGTCGACCTCAACACCATGACTTCAATGGACACGCTAAATATAGGACAGAGCTATATGCACACCATTCTGCTGAACCCGGCTAATAATGCGCTTTACATAACAGTATCCTATGGAAATTATATTTTGCGGATATTTCCCTCTATAGATAGTCTCGCCAATTATAGCACGGTAGAGCTCGACGGCTCTCACACCCCTTCTTCCACAACCTTACACCGAATGGACGCCCACGACATGATCTTTTCTCCGGATGGAAGCAAATATTTTGTCACTTGCCAGACCAGCAACGAAGTGGTCGTCATGAATGCCTCCAATGATGCCCTGCTTCAGCGAATTCAACTGCCTCCTTTTTCCAAACCGCAGGACCTGAGTGTCAGCGCTTCGAAGAACCTTGTATTTGTTACCTGTATGGAAGATACCATTTCTTTCCCTGGCATGAGAGGATCGGTGTTTCCAATTAATATGAGCAGTTTTCAATTGCTTCCACCAATCAATGTAGGATTTCAACCGCATGGACTAAGCGTAGATGATGTGAAAGGACTCGTCTACGTAGCCAACCGGAATATCGATCCAAATGGGCCTGCCCCCCATCATACTACCGATTGCGGTGGAAGGAATGGCTACCTGACAATCATTGATCTCAACACCTTGAATTTATTACCGGGGAAGAAAGTTGAACTTGCCAGTGATCCTTACTCTGTTTCAATCCGTAATTAATGAAGAAAGAGGAAAAGATTATTGTACTCTTTGATGGTGTCTGCAACTTTTGCAATGCGACAGTTAACTTCATTCTTCTCAGAAACAGGAAAGACCGTTTTCGTTTTGCGGCTCTTCAGTCGGATATTGGAAAGAAATTGCTGAAGGAATACCACCTTCCGGCAGATAACAACTCCATCGTAGTTATCTCAAACGGAAAAGTCTACCGGCAATCTGCGGCTATTTTGATAATCACACGGAACCTTAGCGGGGCCTGGTCCCTATTATATGTTTTTGTAATCATTCCTCCTTTTATCAGGAATGGGCTCTACCGTTGGTTTGCACGCAACCGTTACAAATGGTTTGGGAAAACAGAGCTTTGTATGATTCCGGATGAAAACGTAAGGAACAAATTTTTAGTCTGAGCGTTTTCATTTAATTGAAGGTATTTCGAGGGTCAAAATCTTCTTTTTATAATCAATCACTGCATTGTATTTTTTCAACATATCTCCTCCAATAACTCCGTCAATTGCTTTCATGTTCATTTCTTCATAGGAGGCATTAACATGACTTAGATCAAGCACAATGACCTTGAGTCTACGAAGCAAAATTTCACCAAATTCAAATTCATCGATGACAACAGAATGGCTTTCCATTGAACTTGTGCCAAGGCCTGTACTCTTGTTATCACCCTGCTTGAGTTTAGGATCCGGAATGAATCTTTCAATCCTTGTTTTATCGAAGACTGTATTGGAGGCTCCTGTATCAACAATCAAAATGCCGGGTTTATGGTTTATCCTGAGTTTAATGAGGAGGTGCACTCCGCTATTGTTCAATCTGACAAATTTGATTTTTATGGTCGTTTTTTTCATCCGGATTGATTTGAGAATAAACCTTTAAAATAAAAAAACCCCGGAACTCATACTTGATAGAGGTTCCAGGGTTTTTCAGGAAGTAAAATAATTATTTCGCTACAACGTGCATATTGTCCAGCACATCCATCACTTCTTTCACAGATTTTGCAGAAGCATCCAGCAATTCTTTTTCTTCTTTATTTAGCTTCAGCTCTATGATCTCTTCAATTCCGTTCTTACCAAGTTTGACCGGCACACCCAGATAGATATTTTTCAGGCCGTACTCGCCATTCAACAAAGCACATACAGGGAAAATTCTTTTCTGATCGCGAACAATCGCTTCCACCATCTGAGCGGCGGCTGCACCAGGTGCATACCAAGCTGAAGTTCCTAGCAGATTAACAATTTCTCCTCCGCCTTTCTTCGTCCGGTCAATGATTGCATCCAGCTTTTCTTTGGAAATAAGTTCTGTTACCGGAATTCCTCCGACAGTGGTATAACGTGGAAGTGGAACCATGGTATCTCCATGGCCACCCATCAATACAGCCTGGATATCTTTGGGGGAACAGTTCAGAGCCTCTGCCAGGAAAGCCCTGTAACGGGCTGTGTCGAGGATACCTGCCATACCGAATACCCTTTTGGAATCGATTTTTGCAGTGAGATAGGCACAGTAAGTCATTACATCCAACGGATTGGAAACAATAATGATAATCGCTTTCGGAGAATGCTTGATGATGTTTTCAGTAACGCTCTTCACAATTCCGGCATTGGTTGAAATCAAATCATCCCTGCTCATGCCCGGTTTTCTTGGAAGGCCTGAAGTAATGACCACTACATCGGAATTTGCAGTCTTGCTATAATCATTGGTGGATCCTGTCATCCGGGTATCATACATATTGATTGGAGCCGTTTGCCAAATATCAAGCGACTTGCCTTCTGCAAAATTTTCTTTTATGTCTACCAGCACAACTTCGTTGGCTAATTCTTTATGAGCGATCACATCGGCACAGGTTGCACCAACATTACCGGCTCCTACTACTGTAACTTTCATAGTGTTTGTTTTAGAATGGTATATTGCTTTTTTAAATCGGGAGCTAAGTTAGAAAAGATTCATTCACCAAAAAATGACCGACTTCAACGCCAAAGTTCCTCTCATCACAAAATTCTTTACGATTACATAATACATCCTTTCAATCTCCAATATTATCTTAACCAGAGGAGAAGCTAAGAATCATCTCTTTTACCTAATGATTTATTAACATTTGTCGTTTAATAGATCAATCTTATCGATAATAATAATACCTTCGTCTAATTAATCCACCTATCCTTGTGCACCCCTTATAATATTCCGAAATTGTATGGTATTAAAATCCAACAATACCTGTTTTATTCCCAATTCATGACGAAAAGATCTATTCGCTCTTTCGCAATAATTATGTTCTTTGCAGTTATTCTGCAATTTCCTTTCCATGCTTATTCTCAAACGGGTTGTCCAAGTGTACTTGCCACTGGCAGCACCACTACTTGTCCTGGAAACTGTGTAACACTAAGTTCAACTCTTCAGGCAACCTTAGGAACCACCAACTATACGGTCGCAACGATTCCATACGCCCCTTATTCTTTTACTGCAGGAACGACTGTCCTACTTGGAGTTGACGATATGTTTACTTCTGTGATTCCCATTCCTTTTAACTTTTGTTTTTATGGAAATACTTACAATCAGCTCGTAATCGGTGCAAATGGCGACATCACGTTTGACCTCACTCAAGCTGGTCTTATGGATCCGTGGAATCAGAGTGCAGGTCCGGCACCTAACTCTGCATATCCTATGAATATCATGGCTCCATATCATGATATAGACCCAGCTATTTCAGGCACCATTACCTGGGCTGTTTATGGGACAGCACCTTGCCGGCAGTTTGTGATTAACTGGGACCAAGTTCCTATGTTTAGTTGTACCACTGAAATTGCAACTCAGCAATGCGTGTTAAATGAGACCACGAACTACATTGATGTCTATATGCAGAACAAACCTTTGTGTAGTACATGGAATAACGGTGCTGCAATCCTTGGAATACAGGATCCTACATATACCACCGGAGTCTTTGTTGCTGGTAGAAACGGGACGCAATGGTCAGCTACGAACGAAGGCTGGCGATTTTCTCCTTCTGGCCCACCCAGCTATACTTTTAATTGGACACAGGGCGCAACTAACCTAGGAAGCACTCCTACTATCAGTGTTTGTCCAACTACTACCACTACTTATACTGCCACCCTGGTCAACACGAATTGTGACGGAACACAGATCACACTCAATAGTACAGCCACCGTAACCGTAGGAGGAACTGCAGTTACTGTAAGTCCTGCGACAGCAAGCGTTTGTCCGGGCGGAACGGTGAATCTTACAGCTACCGGAGCTACAACCTATAGCTGGAGTCCATCAGCGACACTCAACGTTTCCACTGGAGCGAATGTAACTGCAACACCTACCGCAACTACTACTTATACCGTAACAGGATCCAGCGCAGGCTGTACTGGTACGGCAACAGCTACAATTACTTATGGAGCAGGACTTACCCTCGTTCCGACACACACTAATGTTTCCTGCACAGGAACACTCGGTACGGCATCCGTCACCGCCACAGGAGGGAATGCACCTTATACTTATTCATGGAGCCCTAGTGGGGGGACAGCAAACACCGCCAGTGGTCTTGCTCCCGGAACTTATACCGTAAATGTTATTTCTGCTAGCGGCTGCTCCTCTGACACCACGGTCATTATAACTCAACCCCCTCCACTGAGTGTTTCTCTTGCCGGAATTTCAACAACTTGTGCAGGAGGATGCGATGGACAGTTGATTTGTATACCCGCAGGCGGTTCTCCTCCTTATACCTATTCCTGGAGCTCAGGCTGTACCACTGCCAGTTGTAATAATATCTGCGCAGGAAACTACAATCTTACTGTTACTGATGCCACCGGCTGTACTGTTACGGGCACTGCTGCAGTCACACAGCCTGCTCCAATGGCGCTCACTCTCACTGTAGTCGGTTCGAGCTGCAATAGAGCAGATGGTAAGGATTCGGTGGCCGTGACCGGAGGAACAGCGCCCTATACTTATGCATGGACTCCAGGTAGCGGTGCAACCACACCACAATATAACAACCTGGTTGCAGGTGAATATACTGTGACTGTACATGATTCAAAAAATTGTGCAGTGATTGATTCCAATCAGGTAACAAATGCAATGGCTTCTGTCGTCGCCTCTATCTCCGCTTCAACCAATATTAAATGTTTTGCAGGTACCGATGGAAGTGCCACTGTAGCTGCAGCAGGAGGTACTGCTCCTTATCAATACTCCTGGTCTCCGATAATAAATACAACATCTGCCATTGCAAACGAACCTGCAGGGGTTTATAACTGTACCATTACAGATGCGAATGGCTGCACTGGGCTGACATCCGTTACACTGGTTCAACCACCCCCTATCACGGTTACTCCAATGCCATCGGTGACTATTTGTATCACACAGAGCTCCCCTCTTACAGCCACTGGTTCCGGAGGAAGTCCTGCATATACCTATTCATGGATTGATGCAACCGGTAATCCGGTTACTCCTCCTGTATCTCCGGTTGTAACCTCCACTTATATGGTTACTTGTACGGATGTAAACGGATGCACCAGTGCCCCACAGAACGTACAGATCATTGTAAATCCTCCTCTGGAAGTCACCACCTCCACAAATGCATCCATTTGCCCAGGTGGTTCCACTACACTTTCGGCTACTGGAACGGGAGGAAATACACAGTATTCCTATTCCTGGATGCCAGCGGCTGGCTTATCAAATGCAAACATCGCTAACCCTACCGCATCTCCTTCGGCTACGACCACTTATACAGTCATCGTGAATGACAATTGCGGAACCCCGGTTGACTCCGCCACGGTCACAGTCACCCTTTATGCACCACCTGTGATTACCTTCTCTGCTACAGATACTGCAGGATGTGCTCCTTTATGTACGGATTTTAGCTATACCTCTGCCCCTGCCTGTGCAAGCACAGTATGGCAATTTGGTGATGGTACCAATGGACTTGGATGCGGCCCTCAACACCACTGCTATGCAAATGCAGCTAGTTATACGGTGAAGCTGAAGCTTACGGATATCCACTCCTGTGTGGATTCAGTGGTACGGACGAACTATATTAATGTATTCCCTGTTCCTGTTGCTGCCTTTACTGCCACACCACAGGTCGTTTCCATTGTCAACCCTACTATTCAGTTTGCTGATCTCAGCACCTTTGCAACCAACAGACTCTGGAGTTTCGGAGACTTGTCGGGCGCCTCTGACACCGCTAAGAACACACAATACACTTATCTGGACACGGGATGTTACAAGGTTACTCTATATGTTCAAAATACATTCGGATGTAAAGACTCCACTTCCTCTGAAGTCTGCGTTCAACCAACCTTTACCTTTTATGCCCCGGATGCTTTTACTCCAAACGGGGATGGATTGAATGATGTATTCCAACCGAAGGGAACTGGAATCGATGCAAATAATTATACCTTATATATCTTCGACCGCTGGGGAAATCAACTCTTTGAAAGTAAAACTTATAGTGAAGGTTGGGATGGTAGGGCTAACCATGGAATAAATATTTCTCAGGTAGATACCTACGTATGGGCAGTACATGTGCTCGATTATAACGGCAAAAAACATGTCTTTACAGGAATGGTGAATCTCCTTAAATAAGCCTTCTTAATGGATAATAAAGAACCCCGGTCGCCAAACGACCGGGGTTTTTATTTGAAGCACCATCCAGGTGCTGGAAGTATAGGAGGAATTTACATTAACGCTCGCTGAAGTATCTTCTTGTAATAGGCCGGTTAAGCGTCAATCTTTGCGTATTTGGAGTTTTTCTCAATGAATTCACGTCTTGGAGGAACATCATCTCCCATTAACATGGAGAAAATACGGTCTGCTTCTGCTGCACTTTCGATGGTTACTTTGCGAAGTGTTCTGAATTGAGGATTCAGGGTAGTTGACCAGAGCTGCTCCGCATTCATTTCACCAAGACCTTTATATCGCTGAATTCCGACAGTTCCTTCTTTTCCTTCACCACCTATTTCGCGCACAGCAAGAGCCCTATCATCTTCATTCCAGCAATAACGTTCTTCCTTACCTTTCTTGACGAGGTAGAGAGGAGGTGTTGCAATGTAAAGATGTCCATTTTCGATGAGCTCTTTCATATAACGGAAGAAGAAGGTCATGATGAGAGTGGAAATGTGAGATCCGTCAACATCAGCATCGGTCATGATGATGACTTTGTGATAACGAAGTTTTTCAAGATTAAGGGCTCTTTCATCTTCGGCAGTACCTCTGGTAACCCCAAGGGCTGTAAAGATGTTCTTTATTTCTTCGTTTTCATAAATTCGGTATTCCATAGCTTTCTCCACATTCAGAATCTTACCTCTCAAAGGCAGGATAGCCTGGAAATCACGGTTTCTACCTTGTTTGGCGGTACCTCCTGCTGAATCACCCTCGACGAGAAAAAGTTCGCATGCCAGTGGGTCATTATTGGCACAATCTGCCAGTTTACCGGGCAAGCCGGATCCGGAAAGAACGTTCTTCCGCTGAACCATCTCTCTAGCCTTGCGTGCGGCATGACGGGCAGTGGCGGCAAGAATCACTTTATCTACAATAACCTTAGCTTGTTTGGGATGCTCTTCCAAATAATTACTCAACATCTCGCTTACCGCAGTATCTACTGCACCCATTACCTCATTATTCCCAAGTTTAGTCTTCGTTTGTCCTTCAAACTGAGGCTCCTGGACCTTCACTGAGATTACCGCCGTGAGACCTTCCCGGAAGTCGTCTCCGGAAATTTCGAGTTTTACTTTCTGGAGCAAGCCTGCCTTATCGGCATAAGCTTTAAGGGTACGCGTGAGTCCACGACGGAAACCGGCAAGGTGAGTTCCTCCTTCGTGGGTGTTGATATTGTTTACATAAGAATGGATATTTTCGGAGAAGGCAGTATTATAGGTCATTGCCACTTCGATGGGCACACCATATTTATCACTTTCTAAGTAGATACAGTCTTCGATCAGCTTTTCACGGTTGGCATCAAGGAAATTAACAAACTCTTGAAGTCCTCCCTCTGAATAAAAAGTTTCGGTAGGACTGTTTCCAGCCTCATCCTTTACTCTTTTATCGGTAAGGGTTATTTTGATCTTCTTATTTAGGAATGAAAGTTCACGGATACGTGTAGCCAATGTTTCGTAATTGTACTCATGTACAATAAATATGGAGGTATCAGGCTTAAAAGTGATGATGGTTCCACGGTAATCGGAGGGTCCTACTTCCTTTACATCATAAAGGGGCTTACCAATAGAGTATTCCTGAACGAACTGTTTTCCATTTTGGTGTACATCTACTCTAAGATGAGTGGAGAGTGCATTCACACAGGAAACACCCACCCCATGAAGTCCACCGGAGACTTTATAGGAGTCCTTATCAAATTTCCCACCAGCATGCAGAACAGTTAATACAACTTCAAGAGCCGATTTCTTCTCTTTCTGCATCATTCCAGTTGGAATTCCACGTCCATCATCTTTTACAGTGATGGAGTTGTCTTCATTAATAAAGACATCAATGTTTTTACAATGGCCGGCAAGGGCTTCATCAATGGAATTATCTATAACCTCATAGACTAGATGATGCAGACCTTTAAAGCCAATATCACCTATATACATTGCAGGTCTTTTCCGGACAGCTTCTAGACCTTCCAGAACCTGAATACTATCGGCAGAATAATCGGAATGGGATACGTTCTCTTTCACTACTTCTTCCATAAGATTTTGTGCGGTTTTTGGGGGTTGTTTTATATCTTGTAAATATAATGAAAATAAGGGAGTTAGCCATGAATAAAAGCACCGAAAAACGGGGTGTTTTTATTAACATTTGTTCATAAAAAACGAACTAAAAAATTTGCCCTTTCAATTGTAATTTTAGGGATAAAATGCAGGCTTGGACGGCTCAAAAAAGGAAGTTGGCTCCGATTAGGAAATTGAAGCTCTGAGTTGGATAATCATTCCACTGATAGTATTTCACAGCGCCTATATTATTGATGTGTACAAAGGCTGAAAGGGATTTACTCCACCTGTATTCAACTCCAAGATTGACGTCTACAAGGGGCTTTAAGGTTTTCGACTGCAGAGTCATCTGATAGGGCGCTTTTGTTTCCCTTGAGTATGTTGGAGCATATTGTTCGTTCAGGCCAAACAGATCAGCATTGACAATGATCTTTTCTTTTAAGCTATATCTGGCAGTCAGAGTCAGGCGGGTTGTTGGGGTATGCCATTGCTGGAGCTCATGATAGAGGTAATAACGAATATAATCTCCTTTCACAAGGAAACGAAGTTTCTCGGTCTTCTGATAGGCAATCTCTCCATGCGCTTTGAATAACCGTCCGTCGTCGTAGATCACGGTAAACTTATTGCGTTGAGGATCGAGTGTATCATTTACAAAGAATGCCGCATTCTCCACTTCACCATAAGATACATGTGCATCGTACGAAGTTGTGGAGCTAAGCAACCCTCTTATCCCCCCAAAGACAGAATATTTGTATCGGGTATTCTGAATACCACCAGCCACATTGGGGTTTACGAAAGGATTTTCTCCGGTAACCAGTCGGTAGCTGTTACGCACAGTCCCATCTTCAAGCCCTGCATAAGGAGTCAGTATATGTTTATAAACATCGTAGCTAGCTTCTGCGTCCGGCACAAAAGAATAGAAGGGGGCATCTTTGCCGAATTCACCAAAAGCAGAGAGGCCGATTTTAAGGTCCCACTTCTCCCCTTCTGCTCCAATAAAAGGGTGAAGGTGAACAATGGTCATATTACTGGTATCATGCAGAGAATGATCGTTATAATAATCTGCGGACAGATCTATCCCTATGAGCTCTTCGTGCAGGTAGCGCCAGGCAGAACCTGAAAACTGAAGGTTGTTTTCGCTCGTATGGTAATGGTCATCCATGAATGAATATTTAAGGCGCACACTGTGATTTAGCATTTCCTTATCCTGATAATGGCTCAGTAATCCGATATTGGCAGTCACCGTATTAAAAGCTTGATGGATGGAATCTTTATTATGTTTGAAGCTTCCGACATCATCACCATAGAAATAGATTGAATTTCTGGAATAATTAAGGTCTGCGTCAAGGGTATGTTTACCTATGAATTTCCTGGCGAAAAGATTGACATCATCATCACTATATCCACTAAATCCCGGAGTCCCACCTACAGAAGAAGAGGAAGAAAAATGCCTGACATGGGCTCCCCATACGTTTTCTTTCGATCTGGTAGAACAATAATCTCCTTCTCCATAGATACTTAAATAATTACCAACGCCCCCTTGCACATAACCATGCCTGAGCTTGTTCAACGCCTCTCCATCCATTTTCGCAGGTTTGATAGGATCAACAGCAAAGTAGGTATCGAATTTCCGTGGAGGCAATTTATACTCAATCACAGGAGCCGGAACAACCGTATCCAGAATAGAAGGTGTTTCGGTAATTTTTTTAGGATTC
This sequence comes from Bacteroidota bacterium, assembly GCA_003153435.1. Lineage (GTDB taxonomy): Bacteria > Bacteroidota > Bacteroidia > Palsa-965 > Palsa-965 > Palsa-965. Next base: position 26,085 of record PLYR01000125.1, read on the forward strand.
GGACGGATAGCAGGCTCGTATTGAGAAATGACAACGGTATGGACTTGATCACCAGGATCATTGGAGGATTGTCCAAAGACATAGCCGCTACTGAGGAGCAGTAATAACAGAGCAGGGAAAACGATTCGGTTCATCATTTGGGGTTCTCCTCCTTTTCTTCTTCGAACAATTTCTTATCCTTATCACTATCTAACGGGACCACAATGTCTTTCTCCAGTTTGGCCTTTTCACGAGCCTTTTCCTCTTCCAAAATTTTGTTCAATTTATTCTGAGCTTCTGTTTTAAGATCTTCCAGTTCGGTATAAGAAATGAAATTGTTGAGCACATATTTGGCCTGGAAGGTATCACTAAGCGCCATATAATTATCAGACAGTAAGATGAAAGCCTTACCAACCCACTGCTTATATCCGGCCTGTTGCTTGATCAGCTCGAAGATGCTTTTTTCCGCGCCCTTGTATTCTTTGCGGAGATGCTGAATCAATGCTAGGTTATAGGCAGCTTCCGCTCCGTTCTCATTCTTTGACCCGCTCATAGCAAGAGAATACTCATTAAACGCAAGGTCATAATTCTGTTTTACCATAGCCGAGCGTGCCACTATAAGATGGGCTTCATTAGCTACAGCTGAGGTTACATTATCTGAAGTAAGCACTTTGTTGGCATTGATGCTTGCATTGTCATAATCTTTCAATCCCCATGCGGACCTCATCATCCCGATCCGTGCATCATTTACAAATTCAGGATATGCTTCCAGTTTGGAATAATTATCGAATGCAGGTTTGAAATCATTCCGGTTAAAGCAGATGGCGGCGGCTCTCCGGATCGACATCTCGGTATTGGCTCCGGCGGGCTGGCTGAGAATGTAATTGTATCCTGCAAGGGCGGCATCAATGTCTTTATTTTTAAGATCACATTCTGCTTTTTTAAAATAGACCTCGAGAATTGCCATTCCAGAGGGAAATTTCGAAATGTATTTGGCAAATGCAGCGGAAGCACTCTTACAGTCTCCATCTGCATAAGCATCATTAGCTACCTTATAAGTTAGTGAATCGAGATGCGAGGTCGGGACATCCCTGCCATATTCCTTAAGCCATTTCCCATATCCTTCAGGATCTTTGTTGATATCGACATACAGATGCTCAATTTGAGGAATTGCATTTCCAGCCTCTTCAGAATTGATATCAATGCTTACCACTTTTTTGTAACAAGTCATTGCATTCTGGTAATCCCCTTTGTTATCATAGATCAATCCCATTTGATTATAACATCTCTTCACATAAGGGCTGCCGTTATTCTCTGCAATCAATTTCTGGTAAAAGGGGATTGCTTCATCCGGTTTTCCCACCAGCTGGTAGCTGCGGGCTGTTTCGAACTTGGAGGCGGCAGCATAGGTCGATTTAGGATAAGCAGTCAGTAAAGTTGTCAGAGCTTCAATTTTTTGTTCGTACTTTTTCTGGATTCCGAGCGACATGCCCCTTTGATAAAGGGCATAATCCTTGTCCCCTTTTGAAGTCGTTTTGGTATTGAAAGCCAATTCATAATAATCAGCTGCATTTACAAAATCCCTCGTCACATAATATCCATCACCCACACGCAGATATGCATTACTTATTTTATCGCTAGGCTCCTCCTTTTGCATGGTGTATTTGCGGAATGCTATAATAGCCTGGGGATAATCCTTCATCGAAAAATAAGCATAACCAATCTGATATTGGATCGCATTATACATAGAGGTTCTCGGAGCCCCTGGAGCAATCATATAAATTTTGTAATTATCAAGGGCGATCTCGTACAGATTCGGATCTCCTTTCAATAGTGCCTTTTGGTAGGATGCTTCTGCCGTCCAGTACTTTGCAAGGGCATTGGTTACCGGATCTATCGGATATTTCATGGTTTTTGCAAACAGTTTCAGGGCACCGTCATAATCAAAGTTATTGTAGAGTTCAACCCCTCTGTTATAAGCGATCTGCTGATAAATCGGTTTAAGCGGTTCACCCAATGTCTTTATACTCTCAATAGATTTAAGCGCATCTTCATAGTTCTTGGTTACCAGATTTATCTTAACCAGAAAGGAATAAGCTTCATCAGCCCTTGGGGAACCAGGATATTCGGCTATGTACTGTTGCAGAGCTTTGATAGCCTGACTAAAGGGACTATATGATAATTCATAGGTAAGTTCCGCAAAAGAAAAGAGTGCATCTTCCCGAATCTCCCGAATGAAATGCATTCGGGAAGCTTCTCCAAATGCATTCTGAGCAAAGTGTTTGTTTTGTTTTTGCAGGTAACAGGTGCCCAGGTGATAATAGGCGTTCTGGCTGAGGCTGTCATCTGCTCCGACAGCTTCTTTTAATGAAGGAATTGCATGATCATAATCCGCAATCATATAGTATGCATATCCCAGTTCATAAGCGTCGCTCCTATTCAGTGATGTGGATTTCTTATAACGTTCGAGGAAAGGGATTGCCTCTTTGAACATGTTTGTTTTGAAATAAGATTCTCCTATCGTGCGTGCCAGTTCAGGGGCGCGTTTAGTACTTGCTGAATCGAGAACACTCGGAGCATATGAAATAACTTCTTCGTATTTTTTCTGGAGATAAAGTATCTGAGAGATATAGTAAGGAACAACGGTCCCGAAAGTTGGGTCTTTCAACAGCTTCTGAAAATCAATCAGAGCTGTCTCATATTTTCCTTCTCCGTAAAGAATATGCGCATAGTAATAGATCGCCGGAACCTGATATTTTCCTGCAGCATCCTTTATTTCTCCAAGATCACTTTTGGCTTTCTCCAAAGAATTTTTTTCCAGATAACTATACCCCCGCTTGAAATAAAATTCGTTTTTCTCAGCTTCATTCAGCTCATAGACATCAGCCAGGTTGAACCAAGTAATCGCATCATTATAATTCTTTTTCCGGTAATTGTATTTACCCAGATTGAAATAAACGCTATGTACTCTGGGGCTTTCAGGATGATCCTTAATGAATTTTTTGAGTAGGAATTCCGCATCCTTATTAAATAGTTCCATAGAGCAGATGGCTGAGTAATAATCTGCCTCTCCACACAACAATGTATTCCGATCTCTCATTCCGTCGACAGCCACTATAAAGCAATGCTGGGCCTCAGCGTACTGGGCCTTATCAAACAATTCCAAACCTCTCTTGAACCCGGCGTCTATGTCAGTGTAAATGGCAGTTTTTTGTGCCTGAGCCTGGAGAATAAAACCGAGAAGGACGGAAAGAATAAGGGAGAACCTCAATTCCTTGATTTTATTCATTTATCGTGTCAAAAATTACCTGGTAAAGGTAAGGACGATAGGCGGATGGGTTTAGTCGTTAATTCTAAGTTATCAACGTGAAGATGTTAAGATTATTGCAGTTGCAAAGCTGGTTTTCTATGCGTATCCTCTTTAATTTTACATTTCACCTTCCGGGTAGATTATTAGTTTACCCAGTTATAGCCATACCATGACACTTGACCGGAGCATTACGCTTGATAAAGTTTCTATTTTTCAGGAACACAACCTGGTCCTCAGTAATCTTTCTTTTCATATCAACAAAGGTGAGTTGGTATACCTCCTCGGCAAGACAGGCAGTGGAAAGAGCAGTTTACTAAAGACACTTTATGCTGACCTTCCCCTGAGCAGTGGCGAAGCAACCATATCGGGTTATAACCTGGCTTCCATCAAACGCAGAGAGATTCCTTACCTCCGGAGAAAACTAGGCATCGTTTTTCAGGATTTCCAGCTCCTGACCGACCGGACGGTAAAGGACAATTTAAAGTTCGTACTCAAAGCAACAGGCTGGAAAAATAAAGCAGAGATGGAGCAGAGGATTGAAGATGTGCTCACAAAGGTCGGCCTTGTTACAAAGACTCATAAAATGCCTCATGAGCTTTCCGGTGGTGAACAGCAACGAATCGCTATAGCCCGGGCCTTACTTAACGATCCTGAAGTTATTCTGGCCGATGAACCAACCGGAAACCTGGATCCAGAAACTTCGGAAGGGATAATTTCTATTCTTCTGGATATAAGCAAAAATGGACGGGCTGTACTGATCGCCACCCATGACATTATGATGTATCAGAAATTTCGTTCGAGGATTCTCAAGTGCGAAAATGGTTCGTTGTTGGATTCGAACCTTATGGAAGAAATGAAATTAAGCTGAGTACACTGGCTTGGTTTGAAAATCCAGCATTCAAGATTCTTTCTCTTTTTTCTATCTCTTCTTTAGCTACCGGAATCCTAAAAACCCTTTCTATCTCTTTCTTCATTCCGGCTGCACTATCCTCGGCTGAACATAATGATTCCAATCCGGTTTGCAATACCATCTGGGAGTTTACGACACAGTGACGGCCATTATATAATGCTGCTAAAAGCTTCAGCTTTATTCCAGTTGCCTGGAAGGTAGGCAATACATTCACCTGGGCACGAAGAATCAGCTCATCAATCTCAGCGGTAGGTATATTGTCTTTAAGAGTAATATTTTTTTCTCCTGCTACAGCAGCTCGAAGCTCCGGGCTAGCGTTCTTGCCTGCAATAATCAAGGGAAAAGCTGATCCTGCAAAAACCTTTCGCACAAGGAAAAGGGCCGCTTCATTATTCTCCCCTACTTCCAGGTTTCCATGATAAAGAGCAAACTCTCCCAGACCAGAAGGGATCACTACTTTCTCATTTGGATGAAAGGCAGGTAAAAGTCCAACCCGGGGATAGCGCTTTTTCAATTCAAGTTCATCTGCTTTTGAAATGGCAAAAACAGGATCGGCCAGATTCAGCACCTTTTCAAACTTCTTTAGCTTGACTGCTTCCCTTTTAAAATAGATTTTTTTAAAAAATCGCCTTTCAACCCGAGCAAGGTTCTCATAATAATCGTGTTCAATATTATGATTCCGGACCATCAATTTCCTTCCTCTCAACCTCTGTTCACTAAGGTAGTAACAACTGTGAAGACCTTCGAATAATATGGGGTAGGAATCAAGAAGGAGCCTGTTTATCAAGTCCTCCCCTTTTCTTGAAATAACTATATATGGTAGTGAGCTTAATAGAAAGCGTTTATTCATTTCCCGGCGATAGTAAAAAACTTCTACACAATATTTTTCTAGCTCCTCTGATCTGGGCCGGCCATATTCAAAGCAGTGAAGGTGGACCTTTACTCCATTTGCTTGCAGGGCCTTTATTTTATAGAAAACATCGATCACGCCTCCATAATCAGGAGGGTATGGAACGTCAAAAGAAACGATATGAATGTGTTTAGGCTGCAAGGATCAACAAAATTAATTACCTATGGAGGAAATAGGGTTGCCGGACTTCAATTCAATTGTGTTTCCCCTTAAAAAGAAACCCTTTGAAGACATCCATGATTCTTCCTTCATCCATTTCCCAGCAAAGTTCCTGGGCTGCAAGTTTAGTGTTTTCCTTCCATATTTTCATTTGCTCAGGATCATATAAAACTTTTTTCAATAATTCTGCCAGAGTATCTGACTTGGTATCTGTTAGGACTGCACCAATCTTATATTGTTCTATGATCTTCCTGACCTCCACAAGGTCTGAACCGATAACAGGAATCCCGGCATGGATGTAGTCGAACAACTTGTTGGGCAGGCTGTAGCGATAATTTATGTTCGAATCTTTGTCCAAAGTGAGCCCGATATCAGCCAATCTGGTATACTGACAAAGTAGTGGAAAAGGAATCTTATCAACAAATCGCACTTTATCTTCCAGCTGGAGATCCGCCACCATATTCTTCAGAGATGGGATTACATCCCCTGAACCGATAATAAGTAACATCGCACCTTCCATAAAACGCATTGCCCCAACCGCTTCTTCAGCTCCTCTATCGATGTTTATTCCTGCCCCCTGAAGTAAAATTATCTTTTTATCCTCCGGTAACCCGAGTTCTGCCTTTGCTAACTCTGTTGCTGGCCCCAAGGAGGATTGGCCTCTGGGCATATTACGTATCACCTGAACAGGTATTTTATATTCTTCCTGGTATATTTTTGCAATGGAGTCATTCACCGTAAACACATATTTCATTTTCGGAAAGAGAAAACGCTCCAGTCCTTTCCAAATTTTCTTTTTCACGGAACTTTGTTGCAACTCTGGCACTTCACAGAATAATTCATGGGTATCATAGATCAAAGGAATGCGTTTTATTCTTGAAACAAGATAGTTTGGAAATAAAGTATCAAGATCATTTGCTACCAAAACATCCACCTTTCGAAAAAGGAGTTGAAAGAAAAGCCTGATTTGGAAAAAGAAATAAAAGAGAGGCCCCTTCTCAAACAGAAGCGGCATCCGAGAAGTTTTGTATCTGCGGGGTGCAAGGGCCTGGCTCTGTTTTTGCTGCCGCCCAATGAGAAGTACGTTGAACCCCATCTCTTGTATTGTCGTGCACATTTTATGCACTCGCTGATCAGTGGACAGGTCATTAATTACAGATGCAATTACAATCATACAATGCAAGGATGAGGCTTACAAATATACACAGAGATATGAATAACTTGTTGTGTATAAAAGAGAGGGAGGACAGCTCATTTCCCGGTATTCCTTGCTAAATTTGGTTCAATGATTATCCTACGGGACCACCCCCTTTATAACCTGAATACTTTTGGCATAAAGGCCATCGCCAATTATTTTACAGAACTCACTTCCGCTGAGGAGATGAAGGAATTACTTCATCATGAATCCTACAAAACCATGCCCAAGCTAATTCTTGGCGGAGGAAGCAATTTGCTCCTGATACAGGAAAACATAAATGGACTTGTACTGAAGAACAGTATCCATGGTATCTCCAAAGTAAAAGAAGATCGGGATTATGTATATGTTCGTGCAGGTGCAGGGGAGAGCTGGCATGGACTTGTATCCTACTGTCTTCAACACAATTATGCGGGAGTGGAAAACCTGTCGTTGATTCCAGGTAATGTAGGAGCGGCGCCCATGCAGAATATCGGAGCGTATGGCGTGGAGCTGAAAGATGTATTTTCAGAACTGGAAGCTCTAAATATTAATGACCTGAAAATGGAGATTTTCAATTCAGCTCAGTGCCGTTTTGGCTACCGGGAAAGTGTTTTCAAACATGAGTTAAAAGATAGGTACATTATCACTTCTGTTACACTAAGACTGAATAAAGTACCACGATTCAACACATCGTATGGAGCTATCACCCAGGAACTCGAATCAATGGGGGTGCAGGAAGTGTCGATCGCCGCTATCAGTGCAGCTGTATGCAATATAAGAAGGAGCAAGCTACCAGATCCTGCAAAGATTGGGAATGCTGGAAGCTTTTTCAAGAATCCAGAAGTTAAAACAGAAAAATACAATGCATTAAAATCAGTATTCCCTTCGATCGTTGGGTACCCACTTGAAAACGGAAACACAAAGCTTGCAGCAGGCTGGCTCATAGAACAATGTGGATGGAAGGGAAAAATCATAGGTAATGCTGGAGTTCATAAACTTCAAGCCCTTGTATTGATAAACAACGGAAATGCCAGTGGGAAAGAAATCTATGAACTTTCTCGGCAGATCCTGGATTCTGTTCTTGAAAAATTTGGTGTTACGCTGGAAAGAGAGGTAAACATTTATTAGGAATTCAGTTCTTCGATTACAAATCCTGCCGAACGAAGATCATTCCAAAAGTTAGGGTAGGATTTCCGAACAACAGCTGGGTCTTTAATCTCCACAGATTTTCCCAAAATGGCTAACGGAGCAAACGACATCGCCATCCTGTGATCCTCATAGCACTCAATCGGAGAATCTGGCACTACCCCAGCTCCTTCTGGAAGAATCTCAATAATACCATTATCTGTAATCTTTACCTCGGTTTTCATTTTCCCAAGTTCATTCTTCAGGGCAATCAGTCGGTTCGTTTCCTTAATAGTTAACGTTTCCAAACCATTGAACAGAGAAGGGATTCCGAGTGCAGCTACCACCACCGACAAAGTCTGGGCAATGTCAGGACAATCGGAAAAATTATAAGCTAGGTTTTCCGCATTCACTTTTTCCCTGGTCAACCTGATACCTCCTTCAATGAACTCCGTATGAACGCCAAAGAATTCAAATAGCTGAGTCACCACGGAATCACCTTGCAAGCTATGCTCTTTCAGTCCCATAATTGTAAAATCGACATGAGTAGCCAAAGCTGCGGCTGCATACCAGTATGATGCTGCGCTCCAATCTCCTTCAATTTTATATACATTACTCTCTGCTTCTTTCACAGAATATTGCTGGCTACTTACTGAAATGCAATCCTCCTGATATTGACCATAGACGTTGAAATACTCCATCATCTTCAGTGTCATATTTATATAAGGATGTGAAACTGGTCTGCCTCCGCTGAATCGGATGGTTAGGCCATGAGGCAACATAGGTACAATGAGGAGGAGCGCTGTCACAAACTGGCTGCTTATGGAAGGATCAAGTGTCGCTTCATTTCCCTTAAGGGAGACTCCATGAATCCGAACCGGGGGAAAGCCTTCCTTTTCCGTATACTCAATCCTTGCACCTAGCTGCCTGAGGGCATCCACCAAAGGTTTTATAGGTCTTTTTTTCATCCGGTCTGAGCCCGTCAGGATCCTTTCTCCGGGAATAGACGCAAAGTAGGCGGTAAGGAAGCGGATAGTCGTTCCGGCTGGTCCAACATCATATACATCCTTGGGGTTTACTACGTCTGTTTCCAGTATCCGCTGTAAAGTCTGAGTATCTTCGGCCTCTGCCAGATTGGAGATGGTAAAATCCTCCTCACAAATGGCATGCATAATCAGTGCCCGATTACTCTCACTTTTGGACGCGGTAAGGTTTATGCTTCCTTTAAGTTCTCGCGTAGGGTGAGAAATTTTATATCTCATAATGAGTTTGAGGACATATTCTTGGGGCTAAGTTAATAATTCCTCCATTCAAAGTACTGAAGAAGTCGTTTTAAAGCATGAAACAGGTTTTAAAAAACCTGAATCCTGAACTATGCTTTTCTCGCTTAATCCCTCAAATCATTTGTCTGGTTTGGGATTTTTGGTAATTTTATAAATAATAAATCGTAGTTTTTTAGAATTTTATCCATTAACATCTGCCATTGTCTGGAAGAAGAGAGACTTTGCAAAAAAACAAATGAAGACCGACTTAATCGAAAAAATGGAAGCTTTGCTTCTGACTGAAGATATTTTATCTGTATCCCATGAGGTACGCTCCATTCAGATTGCATTTGAAAATGAACTTGCAAAAGAAACAGAGGTTACAAGACAGGAATTTACTGATAATGGTGGTAGTCCTCGCGACTTTAAACATGTGAAGCAGGCTGAAGACTTGAAACTAGAACAGCTGTTTAGCTCTTACAAGGAACAGAAAAAGGCACAGGAAAAAAAGATATTACTCGAACAATTACGCCATCAGGAAATAAAAGTTTCCATCATTGAAAAGATTAAGGCTCTTGGCGATATTCAAACTCAGCCTGGGAAGGCCCTTAAAACTCTAAAAGATCTTCAACTACAATGGGCCCAGGCAGGAAATGTTTCTTCACATGCTTATAAAGACCTTCAGAATGAGTACAGTAAGGCTGTTGAGAAATTCTATTACAGCCTGGATATATACAAAGTACTTCAGGAGCATGATTTCAAGAAAAACCTGGAACTAAAAACTGAAATTGTTGGTAAGTTGCAGACTCTTATTCAGAATCCCCAGATCAAAGAAATAGAACGCCTTATCAAGGTCTATCGAGACGAATGGGATGAAGTAGGTCCTGTCCAGAATGAAAAATGGGAAATCCTCAAAGCACAGTGGAGGGGTGGATTGGATATTATTTACGCCAAACTAAAGGCTCATTATAAAGCTCTCGAGGAACAAAAAGAAAGGAACCTGGCCCTAAAAGCCGAACTCCTTGCTAAAGCCAAGGAACTGGTTACAGATCTTCCAACGGATGAAGAAGGCTGGAAAAAAAATACGGACCAGTTACTGTCTGTTCAGAAAGAATGGAGATCGACAGGGTTTACGCAGAAGGGAAAAGGGGAAACCCTTTGGGCTGCATTCCGTGAGACCTGCGATCAGTTTTTTGAAGCGAAGAATGTTTTTTATACTGCAATAAAAGAAAGCCGCAGCGGACTTAAAAAACAGAAACTAGATCTTATAGAAAAGGCAGAAGCTTTAAGTTCAAGCACCCTCTGGAAGGAAACATCGGATAAGATGATCCGGCTCCAGGCTGACTGGAAGAGAATTCCAAGCGCCGGATTACATGAAGAGCCCCGGCTATTTTACCGGTTCAGGAAAGCTTGTAACTTGTTCTTTGATAACAAGAAGAAACATTTCGAGGCTATAGACGCGGCTGCAGAAAACGAAAGCAAACAAAAAGAAGAGCTCCTAACACGCTTTCAGGCCGAAAAGTTAAGCGGAGATCAGATATCAGACCGCGAAATGCTGCAAAAATACCGCACCGAATGGTTTAGCGGAGGACCCATTCCAATGAGAGACCGAAAGAGGTTGAATGACAACTTCTTTAAACACATGGAGGATTTGTACGGAAAGTTGAATGTAAATCAGGCAGAACTTGCATTGATCTTGTTTTCGAATAAGCTCGACAGGCTTGAGCGGGAAGACCATACAGGCAACTTGCTTCAAAAGGAATTCGATTACATCAAAAAACAAGCAGAGCAAATCCATTTGGATATTCTCAAGTATGAAAACAATCTGGGCTTTTTCAAAACTACAAAAGGAGATAACCCTTTACTTAGTGAAATAAAAAATAAAATAGCTGCAGAAAAAGAAAGATTAACTCAACTCAAGGTGAAGCAAAAAATGGCGAGGGAAGTTTTAAACAGGCTCGTACAGCAATAGCCCCAATTGTTTAACTTTTACTCAGTTCCAGGATTGATAATCCCTGTAAAATTTAAGGGCTTCTTTAATCATGTAGGTATCAACAGTACAATTCACTTCGCAGGATCCAATAGCTTTTAATAGCGTAAAATTCAATTCTTCTCCAACATTCTTTTTATCATGCATCATAAGCTCCAGGAGTCTGTGATCGGCCATTGGCTCTAGGTCTTTGTAGCCGAAGCGCTCCATAATAAAATTACTGATCGATTTCAGGTCTTTATGAGAAAGCCCTGTCTTAAGATGGGAGAGATAAGCTTCCGTAATCATGCCGATTGCCACTGCTTCTCCATGTAAAAGTTTCTGTGAAGGACTTTCGAGGTAAAAACTCTCGATGGCATGTCCAATAGTATGCCCGAAATTAAGCGCTTTTCTCAATCCTTTTTCATAAGGGTCAGCCTGAACGATACTGTTTTTAACGCGGATGGAGTACTCGATCATCTTCTGCCATACCGCTCCATCTGCTACATTCGTGTTGCGTACAAAATCCCAGTATGATGCGTCAGCAATCAGAGCATGCTTTACAACTTCAGCAAAACCGCTCATCATCTCTCTGCGGCTTAAAGTCTTCAGGAAATCAGGATAGATGAATACGGCTTTCGGGCTGCTGAACACACCAATTTCATTCTTAAGGTGATCCAGATCTACGCCAACTTTCCCTCCAATGGATGCGTCAACCTGAGAGAGTAAAGTGGTAGGTACATTTACAAAGGGAATCCCCCTTTTGAATGTGGATGCGACAAAGCCACCCATATCTCCAATTACTCCTCCTCCTAGGTTAATCAGGAGTGATTGGCGATCAGCTCCCATCTCCCCCAGGGTTTTCCAGAGGCGGGTACAGACCTCTATGCTCTTGCTTGCCTCCCCGCTTTCAATCTCCAACACCTGAATTTCTTTGAATCGATCCACGAATGAGGAGACAATCGGCAGGCAATGTTCAGCAGTAAACTCATCTACGAGTGCAAAAAGACGGCTATTGCAGAATTTGGGCTCCTGCAGGAAGGCATTCAGTTCCAGGATTGAACCCTTTCCGATAAATATATCATACCCGGTAGATTGAATGATTGAACTGCCCATAGTTTAACAAAGGAACGAAAATTTAATACTCCGAAAAAGAAGGCCATCTGTTTCTTTCCGTTTTACGCATATTCGGGCTAAACCATATCTTTGTGACTTTAAAATTTAATGAATGATGGTTTCTTTCAACAATACTGAGATTGCCTTTTCCGGAAAATCCCTTAAAGACCTGAATCGCTCTTATTGGCTGTTCAAAATGGTGAGCAATCCAAACCTTGTTGGTTTTGGAAAAACCATGACCGATTTTGCCATCAGAACCCACTTGCCTATTACAGGACTGATTAAGGCAACTATTTTCCGTCAGTTCGTGGGTGGCGAAGATATCAAGGAATGTATCCACACCATTGAATCACTGGGTGAGTACAAGATCGGCACCATCCTTGATTATTCAGTTGAGGGAGCAGAAACAGAGCAGGCTTTTGATTCATGCACGAAGGAAACGCTTGAAACGATTCAACTGGCCCGGACGAATAAACATATTCCATTTTGTGTTTTCAAGGTTACAGGCCTTGCCCGTTTTGATTTACTGGAAAAGGTCAGTTTGGGGTCTCTGCTCACCGAAGAGGAAAGACTTGAATATGATAGGGTAAAAAAACGGGTTTTTGAAATCTGTGCAACTGCATTCGATGCCGATGTGCGCATCTTCATTGATGCAGAAGAGAGCTGGATTCAATTGGCCGTTGACAACCTTGCTACTTCCATGATGGAGAAGTTCAACAAAAAAAGGCCGATTGTCTATAATACTTTTCAGCTCTACCGTAAGGACAGGCTGGGGTTCTTGAAATGGTCCTTTGAAGAAGCTGAAAAAAATGGATATCAACTGGGTGCTAAACTCGTCAGAGGCGCCTATATGGAAAAAGAAGAAACACATGCTGCTGAGAGGAATTATCCTAACCCCATCCAGGGCAGCAAGAATGAAACCGACAAGGATTACAATGCAGCCCTTGAATTTTGCGTTAAACATATAGACTCAATAGGGCTTTGCGCCGGCACTCACAATGAAGAGAGCTCCATGTTCCTCGTGAATCTCATGGAAAAAATGAATATACAGAGGGACCATCCTAATATCTGTTTTTCACAGCTCTTCGGGATGAGTGACCACATAAGTTTCAACCTGGCCAAAGCTGGTTATCATGTAGCCAAATATGTTCCTTACGGGCCAGTCAGAGAGGTCCTTCCCTACCTCATAAGGAGAGCGCAGGAAAACACCTCTGTAAAAGGACAGACTGGCAGGGAGCTATCTTTGATCATCAAAGAAAAGGAAAGAAGAAAAACCAGATAGGAATTCCGGCTTTATAGGTTTATTTGCAGTTACAGGTATCCTTCGGATTACCTGGTTCTAAACATGAGAGAATGTCTGTTTGCGTTGGACTGGCAGCACAGAGTATGCTTAGTTTAAGCCCTTTGGGAGTTTTACCTTCCATAACATATTTCGGAACTGGTTTTGCGTGTACATCACTCTTACCAAACATCACCTCTCCGTTTTTAATGACAAATTTAAGATCCTGAGCGGATATACCCCTGCATAACATCCAACGAGCCGTGCTTGCAGAGGGCACTTGCTTATTCGTATCCAGTTGCATAATCACCCTTTTAGAGGGCAACCAGGAGGTAAGGGCATCATCCGGGCGGTCTTTCATCAATCCAAACCAGACGATGATTGCGCCCAACGAAAAACCAAATAAATACAGGATAATTCTTCTTCCGAAATTCACTGGGTCGTTTTAAATCGTAATCAGATTGCTGCCATGAGCAGATCTATATCTGTATAAGGCAGGCGGAAACAATCGGCCAGGTATTTGTTGGTAAGAGATCCATAATAAAGATAAACGCCAAAGCGCACACCCAAATCGCTTTTCAGCATTTTATCCACTCCACCCTCTTCTCCTATATTAAGGAGAATTGGAGCAAAAATGGTACTGAAAGCATAACTGGCGGTACGTGCTACCCTCGAAGCTATATTTGGAACACAATAATGAATCACGCCATGTTTGCGAAACACGGGGTTTGTATGATTGGTGACTTCAGAAGTTTCAAAGCAACCACCCTGATCTATACTCACATCTACAATGACAGACCCTACCTTCATTTCGCTGACCATTTCTTCTGTAACCACACAAGGAGTCCGTCCCTGAGGTACTCGTATTGCACCGATCACCACATCCGCTGTTTTCAAATGCTTCGCAAGTACACGAGGCTGGATGATGGAAGTGAAGACACGGGTTCCAATAGCACTTTGCATCCGTCGGAGCCGGTAAACAGAATTGTCAAATACTTTAACGGAAGCACCCAGTCCAAGTGCAGCCCTGGTTGCAAATTCACCTACAGTACCTGCGCCTAGGATAACAACCTCCGTTGGAGAGATACCTGAAATTCCGCCAAGGATTGACCCCTGACCATTATTAGCATTACTTAAATATTCCGCGGCAATAAGTATGGAAGTACCCCCGGCTATTTCGCCCATTGAACGGATAACAGGAAAAATCCCGTCTTCATCTTTGATCCAGTCAAATGCAATAGCGGTAATCCGTTTCGACATCAGTTCTTTCACAAAATTTTCGGGCTGAACGGTAAGCTGTAATGCGGAGAGTAAAGTCTGTTTAGGTTGCATCATCTCTATTTCCTGAAGGGAAGGAGGAGCAACTTTTAATATAAGATCAGCTTTGTAAACTTCCTGTGCACTGGTAGCTATCTGAGCCCCTGCCTCACTATAATCATGGTCTTGAAAATTTGCCATTTTACCGGCATTCGTTTCAACTACTACCTCGTGTCCGGCATTCACCAGCAGGGCCACGGCATCAGGTACGAGGCCCACCCGGTTTTCCTGAAATGAAATCTCTTTGGGAATCCCAATGAATAATTTACCTTTTTTACGTTTAACTTCAAGCATTTCTTCCTGAGGGAGGAATGCGCTCTTAGCCAAGGTCGCCATCAATGATGTGGATCTGCTCATATACGGAGGGAAGCGGGGTGTTTCGTATCTGCCACACGCTAGCAGGCAAATATCGGAATTTTAGGTGGAAATAGGAAATGAAATGATCCTTTCTCCCTCTTTCACCGATAGGATAATCTCTATGTGGTCATTGGGCAGGAAAGAGCTTACTTTTTCGGCCCATTCAATGAAGCAATATGCACCAGAATCCAGATATTCTTCGAAACCCATATCAAGAGCTTCCTGTTGATTCTTGATCCTGTAAAAATCAAAATGAAAAAGCCTAACCCCTTCCCTACCCTGGTATTCATTCACAAGAGCATAAGTAGGGCTTCCTGTTTTGTCTTCTACACCCAAGTTTTCACATAGAATCTTTATAAAGGTTGTTTTCCCGCTTCCCATAGGGCCCGTAAAAGCAAAAACTCTGGCTTTGGGGTTCTCCTTCAGGATTATTGCTGCTACTCCGGGAAGTTCAGAAAGCTGGTTTATAGAAATAGATTTAGTCACTTTGATCATACCCATTTACATTTTGAACAGTCCTTCTTATTTAGGACTCATCACAATAAAAGGGATTATCATTTCCTCAAGCGAAATCCCTCCATGCTGAAACGTATTTCTGTAATAGCTTACATAGTAATTGAAATTATTAGGATAAGCAAAAAACTTATCCTCTTTGATGAAAATAAAAGCGGAACTTACGTGTTGTTTAGGCAGATAAGCTTCCTCGGGTTTCCTGACCTCAAAGACATCCCTCTTTACATAATCCAGACTTTTCCCTTGTTTGTAACGGAGATTTGTATTTACATTTTTATCTCCTACCACTTTGGAAGGCTCGGTCACCTTAATGGTTCCGTGGTCGGTGGTAATAATGAGTTTTGCTTTTTTTTCGGCAATCTGCCGGATAATATCATGCAGGGGAGAATGCTCAAACCAGGATACGGTAATGGAACGGTAGGCAGCTTCATCATCAGCCAGCTCTCGGATCACTTCCATTTCAGTACGTGCATGCGATAGCATATCCACAAAGTTATAGACGATAACGTTTAATTTATTTCCCAAGAGGTTATTAAAGTTCTCACTAAGTTTCTTTCCGGCTGCATGGTTGGTTATCTTATTATAACTGTGTTTAATATCTTTGCCCAGTCTCTTGAGGTTGGCAGCCAGGAACACATCTTCAAACATGTTTTTGCCACCTTCTTCCTCATCATTTTTCCACTGATTCGGAAACATTTTTTCAATCTCTGAAGGCAATAATCCTGCAAAAATGGCATTTCGGGCATATTGCGTGGCCGTCGGAAGGATACTAAAGAAGAGATCTTCTGTGTCTGTTTTGAAATAAGTGTGAAGGATTGGCTGAAGCATTTTCCACTGGTCATATCGCAGGTTATCTATAAGAATTAGGAAAACAGGGCCTTCTTGCTCAAGTTGGGGAATAACTTTATTTTTAAGCAATGTATGAGAAAGTGTTGGAGGATTTTTCTCCTTTCCGTTGAGCCAGCTGATGTAGTTATTTTCGACAAATTTTCCGAATTGGGCATTTGCTTCCCTTTTCTGCATCTGCAGGACTTCTGACATGCTCTGATCAGAAGATTTCTGGAGTTCAAGTTCCCAATAGACCAGTTTTTTATAAACCTCCACCCATTCAGTATGAGATAGGCGATCGCTCATAGTCATGCCGATGCTTCTGAACTCCTGTTGATAACCAGAAGTGGTTTTTTCGCTGACAAGGCGCTTGTTATCAAGTATTTTCTTAAGTGAAAGTAAGATCTGATTCGGGTTAACAGGCTTAATCAGATAATCCGAAATTTTCGAACCAATAGCATCTTCCATAATCCGCTCTTCTTCGCTCTTTGTGATCATGACCACAGGAAGGTCATTTTTAAGACCTTTTATTCGCGAGAGTGTTTCCAGGCCTGAAAGGCCAGGCATGTTTTCATCCAGAAAAACAATGTCGAAATTGTTTTTCTTTATTAGATCAAGGGCCCCGTCACCGCTTATGGCTGTCTGAACATCATAACCTTTTTCCTTGAGGAACAACACATGTGGCTTCAAAAGCTCTATTTCGTCATCCGCCCAAAGAATTTGTATCTTTTCCATAGTATAATTTTAATTGGTAATAAAGGTAAGATAATCACTGCTAACCTGTAACCTAAACGTCCATATTCCTTTAATATTGCTTATTGATTAAAGACTAACTTTGCCACACCTGATTTTCAGGATAATTTGAAAAATAAATGACAACGAAGCCTGACATCCTAAAGCAAAAAATTGGCAGTTTATTGAGTCGTATTGACAACTCCGAATTTCTTGATGGCCTACACCTCCTGCTGAAAGAGCAACTGGAACAGGAGAAAAGAGAGCTGCTTCATCAGGAAAACATGAAAAAAGTGCTCAAAAGAAAGGGACAAACTACACGAAATAAGTAAATTGTGCCCATGAATCCCGCAGTCCTCAAACGAAAAATATTCAATGATCCAATCTATGGATTCATCACAGTTCCGGATGAATTGACCTTTGCATTGTTAAATCACCCCTGGTTCCAGCGCTTACGAAGGATCAAGCAACTAGGACTCACAAACCTGGTTTACCCGGGGGCCCTTCATACCCGTTTTCACCATGCCTTGGGTGCCATGCATCTGATGACAGAAGCAATAGATTCCCTTCGCATGAAAGGCCATCAGATATCGGAAGAAGAGGCACAGGGGGCAACCATTGCAATTCTACTTCATGATATCGGGCATGGACCTTTTTCACATGCCCTTGAACATAGTTTAGTAAGCCACGTCTCACATGAAGAAATTTCAGAGCTCTTCATGGCCCAGCTGAATATTGAGTTTAAAGGAAGACTAAGCCTGGCTATCCGTATTTTTAGAAACGAATACAAGAAAAAATTTCTCCATCAGCTCTTGAGCAGTCAGCTCGATGTAGACAGGCTTGATTATCTAAAAAGAGATAGTTTTTTTACTGGCGTTTCTGAAGGCATTGTCAGCTCCGACCGGATTATAAAAATGATGAATGTCATAGACGATGAGCTGGTTGTGGAGCTAAAAGGCATTTATTCAGTAGAAAAATTTATCATAGCTAGAAGGCTGATGTATTGGCAGGTTTATTTGCATAAAGCCGTGCTGAGTGCTGAAAATTTACTCGTGAACATATTAAAGAGAGCGAAAGAACTTTCGGCTAAGGAACATGAAGAACTTTTTTGCACACCAGCCTTGCGTAGGTTCCTGTTTGGAAAAATCAATCGCAAATCCTTTATTGATGACACTTCCCTACTTGGCATTTTTGCTGAACTCGATGATAACGATGTTATGACCTCTATAAAGGTATGGACGAAGCATTCGGATAAAGTACTTTCTCGGCTTTGTACCAACCTCGTCAACCGAAACCTCTATTGTATAGAGCTTCAGAAAAAGCCATTTCCCAAGAAACAAATCGATGAACTTCGGAAAAAGATACAAGACCGATATAAGCTCGATGCGAAAGAAGCAGATTATTTTGTCTTCTCTGCAAATGTTTCGAATGACACGTACAGACCTGATAAGATCCGGATTAAAATCTTATCTAAAAATGGCTTCGTACAGGACATTTCTGACGCTTCAGACCAATTGGGTATAGATATGATTTCAAGGACAGTACGCAAGTTTTTTCTCTGTTATCCCAAAGAATTCAGGGATAAAAAAGAATGAATAACCTGTTGAACAATCTTTAGCCCTTATTTTCACTCCCTCCTCTGATATAAATCATTAATTTGGTTAATTTTGACATCATTGAAATAATCAGCCAATCAGACATCTGTAGATGGACAAACAACATACCTTAAAATCGCCAGTTACATTATCCGGAGTTGGACTTCATACCGGCAAATTCACCACTATCACTTTTAAACCTGCTCCTGAAAATCATGGATTTAAATTCCAGCGAGTTGATTTGGAAGGCAAACCGGTTATTGATGCTGATGTTGACAATGTAGTTGATACTTCCAGAGGAACAAGTCTCGAACAAAATGGAGCCCGAGTGAGCACAACCGAACATGCGCTAGGCGCATTGGTCGGGCTAGATCTCGATAATATTCTTATTGAATTGGATGGGCCTGAAGTGCCCATCATGGATGGAAGCTCCTGGCCATTTATCCAGGCCCTTGAAAAAGCTGGAAAGATTGAACAAGAAGCTATTCGGGAGTATTATATACTCAAAGAGAACCTCACCTATGAAGACCCTGTTAAAAAGGTAGAAATGCTGGCAGTCCCCCAGGATGAATACCGGATAACAGTAATGGTTGATTACAATTCCGACCTTCTAGGAACTCAGCATGCAAGTATGTATAATATCCGAGAGTTCAAAGACCAGATTTCAAGGTGCAGAACGTTTGTTTTCCTGCATGAACTGGAAGCGCTTCTTAAGCATAACCTTATAAAAGGCGGCGATCTGAACAATGCGATTGTCATGGTTGACAAACCGATTTCCGATGAAACCCTCACTCACCTCCGAAAGGTTTTTAACAATCAAACCGTAGAAGTGAAAGGGCGTGGAGTATTGAACAATACTCAGCTTCACTTCTATAATGAACCTGCCAGACATAAGCTACTTGACATCGTTGGAGATCTTGCACTTATTGGTGTTCCTCTGAAGGCACACATCCTTGCAGCACGCCCGGGTCATGCCGGCAATGTGTCTTTCGCTAAAAAAATTAAAGAACTGATCAAGAAGGAGCGCTCTAAAAAGACCACCTTTTATTATGATCTGAACAAAGAACCCTTGTATAATATTCATGATATTATGCGGGTTCTACCTCACCGCCAGCCTTTCCTCCTCATCGACAAAATAATGGAGCTTACGCCCGAGTCTGTAGTCGGAGTGAAAAACGTAACGATGAACGAAGATTTTTTCAAAGGGCACTTTCCAGGAAACCCTGTTATGCCAGGTGTTCTGCTGATTGAAGCTATGGCCCAGACAGGAGGAATCCTTGTCCTATCCACCGTACCAGATCCAGAAAATTATCTTACTTTCTTCATGAAAATTGACAATGTCAAATTCAAACAAAAAGTATTACCTGGCGATACTGTGGTCTTTAATCTGAAGTTGCTTAGCCCTATCCGTAGAGGAATTTGCCATATGTCGGGAACAGCATATGTCAATGGCAAACCAGTGATGGAAGCCGAGATGATGGCCCAGATAGTAAAAGTTAAAAACATTACCAAACCAGTACCTGTTACCGCTTAAACTATGTCAAACCCTTCCGCCTATATTCACCCCGATGCAAAAATCGGCCAGAACGTTGTCATTGAACCCTTTGCTTATATTGCCAAAGATGTAGTCATTGGGGATGGCTGTTGGATCGGGCCACACAGTTGTATTATGGATGGAGCCCGGATCGGCAAAAACTGTAAAATATTTCCCGGCGCGGTGGTTTCCGGTATTCCTCAGGATCTCAAATTTAACGGAGAAAAGACCGTCACCGAGATTGGTGATAATACCATTATCAGGGAATGTGTAACAGTAAACCGGGGTACAGAAGACAGGCACAAAACAGTTGTTGGCAAGAATTGCCTGCTCATGGCTTACGTGCATATTGCCCATGACTGTATCCTGGGAAACAATGTGATCCTTGCTAACAGTGTAAACCTAGCCGGTCATGTGACAATTGAAGATTTCGCAATTCTGGAAGGCTACGTAGGCGTTTCACAATTTGTATCGATAGGCGCTCATGCTTTTGTTTCCGGTCAGACAGGGGTTCGGAAAAACGTCCCTCCATTTACCAAGGCTGCCCGTGAACCCTTGCAATATGTGGGTGTGAACTCCGTTGGCCTACGAAGAAGGGGCTTTTCCAACGAATCCATTCTTCAAATCGAAGACATCTACAGAACCTTGTATGTAAAAGGTCTGAACGTGACTAATGGCACTGCCGTCATTGAACAGGAAGCTCCTGCATCTGTCGAAAAAGAGCAGATTCTCAGATTCATTCGAAACTCGACTAATGGCATCATGAGGGGCCTTTCCTGAACCTATAACCATAAAGGCTTACTCTTAGCGATCTGTTTATGACCATCCACTTAACCAATGTTGGGAAAAAATTTAATCGAGATCGCATCTTCGGAAGGTTAAATCATACTTTTCAATCCGATAATCATACCGTTATATTGGGCTCTAATGGTTCAGGAAAATCCACCTTGTTACAGATTATTGCTGGCAATGTCTCACCCAGTGAAGGTGAGCTCCGGTATTCCAGGAATGGCCAGACTATTTCTACAGAAAAACTATTCAATAGCCTGAGTTTTGCCTCCCCTTATATGGAGTTGCTGGAGGAGCTGACTCTTTCCGAGCATATTGCGTTTCATGGAGGCCTTAAGCCCTTTAGAAATGGCTTGGATGTCAAAGCCGTTGCAGAGCAATCCGGCCTTGCTACCTCTTTACGAAAGCAGATCCGGTTCTTTTCTTCCGGTATGAAACAGCGGCTTCGTCTTGCTTTGGCGATTCTCAGCGACACTCCGTTACTCCTTCTAGATGAACCCTGCAGTAACTTGGATCAGAAAACAGTACTCTGGTACCAGGACCTAATAAAGAATAACAGTGAAGACCGCCTTATCCTCGTATGTTCTAATCAGCAGGAAATGGAGTACCCTTTCTGCAAGGAACGCATTCAAATGGAAAATTTCAGTCACTTATCCCCCTGAAAAGCTGAATTTTCTTTGTTTTTTGGCTATAAGCCCTATCTTTGCATTCCTAAATTCGGCTCATTGAATAGGGCCCAAACTTCTCGTTTTAACTCTAATAATTAAAAATAATCGAATCCTATGGCAGATACCGGAGATATTAGCATTGGCTCAGTTATCCGTTTTAACGGAGAGCTTTGCAAAATAGAAGAATACCAGCACAGAACTCCAGGTAACCTCAGGGCTTTTTACCAGGCAAAAATGCGGAACCTTAAGTCTGGCAAACTGGTTGAAAACCGTTTCCGTTCTGGTGAACTGGTAGAAATTGTACGTGTTGATTATAAAGTACTCCAATACATCTATCCTGAAGGAGACTTCATTGTTGTGATGGACAATGAAAGCTTTGAGCAGCTTTACATCCCGGCAGCAATGCTCGGGAACAGTATGAGTTTCCTGAAAGAAGGAATGGAAGTGAAAATTTCGTTTGAAGGTGACACCCCAATTCTTGCAGAAGCGCCTGTGTTTGTGGAACTTGAAATTACATATTGCGAACCTGGCATGAAGGGTGATACTGCAACAAATACACTCAAACCAGCTACCATGGAAACCGGAGCTATTGTAAACGTTCCGCTGTTTGTTAACCAGGGTGAAAAAGTTAAGATTGATACACGTACCAATACCTACGTAGAGCGGGTTAAATAAGACCTCCTGAATAACCTACTCAGGTAGGTTATTCAGGTTTTTTTCGCCATTATTCTGGCTTTCGTTATCACTCCAGTCTCCGCTTTTCACACAACCATAATCCATGAAAATTCCTCCACATAAACTGGAAATAATTGCCCAGCTGCTCCATGCGGAATTTATAGGAGAGGCCGATCACCTTATCACTGGAATTAACGAAATACATATTGTAGAGGCCGGGGACCTTGTGTTCGTGGACCATCCTAAGTATTACGAAAAAGCACTCCATTCTAAAGCTAGTACGATATTGATCAACAAGCTAGTGGATTGCCCTCCCGGAAAAACACTCATCATCAGTGAGGACCCATTCCGGGATTATAATAAGCTTATTAAACATTTTAGCCCCACTGCCTATAGCACTCACGGTCGGTCTCTCAAACCAAAGGTTGGTGAGGGAACAGTGGTTATGCCTGGAGTTTATTTAGGGCAAAACGTAACAGTTGGTAAGGACTGTTTACTGTTTCCGAATGTGGTCATTTATGACAACTGCATCATTGGTGACAGGGTTGTAATTCATGCAAACACAGTAATAGGGTCGGATGCATTTTATTATAAAAAGAGAAAAGATCTGCTCGACAAGCTCATTTCATGTGGTCGGGTAGTTATTCACGATACTGTAGAAATTGGTTCCTGCTGTACGATTGACAGGGGCGTTTCAGGGGATACAATCATCGGTGAAGGCACCAAAATAGATAATCAAGTGCAGATCGGGCATGACACTGTAATTGGCAAAATGTGTCTTTTTGCTTCTGGTGTTGGGATAGCCGGTGTTTGTGTTATTGAAGATGAGGTCACACTTTGGGGACAAGTTGGTGTCAAAAGTGATATTAGACTGGGTAAAGGATGTGTCGTGCTTGCTCAATCAGGAGTGGGAGATGATATCCCCCCGGGCAAAACTTGGTTCGGAAGCCCAGCAGGTGAGGCCTCAGAGAAAATGAAAGAACTGTTTCTGGTGCGGAGGATTCCCGACATTCTGGAAAAACTCAACAAATAATCTTATTTTAATCCCCTTTCTTTCCGATGCTTCCATAAATACTGGGGGCAATTTTAATCTTTTAATAAGCAATGAATTCTTCAAATTGCTTAACTTTGAGCTAAGTTCAATATCCGGCAATGGCAGACGAAACGACAGGAAAATCGGGGATCTCGAGACCAAAGATCAAGGATATTAAATTAAACTCCATTCTGGAGGTTACAAAGGCAATCAACCATAATTTTCCCACCGAAAAGCTTCTGGAAATTTTTGAAACCGTACTAAAAGTGCAGCTAAATATTGGAAAGCTGGTACTTTTCAGCTACGATTCCGGATGGAAATGTCTTCTCAAATATGGTGTTGAAGATGAAATGGCAAACATTAATGTAAACCTGGAGTTTGGGCATATCAAGGAGATTAGCACAATTGACTATACATCTGCTGCTTCAAACCACACATTTGAAATTGTGATTCCTGTTTATCACAAATCCAGCCCCCTTGCCTATGTTTTGATAGGAGATTTGAACGAGGATAAACTCGAAGTGAGTGCTGCTATCAAGCATCTTCCATTTGTTCAGACTCTTGCGAATATTATTGTGGTTGCAATTGAGAATAAAAAACTGGCCAAGGATAATATCCGTCAGGCAGCTATGAGAAAGGAATTGGAGCTTGCCTCTGAAATGCAGAACATGTTGTTTCCAAGCTCTCTACCTAATAATAGCCACCTCCAGATTAGCGCTTATTATCTGCCTCACCAACAGGTTGGAGGAGATTATTATGATTTCATACAACTGGATGAGAATGAAATTGCTTTTTGTATGGCCGATGTGTCTGGAAAAGGAGTCCCTGCCGCTTTGTTGATGTCGAACTTCCAGGCAAACCTCCGAATCTTGTTAAATCATATCTCTTCCCTGAGTGACCTTGTAAAGGAACTCAATAACAAAGTAATGCAGAATGCAAAAGGGGAAAAGTTCATCACCCTCTTTATCGCAAGGTATAATATTGTCACGAGGATCCTGACTTATATCAATGCTGGCCATAATCCGCCTCTACTTGCCAACAACAATAGCATTTCTATGTTGCGCGTAGGATGTACTGGACTTGGCATGTTCGATGAATTAAATAAGGTCAAAGAAGGCATAGTAAGCATTGATCCGGGATCTATACTACTCTGCTATACCGACGGAGTGGTTGAAATTGAAAATGAAAAGGAAGAAGAATTCGGGATCCAGAGCCTTAAGAATACACTCAAACGAAACTTTGGGTCAGATATGGAAAATCTCAACAAGGAAATTATTTCGGAAGTCATTGAATACAAAGGCAACATGCCTTATGTAGATGATATAGCACTATTCAGCTGTAGGATATTCTGAAATTTGCTTTTTCTCTTTCTCTCCTTTATGATAAATATCCGCAGACACTATGATTGCTATGAATCCCCAGAAAGGGACTGAAGCTTTGTCGGTATCCAGGAAATTGTTCAGAGCCCCGTGAACTACATAGGTGATCAGCCCTAATAACACAGCCAGGACAGTACTTCTGAGGCTCCCTTTTGGCAAGCTATAATATAATCGTGTGGCCGTTCTGATGGTAACGAGAATAATTGCAATAAAAGACAAAGCTCCAAGTACACCTGATTCGCAGAGTGGGCCGATATACTCACTGTGAGCGTTCCCTTTATCACCAGCATTGGTACTTATAATTGTCCTCTCACTGGAAAGCTGGAAAGGGGCATATTGAAAACTGTAAGTTCCTGGTCCCCATCCAAAAACTGGGCGTTCATGAAACATCCGCATCGCCGAATTCCATCGGTTTAACCGCTCCAGGTTTGATGCATCTGTTGATATATTAGATATAGACTGAACATGCTCCGTAAGGTTGGAAGATGAATCCTGTCTGTTTTTTTCCAGCTTCATAACCAAGTCTGACCACATCATACTTACAATTATTGCGATAGCGGAAATCGCAATGAGCAAGGTCTGCATCTTAATCCGGAGCATATAGATTCCCCACAAAACCAGAACGATGAGAAGGCTTACCCAGGCAGCACGTGTGTACGAAAAAATAAGGGCTATTGTAAATATTCCGAAAAGTATGACAGAAAACACCCGAACGGAAGGAGTTAAGGATTTGTTAAAAACAAACGAAACGATGAGAGGAAAAAACATAGCCAGAATTGCACCATACGCTGTATGGTCATTATAAAAAGGAGCCATAACCCAGTGTGCGGGATCCTCCTTAAAACCAAATTCAGCATGGTTATACAAAGTATATCCGATAACAATGAGAAGAGGAATAATATACAACCAGATAAACCGGTGGATATTGGTTTTTTTCTGAAATATTTCTACAGCGATAAAATAGAAACAAGTCACAAACCACAGCCTAGCCAGCAAAAATTTAAATGAGATCACTGGCATTTCGCTAGTGATACAAGTAACAAAAATCCAAATGAGGTTGATTAATAACGCTATGGTCACGGGGTGACGAATGATTCGGAGATCATATTTTCCTTCGTAGAGCATCTTGAAGAAGAAGAGCAACATAACCCCAATCATGAGTGGCTCTGTAGGCAGGCTAAGGCCCAACCGCACATCCGGATCAGTTAGCGTAATGGAAAGTGGGGTACAAAATACAATGATCAGCAGCAGGGTATCAACCGATACAAAGGCAAGATATATAATGATAAGTGCAACCGGGATGAGATTTAACCAGTAAAACTCAAAAAAACAACAAATCGAATTGAGCACCACAAAAGCAGCACTCAAACTGAATATCAGGCGGTGTTTTAATGTGTCGGTCAATTTTAATCAAACTTGGTAAACTTTTCCCTGTTCTCATAAATGATGATGAGAAGCAGAGCAAATACGAAGGAAGTAACTGAAGAAATACAAAGAATCACCCATCTGACAGGGGAAGATTTTTTGTCGGAGGGGTATGGTTTCGCAACAATATTGGCGTAGGTAAGCACTTTCCGGCTATCACTAACCGCTTTGTCATATTGAATACGAATTTCAGAATATGTCTCAAAAGCCCTTTGGTGCATTTGTTTTAGTGAAACCGATTGAGCTCCTCTTTCCGCAAGACTTTCCATATTTGCTTCAAGTTCCTTCAATTTATCCTTGGATGTAGAAGGATTGGTAATCAGTTTATAATACCTCTTTAATGCCTCCTTACTCTGAATATAATAATCGAGCAAACCGTATTTAACACGAAGAACCCCAAGTGCATTTTCCAAAGAATCCATCTGGGCTTTCTTAAATGAAAGTTCATCCTTCAATATTCTTACAACCTCCATAGTCTTTGTGCGTTGAAGGTATCTGGCTTTAATATTCATCATACTGATAATACTATCCGCCATCTGACTAGCCTCCAATGGGTCCGTATCAAGGACATCAATCTTCACTGACTCAAATTCTGTTTTTCGTACATCCACATTTTCGTTGTAGGTATCATACAAACTGGAAAGTCCTCCTTTTTTGGAGAGATTTATTTTGTACTTCTCAGCAAGGTTAAACCGGTTGCAAATAGCGGTGCGTATATCTGCAGACTGAAGGAGCTGAACCAATTGTTCTGTTGCTGTTTCATTGCCGTAAGGAGTAAGATTCGCAGGATAAATAACCGCTGTTGATTTGTATTTGGGTTTCAAAAACCATTCACTTGAAAAAAGAAAGCCCAGAAACAATGAAATACATACCACCGTTCCCAGTTGGAATTTCCATCTGAATAAGATTTTAAAGAATGATATGTTCCCGAATTGATTCACTTACCTTCTTTGTTTTCTAAACCTATTAATACTATCTAAGATAATAATACAAATTATTGAAATCAGCATTGCAGATAAAGTCGAACCGGTCACAATGATCCAGCGAACCGGGTATGATTTTTTTTCCGCAGGAAAGGCATTATTCACAATAAATTTATGGGGTATCTCCTGCTCCGCATCTACCTTTGCCTCCTCAAACTTAGTCTTTAGCATGTTCAGCTGTTTCGTCTGCAGGGTTAAATTATCCCGCACAGCTAGGTATGCGCTTCCGTATCGGGAAATGATTTCTAATTTTTCCTGAAGAGATTTCATAGCACGCTCATCACCACGGGAAATTGCGATAGCATACTGTTCGCTGGTCACTTCCGACTGTGATTCATAATCGTACATGCCTTTTTCATTCAGATGATTCATGGAATCTGAGATGGCTCGCACATCGTGTACTTTGGTCAGATATTCCTTTTCAACTATTCTGTAAGCTTTGGATGCTCTTTCACGTTGCATACGTGTAGTGGTTGTATCCAATAACTGGGCAATGCAGTTGGCGATATGTGCTGCAGTATCAGGATTTATATCCAGCACTTCCACTTTCACAGACATAAACTCGGTTCGCCGAAAAGTAATATTATTCTGAAATTCTTCAAAGAGTCTGGTTCTCTTATAACGATCTGTCGTGTCAATTTTATAATGCTGCATAAGACGGAACTTGCGACAGACTTTGTCCCTGATTTCGTCAGAGTTTAAGATCTGAAGCATTTGCTCCGCTTCTTCTTCTTGTCCGAATAATAGCACATCTTGTTTGGCGCTCGGATTCTCTGTAAGCAATGCCTTGGAGAGAGAACTGGTGGTAGCTGGAAACATGATAACCGTTGAACGGAACCGTTCCGGAATAACAAAAGAAACAATCCCGGAAATGATTGCTGCAAACAAGCCTACTGTAAGGATCGGTTTACGCCATGTATAAAAGAAATAAATCAGGTTAGTTGAGTCGTTCTCTGTCAACTTTCCGGCATCATTCGTCATAGTTAGCTTTTGTTTGGCTTCATTAAGGAAGGCAAAAGTAGGAAAATTTACTTAAAACGGGGCAATCCCGGTTATCAAGGCTAAATCACTGAAAAACAGATAAATATATGATTTTTAACCGTATTTTATCATCCGAAAGATGGACTTGACACTGATTTGCTGTATTAAGAAAGCCCATACAATGCTGGCTCCTCCCATAAGGGCAAAATTGATGAGCCAGTGATGATGTTCAGTATGAAATGCGAACATTCTTGACAAGATATTGATACCAATTACACCGACGATAAAAATGATCAGGGTAATAATCAAACGGTAGTTAACACGGAAACGAAATACTCGCTGGGCAATAAGAACTTGGGATACAGCCATGATGATCTGAGTAGTAAGGCTGACAAAGGCAGAACCCATTGCTTTAAAATAAGGAATAAGTAACAAATTAAGCGAGATATTAATGACCATACAAGTGGCTGCTAAGGTATTAAGCTGCCTCATATTACCATTAGCTGTCAGCAGCGTTCCAAAAATATAATTTGTTGAGGTAGCAACGAAACAACACATAAGTGGAGCGAAGACAACAGCTGATTGATCAATATGTTCTTTATAGAGCAGGCTCATAATTTCATGACTATAAAAAGCACACCCAATTGCCACTACAAGAGCAGGAGTTATGATAAGAGTAAATGAAAGTTTAACCAGCGGTTCAATTGACTCCTTGTATTTTAACATTCTTGAAAATGTAGGTAAAAGGATCACTGAAAAGAGATATGCAATCATTGTAGCAGCATCAAGGAGCCTGAAAGCCTTGGCGTATATCCCTGCCTGATCCGGGCCATTTTGCATTACCTGCACATCGAGCTTATCAATCATACTGTGGAAAGGTTCAGTATTATAACCTGGAAGAGTCTTTAGGTGTGAAATTTTCGCCGCAAGCTCAACATTATATCGAGGGAGCATTCGTTCAACCATGACCTGATCAATCCTATTATAAAAGGTCATGAGTAAGACGAGGATTGCAAACGGGAAGCTTTTCTTTAGAATCATCAATGCGAATGGATAACTCCAACTTAATTTGAGTGTTTCTGTTTTGCTGGCGACGATAATAAACGCTGTAAGTGTGGTGACCAAGTATGCTGCCGTTTGTATATAAGCAAAGAGCATCACATCCATCTTCACAGCGAACACGTGACCCCACAAAATCAACGCACAAATCGCAATCATGATCATTCTATCGAGAACTGAAACAATGCTGTCAATCTTAAAAAAATGCAATCCCTGCAAATTTGATCTGAGATAGAGTACCATGGAAATAAGAAACTGATTAAAGCCAAGAATTAACAACAGTTTTGTAAGTCGGGTATCATAACCGATGGCGAGTCCCACGACTATAGATCCCAATATATAAATGACTGCGAGGATAAGTTTAAGAACAAAAAGACTCGAGAAGTGCTTGGTCAGGAGGTGATTATTCTGAGCAATATTCTTGTTATTGAAATTGGTAATTCCAAAATCCAAAATGATATTCAACAGAAAGGAGAAATTAAAAAGAGCGGAAAATTCCCCAAAATTGTGGTTGCCAACCTGCTCCTGAACTGCTGGTTCAATCCCAAGTGTCCAAAATGGCTTCACCAGCAGGTTGAAGAACAATAGAATAGCCAGATTGGTGATAAATTTCTTTTGCATAACTCGGATAAGGGGAACTAAATTACTCTTTTTATCTCATTAACTTCCCAGAGTCTGGTTTCCGGAACGCAGGCGTGTATTATTTGAATATAAATTTAAGCAGGGATGCCTTTGTAACCAGAGGGAAGAAAAATAAAATTCTGCTTATCCTGTTTCCTGAATTCAACCATTTGATTCTGCTCAATAACAAATACTGAGTAGCTCAGTTTTTTAAGTAGATCAAAGCATCGTGACCTATTTTCATTATCCCAAAGCTCTATATAGAGAATCGGATTGTTTTTTCGGAGCATTTCCTTTCCTCCTTCAAGTACGAAATATTCGAAATTTTCAACGTCCATTTTTATGCCGGTAATCAGATCAGCTTGCATGACTTCCGGAATCAAATCAAGCTTATGAACCTCTACCGTGATCTTTTCACCCTCATTATTCTCCTGAATAGAATCATGGAGGACATGGCTCAGACCTTGCATCCGAACAGGACCGACCATAGGCATCACCATATTGACAGATCCTTCTTCATTTCCCAAGGCAAACTCCTTAACAGATACATTGGACAAATCATAGTGCTCAACAATTTTTATCAAGGCTTTCAGGTTTCGCGGCATGGGTTCGAACGCAATAACTTTCCGTTGCTTTTCACTTGCCAGGTGAACAGTCATAATGCCAATATTTGCCCCGATATCCAGAACGGTCCCTTCTTTGGGAAGAAGATTCAGGAAATAGAAAAAATCACCTTCCTTTCGATCCTTTTTCAGGGTACGGATTTTGTACCTCGAAAAAAAATAAAGATAGTTCTCAAATCCCAGGATCGCCTGAAGGAAGTATTTTACGGCAGTCTTCATAAAGCGGTCAAAATTATCACAAAAAGCGGAAGGAGAACATAGATTTTCGCTTAATTTCGTTTTCTCTTAATTACCCGCTTTGGAAATAGTTGTCAATACAAGGTTACTTATTAAAGATAAGCTAGATGGAATCGGCTGGTTCACCTATGAGACAATGAAACGGATTACCCGAGCTCATCCGGACGATCATTTCGTTTTCGCGTTCGATCGTCAACCTGATCCAGAGATGATTTTTTCGGACAATATCACTCCACTTGTCCTCGCTCCGCAGGCCCGACATCCGATACTCTTCTGGGTATGGTTTGAGTTTTCAATAGGGAAACTGCTGTCTGATTTTAAACCTGATCTTTTTCTTTCCCCCGATGGTTATGTTCCATTACGTGGTTCTACAAACAAACTGGCGGTCATTCATGATCTCAACTTTGCTCACTATCCTCAGGATTTGCCACGCTCGGTGCGTCTTTACTATAATTATTTCTTTCCACGCTTCGCCCAGAAAGCTACCCGCATCGCGACTGTTTCGGATTTTTCAAAAAAAGATATCATGCATACCTATGGAATTGCAGAAGATAAAATCGATATCGTATACAACGGAGTTGGCCTGGGTTACAAGCCACTGGATTCAGTTTTGATTTCTGAGACGAGGAAGAAGTATACTAAGTCCTGCCCCTATTTTCTTTTTGTAGGATCATTGCACCCTCGTAAAAATATTGGAAGGCTTATGCAAGCTTTCTCCCGGTTCAAAGAAAAAAGTTCTTCTCCAATAAAGTTACTCATCGTTGGTCATCGATATTGGTGGACGAGTGAGCTGGAAGAAACATACATTACTCTTCCTCATAAAGACGAAGTAATTTTTACTGGTCGGCTGCAACAAGAAGAATTATATAAGGTGATGGCTTCTGCATTCGCACTCACGTATCTTCCTTATTTCGAAGGATTCGGAATCCCTCTCCTGGAAGCAATGAATTGTGCAGTGCCTGTCCTTTGCGCTGACACCTCCTCCCTCCCGGAAGTCGCAGCTCAGGCAGCCCTACTGGTAGATCCATTTTCTGTCGAAGCTATCACAGATGGTATGTTGAAGTTGAGCAATGATGAAAATTTCAGGAATGGACTCATTGAAGCAGGGAATAAACGCAAGCAAGATTTTTCATGGGACAGAACGGCAAGTCTTCTCTGGGAATCTATGGAAAGAGCAGTTGCAGGAGGCAGGAAACAGTAAAACAGATTAAAACATATGCTAAAGGGGAACCTGGATAAAACACGGAGAGAGGCTGGCTGTGATGAAGCCGGAAGAGGTTGTCTCGCCGGACCTGTGTTTGCAGCAGCGGTGATCCTTCCTACTAAATTCAAGCATCCCTTACTCAATGATTCTAAACAAATAAGCGACAAAGTACGCAAACTTCTCAGGCCTATTATTGAAGCAGAAGCACTTGCCTGGAATGTTTCACGCGTTGAGGCGGCTGAAATAGATGAGATCAATATCTTACAAGCTTCTATATTGGCCATGCACAGAGCGGTAAAAGGATTAAAGTTACCTCCTGAATTTCTACTCATTGACGGAAACCGCTTCAATAAGTTTGACAAAATTTCTCATCAGTGCATTATAGGTGGTGATGGGATCTACTTGAGTATAGCCGCAGCATCCGTTCTGGCAAAAACTTACAGAGATGATTATATGGATACTCTTCACGAATCCTTTCCACATTATAACTGGTTAAGAAACAAAGGTTATGGAACCCTCTCCCATAGAAATGCCATTCGGACCTATGGCCCTTGTGACCATCACCGAAAATCATTCCGGCTTCTTCCTGACCAGCTCCAAATTAGTTTCTAATCCATGCGGATTCGATCATTCCTTCAAATAGGAAGATCAATCGTCTATTTCTGATCACAGAATATGAAAATTAGCTGATGACCTTGGTAACTAAGGCCTTATATGATTTTAGACTATGGGCCGGGATTTGATTTTGAACATTATAATGTTAAATTTGAGTTACCAAAAAGTCAATTCTGAGTACCTAAATTAATTCTATGAATTTAAGATTTATTTATACAGCTGCCTTGTCGGCTATTCTTTTCAATTTCACAGCAAAAGCCCAGGTCGTAAAGATTCTTTTTGACGGAGCTCATGCGGAAACATGCAGTAATGCGGATTGGATTCCAGATGCTGATGTTGATGATATCAGTTTTTCAGGAGGACCAGCTTCTTGCTGCAGTGGAACCAAGTCTGACCCGCAGCGTTACCCTACCCCTGCTCAGTCTACTGTTACCGCTGGTACAGCCGAAAACTATTGGAAAGGCGGGCTATCTGCATGGGGAATTGACTGTGCCAAGCACAATTACCAAGTTGAGTCCCTTCCGTGGAATGGAGTTTTAACCTATCAGGATGGGACCAATGCACAGGATCTGAGCAACTATACGATTCTCGTTATAGATGAACCCAATATAAAATTTACCACGGCTGAAAAAACAGCAATGATGACCTGGATCCAAGCTGGAGGAAGACTTTTTATGATCTCTGATCATACCGGATCAGACAGAAATAGTGATGGCTGGGATTCTCCCATGATCTGGAACGATTTTCTTACAAACAATGGAGTGAACAACAATAACCCCTTTGGAATAAGTTATGACCTTGCAAATTTCTCTCAAACTACTACAAACGTTGCTAACCTTCCCGGCGATTCATGTCTTCATGGACCAATGGGAAATGTCACAGAAGCGATGTGGAGTAATGGAACATCCATGACCATTGATCCAATAGCGAACCCTGCTGTCAAAGGAGTCATTTATATGACGGGATCCTCAAATACAGGGAACACTGGAGTTATGTTTGCGCATTCCCGCTGTATGAAAGGAAAAATTGCAGCGATGGGTGACAGTTCTCCTCCGGATGATGGTACAGGCAACACTTCCTGTACACTTTATAACGGATATTTCTCCGATGCTGCGGGCAACCATCAACTCCTTATCATGAACGCTACTATTTGGCTTGCGACTAACGATGCACCACTGGATGTCTTCTCTCCTTCCTCCTTTATAAATGATGTTTCTTTTTTTCCAAATCCTGCCAATATTACTGCCAATATTCGTTTCAGACTTGAAAACCAGGAAAAGATAAACATTACAGTTTGTGATTTGACAGGGCGGGAAGTGATGAAAGTGTCTGATGAGAATCTGTTGCCTGGAGAAAATGGAGTCACTTTCAGTACAGAGGCTCTTTCCGGTGGAGTCTACATATTTAAGATTGGCAGTTCTACCGGATGTTCTCAGGGTAGATTTGTCGTGGCACAACACTAAGCCAGACCAGAAAAATTCAGGAAATTCTGTACTTTAGCATTGCAAAACCGCCATGCTGAGAAAATTATTGATTTCCTTTCTTGCAATCTTCCTAATTATAGCCTGCATTTTTTTTTACCAGAATCTACGCCAATCAAGGCCCAGTTCAGTGAATGCACTTGTCGCTATTCCCACAGATGCAGTATTTATATTGGAATCAAAGCAGACTCATACTCTTTTCAGACGGTTTGAAGAATCTAACATTATTTGGGAAGACCTGAAAGTAACACTTACCTTCCGTGAGCTCCGGAAAAATCTTTTATTTCTTGATTCATTACTCCAGGGAAACACCAAACTTTTGAAACTGGGGCTCGATGATCACCCCTTATATATATCTGCTCATCCAACGGAGAACACCTGCGCCTTTTTATTTTCCTATGCACTCCCTGACCTTAGTTTCAAAAATTCCTTTGAAGAAATTCTCGCCGCCAACTTTCACACAAAGTCTTTAAGGGATGAGGTCCTTTCATTAAGCACGAATGATCGCAAAGATATTTGCTACTACGCGTATACAAACGGTGTCCTGCTCTTTTCTCCAAGCGAAAACCTCATCCGAAAAGCAATCTTACAAAGCAAGACGAATACTTCAGTGCTCAATGACAAAGGATTTGCCGAGGTGTACAATACATCCAAGTCCTCACGCTTTGATCTCCGGCTCTTCGTTAATTTTTCGAAGATTGCTTTATGGACCGGAGCCTTCTTGAATACCCATTATACTGACCTTCTCCGAAACGACTTTCCCATAGGAGGATGGGCTGCAATGGATGCAAGCTTGAAACCGAAATCTGTCCTTCTGGATGGATTTGTTTCATATCATGCAGATTCTTGCTATCTAAATCTTTTCGCGGGCCAAGAAGCCCAGCATATGGATGCGTTAGGCGCAATGCCCTCCAATACAGCCAGTTTTATTTACGAAGGTTTTAGTGATTTTCATGATTACTACACAAAATTTTCAGCTGTCCGGAAAAAAAGCATGCAAAATCAGCTTGACTCGATCAGCAAAAGGTACACAACAGATTTCTCGGCCCTATGCTCATCTTGGATAGAAAATGAAGTGGCTAGTCTTATCACAGAACCTGGACCAGGTGCCATGGATTTAAGTTCCTGTACATTCATTCTGCTGAGATCCAACAATATCGAACATACCACTGCTGAGCTCTCAGCCCTTTGCGGTCTGGTATGTAAAACAGACAGCCTCAAAGCAGACTCGTCAGTGGTTGGAACGCATGTGATCAGGCATTTGAAAATAAGAGGAATACTCCCCCTGCTCTTGGGAGAATCATTTGCCGTTACAGAAAATTACTATACGGTTCTTGATAATTATCTCCTTTTCGGGAATAGTCCTGAAGCATTGAAAAACTACCTTCATTTCATAGATAATGACCATTTCCTAAATAAAGACGGACATTATAATGAGTTCTCCTCTAACCTTTCTACGAAATGCAATCTGTTTGTTTATTCCAATATTGCGCGATCAACAGGTATCTACCAATCCTTCGCTTCGGAACAAACAGCGAAAGATATCTTTGCTTACTCCGATCTTTTCATAAAGTTTGAAGCCATAGGAGTACAATTCTCCTCGCAGGGAAATCTTGTTTATAACTCTACCTACCTTGAAGAAAACCCGATTTACAAGAAGGAAACTTCAACTTTGTGGGAAACAAGACTTGACACTACCTTTCATAGATCACCTCAATTGCTTTTCAATCATCAGACACATAACCTGGATGTTTGTGTCCAGGATGACGGGAATAAGCTTTATCTGGTGAGCAGCACCGGCAAGATTCTCTGGAGCCGGAGCCTGACTGAAAAGATACAGGGGAAAATAGTTCAGGTGGATGCATTCTCCAACAAAAAATTTCAAATGCTTTTTAATACACGAAACAGCATATACCTCATCGATCTGAATGGAAAAAATGTTGAAGGCTTTCCGGTCCAGCTCCCCTCACCTGCCTGTAACGGACTTACAGTAGTTGATTATGAAAACAAATCTGACTACAGAATCCTGATTGCATGTGCCGATAAACATATTCTGAATTACACTATTCATGGAAAAAAGACCGAAGGATGGAAGGTTCCTGCAACTTCCGACACCGTTGTGGCTTCTATCATTCACGGTGTAGCGGGTCGTAAGGATTATATTATCGTGGCAGATCTTGGGGGTAAACTTTATGTTTATAATCGACATGGAGAGCCCCAGATTGAGTTGCATGAAAAGCTACCAAAACCACTTTACGGATTTAGTGTTGATCCCGGAAGGGACCTAGCCCATTACAGAATTATAACCACCGATTCCTTAGGAAATATCTGCCGAATTTCTCTGGACGGGAAATCAGAACACATTTCCTTTAAGTTATTCAACACTAAACCTTGGTTCCTCTTTAGCGATTTGAATGCTGACCATATTCCTGAATTCATATTTCAGGAAGCGAATGAAGTGACTGTTTTTACAGAAGACAAATCAGTCTTGTTCTCCTATCACTTTGATGATACGATTTTTCAACCCCCATTTTATCTTCAGGACCCATCTGGACACGGGCGTGTAGGGGTAGTGAACGAGAGCAAGGATGAGCTTTATCTTCTGAACGAAAGCGGAACCTTACCGGAAGGATTCCCATTGAGAGGTACTATACCCTTCTGCATTGGGGACCTGAACCGTGACAATACCCTGCAATTAATTACAGGGGAAGGCAAAAATATATACGCTTACTCTATTCCCTAAATGCTTAATTTAGACGATATTTGCGAAACTCAGTCAACCCCCTATGCTTAAAAAACTTACACTCCTCTTCTCATTCGTTTGTGTTCTGATATCCGGAATAAAAGCCCAGGATTTTATGGGATATTCTATGAGCAATTATTCGGGGATCACTGGTGCATTTGTGAACCCCGCCAATATCGCTGACAGCCGATACCGCTTCGATATGGAACTGGCAGGTCTCGACTTTGGACTTTCAAACAATTATGTTGGTTTGCTTAAGCAGCCTATAAATTACCCTCATCTCTTTACTAGCGACAAAAATTTCAAGGATGATTATCTGGTAGAAAACCAAGCTAATGACAACAAAGCGATGTTATTGGTTGCGAGTATCCACCTTCCATCCTTTATGGTACGCATTAACCCAAAGAATTCGATTGGCTTCGAGTGTCGTGAACGGAATTATGTTCAATTCAATGGACTGGAACCTAATCTGGCCAAGCTTATCTACAATGGGTTCCACGACTCTACGCAGCTCCTTCAGACCTTTTCGAACAAAAATCTGAATCTCGACTTCAATTCCTGGATAGAATACGGATTAACCTTTGCACATGTGATCAGGAACAAGGACGAGCATTTTCTGAAAGCAGGAATCACACTAAAGCTTCTTCAGGGTCTGGGAGGTGGTTATGCTTATATCAAGAACCTGAATTATAGGGTTACCACCAAAGACACACTCGACTTTTTTAACACACAGATAGGATACCGTTATTCAAACAATTTCCCAACCACAGCAACACAGACTTACCAGGTAGGTTCGACCTATGGCTTTGGTGGAGACATTGGTGTGGTATATGAATATCGTCCCGATTATGACAAATACAAATATGATATGGACGGGGAAACAAACCTGGACATGCGATGGAAAAACAAATATAAATTCAAGTTCGGTCTGAGTCTCCTTGATGTCGGAGGCATACGCTACACAAAAGGAGCAGGAGATGATCTCAGCGCTAATGTAAATCTTTGGGATGTTGCGAAATCGGGAGTGAAGAATCAACAGCAACTTGACTCCACCCTTCAAACCAAATTCGTAAAAACACCGAGCAGCAACACTTTTTATATGCGGCTGCCTACCACCATTAATTTTCAGGCCGACTATTGCATCTGGAAAGACTTTTATGCCGGTCTGATGGGAGTATATGCATTTCAATTCTCCAGTGATGTCAATAAAGTTTCAGAATTATCTAAAATTGCAATTGTTCCCCGCTGGGACCATAAATGGTTTGGTGTTTACGTACCTGTATCTTATGATGCTTTCAAGAATTTCAATTATGGGATCAACCTTCGACTTGGACCCATTATTTTCGGAACAAATGCTTTAAACAGCTATTTCGGAAATTCCACTGTTTATGGCTCTGAGTTTCATGTTATGCTTAAAGTTCCTATTCCTTACCGAAGGATCAGAGACCGTGATAAAGACAAAGTATCCGACAAAAAGGATAAATGTCCGGATGTACCTGGAACCTGGGAATTCAAAGGCTGCCCTGACCGCGATGGAGATCATATCCCCGACAGTGAAGATCAGTGTCCGGACCAACCAGGCTCTGTAGAGATGCATGGTTGCCCTGA
This sequence comes from Bacteroidota bacterium, assembly GCA_003153435.1. Classification (GTDB taxonomy): domain Bacteria; phylum Bacteroidota; class Bacteroidia; order Palsa-965; family Palsa-965; genus Palsa-965. The sequence goes on from PLYR01000125.1 coordinate 64,281, forward strand.
CCGTGATGGTGACAAGGTGATTGACAAACTGGATTCTTGTCCGGATACTCCTGGACCTCCTCAATTCAACGGCTGCCCAGACCGCGATGGAGATGGTGTAATTGACAAGCTCGATTCCTGCCCAGATACTCCAGGTTTACCTGAGCTGCATGGCTGCCCGGATCGTGACAAAGATGGCGTACCCGACAAGGTTGACCGTTGTCCTGACAAACCCGGTCCAGCTTCTAATGACGGATGCCCTGAAGTATTTCTCCTGGTGTTGGATCAAAATATGAATGTGCTCAAAAAAGTCAAACAGAATAAGGACGGAACCTTTACGTTTGAGACACTCCCTGATGAAAAGAACTCCATCTTTAGTATAGAAGGTGAGGACACCGGAGGACTGAATGAATTACTGTTGATGGTCGGCGGTGTTCAAAAGAAACTTGTACGAAGCCCTGACCGTTATTTCCGGTTCGAAGTAGTAAAAGTGGAAGAAAACAAAATGTCTCAGATTGATGATAAGGACGTGGCCATAAAACTTACGGTGGAAGAAGCCAAAATTTTAAAGAAGGCTTTCAGCAATCTGGAGTTTGAAACCGGAAAAGAAATCATCAAACAGGAATCATACGCTTCATTGAATGAGCTCGCAGACCTGATGAAGAAAAAGCCGGAGTGGAAACTTAAGCTTAGCGGTTATACAGATAATCAAGGTAAAAAAGAAGACAATCTGAAGCTTTCCGAAAAAAGAGCTAAGGCTGTTTCCCATTATCTGATCATTAAAGGTATTGATGACAGTCGATTTAAAATCCAATGGTTCGGACAAGAGCATCCGATTGCTCCGAACACAACGCCTCAAGGCAGACAGAAAAATCGGAGAGTTGAAATGTTGATTATCGATTAACGTGATCCTGGTAATTGATTTCGGTAGCACGAAAGTGCCCCATATTGTGGGGATGCTCAAATCATTGGACCAGGAAGTGACTGTACAGCAATGGAACCAAATAGATGCCTCAGCAATAGCTGAGGCATCTGCCTTTGTGCTCAGTGGGTCTCCCATATTTCTTACGGAAGTTGAGCATGAGGCCTACCTAACCCATTGCAGTTTTCTTAAAAATGTGGATGTTCCGGTTCTAGGGATTTGTTACGGGCATCAGATTCTTGGAATCCTTCACGGAGCTGAAATTTACAGGGGGCCTGCAATACGGAAGCCTGAAACAATCCGGATTCTTCAAAACGATCCGTTGTTGAAAGGCTTTGGAAAAGAAACTATAATGACAGAGGATCATACGGAGGGAATTAATTTACCCGAAGCATTTATCCATCTTGCCACCTCCGATTTTTACCTGAACGAAGGGATGAAACATGAAACCAGAAAGATCTGGGGTATTCAATTCCACCCGGAAGTAAGTGGGGAAAACGGGCTGCAAGTGTTTCGGAATTTTTGCGAGTTCATCACCGGATAAATAATCTTATATTCGTACAAATTCGTTTCCATGGCATTGAATTATATCTGGGTTGCCTTTTTTGTGGTTGCCTTCCTCGTTGCACTTGCGAAACTGATTTTTCTGGGCGATACGGAAATATTCTACCGTATCCTTATGGGAACCTTTGATATCTCCAAATTTGCTTTTGAATTTTCCTTAGGACTCACCGGAATGATGACGCTCTGGCTGGGCATTATGAATGTAGGGGAAAAAGGAGGTGCTATAAAAATTCTTTCCCGTCTTATCAGCCCATTCTTCAGTCGCTTATTTCCTCAAATCCCAAAAAATCACCCGGCCCTGGGTCAGATCATTCTCAACTTCTCAGCAAATATGTTAGGCATGGGAAATGCAGCGACCCCTATGGGACTGAAAGCTATGCAAAGTATGCAAGACCTGAACGAGGACAAAGAAAAAGCCTCCAACTCTCAGATCATGTTCTTAGTCATTAACACTGCTGGATTTACACTGTTGCCATTGACGATTATTGCTATCCGCACCCAGGCTCAGGCTGCTTCCTCTACGGATGTGTTGCTCCCGATTCTTCTTTCTTCTTTCTTCGCCACGTTTGTAGGAGTATTGCTTGTTTGCATAAAGCAGAAAATAAAGATTTTTGATAAAGTGCTGATGCTTTGGGCTCTGGCCCTTTGCACCCTTGTATCATTAATTGTTTTTGGGGTCACTCGTTTAACCCCTGTTCAGGTTTCAAAAGTCTCCAATCTGGGGAGCGGATTATTGCTATTGAGTATTATCACTTCCTTCATCGGTTTAGCTGCATTCCGGAAGGTTAATGTTTTTGATGCCTTTGTTGAAGGTGCAAAGGAAGGTTTTCAAACCGTAATAAAAATAATTCCTTACATCGTTGGAATGCTTGTCGCCATCTCTGTATTCCGCTCTTCAGGATGCATGGATTATCTAAGCAGCGGACTTCGTCATTTCTTTCTCTTCTTGGGATGTAATACAGAATTTGTTGATGCGATCCCAACGGCTCTGATGAGACCATTGAGTTCGTCCGGGGCTAACGGCCTGACCCTCGACTTAATCAAAACACACGGAGTTGACTCCTTTGCTTCCAGACTATCTTCGATTATTCAGGGATCAGCAGACACCACGTTCTATATCGTAGCACTTTATTTCGGATCTGTAGGTGTGAAAAATTCCCGTTATGCGATTACCTTTGGGTTGCTCACTGATCTTGCCGGCTTTATCGCTGCCATCTTCATGGCTTATCTTTTTTTCGGAAGTAAATAAATTTGTAACCTAAGATTTCTTTCTTCTCTTGAGATTCAGAACATCACCCTCCTTCGGTTCAGCACCAGGCTGGAGGTTGTTTTTCCGGAGCAGATATTTCATGCGGATGCAGCAATCCTGAGAGATCGAGTATAACGATTCTCCTTCCTTCACCACATGATATTCTGAATTTCCTCTTCTATGTTTAGGCTGAAGATAAACTCTCTGGCCGGCTATAATAGAAGTTTTCGGACTCACTTCATTATATTTAGGAAGTTCCCAGGTGCCCTTTTCAAACTCCCGGGTGAGTTTCTGAAAAGAGTCTCCATCCCGGGCAATGATATAGGAGCGATCTCGGGTAATAAGAATAATGCGAGGTCCGATAACCGGAGCCAAATTGATTTTCTTGTCCCTGTTGTTTTTCTCCACAGGCTTTAAGGTCACGGAGGCTGCAGTGACGGCTTCTTTCTTTCTAAACCCTAAAGAAGTAGGCCATTCTTCCTGAGTGTCGAAAACCATCAGCTTATTCTTTTCAATAACCTCGAGCAAACGGCTAGTATACCTGGGGTCGGTGGCATATCCGGATTCTTTTAGTCCTTTTGCCCACCCTTTGTAATCAGTTCGCGGGAGGGAAAAGAGGTAGGCATACCGTGCCCGGGATTTCAAGAACTGGCTATGATCGCTAAACGATTCAAATGCAGTGGTGTATTTTCTGAAGCACTCATCCTTTTGATCATCATCCTTAGTATAAGTAGGTCCTGTCCAATCCTCATGGCATTTGATCCCAAAATGATTGTTGGCATATACCGCCAGGTCGCTGTTTCCACAATCACTTTCAAGGATGCCCTGAGCCAGGGTAATGCTGGCCGGGACGCCAAAGAGGAGCATCTCTACCACTGCTTCGTCCTTATGGAGCTCAACATATTCTTTTGAAGTCAGCTTATGCTCCGAAGGCTGTGCAAACAGGCCTGCAAAGGGCATGAGCATGATTAAGAATAAGGTTTGGGCGCGGACCATCAAGCTTGCTTATGTTAGAGAATCCAGGTAATATACAAATGTAATCCCGGAAGAAGATATGCCGAGGGTGGCAAAGCTCCATTTTTTAACAGAGAATTGTTAATCAAATGGTTTACTCATCAATTCCGGCATTCCCCTGTAATCCACCCGTATGTATGGCCAGGATTTGGGTCCCTGGCCTGAAAAAGCCTTTTCTAGCCAACTCGTAAATTCCAAACATCATTTTTCCGTTATACAGGTAATCAAGCTGGATTCCATGTGTGGTGTAAAATTCTTTTACAAAGGAGACCAGCTCGGGTTTTATCTTGCCATAGCCTCCGAAATGATAATCCGAAATGACAGGTGTTTCATCTGCTACCTTTTCACCAGCAAAAGCTGAAAGAGCCCTGTAAAAGAATGAGGTATCTTTCAAAGCAGAAAAACCGATCGTACGATTTCTCCCTTTTGGAGAGCTGGCAATTCCAGCAAGAGTAATCCCTGTCCCACAGGCACAACAAATTTTCTCATAGACAGGGGTAATTCCTTCCAGTATTTCCAGGCATCCCTTGAAAGCAAGTTCATTCGACCCTCCCTCAGGAAGAATATAAGCTTCTGGTCCGAATTTCCCCTCCGCCCATCTCATCAGTTCGGGTTTGTTCCTGTACTTTTCCCGATCCACATATTCCAGGTTCATCCCTTGTTCTAACGCTTTTGAAAGGGTCGGATTCAACGGTAGGTGCTCTTCTCCCCTTACTATTCCTGTTGTCCTTATTCCATACTGAAAACCGGCTGCTGCAACTGCCGCCAGGTGGTTCGAAAAAGCACCTCCGAAACTAACCAAGTGAGTTTTACCTAGTGAACGCATTTCGCGAAGGTTGTATTTCAGCTTATACCACTTGTTTCCGTTCAATACCGGATGAATTTCATCCAGTCTCAACAGGCTGAGACCAAGACCAAGGCGGTCAAGGAAATCCTCTTTCAGCTGGGAAATGCCAAGTGTAGGGTTCTTATCCTGCATTTTTTAACTTTACCCTAAATTAACAGAAGTTTTGAAGCAATTCTCGTTTCATGTCAGAATACGAAAGTCCTAATAAACTCGATCCCGAAGATTTTTACTTTAGCCCTGAAGGATATATTGTTTTCACAGCCAAATATCTGTTGAAGCGCGGTTATTGTTGTCAAAACGGATGTAAGAATTGCCCCTATGGGTTCAACAAAAAAACGGGTAAATTCGACCTCAAATAAATTAACTCTTTTACTATGACACTTGCGGAGTTCAGAAAACAGATCAAAGCGGGAATCCCTGATAAATTACCTATGCCTGCGGTGCGGGACGAATCACTTAATCACCCACCCAAACGAAAGGACATTCTGAATGCGGAAGAAAAAAAACTGGCTATCAGGAATGCACTCCGGTATTTTGAGAAGAAACATCATTCAATACTATCTAAAGAATTTGCGGATGAACTAAAAACTTACGGACGCATTTATATGTACCGCTTCCGCCCCGATTATAAAATTTTTGCTAGGCCTATTTCTCATTACCCTGCTAAGAGCAAACAGGCGGCTGCTATAATGCACATGTTAAGCAATAACCTGGATTATGCTGTTGCTCAACACCCGCATGAGCTGATTACCTATGGAGGAAACGGAGCGGTCTTCCAGAACTGGGCTCAGTATTTATTGACGATGCAGTATCTAAGCTCTATGAGTGATGAGCAAACACTAGTACTTTATTCTGGCCACCCTCTTGGATTATTCCCATCCCATAAAGATGCCCCAAGAGCTGTCATTACTAACGGGATGATGATTCCGAATTACAGCAAACCTGATGACCTTGAAAAATTCAACGCACTTGGTGTTACCCAATATGGGCAGATGACCGCAGGATCATTTATGTATATCGGTCCACAGGGTATTGTTCACGGCACAACGTTGACCATCCTGAATGCCGGGCGAAAATTTTCCAATTCAGCCTCTTCAGGACTTCCAGGCCAGATTTTCGTCTCCTCCGGTTTAGGTGGGATGAGTGGCGCGCAACCTAAAGCCGCAAAGATCACCGGAGCAATCGGTGTGATCGCTGAAATAAACCCAAAGGCAATCCATACACGTCATTCTCAGGGATGGGTGGATGAAGTTTATATGGATCTCAACAAACTTATTGCACGTATTGAAATAGCCCGTAAGAAAAAAGAAGCAGTGTCTTTGGCTTACCAAGGGAATGTTGTAGATCTCTGGGAAAAATTTGCGGAAGCTAATGTGAAGATAGAGCTTGGCTCAGATCAAACTTCCTTGCACAATCCATGGGCAGGAGGGTATTATCCAGCCGGATTCACATATGAAGAATCCAATCGTATGATGGCAACCGAACCGGAGAGATTTAAAAAGGAAGTACAAAAGACTCTGGTGCGCCATGTCAAGGCAATCAACAAACTCACTTCACAGGGAATGTATTTCTTTGATTACGGGAATGCCTTCCTCCTTGAAGCCAGCCGTGCCGGGGCAGAAGTAATGAAAGCAGATGGTAAATTCAGATATGCCTCCTATGTACAGGACATACTCGGACCTATGTGTTTCGATTATGGATTCGGACCCTTCCGCTGGGTTTGCACTTCTGCTGATCCTGCCGATCTCAAAAAAACAGATCTTCTCGCACTGGGCGTTTTACAGAAAATTTACAAAACAGCACCGAAAGAAATCAAACAGCAACTGGCTGACAATATTTTATGGATACAGGAAGCACAGAAAAATAAGCTTGTAGTAGGCTCACAAGCACGTATCCTCTATGCCGATTCCGAAGGCAGGGTAAAAATAGCAGAAGCTTTTAATAAGGCCATTGCATCCGGAAAGATCTCCGCACAGGTAGTGCTGGGCCGGGATCACCATGACGTTTCCGGAACTGACTCTCCATACCGGGAGACTTCAAATATCTATGATGGCTCCCAGTTTACTGCAGATATGGCCGTTCAGAATTTTGCCGGTGATTCTTTCAGGGGTGCTACCTGGGTATCGCTTCACAATGGAGGTGGGGTTGGATGGGGAGAAGTGATCAATGGAGGTTTCGGACTGGTTCTCGACGGAAGCAAAGATGCTACCAGGCGCTTGAAGTCAATGCTTTTCTGGGATGTAAACAATGGCATAGCACGCAGAGGCTGGGCAAGGAATCAGGAGGCACTATTTGCAATTAAACGGGAGATGAAACGGAGCAAACAACTACAGGTCACTCTGCCAAATCTGGTTGATGATTCCTTGTTAAACGGAATAATCTAATTTAGAAAGAGGACCAAAATTTTCATCTTTTAGGCAATACCCAGTATTGACTTTCATGACAAAGAAGTGAAGCTCCTGCTCCAATAAGAGCTCCTGCAATCACATCCGTTGGAAAATGCACCCCAAGATGTAACCTTGAATATGCTACGGCGGTGGCCCATGCAAAGCTAGGTGCAATCACATACCATTTCGGAAAAGCCAGACTTAAAGCCGTTGCCGTTGCAAAGACAGAACTGGTATGCCCGGAAGGAAAAGAATAAGAACCTGCCTCTCCTGCTTTCTGAATATCATCGTATTGCACAAAAGGCCTTTTACGCTTTACTCCATACTTAAAGCTTACTGTTATAATGGAGCACGTTAGGAAGGAAGCCCCGGCAATGATCCCTTGTTTAGTCAGTATCCGGTCGTGATTATTAAGTCCAACACCTAATAAACATAACGGCGTTGCAACGGAAACAGGAATCATTGTATTGGAAAAAAAACGAAATGCAGGATCCAGCTTGGTATTACGGTTTACATTGATCTTGCGCAAAATCGAAATATCGGCATTCTGAGCTCTGAGCTCAGCTGCAGAAAACTGAACAAACAAGATACTTATAACCAGATATCTGAAGAGATACTTCATAAGCGATCCCGCAGTTTAGTAAAGGGATATTCAAAACATTTATAAATAAGCCAGGACATCATGATTATCAATAACCAGCAAACAAAAAACAGGGTTGTTTTTTCAAAATCGCCTTGCGGATGAAAGAAATGTTTGACCGCTATAAGGATTGGGAGATTACAAAGATACATTGAATAAGAAATCCGGCTCAGAAAACGAAATGGTTTACCAGGAATAGTCTCCCTTACAATACTGTTAAGCTTCGGGAGCATTAAGGCTATAGAGAAAGCTGTGAGTGAAAAATAAAAAGTTTTAAAGAAGAACGTATCGGGCAAGATTGTCATCATACTGATTACACAAAGCCCTGCAAATCCGAGCACCATTGTAATGTTTCTGAATCTTTGCCAGTTGTCCGCATAATAGCTATAAATGAAAGCCCCCAGCAATCCAAAGCCAATACTATCCAGCCGGGTGACAACCAGTTTACGGAACCAGAGGTCCCACCTTTCCAGATCTACTGGTTTTGCACTGATATTGATCCGGTAAAGCAGTGGAACCAGAAGATACAAAAGGATCAAAGCGAGAAGCGTGTTTCTCGGTTTAGTGCGGAACAGGCTAAGGGATATAAAAAAAAGCAAAGGAAAAGACAGATAGAACCATTCTTCAACCGATAAACTCCATGATTCCCAGAAGACGAAATCGACCGGCACAAGCATATTTTGAAGGAAAACAAAATAAGCGAGGACATATTTATTCAATGTTCCTTGAAGTAAGCCGAAATAGACTAGAAGAAGATAGATGAAGAGAAAAAGAAAATAATTCGGTAAGGTTCTGAACCATCTCCTTTTTAGAAATACAGTGAGTGATTTCCAGCTTAATCCTTCTTCAGATCTTATTTGACGGATCAGTATTCCTCCTACCAGGAACCCGCTGAGTACAAAGAAGAGGTCAACTCCATCGGGGAGCCAGGGAAGATTTGGAAATGATTCAGGAAGAAGAAAACTTGTATGAACAAAGACTACCAGGAGAATTGCACATGCACGAAGAATATCCAGGCCAAAGATTCTGGAATCGGGTGTCGATTCATTCCCAAAAGTCTTTTTCTGAATTGAAGAAGTAGATTCCCGCACCTGAGTTGTTTGAATACGAAATGTACTCAAAATTACCCACAGTGTATTTTCAGGAATCCAGCCTAAAACACAGGGTTACTTAATTATGTTACAGTGACCTATATACTGATGCTTTTCATGGAGTACATCTTTCAGATCCACTTTCCAAACATAGGTATCAATCTGTGCAATATTTACTCCTCCATTGGCTCTTCCATCCCAGCCTTCTCCCCATGTGTAGGTTTCGAACATCAGGTTTCCCCAGCGGTCGAACATCATAAGATGGTAGTGCTTTGGATCAATTCCCACTCCGAATGGCATCCAGACGTCATTTTTACCATCCCCGTTCGGAGTAAATGTATTAGGTGCATAAAAGGTAAAAAAGGGCAGGATGCAGACAGGGTGTTCCACAGTATCCATACATCCATCATTACCGATTACAATCAATACGACCGGGAAACATCCGGTATCAGGATACGCATAGTGCGGATTTTGAACCGTAGATGACGCTCCTGAAAAATCACCGAAAGTCCAGTTCCAGGAAGCGATTCCGCCTCCACCGCTACTTTGATCCGTAAAATTAATGATGGAATCGAGAATAGTGGTTGGCTGTGGACTCGCTACGAAAGCCGCATTTGGTTTGGAGAGTACGTTAAAAAACGAAGTGATAGATTTAGATCCCGGGCACCCGTCCACATCAGTAACTTTATAGGAAATCGTGTAAGTGCCTGAAGTGGGGTAACAATGCTCTGCTGAATTGCATCCGGTACCTGTGCTACCATCACCGAAATTCCACACCGCGCTAGCGCAGGCTGGATTTGAGGTACTAGTAAATTTGACACAGTTAGGACCACAGATAACAGAATCCTTTTCTGTGAGTGTTACTACAGGAAGTGGGAACACAGTAACTATAACCTGGTCTGAATCTGTTGGCGTTCCACAGTTGTCAGAAACAATCACGGTATAGGTAGTTGTAACAGTAGGGGTAGCTGTTGGGTTTGCCACATTCACGTTCGAAAGGCCAGTAGCCGGAGACCAGAGATAGTTATATGGGCCTCCATTCCCACCAGACCCTACTGCGTCCAGGATAGCGCTTGAACCAGGACAAATACTCTTAGCACCAGTTGCCAGAACTTCCAGGGCCGGGTTCACGGATATCAGCACCTTGTTGGTGGTGACACAACCATGTGCATCGGTGGACGTCACGGTATAAGTTGTGCTAATCGGTGGACAGACATGAGTACTCGGCAAAACAACGCCATTTAAACTCCACGTATAGGTATAGGGTGCAGTTCCCCCTGTTGAAATGCAAGTGAGGTTTGTACAACTATTCAGACAAATGAGAGCTGGCGTAGTCGTTACCTTTAAAAGTGTGGGTTGTATGATCGTGGCTACAACACTGTTTTTGCAACCGGCTGAATCTGTCAGATTGCAGGTGTATACTCCGGCTGTGAGGTTTGTGACTACTGGGGTGGATTGTCCTCCAGGGTTCCAGCTATATGTATATGGCTTAAAGCCACCACTGGCAGTAATCGTAGCCATTCCGCCGGAGCCTCCAAAGCACAGTATATTACGAGTAGAGTCAAGGACTATATTCACTCCCGGCAGATCGGGGACTCTGTTATTTATGGTATCCTTACATCCGTGTGCATCTGTTATGATTACAGTATAAACACCAGCACTCAAACCTGTAGCGACAGTACCTGTTCCACCGGAAGGTAGCCAGTGATAAGTGTAACCAGGATTTCCTCCGGATACATGAACCGTGTCCCGGCCATCCGGTCTTCCACAATGCGAAGGGACCGCAGACATGGACAGGGTCATTCCCGGAGGCTCTGTGATGGTGATGGTATCATGAGAGGTACATCCATGAGCATCCGTAATCGTTGCTGTATACAGGCCAGGGCAAACGTTCATACAACTGGCCTGATTACATCCTGAGCTCCAGGAATAGGTATAAGTGGTGGTCCCGCCTGCAGGCACACAAATGAGTCCTCCATTACAAAGATTATGGCAAGTTGCATTCGTTCCATTGGCTTTTACGGTCAAGAGGGGTGGTTGAGTAATGGTTACGACAGAAGTCATCGCACAACCTTTACTATCGGATGTAACGCAGGTATAAACACCTGCAGCAAGGCCAGAAACAGTATTCGTTGTACCCGTATTCGGGCTCCAGGAATAGCTGAGCGGGGCACTGCCACCACTTCCGGTCACCGAAGCAGTTCCATCACTGAGGCCAAAACAACTCACGTTTGTATTCGTTGAAGAAGCCGTTGGCCCGTTAGGTTGAGTGATGACTGTTGTATCGGATGCCGGACAAGATCCGGAAAGTGATGATACGGTGAGTGTATAAGTACCGGCATTTAACCCACTGATTGAGTTTGTGCCTTGTCCGTTGGTGATGGTTCCTCCGGTCCAGGAATAGGTATAAGGTGTAGTACCTCCGGTTACAGTGGCTGTAGCAGTACCATCTTTTCCGGGTGAACAAGAAGCGGGAGTATTCGTGAGGGTGATCACAGGTGCCGGGAGAGGAGGAACAAGCGTAACAGTACTTTGATTGGAACATCCGTTAGTCGTTGTAACGGTAACGGTATAAGTCCCGGGATTCAATCCCTTTGCGGTATCTCCAGTACCACCGGATGGAGACCAGGAATAGGTATACGGAGTATTACCTCCGGTTACATTGGCTATAGCAGTTCCATCGTGACCAGGACTACAGCTTGGATTGGTGCCGGTTACGGTGACTGTTGGAACGGGATAAAAGGTTAAAGTGGTGTCAATCGTATAGGAACATCCAGGAGCCTGAGTTACGGTTACCTGGTAAGTTCCCGAAGCATTGATGGTCACTGTTTGTCCGGTAGAAGAACCAATAATTCCTGGACCTCCGGGTGGGACGGTAGTCCATGAATAAGTACCTGTTGCTCCAGCACCCGGAGCAGTTAAAGTATTTGTTCCACCTAAACATACTTCGGGACTTGCAGCAATAACCTGAATCGCACTACAGGATGCATCCACATAAGCATATCCCCAGTGCCCACCGGGGACACAACCGGCTGCAGAGAATCTGACGGTGATGGTCTGGCCGATATAATTTTTCAGGTTCAGGGTATTGGCTGCCCAGTTTGCATAATAAACAGGTTGTCCATTGGAGGTAAGCGCGGAGACTGCCATACCCGGAGGAACTCCGGACCCCACAGATTCAACATAATATTGGAGGCATGGGATTGGTTTCCCATATTGGTCCAGGACTTCTGCTCGGAAGTAGGGGCACTGAGCAGGTGTGTGTCCATTGGAAACCTGTACAAGGACCACGGCATAATTATAAGTAAACATCGCATTAGAGGCGCTGACCACAAAGGACTGCTGGATTGATTCACCCGGCGCGGATAACCCGAAAGGTCCGGTACAGGTGGATCCTGAACGTAGGTTCGCGTTTTCTCCTCCCAGGCGGAGAGAGTATGTACCTCCAATCGCCAATGGATCCAACATCGGGAAGCCTCCATAAGGATCATTACCGGCGGCTGCGTTCACGAGTGTAAACATGGAACAGGATGTTTCCGCAGCATCTATCCCAAGGGTATTGTTGGTGATTCCGGCGGTAACCAGTGTTACCGCGGAGTCGGAGTTATTATTCACTCCGATGTATCCGGTCCAATCTGTGTAGTCACCGGTTTCAAAACCGGGATTCGTGCATCCAGCTGTTAGTACAAAATTGTTCAGAGGAAGGCTTTTCCAAGCAGAAGGAATATGATATTTTCGGTTAACAAATTGTCTTTCCTGCTCTTTGAGGTAGGTACTTAAATCACTTTCAGAAAAATGCTCATCCGCTACACTCTTTAAACATCCTTTCAAGTCAAAACCCTGCAGAGTATCTCCTTTGAAAAAAGAAAATTGATCTGATTCTTGTCCCCAGCTTAATAATGTAGAGAATAGGAAAGAGAGCAGCACCAGGAAACGCTTCTGAGTATTCATGGGTCAGGGTTTAAATGAAAACAACCAGAAAAAATTGCTCGCGCAGTTCCGATTAGGATTAAAACCCAGCTGACCCTTCTTTCCAGATCAGCTGGTTTTTAAGATTAGATTTGATATTGATCTCTCTTTATCTGTAGATCATGAGCTTACCTGTTCTTATGTTTTTAGTGGCGGTATTCACGATGCGGTAGAAGTATACACCTTCATCCTTTCCATTCATATCAACTGCATAGGAAGAGTTTGAAGACAACGCACTGAAGATCTGCTTTCCAACCACATCAAAGAGCTCGATTGTGTTTTCATTTTCAAGACCATCGAAATAGAAGACGCCGTTGCTTGGATTCGGGTAAACCTTGAGAGCTCCGTTCGCTTCTACATTCTGTATTCCAGTTGCAGTATTGATCGTTCCGATTACCGGAGTCCGTGTGCTGGAACAGCTTGGTACAGATACCACCCACTCATAGAAATAATAGTAATAGTTTGCTGGGGAGGTAGGTGCATCAGACCCAGTGATAGAGGCAAGAGATCCAATTGCATAAGGGTAGCTGGCACCGGCACTGTTTCTATAAACATCGGCGGTACTGTTTGCGGAAAGTTTGATGGCGTAATTGTTTTTTGCGGGAATGGTGAAATTCAGAGGAATGGTGTTTTTACCAACAACGGTATTAATCACAGCGGAAGTATCCACAGAATTTCCGGCGCTATCCAGAATTTCAATCTGGCGACTACCTGCGGTATGACANNTTTCCTCCATTTACAGGGGTTGGCAAATTTTCATTGGCGACATAGAAGGTTGTTGTAGCAGACAGGTTCGGAGAATAACTGGCACCAGTATTGACCAGGTTTCCTGCTGTAGCTGCGTCATACCAGTCGAGCGACGCGGGACTTACCGCAGAGGCAGAAAGAGTAAGTACGCCTGCACCTACTCTGGATGCACCTGTTGTTGTAGGAGCATTCATCAGGTTTACGTTAACGAGGTTGCTTTTGGCAAGACTGTCTTTCCCATAAGTATTGGTTACAGTCAGTGTTACGGAGAAAGCGCCTGAGTTTGTGTAAGTATGTAAAGGGTTCTGCAAGGAGGAGGTCTGACCATCACCAAAACTCCAAAGCCAGGCGGTAGGGGTGTTGCCAGACTTATCTGTAAATTGTACCGCTCCAGTACAAGTACTGGTAACATTTGGTATAAAGGCCGGAGTTGGGGGACTGTTATGATTGATAGAACCCTTATAGTCCAACCACTGTGCCGCACTTCCTACACCTGATACCCCATAACCAATACGCATATATCCGCTATTTTCACCCCAGCTTTGTCCCCAGGAGTTGCGAAGGATCCAGCAGCTTTGTGAATCATCCCATCCACACAATACAATGGCATGGTCCAGTGTGGTTCCGTCTGAAGAATTCATAACACCGCCGTTGTAGTTCTGGAAATTGTTTCCGGCATCTATAGTAGCCCAAACAGGACCATGATCATAAATTGCTTGTTTGATTTCCTCATCAGTCGGGTTCTGGCCATTTACTTGTTGGGTATTGGTGATTTTTTCATGGTAGGTATAAGATGATCCGCAGCTTCCGTTAGAAGCGGTATACGCAAGATCGGCAGTATATACACAGCCTGTATTCTGGAACATGGCATCCGGACACCATCCTCCGCTACATCCATTACAGTTAGCATCACAATTAACCAGCCATTGTTCTGACATATTGCGATCCACATTATCCCAGTATTTAACAGCTGCTTCAAAAGTTCCGTCAGCTGCAAAAGCCCAGCAGCTTCCACATTGTCCCTGGTCCTTAACAGGAGTCATGCTTCCTTGTGTGAGCCAGGACCAGCTTGCAGGGTGTGTACCCAGCGTCTTAGGGTTAGTGCTTTTTGCTTTTGTGTTATTTTTCACAACCGCAGGAACATAAGGTACTACGGTCACACCTGTATATTTTCCGGCAGCAACAACAGTTACGTTAAACTGATCAATTGCTTTGGCAACTCCTTCCCAGGGCCGCATCAGAACCAACTCCAGATCCAGCTTGCCGGAAGCAGATGGAGTGAAATGGATAACTTGTGTTCCGGAAGATCCGGCAGCAACGTTACCGGGCACATCGGGTACGAATTCCCAATTACCGATTTGTTCAAGAACCGTCCTGGTATTGTTCTTGTCTTTCAGATACCATCCATAACCGTTACCTGGTTTCACAGGCAGGCGGAGTTCAAGAGCCTGATCAGGTGCGAGTGAAACTGATTGACTCAAGTTGGCTTGTGTAAGACGGACAAATTTTTGCCCATAAGCACTCCAGCCTGTCAGGAGACAAAGAGCGCTTAATAGTAGTTTGCTTTTCATAGGGTGCGTTTTGATTGTGTGTTTATTTAGTTTATTTTGTGTGTATTCTCAATCGACTCAACTCATTTGAATTTTCATATTGCAATTTATTTCAATCCTCCGGGCTCTTATAACCAGGTTTTGCCATCCAATACTGAACACAGACCCAATATTAAATTCTCTTGATAGCGGTATCGCATTGATAATAAAGTAGATGTAAAATCCAAATCTCCCGATAGAGTATGGATAAAGACCCATTTGTGGGACATGAAAAAGCAATAGAGCTCTACTCGTCTCGTGATTGATCTTATAATAAATACCACCGGGATTTGCTTTTGAGAGATGTATCTCCTACTTTCGAAGCAACTACTACACCCCTACTCTATCAGAAATCCGATTATGAACCTGCCTGTGGTGCGATCTATTTGTATGGTAGTAGCTTGCGCTGTGTTTTCAGTTACCGGTTATTCTCAGTTGGTGATGAGTAACGGCACGACTATTTATGTGGATCAAGGCACGGTAGCAAATCCAACGTATGTAGTGCTGAACACCCCTCCCGCGGTTCCTATTCAAACGATCGGCCCAGGTAATGGAATTATTCTGGAGAGTGAATACAATATCCTAAAATACAACCTGCATGCGGGCACTACTGCGATAACAGTCCCCTACATGACCCCCGGTCCTGCACTTGAATCCTTTCCTTTGAATGTGCATGCAATCACAGCCGGAATCGAAGCAGGTGGTGCAGGTACTATACAGTTTTCATCCACTAAAGCACCTGCAAGACCAACCGGATGGGATGACTTAATATACAAACCATCGGATGTACTCAATATGCAAGGCCCTTGTGGTGTGCCTGATAACTCAGCCAAAGTGATAGACCGTTTCTGGGTTATTGACCCGCTCGGCTATTCCACCAAGCCCGCAGTCACTCTCGATTTTACTTATCTGAATGCAGAAGAGTCTGTGAACAGCGGCAATACCATAAACCCAGCCAATCTCCAGGCAGAATACTGGAACAGTGCTCTAGGAACACCAGCCTGGGTTGTTTCAGCACCTCCGGGAATTAATACAGTTAATAATCCCTCTCCAACTCAGGGTACAGTAAATAGTGTGGTGGTTACTCCGGTTAATTTTTTCCGGTCGTGGACTCTGGTAGACAATCCTCTTCCACTTTCCATCACTCCGAGTCAGACCAATGTCTCCTGCAATGGAAATAATACCGGTTCAGCAACTGCCGGAGTCAGTGGGGGCACCGTGACGTATACTTATTCATGGACCCCATCCGGAGGAAGTTCTTCTATAGCCTCCGGACTCGGAGCAGGGGTTTATACCTGTACTATACAAGACGCTGCCGGTTGTTCCACTTCGCAGATCTACACCATTTCCCAACCTGGCGTTTTAAGTATAACACCTTCACAAACGAACGCAACTTGCAATGCTTCCGCTACAGGTACTGCCACTTCCTCTGTTTCAGGTGGAACAGGAGTTTATACTTATTCCTGGACCGGAGGAATAATTGGAGGAGGACAGGGCACGGCCACCGCCACCGGTCTCGGCGCAGGAACCTATACCTGCACGGTGAATGATGCCAATAACTGCTCCACTACTCAAACATTTACAATCACAGCACCTTCAGCGATTGCATTAACCCCTTCCTCCACACAAACAGGCTGTGGTGTTTCTACGGGTACGGCTTCTGTAACCGTATCTGGAGGCACCGGTGCCTATACCTATAGCTGGACACCCGCTCCCGGAACAGGACAAAACACCGCGAATGCCGGCGCTCTGGGTGCAGGATCATTTACCATCAGTGTAACAGATGCCCAAGCCTGTGTTCAAACATCCATTTTCAACATTACTTCTGCAGGAGCCCCGGTACCCACTCTGAATTCCTCAGCCAATCCAACTTGTAACAGTGCCTGCACCGGAACCGCAACGGTCAGTGCTACTGGAGGAACAACCCCTTATACTTATTCCTGGACCGGAGGCGGAGGAACCAACCCCACCGCCTCTTCTCTGTGTGCTGCAACATACAGTTGTACAATCACCGATGCCAATAATTGTTCCGTTGTTCAGACCGTTACCATCACGCAGCCCGGAGCACTGAATGTAGTTCCTACTTCCGTTAATCCAACCTGCAACGGTTCTTCCACAGGTAGTGCCACTGCCACGGTGAGCGGGGGGACCGGCATCTATACCTATTCCTGGACCGGCGGGGCAATTGGAGGAGGACAAAACACTTTGAATGCTACAGGTCTTGCTGCAGGCACCTATACCTGCACTATTCAGGATGCAAATAACTGCACCACTTCTCAAACATTTACCATTACAGATCCTGCTGCAATTGCATTAACCCCCTCTTCTACTCAAACCGCCTGTACACTGGCAACAGGCACTGCCTCAGTCACCGTAGCGGGAGGAACAGGACCCTATACCTATAGCTGGACTCCCAATCCGGGCGGAGGACAAAACACTGCGAATGCTACTGGTTTACCAATCGGATCCTGGACCGTTGTGGTCACAGACAACAAAGGTTGTTTTCAGAATTCGATTTTCAATATCACTGCGGCTGGAGCTCCGGCAACTTCCATCGTCTCTTCTACGAATATTGCATGTAACAGTGCCTGTACCGGTTCTGCCACGGTCAGCGCCAGCGGAGGGGTAGCACCTTATACTTATTCTTGGTCTGGAGGTGGAGGAAGCGGTGTCACCGCAAATTCTTTATGTGCGGCTACTTATAATTGTACGATTACCGATGCCAATCAATGTTCTTCCATTCAAGCGGTAGTGATTACACAACCCTCTGCTCTGGCCATTACCCCTGCACAGACAAATATAGCCTGTAATGGAAACACAACTGGTTCTGCCACGGCCAATGTGAGTGGAGGAACAGGTTCTTATACCTATTCCTGGACACCTGCCGGAGGGGTTGCCCCAACTGCATCCGGATTAGGTGCTGGAACGTATACCTGCACGATTACGGATGGAAGTGCATGTACTACTTCACAGATCTATTCCATCACACAGCCTGTTTTACTTTCTTCTGCTTCCACACTAACTGGTGCCACTTGTAATCTCGGAAATGGTTCTGCCACTGCAACTCCTGCAGGAGGTTCAGGAACGTATACCTATTCATGGCTTCCTTCCGGCGGCAATTCAGCCACGGCCAATAATCTGAATCCAGGAAATTACACTTGTAACATTGTTGATTCGTTAGGCTGCACAACGAGTGTAACCGTTTCGATAACCAATACGGGTAGCAAACCAGTTGCTTCCATTAATCCAGGTGTTGCAACCTCTTTCTGTCAGGGCACCTCAGCCCTACTCACCGCTTCTGGCGGAGGAACCTATTCCTGGAGCACCGGAGGGCTGACCTCGGCCATCAATATTAATACAGCCGGAACATACACCGTGTATGTGACCAATGGTTGCGGCACAGATTCTGCAAAGGTGCTTGCAACCGTAAATCCATTACCCGTTCCACTCATTTCCGCCGGATCAGGGACTTTTTGTGCGGGTGATTCTGCATTGTTGCAAGCCAGCGGAGGAACATCGTATTCCTGGAGTAACGGAGTTTTACTCCCCAGCCAATATGTAACAACACCTGGAGTTTACACCGTAACAGCCACCAATGCCTGCGGTAGTGCGAGTGCGACTGTTAATGTGACCAGCACAAGCGTGACAGCTAGTTTTTCGCAGAGTATTGATACCGGGCAATACCCATTGCCAGTTATATTCACCGACCATTCAAGTGCAGGTGCAACTTCCTGGTTTTGGAATTTCGGTAATCTGGGAACCAGTATTGTCCAGAATCCAAGCTTTACCTTTCCTCAGGCAGGCACCTATACCATTACAGAGACAGTGACGAATGCAAACGGATGCACCAGCACCACCACCAGTGAAGTTGTGGTGACGGATAACAATTCCTGGATTATTATCCCCAACGTCTTTACTCCTAACGGTGATGGCATCAATGATGGTTTCCAGGTCCTTTCTGCCGGCATCTCCACCTTCGATGCACAGATTTATGACCGTTGGGGAGTGAGCATTGCTGAACTTACTAATGTAAATGCGATATGGGACGGAAGGACCATCAGTGGACAAGAAGTTTCAAATGGCACCTATTATTATATTATCAATGCCACCGGGTTTGACAAAAAGGTTTATCACCTTCAAGGATTTGTCCAGCTCATGCATTAACTATACATACCGATATCCGATTTAAAAGATTAAATTTTTTATTAAACTTTTTACCATGAACACAAGCAAACTTTATCTAGCAAGTCTTTTAGTTCTTATTTCTCTAAAAGGCATTGCCCAGAACGTAGGTATAAATAATACAGGCACCGCACCGGATGCCTCCGCAGCACTTGATTTAAACAGCGGCACTTCCAACAACCGGGGGTTCTTGCCACAGATGGTGGCTCTCACAGCAACCAATACTGCCGGGCCCATCACCAATCCCGCCACCGCTCTGCTGGTATATAATACTGCAACATCCGGCGTTGCCCCTTTCAATGTTATTCCTGGATATTATTACAACGCAGGCACTCCTGGGGCCCCAAACTGGGTTTGGTTTGCAGCAGGCAATGGCACTACCGGTGCCTGGAACCTACAGGGTAACTCCGGTACCGTAGATGGGACCAATTTTATCGGGACACTGGATAATATCCCTTTTAATATTCGGGTAAATAACCTCAAAGCGGGCCGTATTGACAATACACTCTCCAACACCTTTCTGGGTTTTCAGGCCGGAAATACAGTAAGCGGCAATGGCAATAGTGGATTGGGCCAGAAAGCCCTCTTCAGCCTAACCTCTGGAATTCATAATACAGCTGTGGGAGTGAATTCCCTTTACACGAATGCAACCAGCAGCTCTACAACAGCTCTTGGCTATGCAGCACTTTATTCAAATACAACCGGTGTCCATAACCTGGCGCTGGGAGATAGTGCTTTGTTCGGCAATACCACCGGAAGCGGAAATTCTGCGGCTGGTTATATGGCTCTGTCGCTTAATTCCACTGGAAGTTTTAACACGGCAGTAGGAGACAGTGCGATGGTTCTTAATACTTCTGGCTATGACAATACTGCAGTCGGAGCCGGAGCATTGCTTAATAACAATGGAGTACGGAACACAGCCATTGGAACTCATGCGCTCTATTACAACAACACAGGGGCNNAATAATACGGCTACCGGATTGCAAGCTATGTTTTCAAACACGATCGGAAGTAACAATACAGCTGCCGGGGTGAATGCGCTTTATACTAATGTATCCGGCAGCAACAATACTTCCACCGGAGTGCTTTCTCTGGATTTAAATACAGCCAACAATAACTGTGCTTATGGTTATCAGGCACTCTATGCCAATACTACGGGTATGACGAATACTGCGATGGGTTATGAAGCCATGATCAATAACCTTACAGGTTCTGCAAATACGGCTGTCGGCGACAGCGCCCTGGGAAGCAACACCTCCGGATCGTATAACAATGCAAGCGGATTTAAATCCTTACTTATAAATACAAGCGGAACTTACAATAATGCCTATGGTGGAGGCGCTCTTCTGAACACTTTTACAGGAAGTCAGAACACAGCCGTAGGACATATTGCTTTACTAACCAATGTAAGCGGCAACTTGAATACTGCCGTTGGATATGCTGCCGATGTTACCTTAGGCACATTCAATAACGCCACAGCCATCGGAGCCAATGCTTCTGTTTGTGCCTCCAATACCATGACGTTTGGTGATGGTAATGTGACCGGATGGGGTTTCGGAACCTGTGTTGCCGGAGGAGATCTGATGACCATCAATGGAGGTGGCGGATCATTTGCAAAACTGAGTACCGGAGGTGTCTGGAGCTGGACTTCAGACCGGAACAAAAAAGAAAATTTCAAAGTAATTGAAGGGGAAGAATTACTGAATAAAATCGATCAACTCCAGATCACCCAATGGAACTATAAGGTAGAACCCAAGGTCAGACATATTGGTCCGATGGCTCAGGATTTCTACAAAGCCTTTAAGCTGAGCGATGACAGTCTGAGCATTTCTTCGCTCGACCCTTCCGGTATTTCCCTGGCCGGAATTCAAGCCTTGAATAAAAAACTGGAAGAAAAGAATCGCTTGCTTCAGGACCAGATCAATAAACTGGAAACATCGAACACCGTGCTGAATTCAGCCAGACTCCAGAATGAAAAATCAATTGCTGAACTCAGAGCCTTATACGAGTCACTGACCCAGGCTCAGGCTAATAGTAATAAATAATTACTGCTGCTTTATGTCAACTCACTGGTTCAAACTTTGAACCTTTGCAGCGTTTTATATTAAAATTCATTTACCAAAATCGTCTACTTTCTTACATCATTGGTCATGCATGTCCTCCTCCGGGGCTTTAAAGGCATTTTTTTAACCGATAATTGGTTAAATTCGGTTCATGAAAAGAGCCAATAAAGCACTCTTAATTTTTCTAATCCCCTTCTTTTACCTCGCCATACATGTCTATTCTCAAACTCCGGTTGCCGATTCCCTTCGGACGAAATTACTTACCGCA
This sequence comes from Bacteroidota bacterium, assembly GCA_003153435.1. Classification (GTDB taxonomy): domain Bacteria; phylum Bacteroidota; class Bacteroidia; order Palsa-965; family Palsa-965; genus Palsa-965. The sequence goes on from PLYR01000125.1 coordinate 85,792, forward strand.
GCCAATGATTCCAACAAGGTTATTTTAGAGCTTGCCTTATCCAATGAACTCACCCAGTCAGGGAATCAATCCAGGGCCATAACCTTTGCAGAAGAGGCAAAATCTATTGCAGGTACCGTTCATTACAAAAGAGGAGAAGGCAAAGCTTGTCTCACGCTGGGAAATATCTATTTAAGTGAAAGTCACTTTGAAAAAGCACTTGAATCTTATGGACAAAGTCTGAAGATTTTCAAGGAACTGGAATTTCAAAAGGGAATTGCCATAGCCTTGAATAATATCGGGAATCTTTATTATTACAAAAGTGATTTCCAAAAGGCACTCACTTATTACGACAGCAGTCTGACGGTACGAATAAACAACCAGGATGAACTTGGTATAGCCATGTCCTATAATAACATAGGAGCGATATACAAAAACTATGGAAGCTATGTCAAGGGACTGGACTATTACCTTAAAAGCCTGATCATTAGGGAAAAAGTAAAGGATAAAACAGGTATGGCTACCTCTTATAACAATATCGGAGAAATCTACCGCCTCCTCAATGATTTTCCAAAAGCCACTAAATACAATTATTTAAGTCTGAAGATCAATACGGAGATCGGCGACAAACCCGCCATTGCCACTTCCCTGAATAATCTCGGAATCCTATTTGCGATGCAGGGAGACTACCGCAATGCGTATGACTTCTTTAGAAAATGTGCCGGGATCAGGCAAGAAGTCCTTGATTCTCGTGGCCTCGCTCAGGTTTATAATAATATTGGAAATCTGTTTACCGATCTTTATAACAAGCCTGACTCTGTCAGAGAAAATTTCACGCTTCATTTTTCTAAAAGCCGTTATAGATCAACCCTGAATCGAAACAGTCTGCTTGATTCCGCTTTTTCCTTGCATCACGATGCTGAATCCAGGAGTAACGCAATCGACGATAAGGAACAACAGATTTATGCGCTCATGGGAATGGGTAGTGTGACCCGGATGAGGCTGGATTATAAGGATGCGATTCCATATTATCAGCAAGTGATTCAGTTGGCAGATAAATTTCATTTTTTAAAGGAGCTTGGAGATGCCAACTATGCCTTGTATGAATGCTACCAGGGATTGAATAAATACAAAGAAGCACTCGATTGGTTTGTCAAATACAAAGCAACCCAGGATTCCCTAAGCAATATCGAGAATAAGGCTTCAGGAATTAAGTTTGACTTGAATTACATCAGCGAAAAAAAGGAGGCAGTTGCCAAAGCCGAATCCGCTGCCAGGGAAAGAATTGAAAAGGTTATCGAAAAGCGGCAGCAGATTGCAATAACCGCTTTAGGAACCTTGTTACTTATCGTCATTATTTTTTCATTCTTCTTCTACCGGTCCTATCGTTTGAAGAAAAAAGACAACTTAAAGATCCTGGAGCAACGAATGACCATAGAAAGTGCGTTGAAAGAGAAAGAAGCATTGATTACGGAGATCCATCACCGGGTGAAAAATAACCTGCAGGTTATTTCAAGCATGTTAAATCTTCAAATCGATAAAACAATCAGTAAAGAAACGAAGGATGCCCTGATAGGTGCTCAGGAAAGAATCCGTTCTATGGCTCTTATTCATGGACTTTTATATTCCAGAAACCAGTTTCAGGAAATTGACATGAGTCTGTATCTGCCAAAGCTGGTGCTTGAAATTGCGAAAGGCTATTCATCCCCGGATAAAAAAATAGAAACCATATTCTATTGTGATAAATTGATTTTCTCCCTGGAGAAGGCCATTCCAGTTGGGCTCCTCGTGAATGAAATTGTAACCAATTCTTTCAAACATGCCTTCAAGAATACTGACAAGGGGACTGTATCTTTAAGGCTTGAGCAACGAGATGAATTATGTTATCTGGAAGTGAGTGATGACGGATCGGGTATGTCAGAAGCCTCGGGCAAAAAAATTGAAAAGTCGCTCGGAACAGAGCTCATTCATATCCTCTCCGAACAGATCAATGGTAAATTGGTTGTTAAATCAGATAAGGGCTTGTCTTACTCTATCTACTTTCCATAACTTCTTCTAGACTATTATCAAGCCAATAGAACGCTATAATAAAAATCGAATCTCCGCAAGTTCTCTGCCTATCTGCTGAACACCTTTAAGAATGCGCTGAGTTTGAGAGGGAGACGGTTTTTTATTTCCGTGAATATATTGAGCCAGCAGACTCTGATTCATGTGAATCCGTTCTGAAAGAGCTTTGGCATTGATTACTTTATAAAAAGCAAAAAACTGAGGCAGATCTAGCGTTATTTTTAATTTTTCTTCAGTAACTCCTCCGCTTTCAAAATGAAGGCTTAACACCTCTATCATATTTGATTTAAGCTCTTCCAGATTTTTGCCAGTAGTAGCGACTGCGTATTTCTTAGCGTAAGCAGAGTATCCGGTTTTTGTTCGCTCCACGATCATTTCAATTTTCTTCATTTTCTGTTTTTTTATTTCAGACTAGCATCTTTCAAAATTTTATTTTCCAATCCTTTACCCACCTCATTACTACCATGATTTGGCACAGTAAGTTGATTCACTTTAATTGGATGCCTCATTACCATATGACTGCCTGATTGCCGAATAACAACCCAACCATCCTTTTTGAGTATCCGGATAAGTTCGCTGCTTTTCACTAAGTAAAGGTAATAATTTTATTACTTATTAAAAAGATTCTTCCAACCGAAGATTTCTATTATTTTTCTTTTTTCCCGATGGCGCGGATTCAAAAGATTAGGAATTAATACGACTGAGTATCTAACCGCTTCAATTTCAGCATCTAAAAAAGCGGTTAGATGGAATATGAAGCGCAGATTGTGTGTTAGCATATCCGTGCCCTTTTTTTCTGCCGCCAATCTCGTACTGTTTGCAAATGGATTTTTAATCCACTCATGGGTTAATCTGATGATAATTGGGTTCCTTTCTTGTTTCTGTGCACGTCTGGAATCCATTGTAAGTTTTAAGGTTGCCATAAACATTAGGTTTAATGGCTAAATCGTGCTTAAATCATGTGCAAGTTATGTGCAGGTTTTCTGGTTAAAAGATGGTGGGTAAGCTCCGGTATTTTCGACAAAAAAAGAGTGCAAATCGCTCTCGCTCTTCGCACTCGCTCTCATTTTCTGCCCCGAAGCAGATCACCCTTCGGTTGCCCGCTTCAGGACCATAAAGCGAAAAGTCCGAAGCGTTTCTGCTTCGGACTTTTCTGCTTTATGGTGACCCCGCGGAGGATCGAACTCCGGACCCGTTGATTAAGAGTCAACTGCTCTACCAGCTGAGCTACAGAGTCATTTCTGTTTTAGCAGGGTGTAAAATTAATAAAATTGGGTGTCCACAAGGTAAATTGTTAATTTATTTTTTCTCCATTCACAAGCCTTGGAAACCTGTATTTAAATTCACTAAGTTTGGTCATGCCCTCTCCTCTCCGGTCTTTTCTACTCCTCCTTTTCTTTTCGCTAGCCGCATCCCCCTGCCTGGCTCAGCACAAAGCAGATTCCCTCACCAAGAGGCTGCAAGCAACCCTGCAGGATACGGATCGTCTGAATACGTTGAATGCTTTAAGCCGCGAAATCATCAATACTCATCCCGACTCCACTGCTATCGCCTACTCCAACGAAGCTTTAAAACTGGGTGAAAAATTGAAAGCTTCTGCACTCCCTGCTGTCTCCAAATGCGGGGAACATGGAACCGGAAAAGCCATCAAAAACCTGGGAGTGATGAATTACTTCCAGGGCAACTATTCACAAGCCCTCATCCTGTTCCTGCGCGCCCTGGAAATATTCGAAAAAACGAATGACAAAGCTGGAATAGCCAACGTACTTGGGAACATTGGAGTGATCTACAACATCCTGGGCGACTATTCCAAAGCGCTCGAATACAGTTTCAAAGGATTGAAGCTGGAAGAAGCGTCCGGAAATAAAAGCGGAATACTTGCTAAATTAAGCGGTATCGGTCTGGTCTACTTCCAGCAACAGGATTATAATAAAGCCCTGGAGTTTTATTTCAAAGCGTTGAAGTTAGCGGAAGAGCTGGGCGACAAGACCCTCGCTGCCACCAATCTGAGTAATATCGGGATTGTGTATATGGTCCGGAAAAATTTTGCAGGGGCTCTGAATTATTATCAGCAGGCTTATGTCAAGGCAAAAGAGACTGGACAAGAGAACACGCTCTGTGTACTTCTTGGTAACCTTGGCAATATAAGCAAGGATCAGGGTGATTCAGCCCTGGCTCATGGAAACCGTTCTTTAGCATTCGAGGATAAATATCCCAAAGCCCTGGAGTATTATACAGAAGCTCTGAAAAAAGCAGAAGGCATTCAGGATAAAAGGAACATGGCCTCTAACCTCGGCGATATCGGAGCACTCTTCCTTCAAATGGCAGAGAACCTTCCCCCAAACCAAAGTGCACCCAAATACAAAGAGGCTGAATCGTATCTTTTAAAATCCATCGCGATTATTGATAGTGTAGGAGCGCTCGACTATAAAAAAGATGTGGAACAAGGGCTAAGCGATTTATACCTCCACACCGGCAGATACCAGCTGGCATTCGAGCATTACAAAAAACATATCAGCGCAAAGGATACGCTCTTTAGTGCGGAGAGTGCTAAAAAAAGCACCCGCACCGCCATGCAGTACGACTTCGATAAGAAAGAAGCGGTCTCCACGGCAGAACATAAAAGTGAAATGGACAAACAGCAGGCCGTGGCTGAAGAAGAAAGCCGGAAACAAAAAATTATTATCGGCTCTGTAGCGCTTGGACTATTATTTGTTCTGGTCTTTGCACTCTTTATCCTTCGTTCCTGGCGCATCACCAACAAGCAGAAACGGGTTATCGAAGAACAAAAAAAGGCTGTGGAACACCAAAAGGAAATGGTGGTACACCAGAAAGAAATGGTAGAAGAAAAGAATAAGGAAATCACCGACTCGATTACCTATGCCCAACGTCTTCAAAAAGCCATCCTCCCCAGAAGAAGAGATATTCATGCCCTCTTCCCTGATTCCTTTGTGCTTTATATTCCGAAAGATATCGTAGCGGGAGATTTCTACTGGATGGAATCTTCCAAAGGCCTTACCTTCATTGCAGCAGCCGACAGTACCGGGCATGGGGTTCCGGGTGCCATGGTTTCTGTTGTTTGCTCCAACGCTCTGAACAGAGCAGTAAAAGAGTTCGGACTTTCCGAACCGGGCCTGATTTTAAACAAGGTGAGAGAGCTGGTGATAGAAACTTTTGAAAAGAGTGAAAGTGAAGTGAAAGATGGAATGGATATCTCCCTTGCTTGTATCAATTCCAATTCAGGAGCTGTTTCCTGGGCCGGCGCCAATAACCCATTGTGGTATCTCCAGGGTGGTGTGATGAAGGAGCTAACAGCTGATAAACAACCCATAGGCCGGACAGACCACCCGAAGCCTTTTACGACTCATCACATTCAACTGAATAAAGGAGATATTCTTTATCTCTTTACCGATGGACTGCCCGACCAGTTCGGCGGACCTAAAGGAAAGAAATTTAAGTATAAAGCCTTTCAGGAAATACTAGTGAGCAATGCTTCCACCTCCTGTTCGGAAACAAAGACCCGCCTCGAGGATGCATTCCATGACTGGAAAGGCAATCTGGAACAAGTAGATGACATCTGTGTGATCGGAATCAGGATAAACACTTTGTCATGAAAAACCGGGGGATTCTCTTTCTGTGCTTCATCTTGCTCAACTTTGTCTCCTTTGCTCAATCCGCCTACCTGGGCCTGTCTCATACGAAGCTGTTGAAAGTAATCAAACACGATACCGCTTACCAAAACATCAAAGACAACCGCGACCCCAAAGGCATGCATGAAGTTTCCTGCCAGAGTAAACTTTCAAACACACTCACAGTTGACATTGTCTACCACTTTCAGAATGATACGTGTGCGGCTATCGTCTTCAACTACCCCAACAACAATGTCCTGAATTACATCATCGATTCTTTCGACAAAAAATATAAACGGGATCCTACACCTAAGAATGAGTACCGATGGGTAGAACAAGGAACCCGGAAAAAAGTTCATGTGCTGGAGAAAAAGGAAGGGATGTTCTCTACTTATTCGAATTATCTTGACTAAAAAGAGCTCTCTTTTTAGGAAGAACAGATGATATATAGATGGTACTTTGCCTGGAATGCAGAATAGATGTAATTCCTACAAGAAAAGAGAGAACTCCTGAAAGAAAATTAGAAATTCCTGCAGGAAAAGTAGATGTTCCTGCAAGAAATGTTAGAATTCCTCCAGGAAAAGTAGATATTCCTGCAAGAAATGTTAGAATTCCTGCAAGAAAAGTTAGAATTCCTACAAGAAAAGAGAAAATTCCTGAAGGAAAAGTTAGAATTACTACAGGAAAAGTGAAAACTGCTGAAGGAAAAGTTAGAATTACTACAGGAAAAGTAGAAATTTCCGCAGGAAAAGTTAGGATTCCTGCAGGAAAAGTGAAAATTCCTTCAGGAAAAATAGAAATTCCTGGAGGAAAAGTTAAAATTCCTGCAGCAATCTGACAAATTACCAGAAGCCCTGATGTAAGTGTCTGTTTTTGAGATTCTTCACCCTATCACACATGCTCCGCTTCGTTCTGAATGACAGTTGACTCCCTGTTTGAGCAGATCTGCGTGAACAGTTAATCACAATACTCGATTAATTCATCGGACTTTGGTTATACAATTCAATAACCTTTCTCGCATGCTTCATCCTCAAAGCTCTTACCGGAAGTACGGCTAACCCTGCAAGAATACCTCCACCCAGAAAGCCCACTCCGAGATAAAGATGAGGCATGGATTCCGGGCTGATATATTTATTTGCCGGAATATATTGGGAAGCCTGGTACTCCCCTACTGTATAAACTCCTTCCAGTAACATAAAGGCAGCGATGATTTCGAACCCGGTTTGAATTTTCCGGTCGCGGTGACACAGTTTTATTTCTTTCGCAATCTCTCCACCCAGGTCTTTTTTCTTCATGATAGACATGAGGTGATTTTGACTCATCACTTTACCATGGTAGCTGTATTTCCGGCCGACCGTGGTGATAGTGTCGCGCCTTAAATTCTGGGAATAAGCAGAAGCCGAAAGGATCAGTAAAAACAATACGAGTTGCAGTCGGCGTTGCATGGGGTGGAAAAAATGTTGGGACTATCATTGGAAAATTCAACAGACTTATTGCCTGATTTCAGCACCGAGCTTCTCTTTATAAACCTTGATCAACTTCTCCATCACTTTATCAATCTGCTTATCGGTAAGTGTTGCGTGATCATCCTGCAAGGTAAAGCTCACCGCATACGATTTCTTCTCCTTACCCAGTTTCTCTCCTTCAAAAACATCAAACAGGTTTAGATTTTTCAGCAAGGCTTTCTCGGTTTGAAAGGCCAGCACTTCCACCTCTTTGTAGGCAATTTTTTTGTCGAGCACCAAAGCCAGGTCTCTGCGTACTGCCGGGAATTTAGATACTTCCTTATACTGCACTTCCTTTTCAGGGATGGAAGCAAGAACATTATCCCAATTGATATTTGCAAACAACACCTCTCCGGCTACATCCGCTTGTTTCAACACCGCCTTCTTCAGCATCCCGAATTCGGCAATCGTCTTTTTGCGGGAATCGAGTTTCAATCCTCCGGAAAATAATTCATTCGACACCTCCGTAACTGACGAAACCACTATTCCAAGTCTGGAACAGATATTCAATACAAAGGCTTTCAGCTCAAAAAAATCGGTTGGTGCTTTGGCCGCATTCCAGCTCTCCGGCATTTTTCTTCCCGTCAGGAACAAAGAAAGATAGTTCTGCTCATGAAAACCGCGTTCTGAACGCAGATAGGTTTTTCCAAATTCGTATATTTTCAGATCCGCCTGCTTACGGTTCTGGTTGTAGGCAATGACCTCCAGTCCTCCGTAAACCAAACTCTGCCTCATCACATTCAGATCGGAGCTCAGAGGATTCAGAAGGGTAACGCTTTGTTCCGGCTTAAAGGATGAATTCTTTTCATAGTACTCCCCTTTCGTCAATGGATTACATATTATTTCCGAAAAGCCACCCGTACTGAGCAATTCAGAAACGATGCGCCTGATCTTTGTCTTGTCTGGTTTGGGTGCATGCGATACCGAAGACTGCATGTGTGCGGGAACATCTATTTTATTATATCCATAGATGCGCAGCACTTCTTCCACCACGTCGCATTCTCTGCTTACATCCACCTTGCGGGGAGGGACCACCAGCAACAATGCATCGTTACTATCTGATTCGATGACAATACCCAATGAAACAAGAATATTGCGGATTATATCCGTATCAATTTTTTTCCCAATCAGCTTTTCGCAATTGTTGAATGCAAAGGGGATACGAAAAGGAGCAATCGGAAAAGGATAGATATCAATCACCTCAGACGCCACTACTCCACCAGTTAGTTCTGCAATCAGAACTGCGGCCCGTTTAAGTGCAAAGACTGTAATCTCCGGATCGGTGCCCCGCTCAAAACGGAAGGAAGCATCTGTTTTCAAGCCATGGAAGCGTGAAGATTTTCGAACGCTTTGCGCATTAAAACATGCACTCTCCAGGAAAATATTTTTGGTAGCTGAGGTTACTCCTGAACCGACTCCTCCGAACACCCCTGCAATACAGAGCGGTTCCTGGGCGTCGCAAATCATCAGATCTTTTTCCGATAACTCCCGTGTCACCTCATCGAGGGTCACAAATTTCGTTTTATCGGGGCATTTCCGCACTACAATTTTCCCGCCCTTTATCTTATCCGCATCAAAAGCATGCAGGGGCTGACCCAGTTCATGCAAAACGAAATTGGTGATATCTACAATATTGTTGATGGGCCTCAGACCGATAGCCTTGAGTCTGTTCTTCAGCCAGTCGGGACTTTCTTTCACTGTAATTCCTGAAATACACACACCTGAATATCTTGGGCAGTCAGCCGGTTCCAGCACCTGCACTGCAATATTCATTGTTTTGTTTCCAACGGCAAAAGCAGAGACATCGGGGAGTATGCACTGCGTCTTTTCCTCCTCTGTACCATGGCAGCTGATCAGGGCGGCAAGGTCTCTGGCAACACCCACATGAGAAGCCGCATCCGCCCGGTTAGGGGTCAATCCAATTTCAAAGACCTGATCACTTTCGAGTCCGAAGTACGCACTGGCAGTCGTGCCAATCACCGCATCGGGTCTCAGTACCATAATTCCTTCATGAGATTTTCCAAGCCCGATCTCATCTTCGGCACAGATCATCCCTTCGGAAGCTTGTCCACGTATTTTTGATTTCTTGATTACAAAAGATTCTCCCTCCGACGGAAACAACTCTGCTCCTTCCACAGCCACAATCACTTTCTGACCGGCAGCCACATTAGCAGCTCCGCATACAATATTTAGCAGGGCAGGCCCTCCTACATCTACTGTAGTGATACTGAGTCTGTCGGCATCCGGATGTTTCTCCCGGGTCTTCACTTCACCGACCACCAGTCCTCTTAATCCTCCTTTTACAGTCTCGAATGGCTCGACACTTTCCACTTCCAGTCCTCCTCCTGTAAGCAGGGCCGAGGCTTTATCAACGTCTACATCTTTGTCGAGGTAATTCTTCAGCCAATTAAGGGAAATTTTCATATTTCAGTATTCTAAACAATTTTTAACAAAATGAGGCATAAAACTAGTTAAATTTCGCCGAATTTAGCGTTTTTGTAAGCAGAATCCCTATTCGGGAAAGAAAGCGGAAATCCTCTTATCTTCGCTCCTTATTCAGATCAGGCGGTATGCTTTTTAATGATGCCGTAACCTGAAAGGAAACAGAATTATATCAACTATGAACAAACAATTCAAGAAACTGAACATCATTACCGGCTGGATCGTTTTCGGAGTAGCCGCATTTACTTACCTCAGCACGATTGAACCAACTGCCAGCTTCTGGGATTGCGGAGAATACATCGCAACTTCTTACAAGCTGGAAGTGGGGCACCCTCCCGGAGCTCCTTTGTTCAATATGATTGCCCGTTTCTTTACCTTGTTTGGCTTTCATGATCAGACCAAGGCTGCAGCACTGGTCAACTCCATGTCCGCCCTTTGTTCTGCAGTAACGATATTGTTTCTGTTCTGGACGATTACCGGTCTCGCTAAAAAACTTTATCCGAAAGACAAAGATTTTTCTCTTGGACAAACGCTTGCCATCCTCGGTGCGGGTGCCGTCGGGGCCCTGGCCTATAACTTTTCCGATTCTTTCTGGTTCTCGGCTGTTGAAGGAGAGGTATATGCCATGTCCTCCATGTTTACTGCGGCTGTATTCTGGGCCATGGTGAGATGGGAGGCGGTAGCAGAAGAGCCTGACTCCAACCGATGGATCATCCTCATCTGGTTCCTGATCGGATTGTCTATCGGTGTTCACTTACTGAGTCTGCTCACGATTCCGGCAATGGTATTTATCTATTACTTCAAGAAATATACCATCACCCGCAAAAACTTTATCATTGCCACCATTACATCCGTTGTATTGCTTGGCTTTGTTCAAAGCATTCTGATTCCCTGGATTGTCAAACTTGCCGCCAATTTCGATCTGTTCTTCGTCAACGTGGTTCATCTGCCTTTTAATTCGGGGACGATCATCTATTTCCTGACCCTGCTTGCCGTTATTTTCTTCGGAATTAGATACAGCAACCGCAAAGGAATGCCGTTGCTGAATACTGCAGTAATCAGCTTTGCCTGCCTCATCATCGGGTACTCTTCCTTTATGGTGCTCATCATCCGTTCGAACGCAAATACACCGATGAACCAGAACAGGCCGAATGATGCAATCGGACTGCTCAGTTACCTCAACCGGGATCAGTATGGCGACTGGCCCCTCACTTATGGTCAATACTTCACAGCACCCCTGGATCCTCAGAACCCTTATTCCAGCCTTCCTCCGGTCTATGCCAAAGACAAAGGAAAAGGCAAGTACGTAATCATTGACGACACCAAACAAAAACCAAACTACGACCCACGTTTCTGTACTTTCTTTCCGCGTATGTATGACGGGGATGATAAAAACCATGTGGCCGCCTACAAACGCTGGGCTGGTATTGGCGACACGAAGGGAAGAGGAATGACGATTGACCGGGGTGATGGGGTCATGGATACCATTTACAAACCGACGATGGGAGAAAACCTTACCTATTTTTTCAAATATCAGGTATGGCATATGTACTTCCGTTACTTCTTCTGGAATTTTGTTGGGAAACAGAATGATGCCCAGGGTTATGGAAATAAAACTGAAGGCAATTGGTTTTCCGGAATCACTCCTATTGATAATATGAGGCTAGGGCCTCAGGATAAAGTGCCTGCCATTGATAAACAAAATAAGGGAAGGAATGAGTTGTATTTCCTCCCCCTGATTCTGGGAATCCTTGGAATGGTTTATCATTATAAAAAGAGTAAGGAGGACTTTTGGGTAATTCTCCTCTTCTTCTTCTTTACAGGGCTGGCCATTATCCTGTTCCTGAACCAAAAACCACTTGAACCTCGTGAACGGGATTATGCGTATGTAGGTTCTTTCTATGCCTTTGCCATCTGGATCGGTTTAGGAGTTCTTTATATCTGGGAATTCCTCCGGAAAAAAATGGATGAAAAACAAGGTGCTGTTATTGCCACTGTTGTTTGTCTGTTGGCTGTTCCTTGTATCATGGCAAAAGCCGAATGGAACGATCACGACCGCTCACACCGGCGAACTGCACTGGCGCTTGCGAAGAACTATCTCAACTCCTGTGCACCCAATGCCATTCTGTTTACTCATGGTGATAATGATACGTTCCCCCTTTGGTATGCCCAGGAAGTGGAAGGCATTCGTACCGATGTGAGGGTTATTGTATTGAGCTATTTCAACATCGACTGGTACATTGATCAGATGAAGAGGGATGTCAATAAATCAGCTGCCGTTCCGATCAAAATGGCCAGTGAGAAATACCGGGCCAGTAACAGAGATTACCTTCCGGTCTACGACCGTGGACTAAAAGGCTATACTCCTATCAAGCAGGTCATTGATTTTATAACCAGTGAAGATCCAAGCACCAAGATAGAACTGCAGGATAAACATATGCACAACTATCTTCCTACACGTAAGATCAGTATTCCAGTGAATAAGGAGCTTGTGCTCAAGAACGGAACAGTACCTGCATATTTAGCTGACCGGGTAGAATCTGAAATCCTGTGGGATGTTCCGGGAAACTATGTTTCCAAGAGCACCATGATGATTATGGACATTCTGGCAAATAACAATTGGGAACGTCCGGTGTACTTCGGATCGACCGGGGGATCGGAAGCTTACCTGAACCTGAATTCTTATTTCCAGGAAGAAGGTTATGCATACCGCCTCATCCCTGTGAAAAACAGACAGGATGAAATGACCATTGCTCCTGCACGGGTGAATACAACGATCATGTATGACAACATCATGAATAAATTTGATTGGGGGAATATGGATCGTAAGGATGTTTACATCGATGATTATATCGCCCGTCAGGTCGGAACGAACAGTCGCCTTGCGATGGCTTCTCTTGCCGGTACTCTTGTTTCAGAGAACAAAAAAGATTCTGCTGTAAAGGTGCTCGACAAATCCATGAAGATGATTCCTCCTTATAATGTTCCTATTGATGACGGAATCACATTCACGCTAGTCATGGAATATTATCAGGCAGGAGCCAACGACAAAGCCAATGCTCTTGCAAAGGAGCTGTTCCTGGTCTATGAACAGAAGATGCGTTATTTTGCTGCCTTCCGGGGTGAAGACCGGGATCTCCTTTCAAGGGATATCCAGATCGCCGACGAAGTCATGAAACGACTCGTAGGACTTACAGGAGCTTACAAGCAGGATGCGCTGAACAAGGAATTTGAAGGAAGGTATCGGTCTGTAGGCGGAGAATAAGTCAGAGCGGAGAGCGGAGAGCGGCGATGCAGCTTTTTACACTCTACGCTAAGATAGACTTCAAATGCTCTTCCAGATGATCCACATAATCATCGAGGAGGAACTGAAGCGTCTTGGTTCCGTATTCCGGAAAAGTGCCGGTATTTTCCAGCTTTGATTCGTCTATATGTTTCATGATATGCAACAGGTGGGTATTATAAACCTGCCAGAGCTTCACGATTTCTCTCCAGGCCAGACTGTGGTAGCGTTGTAACTTCACCCACTCATCCTGTTTATATTGCTGTAAGGACAGGTTGTTTTCAATCTGCATCCTTACAAAGCGCTGGTGATTATTGGCAGCGGAGTCTATCAGATGGCCAAGCTCTTCCTTCTTGGACCATTTACCCGGAGCAGGCCGATGTGTCGATTTTTCTTCGGAGATCCGGTCGAGACGGGATGCCATTTCTAATAAGATATGATCTAGACGTTTGGCTGCTGTTATCATGGGAGAAAGTATTAGTGTTATTCTTTAAAAAAATATTGTCGTTTAACTGATCCGGCTCCAGTTGGTCCTGTCTTTTTCAAGTTCGGCAAGGCGCTCTGCAGCCATTTTATTTTCCGGCTTCATCAAATCCGGATCCTCTTCCAGCAGATCGATTGCTACATTCCGTGCATAGGTAAGGATCTGCGCATCTTGTGCAAGATCGGCAATTTTTAGATTCAAGATCCCACTCTGCTGGGTTCCTGTGATGTCACCGGGACCACGAAGCTTTAGATCCACATCCGCTATTTCGAATCCATCGCTTGTTCTTACCATCGTATTCATACGAAGCTTGGCATCACTACTCAGTTTATGAGAACTCATCAGGATACAGAAGCTCTGATCAGCCCCCCGCCCTACTCTTCCTCTCAGCTGGTGAAGCTGGCTTAACCCAAAACGCTCCGCACTTTCGATGACCATCACACTTGCATTGGGCACATTCACTCCTACTTCAATAACGGTGGTGGCCACCATGATATTCGTTTCCCCTTTGACGAAACGTTTCATCTCAAAATCTTTGGCTTCTGTTTTCATTTGCCCGTGAAGGATACTCACTTTGTACTCGGGAAGCGGAAATGCACGGGAGATGCTTTCATAGCCATCCTGCAAATCCTTGTAATCCATGGTCTCCGATTCTTTGATCAATGGATAGACAACATAAATCTGACGTTTAAGTTTAATCTGTTCTTTCATAAACCCGAATACCTCCAGCCGGTGCGAATCGAACTTATGCAAAGTCCTTACGGGTTTCCTCCCTGGCGGGAGCTCATCGATTACGGAGACATCCAGATCACCATAGAGCGTCATAGCCAGTGTACGGGGAATGGGTGTGGCAGTCATCACCAGCACATGAGGAGGATTCAGGTTCTTCTTCCAGAGCCTGGATCTTTGTTCAACGCCAAAACGGTGCTGCTCATCAATCACCACCATGCCCAGGTTTTTAAATTGCACAATATCTTCAATCAGGGCATGAGTACCGATGAGAATATGAATTTCTCCACTCAGTAAGGCGGCATGAAGTTCTCTGCGCTGGGCTGTTTTTGTAGAACCGGTCAAGAGAGCAATTCGCAGGTTCATTCCGCCAAGCAAGGAAGAGATCGTTTCAAAATGTTGATTAGCGAGAATCTCCGTTGGAGCCATGATGGCCGCCTGAAAACCATTGTCGATTGCAATGAGCATGGTCATCAGTGCCACCAGCGTTTTTCCGCTTCCCACATCTCCCTGAAGCAATCGGTTCATATGCTTGCCGGAGCCGGTGTCTTGCCTTATTTCTTTGATGACTCGTTTCTGGGCATTGGTGAGCGGGAAAGGAAGGTGATTTTTATAAAAGTCATTAAAATATTCTCCAACCACACCAAACACAAAACCTTTGAACTGTTCTTTACGGTGGGCCTTTAATTTGAGCAGCTTAAGCTGAATAAAAAAGAGTTCCTCGAATTTAAGCCGGAACTCTACTTTCTGCAGTTTTTCAGGAGTGGAAGGAAGATGAATCTGCAGCACGGCCTCTTCCCTGGCAATCAGCTTCATTTTCCCGATGACCCTCTCCGGAAGAGTCTCTTCTATCTTCCCATGCATCAGCGTAAGAAGAGGCCGCATGAGCCGGGCAATACCCTTTGTATCCAGGGCCTTGAGCTTCATCTTTTCTGTACTGGGGTAAACCGGTTGCCAGGCATTCGCAAGCCGGGTATTCGCTTCACTCACCTCTTCCACCTCCGGGTGAGCCAGATTCCATTTACCATTGTATAGCTGGGGTTTTCCGAATACAATGTATTCTTTGTCGCCTTTGAATTTGTCAACCATCCATTTGATCCCCTGGAACCAGACCAACTCTATCTCTCCGCTTTCATCCTTGAAGATAGCCGAGAGGCGTTTGGCTCTTTTTTCCCCGATCGTCTTCATCCGGGTAAATCTGCCCCTGATTTGCACATATGGCATATCGGGGGTGATCTCATTGATCTTATAAAACTTGGTGCGGTCTACGTAACGGAATGGATAAAGGGTAAGGAGGTCTCCATAACTGAATATCCCCATCTCCGCCTTCAGGATTTCGGCTTTCTGGGGGCCTACTCCTTTGAGGTATTCAACAGGGGTTTGGAGGAATGCGTTGGACATTGTTCGGTCTCGCAGGTGTTACGTGATTGGAGTTTAGTCCAGCTCACGAATAGATACGAAGGTACTGATAATTGGTAAGGAATTAAATCCTTAGGCAGGTGATTAATGATGATGCGGAAAAATCCGTTTCAGATTAATCTCTCTAGGTGGAGAAATAACCAAGGGAACCTTTTCAACCTTCACAGAGCTCGTGTCCAGTCCGAAGGCCCGTTCCTCTGAAATACTTAATTCTTTCAGGATAAAATACCCTTTGAGGATAAGTTTTTCATAGATCGGAAGATCATTGTCGCTGCTCAGGAATTTCTCCATCACCACGAACATGAAGTCGCCTATGACATTGCTCTTGTTCAGCGATTCATACCGGCTGGTAATATCCATCTCCTTATTACTGACCATATCCTGAACCACTTTACGGAACAGCAAGTTAATCCGGGGAGCCACGCGGAAGCCCAGACGGAAGTCAACCCGGATTACATCATTCGGGATAATCTCGGTCACGAGGTATTCCATGCGATAAGGTTCATCCACCACATCCACATGCACGAGCCAATAAATATCGGCACGTTTAGGTTGCTTTTGAAGAATGGAATAAATGATTTTGGATTCTATCTCTTCTTTATGATCGGCACTGGTCAGATATACCAGGTGAGTGGCGTACTTGGGAACCGCCATATCTTTGCTCAGGTCGTTGATCAGTTTGAGATAATCTTTCAGTTCCACAAACTCCAGATAGCGGTTCTTGATTCTGCGGGCTTCATACCATACCCACATGACGGTCACCAGACAAGTAGCAATCATAAGAGTAACCCAACCTCCATCTTTGAACTTATGCATATTGGCAATGAGGAAACAGGTTTCTATAGACACATAAACAACAACGCAACTAATGATAAACACTTTAGAATACCTCTTGAGAATCATGAAGTAGGTAAGCAGAGAAGTGGTCATCAGCATCGTTAAAACAATAGCAAGGCCATAAGCGGCTGCCATTGCACTGGATTCTTTGAAGTAGATCACAATAGCCACACAGCCTGCACAAAGGAGCCAGTTTACCGATGGGATATACAGCTGACCTTTAATATTGGTAGGGTACACAATCTTCACTTTAGGCCAAAAATTAAGTCGAATAGCTTCGTTGATGAGCGTAAATGATCCGCTGATCAAAGCCTGGCTGGCTACAATAGCGGCACTGGTCGCAATACCGATAGCTACCGGGATAAATTTAGGATCAACAATGGCGAAGAAAGGAGTGGTCTCCCCGAGTGCTTTCCCATCATGGGCGATGAGCCAGGCCGCTTGTCCAAGGTAGTTCAGAACCAGACAACATTTAACGAAGATCCAGCTTACGCGTATATTGCTTTTACCACAATGTCCAAGGTCGGAGTAAAGGGCTTCCGCACCTGTGGTACAAAGGAACACGGCACCAAGCAGAAGGAATCCTCCGGGGTGATTCGCAAGCAGGTCATAAGCATAATAAGGGTTGAGGGCTTTAATCACACTCAGATCTCCGAATACCTGGATAGCACCTAGGACCCCAATCATCAAAAACCAGATGAACATAATCGGACCGAATAATTTACCGATGGCAGAGGTTCCGAATTGCTGGATAAAAAATAATGCAACCAGGATACCGATAACGATAGGTATCGTTTGGATATCCGGATTTACGTTTCTCAGTCCTTCAATAGCAGAGGCAACTGAAATCGGAGGGGTGATGATTCCATCTGCAAGGAGCGTACTTCCTCCAAGGATTGCAGGAATGAGCAGCCATTTTTTTTTCGTTCTCCTGACCAGAGCATAAAGGGAAAAAATTCCTCCTTCTCCTTTGTTATCGGCACGAAGCGTTAACACTACGTATTTGAGTGTGGTTTGAAGGGTGAGTGTCCAGAAAATACAGGAAACAACACCCAGGATAATATCTTTATGAATGGGTCCTTTTCCTATTACTTCACTCAACACATAAAGCGGTGAAGTTCCGATATCTCCAAAAATAATTCCAAGGGTGACCAGGAGGCCTGCACCCGTTACTTTGCTGAGATGATGATGATGCGAATGATCTTTTAAATTGTGCGGATGTACTTTGGACACAGGTTGTGTAAAATTTTGCGGAGCAAAAGTAAGTATTATCCTTTATATAGAGGCTGCTCCTAACAACAAAACAGGATTCTCTATGAAGTGCTTGAGTGTTTGAAGAAAAGCCGACCCGGTAGCTCCATCCACAACGCGATGGTCGCAGGAGAGGGTAACTTTCATCAGGTGTCCGGCCAGAAGCTGACCATTTTTCACAACCGGAGCTTCTTTGATGCCTCCGATAGCCAGAATACAGGCATCAGGTGGGTTGATTATTGCAGTAAACTGATCTATTCCAAACATACCCAGATTGGAGATTGTGAACGTATTTCCTTCCCAGTCTGAAGGTTGCAATTTCTTTTCCTTTGCTTTTTTCGCAAATTCTTTGGCTTCTCCGGAGATCTGAGAAAGTGTTTTACCATCGGCAAAACGGATTACCGGAACTAATAAACCATCCTCAACTGCCACTGCCATGCCGATATGAATATGATCATTATACCGGATCTTATCCCCTAACCAGGATGAATTAACTTTAGGATTCTGCCGAATTGAAGAAGCTACAGCCTTGATCACCAAATCATTGTATGATATTTTAACTGCACTGACCCCATTTATGGCTTCTCTGGCGTTGATCATTTCATCCATGACAATTTCCATGGTCAGGTAGAAATGAGGAGCAGTAAACTTACTCTCCGCCAGACGACGTGCGATGGTTTTACGCATTTGAGAAACCGCTTCTTCCCGGAAACTTTCCACTCCGACGAATGCAGGCATATTGAATCCTCCTCCTTGATAATTCTCTACATCTCTTTTCACAATCCGGCCAAAGTCGCCACTTCCTTTAACCGATTGAATATTGATTCCTTTATCCAGTGCCAGTTTCTTTGCCAATGGAGACGCCTTGGTCCTCCCGTCTGCAGATCCGTTGGAGACAGGCTGGGCAACAACAGCTGTTCGTTGTTGAGCAAGGATTGGTTCCGCTTGTTTTTCTGAGGTTCTGACGTCCGCTTTTTTCTCTTCTTCTTTGGGTGTTTCAACGGCTGCAACCGGCTTAGAAGCTTCGGCAATCAGTTTCGAAATGTCTTCTCCTTCTTTACCTAAAATAGCAAGCACAGAATCAACAGGTGCACCTTTACCCGCCTGAACTCCCTGGTAGAGCAGAACCCCGTCTTGAAAGGATTCGAATTCCATGGTCGCTTTATCTGTTTCGATATCCGCCAGGAGCTCACCGTTTTTCACTTTATCTCCCACTTTCTTATGCCATTTGGCTACCACACCTTCAGTCATAGTGTCACTCAGCTTGGGCATTTTAACAATTTCGGCCATAAGATATTCGTTCTTAGATTTTGTTTGAGGGATTGGAACAATGAAAAAAAAGACTAATCCATAATAAATGGATAGTCCTGCTGGGAATAAACATCCTTATAAAGTTCATCCACTGTGGGGTAAGGAGATTCTTCTGCAAACTTCACACATTCATCAACCAGTTGTTTCACCTTTTCTTCTTCTGCTTCCACTTCTTTATCGGTGATCCATTTATTTTTCTTCATGATGTTGAGTACTTCGTCTATCGGGTCCTTTGCTTTGTAGGATTCCACTTCTTCCTTTGTCCGATACGTAGCAGGATCAGACATCGAGTGTCCCCGATAACGATAGGTCTTCATCTCCAGAAGGGTTGGTCCTTCTCCTTTTCGGGCCCTGGCTGCAGCCGCTGAAATGGCTTCATGAACGGTCTCGCATTTCATACCATCCGCCTGAAAAGAGGGCATGTTGTATGCCAATCCCAGTTTATAAAGGTCATGCACATTGGAGGTCCGTTCCACAGAGGTTCCCATGGCATAATGGTTGTTTTCGATGATGAAGATTACAGGCAGCTTCCAGAGCATGGCCATATTAAAAGCTTCATGCAATGCACCCTGACGAACAGCTCCATCGCCCATATAACAAAGAGTGACCCGGTCATTTCCGTTGTATTTATCAGCAAAGGCAATACCTGCTCCGAGAGGAATCTGCCCTCCTACAATTCCATGACCCCCGAAAAAATTGAACTCTTTGGAGAACATATGCATGGATCCGCCTTTCCCTTTGGAACAACCGGTTGCTTTGGCGTATAGTTCTGCCATAATGTATTTAGGATGCACTCCACGGGCAATTGGATGCACGTGATCCCGGTATGCAGTAATCATTCGGTCGTCCTTTCGGATGGCCGATTCAGCTCCGGCAACCATGGCTTCCTGACCAATATATAGATGGCAGAAGCCCCTTATTTTCTGCTGGATATAAAGCTGCCCGCTACGCTCTTCGAATTTGCGCATCAACAACATAGAGTCATACCAATTCCGATACATCTCTTTGCTAAATACCATTGCTGCAGACGTCGCGTCTTTCTTTCCTGTAGGCACTACCTTTTCCATATTGGCTTTCCTTTTGAGTGAAGAAACAAATTTAAGCATTTTTTATATCAAGCGGCATTTTCTGATTTTGGCCTCAAAACCGGCTATTTAGCAGCCTGAAACTCAGGTTTTCGTGGCACAAAGAAGCCTTGCTTATCCAGACATTAAAATTCTATTGTAACATATTTCATATATAATACGTTAAAAACACATTAGCCGTAGCTTTTCTGCTTTAAGGATTTCCATTTTCCAATTACAGTCTAACCCTATCTAAATACTTTGGTATGAAAACACCTACCTGTATTTTGCATATTGCTTTAGTGTTGAGCCTCGTCTCCGCTAAAGCAGCCCAGATCGCGGTTATTAACCCGGGGAATGATCAGGATATCCAACCCAATTTTCAGGCCGCTGTAAATGCTGCTTCCGACGGAGATGTGCTCGTCCTCCCCTCTGGCCAGTTTGTGGTGAATTATAACATCTTGATTACTAAAAAGATTTCGGTGAAGGGTCAGGGAACAGAACAAACAATTCTTTATCGATCAGAAGCAGCGCTCGACACTTTGTTGAGTAGCAGTCCGAACTGGGACGCTATTCTAAACTACCAGTTAAATACCAATGACCCCTGCGGGATTATCATTTCCGGAATCTGTTTTCGTAGCAAAAAACCCTGCGTGGTATTGGGGGATGGGCTTTCCAGAGCCTCCGATGTGGGTATTAAACTAGACCATTGCTATAATTTTGTGATTACTGCCTGCCGTTTTGAGTATTTTGGTTGTGCAGGCGTATACGTTATTCATGACGACAGTATTGTAGGAGGCCTGATCAATAAGTGCAGCTTTTATCATAATGCCAAAGGACCAGATGCCCTGGGCCTGGGTTACGGAGTAGCCGTTTTTGGTGCTAATTTGAAATGGATCGTAGATCCACGCTTAGGGAGTTCCTCTTTTATTTTTGTAGAAGATAATACTTTCGATTTCCATCGACACTCAATAGCAGCTGGCGGTTGCGGGCTCTATGTTTTCCGGCATAACCTCGTATTAAATAATATAGCAGGAAGTGGTGACCATGCGATTGATGCGCATGCAGCCAGGATGACCTATGGATTAAACTATTACGGAACGCGTGCTCTGGAAGCCTATGACGACAGCATCATCAACACCACCTTTAAGGATGGAACACCTATTCAACCCGGACAAAGCGCCCAATTGCTCTCCAATAACGCTGTATTGGTTAAGTCGGGTGATGTACTGGTGCATGACAACTATATAAGGGGTTACCGTTTTGGAGTTGGAATTATTGATGATCAGGTGAGTGGCACCCAAACTTATCCCATCTTCACCCAGGTTGGGTATTTAAGTGGATTAAAATATGGATTTAATCATACGGGTGTTGCAGGTGGCCTGGGAGATGGAGACCTTTTCACCTGGAACAATGATTTCGCCCCGTATGTGGGGCCTGACAGCTCCGCCGCCTTCTACAATTTCCAGCCTACCTATTTTACAGCAGAAAGGGATTTCCACCTCGTGGCGAAACCGAATTATCAAACGTATACCTACCCTCATCCACTCTCAGTTTTGGTAGTACCATTAACAGTTCTAAGCCTTTGCTCCACACTAGCCGAGGGTAAGAATAATTTTTCAGTATATCCAAACCCAGCTTCCAATCAACTGAATATACTTCCCTATTCAGAATCTATGAAGTATACATTGGAGATACTTGATTCGGAAGGTCGATCCATGCTAAGAGAGGAGCAAAACGAAATGAATAAATCAGTAACGATCGCTGACCTTTCTTCCGGAATTTATTTCGTTCACCTTTTTAACCAGACGGAAAGCGAAACGCATAAAATTCGCATTGAACAAAGTAAATAATTACCCCATAAATATAAACCACTTATTGGTTAGTTCTGACTTCTAATTATCAGAGTCTTACATATATTATTCAATCCTAATACTCGATATTGAAAGAATAATTTCGGATTTTTCCGAGCAAAATTGTATTGAACGAAAGTTAAACTATCAATATTTTTTACGATGTTTTTTGTATATTCAATTATTGATATACATTTGCAATGTAATCGGATTTCAGATTCCCAGAAGATCTGAAATTAAAAGAGAATGATTCTGGGTTAATTTCTTAAACATGGGATTCCCTGTGATAAGTTGTTGCTAACAGTTCTTTTTCGCATCAACTTTTAATCAAATAAACCTTCCTGCAACGTTCACACCGTCAAAGAGGTCCCGTGTATCTTAATTTCTGATTAACATCCATACGAACGTGAACGATACAGCCGAACTTCAAGCAATCAGGAGCTCTTCGCTCAAACCAAAAGAAGATAGTCTGAGATCTATCTTCGGAAACAAATCAGATGCAATAGCTTATGCATTTATTAAGGAGCAGCTAGAGCAAAAGTATTCTCCCACCATTCAAATAATAACGGAAGCGAATAAAAAGCACTTGATTCAGGGAGAAGGAAAATCAACTGCCTTTGTAGACCTACGTTTGCTAAATCAAATATACAAGCCGAATGTACATTTTCAGACTATCAATAAAATGTTACCTGAAATGGGCTTGTTTATCGGCTGTGTTGAAACAATCTCCGAGCGTAAAAACCGGCTCCGGACTCAACTTCCAAAACTCTTATTCAAACCCGTTTGGGTGGCTGACTTTATGTTCAACCGGGTTCTGCCAAAGGTTGGATTAACAAGAAGATTATATTCATTTGCCACCAAGAGCCGATACCACGTACTCTCCAAAGCAGAAGTTCTTGGCAGGCTTTCTTATTGCGGCTTTGAAATAATTGATTATAAAATCATTTCAAATCGCCTCTACTATTCTGTCTTGAAAACCGGTAAGCCTAAGACCGATCTTAACCCTTCCTACGGCATCATATTCAAGATGCGACGGGTCAGCAAAAACGGGAAAATAATTGGAGTGTATAAAGTGAGGACCATGCACCCTTACTCCGAATATATTCAGGATTATGTAGTACGCATAAACGGATATAACAAAAACGGAAAACCGAATCACGATTTTAGACTTACCAGTTGGGGAAAGACAATCCGCCGTTATTACCTGGACGAGATCCCCCAACTCCTGAATGTGGTAAGAGGCGAACTGAACCTCGTAGGAGTGAGACCCCTGAGCGAATTCGGGTTTCGCGCCCTTCCGGAAGCCTTACAGAAAGAAAGGATTAAATATAAACCCGGCTGTATCCCCCCTAACGTTTCTCTGGGTATTACCGGATTCAAAGGGGTCATCCATGCGGAACGGATATATCTGAACTCAATGAAAAACAATGCTTTCCTTACAAACTTCCGTTTTTTCTGGATGGCCATGTACAATATAATCTCGCGTAAAAGTCAGAGTTCCTGATCCAGGGCCTCTTTCTCCAAATCCAACGGTAGTTTTTAATTCATTATGAAAGAATTAATCTTCTAAATCATTAATCATGGTCCAAAGAATGCTGTGTCTGGGAATAACTTTATGTATACTCTTCTTTTCCTGTGTTCCACAGCATAAAATCGTTTATGTACAATCACCAGTTGAAAAAAAGGATGCAGAATATTCCATGAACAATGGAAAAGATCTGCAAATCCAGCCCTTTGATATGCTCTATATCAATGTGGCTAGTTTGGATCAGCCTGGTTATAATTTCTTTAACCAGGAAAAACAGAATTACAGTTCCATCTCAGATGCCACTCTGGCTATCCTTAGCTATACCGTAAACGATTCAGGAAATGTACATCTGCCTATTCTTGGAAGCCTTCATCTGCAGGGTCAGACTCTGGAAGGCGCTTCCCGCCTGATTAAAGATGCAGTAAAAGGAATGCTCAGCAACCCAATGGTTTCAGTAAGATTTGTCAATTCCACCATTACCATTCTCGGGGAAGTTGGAAAGCCTGGAACTTACCCGTTTACAAATGATCACCTGACCATTTTTCGTGCCGTTGGGATGGCAGGAGATATCAACGAATACGGGGATCGAAAAAATGTTACGCTGATCCGGGAAAAAGATAAGAAGATCCACAAATACAACCTTGATCTCACTACAGATGATTTATTTAAATCCGACTTCTATTTCCTGCACCCGAATGATATTCTATATATCCAGCCTTTAAGAATACGGAGGTTTGGCATGAAAGAATACCCTTTTGCCCTCGTGGTCTCTGCCATAACAACCGTCTTCCTTGCTTTATACTACGTTAAGAAATGAAATTTCAAATCAATCCTATGTCAAGTACACCAGTCCTGAAAGGCAATTTTATTGATACCAGACCAACAGAAGTTCCTGCACAACAAGAAAGTTTCCTGTATATCCGGGCAGCTTTGAATATCCTGAAACGCTATTGGTATGTATTTATCCTTTCCATAGCTCTTTTTACAGCCATTGCTTTCTTCATCAACTGGTATCTCGAACCCCTGTATGAAGTCAGTGCTGTCATTCTGATAGAAGAGAACAATGGTCCCGTTCCGGATCCTTCCAAAGAATTCATGAAATCGTTTTCCATTTTTACTCCGTCGAGTGATATTCAACAGGAAATTTTGAAGATGAAGTCATCCGATTTAATTTACAATGCACTGCGCAAGACTCCATCAGCAGTTTCTTACTCCTTTTCAACTGGACTCCTAAAGCGGGAACTTTATTCGGATCTCCCGTTTAAGGTAGAAACAATCGGGAGTCACTTCCAGCCTCTGGATCTCAAATTCCAGATTCTTCCATTAGGTCATGAACGATACCGCTTGTTTCCGGAGCATACTCATGATGGGGTTAACCTGTTTGATTATACTTCTGAGAAATCAGGTTTTGTTACCGTTCCTAGCTCGTTTATCAAAGATTTTTCTTCAGGAGATACCATCTCCAATGGTTTTCTTTCTGTCCGGATTATTGTTAACCCTAAACAACTTGGCACCTTTCCTACGGAATCGAAATTCTTTTTTCAATTCAATGATCTTCACAATCTAACCTACGAGTACCAAAAATCTATCCATATAGAGCAAGTCAGTAAAGATATTCAGGCCGCTTCAATAAAACTAAAGGTGGCTAGCCCACAAAAAGGCATCGATATTATAAATGCGGTAACTGCGGCTTATATCCAACGCAATCTTGATAAAAAGAACCAGGTTGCGGAGAACACCATTCATTATTTCGACAACCAGTTAACATCTCTGGAAGATTCCCTGAAGCAAGCAGAAGAACGTCTACAGCAATTCCGCTCGGAAAACAAAGTAATGCAGATCGCATCAAAAACGGATCAGGTTTTCAAAGGAGCCCTGGAACTTGAAAACCAGAAAGCTGACCTGGAGACCAAGCTAAACTATTACAATTATGTCTTCTCGAATCTCGAAAAAAATAAAGACCATTCAGATATTCTGATCCCTTCTTCTATGGGTGTGAATGATATGGTCTTGTCCGGTCTTATCTCCGAATATCTCAAATTGAATACAGAAAAAAATAATCTGATAAAAAAGAACATCACGGCAGGTCCCTCCTTCAAAAATCTAAGCATTGAACTGGAGAATCAAAAGACTGCACTCTCTGAAAACATTGAATCGCTTATTCAGACCACCAGACTACAACTCAAATCCATTGAGGGCAGGCTCGGAAAAGGGAATGAACAAATAAAGACACTGCCTACAACTGAGCGGCAACTGGTTGGAATAGAAAGAAACTACAGGCTGAATGACAACCTCGTGAATTACATGTTGGAAAAAAAGGCAGAGGCGCAAGTTGCAAAAGCTTCAAACCTTTCAAAAAATGACATCCTTGAACCTGCCCGGCTGACCCAGCTCCATCCTGTTTCACCGAATGGAATGATCAATCTGGTGGTTGCCTTAGTTGTCGGACTTATCCTTCCGTTTACTTTAATTGGGACAGCCCGCACTTTTAACAACAAAGTAGATAATAATCACGCGTTGCAAGAACTTCGCAACCTTCCTTTTCTTGGTAACATTTGTCACAAGAAAAAAAAGAAGGAATCGCTTGTTTTGGTTGATGAACCAAACTCAGCAGTGGCTGAATCTATTCGTGGAGTAAGGGCTAATCTTCACTATTTCCTTCCAGGAAAACAACACAAGCTTATCCTCCTCACCTCTACTAAACCGAACGAGGGTAAATCATTTACATCTTTGAATCTTGCAGTGAGCCTCGCCCTGCTTGGCCGTAAAACAGTGTTGATGGATTTCGATCTCCGCAAGCCAAATCTTTATCAAAGCCTTCAGTTACCCAATACACTTGGAATAAGTTCTATCCTGGAAGATAATGCAGACCTGGACGATGCTATTGTTAAAACTACGACTCCGTTTCTGGATTTCCTTCCGGCAGGTAAGGTTCCTGCTTATCCTGCAGAGCTGATCAATTCGGGAAAAACAGAAGAGATGCTCCATGAGCTCAAGACCCGTTACGACTTCGTAATACTTGACACCCCGCCGGTAGGTTTAATCAGTGAAGGACTGGTATTAATGAACCATGCAGATCTGAAGATCCTGGTGGTCAGGCAGGGAGTGACTTTGAAAAAGGAGCTTGCTGCCCTTCTGAATGATTTCGATTCGAAAGATGTGCAAAATCTGTGCTGGCTCCTGAATGATGTGGACCCTCGCGACACGCCCTTCGGCAAAAGAAACAGATATATCAATCAGCGCTAAACAGGATGATCTCTAAATATTTAAAATCCGGGAATCCGCGTTCAGTAAGAGCACTCCGAAATATTGCAGGGTCTTTTGTGATCAAAGGAGTGAGCATAGTCATCAATCTGGCCCTACTGCCTTTGACGATTAACTATCTGAGTCCGACAAAATACGGCGTCTGGTTAACCATCAGCTCCATGCTCGGTTGGATCAATTTTTTTGATGTTGGACTCGGCCATGGATTGAGGAACAAACTTGCAGAATCGATTGCCAAAAATGAAACCTCCAGAGCTAAAACATATGTGAGCACCGCTTACTTTTCCATTGCAGCACTGGTATGTGTCTTGTTTTGCATTTTTCTCCTCATCAATCAATTCCTGAATTGGAACAGGCTTCTGAACATCCCGATTGAAGTTGATGAAAACCTAAAATCATTGGCCCTCATTCTATTCTCCATGTTTTCAATTCAATTTATTCTTCAACTGATAAATAGCATTCTTTTAAGCAACCAGGAACCTGCAAAGGTTTCGCTGAATAGTATGCTCTCAAACCTGCTCGTCCTGGTTTCTGTGGCTCTACTGGTCAGATTCACCAAGCAAAGCCTGTTTCACGTAGCACTCGTTTTTTCTTGTTTCCCCGTTGCAGTGCTGGCATTTGTAAATATTTATTATTTCAGAAACTCTTTCAAGAGTTATGCACCCAGCTTCCGGAGCTTTAATTTCAGCGCTTTATCCGATGTGCTTAGTTTAGGTGTGAAGTTTTTCGTTATTCAAATTTCAGTCCTGATCTTCTTTCAGACCAGTAACTTACTCATATGCCGGTTCTTTTCTCCGGAGTATGTAACTCCCTATAACGTGGCTTTCCGGTATTTCGGGATTATAACCATGGTATTCAGTATTATTACCACCCCTTACTGGTCGGCCTACACTGAAGCTTTTGTAAAACAGGACTACGCCTGGATGCGCAAAACGGTAAAACACCTTTTTTACATTTGGCTTGTTCTGGTACTTGCTTCTGTCTGTATGCTTTTTTTATCCGGTTATGCCTATGACTTCTGGGTTGGAAACAAAGTCAAGGTTGATATCCGTATTTCCATCTTCATGATGCTTTATACCGTGATCATCAGCTTCGGAAACATCTACATCTTAATACTGAATGGCATCGGCCAGATCAAACTTCAAATGCTCTTTAATGTAATAGGCATGCTTCTGTTTATTCCACTTGCCTATTATTTCTCACAGATATTGCATTGGGGCATTGAAGGGATCATACTTTCTACAATTATCTGCAGCCTCTATGGTCCGCTTATAGCTCCTTTTGAAGTAAGACGATTATTAAACAGAGATAGAATGAAAAGATGAAGACTTCTGGCAGAAATACACACCTCAGAGCCGGAACAGATTATTTCCTGATCGGGGGATTGATTGCGGTCAGTGGGTTCCCATTCTTTCTGGTGGCCCAGGCTAATTTCATGATCCTCTTCATTATCACCCTATTTGTTTATTTGAAGAGAAGCCTACCCTTCGATTTTCGGGTGCTTCCAATTGTATTATCGTTCCTGGTGGTCGAAATCCTTCAGTTCATGTTTATCAAGCCCTTTGATCCTGTAATGATTTCAGGGACTTTTATCCGGATGTTTTTAGGCTTCTTTATTGTCATGATTTCAGGCCGGAATTTCACTAACTATTACGTCAATATAATTTGCTTTTTTTCACTCGTCAGTTTTATCTTCTACCCGATCTCTATGCTCTTTCCACCGTTTTTCAATTTCTTTACGGACCATGTCAGTCCTTTTTTTTCTTCTCCTTTCGGAGCCAATGAGGAGTTTTATGTGGTGTGGCCCACAAATATCCTGTTCTGCTTCCACGAGTGCGTTCTGAATGAATTCAGAAACCCGGGACCTTTCTGGGAGCCTGGTCTTTTTGCTGTATTTCTGAACCTGGCCCTGCTTTTTCATCTGATTCGGGGAGGAGAACTCTTCAACTGGAAAACATGGGTACTGCTTGTTGCCATCGGAACCACTTTTTCCACTGCAGGTTATATTGCTTGTTTCGTACTGCTTTTTTCTTTTTATCTGGTCAGACAAAGCCCTTTGAGGAAAATCGTCTTTTCACTCGTGGCAACGCCAATTATTTTATTCCTATACTATTCTCTCAATTTCTTGAGCACCAAGGTGGATGAAAACATAAGTCTGGCTTCTACAACCACCTCATCCCGTTTTGGCAGTGCCTCTGTGGACCTGGCCGATTTTGCCTCCAGTCCTTATATTGGCTGGGGAAGAGGGGTTATGAGATACGGAGGAAGGACATTTTCCTTTTTTTCCGAAGAACAACACAGGAACAACAGCGTTACAGATTTACTTGCAACCTATGGCATTTTTCTCTTCATTCTCTTCTTTTTCAGTTATTATCAATCTTTCAAATATATGTGCATCAGCTCAGGGTTCTCTTCAAAATTTGCACTCTATGCTTTGCTTGTTGTTCTCACACTTGGCTTCAGCCAGTCTATCTTTTTGAGACCCTTCTTCTACAGTCTTTTGTTTGTACAATTTGTCTATAAAAAAGAGTTTTCTGCATGAAAGTATTTATTGATATAGGTCACCCTGCACACGTGCATTATTTCAAAAACTTTATCAGATTGATGGAGCAGAAAGGGCATTCTGTTGTAGTTACGGCAAGAGACAAAGAAGTTACCTTCCAGCTCCTGAATTATTATGAAATACCTTATTCTAGCAGGGGGAAGGGCAAGAAAGGATTCTTTGGTAAACTACTTTACATCTTCCGGGCCGATTATATTCTACTCCGCAAAGCAAGAAAAACGAAACCAGATCTCTTCCTCAGCTTTGGCTCTCCTTATGCAGCACATACCGCCTGGATTCTGAGGAAGCCTCACATTGCCTTTGATGACACGGATAATAATATTTTCGAACACATCTTGTATGTTCCTTTTACAAGGGCCATTCTTACCCCTCAGGTCTATCGCCGGCACTATGGAAAAAAGCATATCCGGTTCGACGGTTTTATGGAGTTATGTTCCACTCATCCACTCCGCTTTTCAGCAAGCCCAGCCCAGATTGAGCACTCACTTAATTTATCCGAGGGTGAAAAATACATCTTGCTTAGGTTTGTTTCCTGGGAGGCCAGTCATGATATGGGAATGTCTGGGCTTACTTCCCTAGAAAAACACAAGCTGGTTAAAGAACTTTCTGCTTATGCCCGAATAATTATTTCTTCTGAATCAACACTCCCTGTTGATTTGGCCCAATATGCCTACCGCATTCACCCCGCCCAAATGCACGACTTGCTGAGCAGAGCCAGTCTACTGGTGAGTGAGAGCCTTACGATGTCTGCGGAAGCTGCCTTTCTGGGCACTCCTACCCTTTGCATAAGCAAAGCCAAAGCCGGAACACTCGATGAAGAAGTCAGACTGGGGTTGATAGAACTTTTCCGGACCAACGACGGGCTTACTTCCAGGGCTATTGAAATCATGAGTGACACCAAGTCAAAGGCGATCTTTCAAGCGGCTTCCAAAGAAATAGTGAGCGATAAAATTGATGTGACTGCACTGATGATCTGGGTTGTGGAAAATTATCCCCGCAGCATTCCTATCCTCAGAAAAGATCCTGATTTCCAGAAGGCCTTCAAACCCGGGCCAAATAATCATCAAATCCTAAACAAATTGACATGAGAGATTTCACGTTAGTTGCATACGAAATGCTGCTGGATACCCTGATTAAAAATGCTTATTCATTCAACACCTTTGAAGATCATTTAACAAAGAGCATAGAGGACAGACAGGTCATTCTCAGGCATGACGTAGACAAGAACCCCGCTAATTCTCTGGCTACCGCACAGATGGAACATAAACTGGGTATCAGGGCTACCTATTATTTCCGGATTGTCAAAGAAAGCAATCATCCCCACATCATTCGTTCTATCGCAGCTCTGGGACATGAAATAGGTTACCATTATGAAGATCTTGCACTTGCACAGGGGAATACAGATAAAGCCTTAATGCTCTTCGAATCGAATCTTGAATATTTCAGGCAATACTATCCGGTTACTACGATCTGTATGCATGGAAGTCCATTAAGCAAATGGGATAACCGGAAAATATGGGATAAATACAACTACAAGGTTTTTGGAATTCAGGGTGAACCCTATTTCGAAATTGATTTCGATCGATTCTGCTATCTCACCGACACGGGCAGAAGATGGAATGGTGAAAAAGTAAGTGTAAGAGATAAAGTCTTGGGCTCTCACAACCCCGGGTTCAAATCAACCTTCGACATCATTCGAGGGATCAAGGCCCTACCCAATCAGGTCATGATAACCACACATCCCCAGCGCTGGGAAAACAGGTGGCTGCCTTGGGCCGGTGAATGGGTTCTTCAGAATATGAAAAACAAAATCAAACGGGTTATCACTACTATATCTAATTGAGCTATGTGTGGAATTGCTGGAATTGTTTCATTAAAAGGAGAGTCGGTTGACCCGAACCAGGTAACCAAAATGCTTCAGAAAATAAAGCACCGTGGCCCCGATGATGAAGGCTTGTTCCTGGCAGATATGCTCTGTTTTGGACATGTCCGGCTAAGTATCATTGACCTTTCAGTTGCCGCTCACCAACCAATGGTTAGTTGGGACAAACGATATTCCATTGCGTTCAATGGGGAAATATATAACTATCTGGAATTAAAAAAACAACTTCAGGTCCATTATCCTTTCTCCACTGCCTCCGATACCGAAGTGCTTCTGGCCGCATATATTGTTTGGGGCGAAAAATGTCTTCACAGACTAAACGGTGATTTTTCATTTGTCATCTATGATGCCGCAGAACAAATTCTTTTCGGTGCCAGAGATCGGTTTGGGATTAAACCATTTTATTATTATCAGAATGAAGCTTCCTTCATCTTTTCTTCTGAAATAAAAGGCATTCTCCCGGTCATTGAGAGGCCTCAGGCTAATTCAAAGTCAATCTTCGAATACCTGGTATACAACCGGACTGATCAAAGCGAAGAGACCTTTTTCAGCGGAATTCTCAAGCTTCAACATGGACATCAGATAACCATAAAACGAAACCAGGTACAAATTCGAAAGTGGTATAACCTTTCCGATCATCTCTCTTACCCAACAGTGACAACACCCTTGGAATACAGAGAAGAGATCAGCAAGTCCCTTCAACTTCGCTTGAGGAGCGACGTGCCCGTTGGTATTTCTCTTAGCGGCGGAATCGATTCTTCCAGTCTTACCTCCATTCTCTGTAATGATCTTGAACAGAACAGCATGAAAACCTTTTCCTCGGTGTTCGAAAAGGGTAGTGATATGGATGAAAGTGAATTCATTGAAAAATTCAGAACACAAGTAGCCGAGATGCATTTTGCTTATCCGAATGCCAGCTCATTCTTTGAAGAATTTGAAGAATTTATATCGTCGATGACTGAACCCATTCCAGGAGTAAGCCCTTATGCACAATACAAAGTTATGCAGCTTGCAAAAGGGAAGGTGGTTGTGACGATGGACGGACAGGGAGCAGATGAAATGCTGGGAGGTTATAAGTATTTCTTCGGCAGCTATTTCAAGGAACTACTAACAAACATGCAACTGGTCAGCCTGGTAAGAGAATCGAAAGGATATTTGAAAAAGCATTCTTCAATGACAGCCTTTGGCTATTTCGGGTATTACCTCCTCCCGGCAGGCTTGAAGAAATATACCAGCAAAAAAACATTCGGGAATGTCTCCTCTGCATTCTATGACCAGCATTTCCGGACATCCACCCTAACGGAAGATCTGTACAATCCGGAAAGTCTGCATGATTTCTTTCTCCAACATTTCGAATACAAACTGGAGCATCTGCTTAAATGGGGTGATCTTAATTCTATGCACTTCTCCATAGAATCCAGAATACCCTTTTTGGATCATCATCTGGTAGAAAAAACACTTTCCATGCCAGCCAGCCAGATCATCCGGGGTGGAGTAAGCAAATATATTCTTAGGGAAGCTGTCAAAGATGTCTTACCCCCTTCGATTTATAACCGCCATGATAAAAAAGGCTATGGAGTACCTGCGGATGAATGGTTCAGAACCAAAGACTTCAAAAACTATATAGAGGCCATGCTAAACTGCCCCAGGTTCGCTCAAAGAGGATATTTTGACATTAAGCAATGTAAGGAAAAATACGCTGCTCATCTTTCAGGTGCAGCCGACTGGTCTAAGGAAATATGGAAATGGATTAATCTGGAAGTGTGGTTCAGACAATTTATTGATCCATCCTAAATACTTTGTTATTTAAAACATTAAACCAATGGAACACATTAAAAAGGTAGCGATCATCATCCCTACCTTCAACCGAAAAGCATATTTGAAGAAACTCTTGCTTCAACTTGCCGGGCAAAATAACCTTCTGAATATTGACCTTATTCCGGTGATCGTTTTAGATGGTTCCACCGACGGAACTTCTATCATGCTGGAGCGGGAATTCAAAGAAGTTGTTGTTCTCAAAGGACCCGGAAACTGGTGGTGGACAAAATCTGTCAACGAAGGTATCAGATATGCCTTACACGCATTTAACCCCGATGCCTTGCTCTTGTTGAACGATGATTCACAGATTGGACCTGAATACACCGATTCTCTCGTCAATGCTTTGCAGCTGGCCGGTGATAGAAGTATCATAGGAAGCCTTTCCATTACCGAAAGAGTGCCTCATAGAGTCAGTTTTTCAGGCATTAAGAGTATAAACTGGTATCTGCTCAAAAAGGAGATCTATCATCCGGGATTTGAATTTCTATATAAAATTCCTGACAAGGGTCTTATTCCTACTTATGCATTAAATGGGAGAGGCACCTTCCTAAGGACCTCTCTTTTCAAAGACCTGGGATATCTGAATGAACGTGTTTTCCCTCAATATGGATCAGACGATGACCTGGCTCTCCGAGCCTGGAAAAAAGGATATCGTGTGATGATCTCCTATTCATGCAAGGTCATTGACCGGACAGAGGAAACATCAAAAGGGTCTGCCCTCAGGGGCGATAACACATCCGTTTTTATAAAGAGTTTCTTCTCCCGGCATTCTGTGAATTATATTCCCAAGCAGTTGTCTTTTTTTTACTTCCATGGAATAAAACTTTTATTACCCTATTACTTCGCCAAGTTCATTCTTGGAACCAGCTTTGCTTATTTTTTTAAATACAAAAAACTAAGACATGAACTATAGCATTATCACTCCTACAAAAAATGAGGGACGATTCATTGAAGAAACAATTAAGTCCGTCATAGCTCAGGAACAAAAGCCTGCCGAGTGGTTCATTATGGATGACGACTCTACGGATAATACCTCCGAAATCGTAGGTCGCTATTCCAACGATTATACTTTTATCAAGTATATCAAGCTGTCTTCTTTTATGAATCACCTTCGAAATACCGGGGGAAGAGTCGCTGCCATCATTAACTATGCCGACCTGCTTCGCACTATTCCTGTTGACCTAATCGTGAAAGCTGATGGGGATACCAGTTTCGGGAAAGATTATTTTACCCGGATGATTCATGAATTTATGACAGAGCCCAGGCTCGGAATCGCTTCCGGGCACTTGGTTGAAAATGGAGTTCCGGAAAAAATAAAGGACAGAATAGGAGGCAGGGGCGCAAGTCTCATCATCCGCTATTCCTGCTTTCTTCAGATTGGGAAATTTTATGAATCCAGGACGCGGGGAGAAGACTCGTTGGCTCTGGTGGCAGCCAGGGCCCTGGGATGGAAAACATGGACTTTTGATTATTATTTCAACCATCTGAAACCGGAAGGAATCCGAAAATCAACCTGGGAAAATCACTTCGTTACAGGATGTTATAAAGGATCCATTCCATATTGGCTTCCCTTTTTCATTGGCAATGCAGCAAGGGATCTTGCAAGAAAGCCTTATTTCCTGGGATCCTTAATACAAGTTTATGGATATATACTCTCTTGCTATATTCATCGCGAAAGGCCTTTTCCGGAATTTGTGACACGTCAATTCCGGCATGAACAGAGATCAAAATTTAGAATTTACATTGGATTATAATGGACCTTTATTTTAAAATCCAGCGTTACCTTGCCTGCTTATTGGTTCAACAGAAGAAATTTCTGAAACTATCAGAGCCGGTTATCTCATTCACGTTTGATGACGCCCCCAATTCGGCGTTTATGAATGGGGCAGAGATTCTGAAAAAATATGGATTCCGGGGAACGTATTTCATTTCCCTCGGTCTTGCTGAACAAAACAGGCCTGAAGGCGCATGCTTCGACATCAAGCACCTGACAGATGTTGTTGAGGATGGCGGAGAACTTGGCTGTCATACCTATAATCACATTCACTTTTATAAGTCCAGGCTGAGCAAGATCAGAGAAGACCTAAAGAAAAATCAGGATAAAATAAACGAACTGATACCAGGCTATCGTTTCACCAGCTTTGCATACCCTTATGGGGAACAGACCCTGGAGTCCAAAAAACTCGTTCGTGAAATTTATGATTCTGCCAGGAGCATTAATCGGGGAATCAATTATAAATGTACTGATCTTAACAATCTGCAGGCTGTTCAACTCGATGAGCATATGGACCCTCAGAAGGTTTTTGACTTCATTGAACAAGCCATCAGGACAAAAGGCTGGCTTGTTTTTTACACCCACGATGTTCAAAAGAATCCCTCTAGCTGGGGTTGTACTCCGGAGTATTTTGAGGCGATTGTAAAGTATTGTTACAACCGGAATATCAAAGCTTTTACGATTGAAAAAGTTATAAAGATGTTTCCTCAGACCTGAATCTATGGGCTTTACCTTTTCTCATCCGGCTCTGGTGATTCCTTTCAAATACCTGCCAAGACGTTTCTACTCAGTTACAGGGCTTGTGGCCGGAAGCATGATTCCAGATCTTGAATACTTTATCGGTCTGAGAAGAGAAAGCTATTACAGCCATAATCTTTTCGGGCTCCTCTGGCTGGACCTTCCTCAAGCACTGATTGCGGCATTCCTTTTCCATCAATATTTCAGGAACATACTCATTAGAAACTTGCCTGCTTATTTCCGGCTAAGGCTAAGCTGCTACGAGACATTGCAGTGGGGCGATTACTTAAGAAACAGTTTATGGATTGTAATTATTTCAATACTTATTGGTGGATTTACCCATTTACTCTGGGATAGCTTCACTTCTTTTGATGCTTTTTTCGTAAGAAAGCTAACTTTTCTTCATTGGAAAGTTAATATTGGAGGAGTCCGTTTCTACGTTTATAAGCTCGTAAAACATGGGACCTCCATCTTAGGTGCTTTATTTATTATATATCAGTTTCACCAGCGGCCTTGCCACGTGGAACAGAACTTAAAAGGTGATAAATATTTTTGGCTGTTTTATATCTCCTTGTTTCTTTGCACTCTTTTTGCCTTACTTTTACCAGGTCCATCCCACCAGAGCTATAACGCTATTGTGAAAACCTCTATTACCGGAGGGTTATTGGCTCTGCTGGGAACAACCGGCTTTTATTATCGACATAAATGGTTCAGACTATTCAGGAAACCTTAAACTCTTTTTCCACTATATCCCTAGCCGAGTTGGGAAACAGTAGTCTGCAGGAAAGAACCGACACCAAATTTATTTTCCCTGAAAGCCAACTGCCCGCTCTCCTTTCTGAATTA
>PLYR01000125.1:122177-138729 GCA_003153435.1 Bacteroidota bacterium
CTGACCGTAAATTATTCCCGGATAACCCTTGTTAGCTTTAATGCAGAAGAAAGAATTACCTTTGACCTCGGGCTACATGCGGGAGCGGATGGAAAAGATTACACATTCGGGAATACGGTCGTCGCAGAACTTAAACAGTCCAAAGCGGGTATGAGCCCCTTGAAAACGCTAATGAAAAAAAATGGAGTCAGGGAATCTTCTATCAGTAAATATTGTATAGCGATGACTTTTATTCAGGAAGGAATAAAAGCAAACAACTTCAAAGAAACCTTAACTCTCATTCAGAAAAACGTCTATGCTGTATAGAATTAGTCTTTACATATTCTTATTGAGTCTGCTCCTACCCCCATCCGTTGCCACAGCAGAAATCCTTTCAACCGATACTGCCGGAAGAAAAGAGGAGATGAAAATACCGGAGATTGGTCTGGAGAAGAAGAAAAAGGACAGTGACAAGAAATTCTTCGAATTGCGGATAGACAAACTTTCCGGAACCTTTTTTGCGCGACTCCTTCTGGACATATTAATCGTTCTTATTCTGGTCCGCTTCATTTATTACAGGGTCTACAAAAATGAAGAATTCTTTTTTACGTTCCTGGTCTTCAATCTGCTTATTTTTCTGATCACTTACCTTCTGAATAAGGTTGACATGTCACTTGGGGCGGCATTTGGCCTGTTTGCCGTATTCTCTATGCTTCGCTACCGGACGGAGGGCATCTCGGCAAGGGAAATGACGTATTTGTTTGTGGTCATATCCATAGGATTGATTACTGCGGTGAGCAAAGGAACGATCCTGGAGTTGTTACTTATAGATTCTGTTATTCTGCTCGCTGTCTATTTGCTGGAGTCAAACTTGATCCTGAAGAGGGAATTACAGCAGGTGGTCTTGTACGAGAATATTGCGTTGATTAAACCAGAGGATACAGAAGTGTTGATAGAGGACTTGAAAAAAAGAACGGGTCTGAACATTCACCGGATCACAATCAGCAACATCGATTTTCTAAAGGACACTGCAATGGTAAAGGTATTTTACTATGAGTAGTCTTTCTCAGGACCCTTTCGTGATAAGAACAACGGCATAAGCATTAACCCCGTTTTCGGAGCCCACATATCCGAGACCTTCATTGGTGGTTGCTTTAATCGATATATCTTCTATCGGAATTTCCAGTACCGCGGCCATAGCTCTCTGCATCTCCGGAATGTGAGGGTTTATCTTAGGGAGCTCCAAACAAACAGTAGCATCTATATTTCCGATCTCAAAACCTGCCTGGCGTATTATCCATGCAACCCGGTTAAGCAATTTTTTACTGTCGATGTCTTTAAATTCCTGAGAAGTATTTGGGAAATGGTATCCTATATCTCTCAGATTCGCAGCACCAAGCAAGGCATCGCAGATTGCATGGATCAGTACATCTCCGTCGGAATGTCCAAGGCTGCCTTTGGTATGTTCAAGGTGAATACCTCCGAGCCAAAAAGCACGGCCGGTTTCAAGTCTATGCACATCGAAACCGAATCCAATTCTGATTCTACTCATATATAAATTAAGAGTTTGCCTAGTTGGTAGAAGTCCCAGTCGATTCCTTGTTCTGGTCTTTGAGAGCATCAAAGTCGAAGATCAGGGTAAAACGGAGAGTGTTTTGCAACGGATTACGTTGGTCTGTAGGAATCAGATACGCAAAATCAAGAGTGAAAACGCTGTATTTAATCCCTGCCCCGAGCGTAAAATACTTACGGTTTCCTTTGGTAGGATGCTCATAGAAATATCCGGCACGGACTGCAAAAAGTTTATCATACCAGTATTCCATTCCTCCACAAAGGTCAAACTCTCTTAGATACTCTGTAGACCCACCGGGAGGATCATTCGGATTAAGACTCAGGAGCATTCCCTGCACGACTGGAACATTATTATCCATTCCTGCAGTAATTACCGAAGTATGATTTACAGTATCATAGTGAGGAGGAGTAGGAACAAGAAGCTTATTGATATCCCCTAAGAAAGTAAGGGTATTATATTTGTCCAATTCCATAGTAAGAGCTCCTCCAACTCGCAGATTGATAGGAATAAAATCCCTTACGGCAGTATTGGTGTAAGCCACTTTACCTCCCATATTGGAGATGTCCAGCCCAAGATTAAGGATGCTTTTCTTATCACCAACTTTTACCTTATTGTTCGTGTAGAACATAGAGATATCGACTGCACCAGTCTGAGCCGCATGCGTATTTGCTCCGGCCACATCCACCCCGTTTGTCAGATTTGAATAAATATAACGGGCTGCAAGTCCTACAGAAAACATTTTACCAAGTTTTCTTGAATAAGCAAGGTCTAGCGCCATCTCATAAGGCCTGAACTGACCAATGGTTGCACCGGTTATATCTGTAAAAGTGATATCTCCGAGAGAAAAATAACGGAGAGAGGCAGCAATACACTGATCTGATTTTTTAGACCCGGGCTTTACATAAAATGAAATATAAGCGAGGTTGATATCAGGAACGAGTGCTCTTAACCATGGGGTATAAGAAATACTCAGTCCCATTTTTTTGTCAAGAAACGCAAGTTTGGCAGGGTTCCAGTGGATTGAATTGGCATCAGGACTGGAAGCGCAACCTGCATCTCCCATTCCACCGGCTCGTGAGTCTGGGGAAATCATCAAAAAAGGAACCGCTGTAGTAATCGTATTTACCTGGCCGAGTAACTGACTGGTGGTAAGGTTATGCTGTGCAACAATTGCCGGACTGGCACCTAAAAGGAACAAGCCTGCTATTCTAAGTCTTTTTGTAAACATCGCTCTTTGTTTCTGAACTTCAGAAGCCTTGATTTTTAAGGACCGCTAAGGTATTAAATTAATTTAAGATGACTAGTTTCTCTAATTTCTCGGTAGCTCCACCGGATGGAGAACGTACAGTTAGCCTATAAACGTATACGCCTCGCCCGATTTTATCTCCAAAATCATCTCTACCATCCCAATCTATTGGAGGGGAGCGATATCCGTCTATATTAAAGTTGGTCTCAATCGTCTTAACCAGCTTGCCGGTAATCGTAAAGATTGCAATTTCGACACTCAGGGTCTGGCAGCACTCATTGTCTTCGAAGAAAAAACTGGTATGCGTTGTAAACGGATTTGGATAATTCAGAACATGATTCAGAGCCAAGGGAGCATTAGAAGCGACGATAAACTCAGTAACCGATTCCGAGGAATTGCCATATACATCCCATGCCTTAAGCCGGAGCGTATGTATTCCTTCTGAAAGATTGGTATAAGGATATGTTATTCTTCCGCTCCGGTAAGTATTCAGATCAGGGCTATAATAATCATTAAGCACGGAAGGGTTGGCAGAATTATTATCAAGCACCGCAATAAGGTCATGTCCGATGCCGTTCCCTGCAATATTTACCCCGCTGCTGTCGAAAAGGATGGCAAACAGTCTTGGATCTCTATTGGTATTAGCCCCATACTGAAAGGTTGTGTCGTTTAGAAAAAGGCGGATCTTGGGTCCTGTAACATCCACCGGAGGATTCGCCAGCATCCCACCCACCAGAAATTGATTGAACATTGCCGCCCCATCCTGGACCCCATTTTCAAAGTAATAGCTAATCTTACCCGGTCCATACTGAAATGCGATGTCTTTAGGCACAACAAAGGAAAACTGGAAATCGCCATTCACCACAGAGCTCTTGCCTTTAAAAATCACATTATGAAGTAGCTTATAAGTTATGGGAGGGCTGTCTACCGTTCCATCATTTGATAGAGTGGTGAGGTTAGTAGGTTTATCATAGACCGTCGGATAAACCGAACCATTGAAACCATTCCATTTATTTCCAAGTGAATCAGTGATATAACCTTTAACCGAAACCCTAGAGAGTGCATGAACCGTATCTATGGTCACAGCTGAAACTACAGTGCTATTGAACGAAGTCGTTTTAAGAGTATTT
The DNA here is from genome assembly GCA_003153435.1 of Bacteroidota bacterium. Classification (GTDB taxonomy): domain Bacteria; phylum Bacteroidota; class Bacteroidia; order Palsa-965; family Palsa-965; genus Palsa-965. The sequence continues at coordinate 126,106 of PLYR01000125.1, forward strand.
TCAGGATATGCTAAACGAAGAGCAGGATCCCCAAGAAGGGAAAAATTCCTGTTATTCACGAGGCTTCCGGAGAGATTCTGTGTGCTCCGATAGATATCACCCAGCCTTGGCATTACTCCATTCACGGGTTTGAATGCGCAACGGTAAAAATTTTGGTTGAGATTAAAGTTGGGAGTTGAAAAAACAAGCCTTACTGTAGTAAGTAATCCAATTCCTGCTCCGTTTGGGTTAAGAAGAATTCCTTCTCCGGAGGAAACGAATGCAGGGTTATCGTATTGTGCAAACTCACAGGTGGCTGTCACAAAGAATGGCATATTACAAAGGTTGTCCCAGCTGTTGATCATGGTATTGTCTACAACTGATTTATGAGAGAGGCCGGCAGTCCCGCCATGCCCGGTGTAATTAAAAATGAGTGCGCCTTTTTCCACTCGTTGTGTGATGGCAGTATTTACATCTGGATACCGGGTACCTAACGGAGTATGTTCTTCCTGGTAAGAATCAAGATATATCTTGTCAATATTATATGATTTGTATGCCGTATCAAGCATTGTTGCCAGTTGTTCTGCTTGAAGCACGTGTGTCGCTCCGTCTCCATCATCCGCTACAAAACAAACCGTGTTTCTCCAGTCACGCATAACGGTACAGCCAGGAACTACGCATCCTGTCTGAGTCGGAGGGCTACCGAGACTAACATATTTTTCGACCTTATCGACGACATCTTTTGCGCTTTGAGGGGTCCGTACGGGAAATCTCCCAATGCCGATATCCAGAGCTCCAATGTCTGCTCCCGAATCCCACCCGCCTTCGGTATCATCCAGTAATCCGAAGTAAGCATCGGAGACATATGAATCGCTGTAGTTTAACGCATCTGCATTTTCAAATGCGATAACAAAATTGGTGTTTCCCGGCAGACGATGTTTCGGGTCATAAGAACCGTCTCCGAAAAGCAAAAGATATTTAGGCTTATCTGCGGTGATGCCGGAAACCCGGGCCCGGTCATACATCATCTTTACAAAATCACGAATGGCGGTCACATCCTGCTTGCCAGAAGAAAACTCATTATAAATCTGCTGAGGAGTAACGACCACAGTCCGGAGATTATCCAGCCTCGTATGAAGATCGGCGAGTCTTCTGGCTTCATTGATAAAAAGCGGATGAGCCACTATGATGAAATCTTCCTGAGGTGTTCCATGGAGGTTCTGATTTGGGACTCTTCCGAAAAATGTCGGTGCCAACAATATGCCTGATGCGGTCGAATCAAACACCACAAATTCCCGGAGTGAGTCAGTAGCAATTGTAAAATCTTTCGTATTAACTCCAGCAGTAAAAACGGATGCCTGGTTTTTTACATGAATCGGGTCAGTCACTTCCCAAACGCATAAGCGGGGATTTGCTCCTGAAATAGAGAAGGCGGCCACATTTCCAAGCCCTGTTGAATTAATATCCCTGAACAACATCTGATTTCCCGCCATTATAAGCTGCCTTCTTGCATTGACTTCCACATAATTCATCCAACCGATATTCGGAGCAAGACTAACTTTTGAAACTGTTACATTGAATGAGGATGTGGCTGATTTAAGGTAAAGATCACCTGTTCCCGCCTCGGCGTAATCAGCCCAATAGGTTGCGAAGCTGACCGGAGGAGTGCCAAACACTTGTGATTTACTTTGACAAGTCACTTTAAAATAAGTACTGTCCCCATCAGCTCTTGCCACCAGATTGGCTCGTACGGTGACATGAGCCGTATCAATGTTTGGGAAATAAAAAGGGTATACGTAAGAATTGATCTCATCAAAAGCATCTCCATACCATTCTCTACCCGACTGAATAAGGTTTATGGAGTCATGTTCTACAAAAGCATAATCGTCGAATGTATTAACCGATTTATTTGCAGGAGATGCGTCTGAAGGCTGAAGTGGAACACGAAGGGAAGGGACTGAAGCATCAATAGTGAGAAAATAAAATGCAGTGTCACTATAGACATTGACCGAATGGACAAATTTATTAGTGCCTGGCGCTCCTGGGGCAAAGCTCCATGTCCTTGTTCCCTGTCCATAAAAAAGCAGAAAATCGGAAGAGTCCATCGTGGTCTTTCCTGCCCCTGTGCTAACATAAATGGCATTCTGCACCAGGTCATCATAACGAAAGGCTGCATTTTGAAACGGAAGAATCTTGCCGCCATTTCCATAGATCTGAATGTTCTGAGGATTGACTGACTTCATGTCGATACCCATTCCTTTCAGAAATGAGTAGTTGATTTTATAGACCCCCGAAGCAGAAACTCCTATTCTGAACCAGGTGCCAGTTGCCAATACCGAAGATGGCGCATAGTTATGACGTGATAAATGCTTTTTTTCAACATCACTGGTTGATGATTTCAGTTTCAGATCAAACGAAACCAGCTTTTCGACATGTCCGGTGGAAGGATTGAGTCGAAGAGGCACAAAACGAACCTCCGCAGAAGGAACTTCACGCTCAACCGTAACAAATGTCTGAGGATTGACTGTTGCTGAAAGGTGCTTTTTGGCAACGAGTAATTCCGAAGCAGGATCCAGGGCCTCATATACCGGATTGATCAGTGCAAAAGTTGCGGAATTTATTCCGGGAGAAAGTGGTATCTTTTCTAGGTAGAGCGGGAGAAAATCGTTTGTATAAGAAGCTCCATCGAAATTCAGCACTTTTTTGGATTCCCCATTTGGAAGGCCCACCTGTTCGACTGCTTTCCACTTGATTCGCAAAGGATTCTGTGAAACATTGACCAGGGAAGTCTCTATTGGGACACTTTTAACGGTTTTTGAGGGAGGTGGCAAAGGCACCGGCTTTTTTATTCCTTGGGCAATTGCAGCCGAAACTGAAAAAAAGAGGGCAAGGAGCAGTATGAACCGGATTCTCAGCATGCCTTTTTTAATGATTTTTCAAATTTACGCATTAATATTCAGATCATTATGCGGTATTATTCCAAATAAACTGTATATTTACCTCCAGTCAGAGTCCTGATACAAAGATTTTACAACGAAAAAACCGGTCATTTATTGCATTCCGGGCGGATTAGCTTACTAAATAGTTAAAGCGATGCAACTATTTTTAGAATAAATTCGTAGTATTGTAGTCTTATATTAATCCAAGATATTATGGTAAAGCGTTTACTGATTGCTTTCACTTCAGGATTTCTCATATTTTTCAGCGACACTGCGTTCGCTCAAGATCCCGAATTTACTCAGTTTTATGCCAATCCTCTTTACCTCAACCCTGCCTTTGCAGGAACAGCAAGATGTCCCCGTATCTGTCTGAACTACAGGAACGAATGGCCTGCAATTTCCGGAACCTTTGTTACTTATAGTGCTTCCTATGATCAGCATATTGATGCAATTTTCGGAGGACTTGGGCTTTTAGTCACCAATGACAGAGCCGGACAAGGTACCATCAATACAACCAACGTAAGCGGAATTTATTCATACCAGCTCAATATTACCAGGGAGTTCTCGGTTAAATTAGCAGGTGAGGTTACTTATATGCAGAAGAGTGTTGACTGGAGCAAACTTAATTTTGGGGATATGATTGATCCTCGGAGAGGGTTCGTCTATCAGACCGGTGAAGTTCCAGGTGCAGCCAGTAAGCAAAATATAGATTTTTCTGCTGGTATGCTTGGTTTCAGCAAGCGATATTTTTTCGGAGCCGCAGTTAACCACATTACTGAACCTGATGAAGGTTTCCTTGGCCCGAGCAAGCTTCCTATGAAAATTACTGGTCATGCAGGCGCTATTATTCCGCTTGACGGGAACAGGAACCCACTTGTCTATATTTCCCCTAACATCCTTTACCAAAAACAGCAGGATTTTCAACAGCTGAACCTGGGTCTTTACCTTGTAAAAGGACCTATCGTAGGTGGTCTCTGGTATAGAAACCGGGATTCTTTTATTCTGCTGCTTGGGCTACAGAAGGACCACTTCAAAATGGGATACAGCTATGATGTAACTGTTTCCAAGCTAACAAACACTACTGCTGGTTCTCATGAGATTTCCTTCCAGCTTCAGTTTGAATGTAAACCGAAGAAGAAGAAATTCCGGACTGTTAGCTGTCCTTCATTCTAAATTATCGACAATAAATCTGTTAATACGCACGTTTATACCGTTTACAACCATTATACCCAAACGAAAATGAAAAGGATCAGAAAACCGTTGATCGTACTGGCTGGAATGGCGCTTCTTGCATCTTGTGCTAAGGACCGCTCCAATACAACCGGCTGGAACTACAACGACCCGAAGAATGGTGGTTTTGAAGTGGTTCCCTACGAAGAGCAGGAAACCGGCCCAGGCCTCGTTCTCATTGAAGGTGGAACTTTCACCATGGGGCGTAACGAACAGGATGTGCTCTATGATTGGAACAATATTCCTAGAAGGGTGAGTGTTTCTTCTTTCTATATGGACGAAACCGAAGTCAGAAACCTCGATTACCTCGAGTATCTACATTGGACTGGTCGGGTTTTCGGTGCTAACTACCCTGAAATCCTTCAGAAAGCCCTTCCAGATACCCTGGTATGGAGAAGTAAGCTTGCTTATAACGACCCATATGTTGAATATTACCTCCGTCACCCTGCTTATCGTGATTATCCGGTTGTAGGTGTGAACTGGCTTCAGGCAAATGACTATTGTTCATGGCGTACAGATAGGGTAAACGAATTCATTCTGATTCGTGAAGGTATCCTTGACTTTGCTCCTGATCAACGTGACGGTACTACTTTTAATACCGACTGGTACCTCGCCGGAAGCAAAACAACTACTCCTTACGAAGGAGCTGTTATTCAGGACATTCCTTCACTTGACCCGGATCGTCAAACACGTAAAGTTAGAATGGAAGATGGTATCCTTCTTCCTAAGTACCGCCTGCCTACAGAAGCAGAGTGGGAATATGCTGCTTATGGCCTGATTGGAAACACTCAAGGCGAACTTATTCTCGACCGCAGACTCTATCCATGGAACGGACATGGCGTTCGTAACCCGGATGAGAAATTCATTGGTCAGATGCTTGCCAACTACAAGAGAAGCAATGGAGATAACATGGGTACTGCCGGTATGCTTAATGACGCCGGTGATATCACCACTCCCGTATTCTCCTACTGGCCTAACGATTACGGTCTGTATAATATGGCTGGTAACGTAAGCGAATGGGTAATGGATGTCTATCGTCCCCTTTCTCCTGAAGATAAAGACGATTTCAGACCTTTCCGTGGTAACGTATTCAAAACTGCTCTTAAGGATACCACAGATCCAACGCTGACGGTCATCAACGACTCTATCAAACATGAGTATGTTTATGATAAGAATGGCGTTAAAGTCGACAGTACTATTGTCAACAAACCAGGTGAGATCCGTACACGTGAGGTTTCTCTGAGCCATAAAGAAGACAATCTGGATAAACGCAGAAACTACAAGCAGGCTGATAATATTTCCTATCTCGATGGGGATGTTGAATCCAGTGTTTTTTATGGAGACCCTACCGGAACCACACCTGATAAGATCATGTATGAGTGGAGCGTAACTTCCCTGATCAATGATAAAGCCCGCGTTTACAAAGGTGGTTCCTGGAAAGACAGAGCCTATTGGATGGTTCCTGGCAACCGCAGGTTCCTCGATCAGAAACAGGCAGCTGACTATATCGGATTCCGTTGTGCCATGACCCGGGTTGGTAGTCCGGTCGGCCTTGGAACCAAATGATAACATAACCCTCTTCATAACTTTTTAGAGCCCCTATACCGTAAGGTTTAGGGGCTCTTACTTTTGTGTTATGATCAGTATCGAGGCACTTTATTCACTGTTCCTTAAGTCCCCTTCGGTTACAACCGATACCCGAAACATTCGCAAAGGAGATATCTTCTTTGCCCTTAAAGGCCCGAACTTTAATGCCAACTCTATGGCCCTTAAAGCTCTGGAAAGCGGCGCAGCCTATGCGGTGGTTGACGAAGATGAATTTGCAAAAGATCCTCGATGCCTGCTTTGTAAAGATGTTTTGAAAACCCTACAGGCACTCGCTTTGTTTCACAGGCAACAGCTTCGGATCCCNNCGGTTCTAAGTAAAAAGTTTCGCACTCTGGCTACAAGCGGAAACCTCAATAACCATATTGGTGTTCCTCTTACATTACTGTCTATCACCTCAAAACATGAGGTCGCTATCATAGAAATGGGTGCAAACCATCCTGGTGAAATTAGGGATCTCTGCGCACTCTGTCTTCCAGACTATGGATTAATCACCAGCATCGGCAAAGCACACCTGGAAGGATTCGGGAGCTTTGAAGGAGTGATCAAGGCTAAAACAGAACTGTTTGATTTCATCCGTAAAAATAAAGGAACCCTTTTTGTGAATGCAGATAATGACTTATTGATGGGACTTTCATCGGGTATCAAGAGAGTGCTCTATGGACAAAAAACAGGGGGGCTGGTAAAAGGGAATATCACAACTATGGATCCATGCCTTTCTATTGAATGGCAGAAAAATGAACAAGGGAGCAAACAACTAGTACATTCACAGCTGATTGGGCAATACAACCTTGATAATATTCTGGCTTCAATTTCTATAGGAATACAACTAGGGGTACCAGACAAATTAATCTCCGAAGCGCTTGCAGAATACGCACCTTCCAATAACCGATCGCAGTTTACCCGGACTGAACACAACGCTCTCATTCTGGATGCTTACAATGCAAATCCTTCAAGCTTATCGGCTGCGATTGAAAATTTCGCACAATTGGAAGGAAAGAAGAAAATTCTGATTGCAGGGGATATGTTGGAGCTTGGCCTGGAAAGTACGCAAGAACATAGAAACATTGCAAGACTTATTCAGAGCAAAAAATTCTACAGGGTCATTCTGATTGGAAAAGAATTCGAAAAAATAAAAGGAGAAATCGAAGCCGACTTTTATAGCGGAAGCAAAGACGCTCTGGAATGGCTAAAAAAGAACCCTATTAAAGGCTCTATCATTTTGATAAAGGGATCCCGGGGTGTAAAGCTTGAGACACTTGTGGAAGCACTTTAAAAAGACTCCTGAGCATAGTCAAAAGACTAACTCAAAATACTCCTCGAAATAACAATCTTTTGCACTTCGGTTGTCCCTTCATAGATCTGTGTGATTTTCGCATCACGCATGAGGCGTTCAACGTGGTATTCCTTTACATATCCATATCCTCCATGAATCTGAACTGCTTCCACTGTTGTTTCCATTGCAACCCGGGAAGCAAACACCTTGGCGATGGCACCCGCCTGAGTATAATCTTCATGCTTATCTTTCAGCCAGGCTGCTTTAAAGCAAAGCAGACGGGCAGCATCAATCTCTGTAGCCATATCGGCTAGTTTAAATTGAATGGCCTGATGCTCACAGATTGGTTTACCGAAAGCTTTTCTTTCCTTGGAATAAGCAAGGGCAAGCTCATAAGCTCCGGATGCTATCCCAAGGGCCTGGGAAGCTATCCCGATTCTGCCTCCGGATAAAGTTTTCATTGCAAATTTAAATCCAAACCCATCTTCTCCAATACGGTTTGCCTTTGGAACTTTAACATCGGTAAACATGAGGGAGTGCGTATCCGATCCACGGATTCCGAGCTTGTTTTCCTTCTTTCCGACTACAAATCCTGGCATACCTTTTTCCATAATCAAGGCATTAATCCCTTTATGACCTTTCTCTACATGAGTCTGGCAAATGACCAGATAAACCGAAGCACTGCTCCCATTGGTAATCCAGTTCTTGGTACCATTTACAAGATAGTGATCACCCATATCAATAGCGGTGGTCCGCTGAGATGTAGCATCAGAGCCTGCTTCAGGCTCTGAAAGACAGAATGCCCCTATTATTTCTCCTTTCGCAAGCGGCACCAGATACTTTTGTTTCTGTTCCTCAGTGCCGAAGTGCTCAAGTCCCCAGCATACAAGAGAATTATTTACAGACATACAGACTGAGACTGACGCATCAATTTTGGAAATTTCTTCCATTGCAAGGACGTAAGAGATTGTATCCATTCCCCCACCCCCGTACTTCGGATCGACCATCATGCCGAGGAAACCCAATTCACCCAGTTTTTTTATTTCCTCTTTAGGGAATTTTTGAAGTTCGTCTCTTTCAATCACACCTTCCTTGAGCACGTCTTGTGCAAAATCCCTTGCTGCTTTCTGAATCATCAGATGCTCCTCTGTCAGTTTGAAGTTCATTCTTCTCTATGTTATTTATGTTTGGCAAATATACAGCTAAAATTCCCTGAAAAATAAATACCTTGGACCTGTGAAAACTTACCGTGTAATAGGCCTGATGTCTGGCACCTCCCTTGATGGTCTGGATATAGCTTACTGTGAAATAAGCCAGGTCCGATCTGAATGGAAATACAAAATCGGGGCTGCAGAAACGATACCTTATGACAATAGTCTGCTCCGGGTCCTTCGGGAGGCAGGAAATCTGGAAGCGGCCGATCTGGCTCTCCTGCATTGTTCTTACGGGGCCTGGATGGGAAAAGAAGTGCTTGAGTTTATACGGACCCATCATCTCAAACCTAACCTTATTGCCTCCCATGGTCACACCGTATTCCACCAGCCTCAAAACGGGTTTACCCTTCAGATCGGTTCCGGGGCTGACCTGGCGGCAGTGACCGGCCTCACCACGGTATGTGACTTCAGAAGTTCGGATGTGGCCCGGGGAGGCCAGGGTGCACCCCTGGTACCTATAGGTGATGAATTACTCTTCCCAAAATATGATTACTGTCTGAATCTTGGAGGGTTTGCAAATATTTCTTACAGAAAAAAAGACCTGCGTCTGGCATTTGATATTTGTCCGGTAAATATTGTCCTGAATCATTTAAGCCGGAAGTTAAATAAACCTTTCGATAAGGATGGAAAGCTTGCCCGAAGTGGAAAGTTAAATGTGAAGCTCCTTCGTAAACTCGATAGCTTGGATTATTACCAGATAAAAGGACCGAAGTCCCTCGGTAAGGAATGGGTAGACCACATTATTTTCCCCTTGTTGGAAAAGAGCAATCTGCCAGTGGAGGATCTACTTCACACCTATGTGATTCATGCAGGAAATAAAATCTCCTCCGGCATAAAGCAACCAGGCTCTTCCTTATTAATTACTGGAGGGGGAGTGTATAATCAGTTTTTAATGAAAAATATCAGAAAGCATTGCAAAGCAAAGATCGCAGAGCCTGATGACTTACTCATTCAGTTCAAGGAAGCGCTTGTGTTCGCATTGCTCGGTGTGCTCCGGATGGAGGAAAAGATAAACTGTCTCAGATCAGTTACCGGTGCAAAGGAAGATTCAATTGGAGGATGTATTTACAGGTAGGCGGACAAATCAGAAATTCTCCTCGTAATACCCGTCATCATCATCTTCTTCATCGTCGTTATTGTTCAGACCAATAGGAAAGTCATCAAATTTCGAAGGCTCCTTCTCTTCAAATTCACCAAAGTCTTCACCTTCTGCTTTTTCTTCCTCTACTTCAACTTCTTCTCCTTCCACATCCAGATCGTCATCTTCGTCGAGCTCCTGCTTCCAGGCTTTCTTCTCTTTCGCCTTCATAGGCTTCAGTTTAGAAGCTTTCTTTTTAAGCTCCTCTTCTGAGGCCTTAGTTTTCTTCGGCTTAACATCTTTCTTAGGTGTCTTAGCAGATTTTTTCATTGCTATAAACTTCTTGGGTTTTCTCTTATTGCAAAGGTAAAAAAGCTTTTGCTGAATAATCTAATTTCAACACTACAATTATACAATTTTTTTATAAAAAAACGACAATCCTTCTTTTCTTATGTGTTTTTAAATCCTTTGAGATTCATGCAGGGCCATACTTAAAAGAGTATTGTTTTAGTACATTTGTCAAAATCCGGAATGCCGTATGAAAGCATTGATCAGCACTTATGAGGCTAAGCCTCCCGAAATCGTTTTTGAATGGAAAGATGCGGAGACAGGAGCGGAAGGCTGGGTGGTGATCAATTCACTAAGGGGTGGGGCAGCGGGTGGTGGAACAAGGATGCGTAAGGGCCTCGACCGACGGGAAGTGGAATCACTGGCCAAAACGATGGAAGTAAAATTCACTGTTTCGGGCCCTCCGATTGGTGGAGCGAAATCAGGCATTAATTTCGATCCGGCTGATCCACGCAAAAAAGAAGTGCTTAAACGTTGGTTTCATGCCGTATCTCCCCTTCTTAAGATGTATTATGGGACGGGTGGAGATCTCAATATTGATGAAATCCATGAAGTGATTCCGCTCACAGAATACTACGGGCTCTGGCACCCTCAGGAAGGCGTACTTATGGGTCATTTCAAACCCAACGAAAATGAGAAAATCATTAAAATCGGCCAGCTCCGAAAAGGGGTTTCTAAAATAATTGACAATCCTCTTTACACACCGACACCCGGAAATCAATATCTTATTGCGGATATGATTACCGGTTTCGGAGTAGCCCAGTCTGTATTTCACCATTACGCCCTCCGGGGAAAAGAGGTAAGAGGCAAACGGGCTATCATACAAGGCTGGGGTAATGTGGGAGCTGCTGCTGCCTATTACCTGGGTCAGATGGGAGCCCTCGTCACTGGAATCATTGACCGAAACGGAGGACTGATAAACAGCGCAGGCTATTCTTTCCCTCAGATCAAGAACATGTTCCTTAACCGGAAAGCCAATACGCTGCATGAAGCCGATATGATCCCCTTCTCTGAAGTCAACGAGAAAATATGGGATGTGCCTGCCGAAATATTTATTCCTGCGGCTTCCTCCAGGCTTGTTACAGACGCCCAGGTCCATAAACTGATTGCTGGTGGAACTGAAGTTATAGCCTGTGGAGCCAACGTACCGTTTGCCGATAAAGAAATTTTCTTCGGACCCATTGGTGAACTTGCTGATTCAAATCTGAGTGTGATCCCAGATTTCATTTCCAACTGTGGCATGGCACGGGTTTTTGCGTACCTTATGCAGGACAAAATTGAATATACAGACAAGGGTATTTTTGAGGATGTTTCCAAAACCATTTATAATGCATTGGAAAAAACATATGAAATAAATAAAACCGATAAGCATCTGGCAAAGACCGGTTTTGAAATCGCCCTCAAACAACTTGTATGAATTCGCTCAGAGCATTTTTTCAAACTCCTTTATATGGTGATTATGGTCAGGATACCATAGCAGAGCTCTGCTGGTGTGTTGGAATTCTGCTTGTAGCAATAATCTTCAAACGATTACTCACCAGAGGTTTTGTCCATATTCTTTTCCGTTTCCTTAAAAAGCGAGCCGGCAAGGCAGTAGGCTTTGACAAGCTCTATCTTCTGATAAAAAAGCCCGTCGGAAATTTCATCCTGCTCGTGGCCATTTATGCAGCATTCGACAAGCTTTCCTTTCCTAAAGAATGGCACCTGGGCCCAGAAGATAAGTTCGGGATAAAAATGGTCATTGAAAGAACCTATGCAGGGCTATTGATTATTTCAATCAGCTTTATGATGCTGAGAATGGTAGACTATTTCGGTCTTGTACTTAAACATAAAGCCAAACTGAATGCATCCAAATCGGATGATCAACTGGTACCTTTTTTTAAAGAATGTGTCAAAGTTCTTATTATCGTCCTGAGTATTTTTACGGTCCTGGGTTCTGTTTTTAAGATCAATATCGCTTCTCTCATAGCCGGTTTGGGCATCGGAGGCCTTGCAGTAGCACTGGCCGCCAAAGAAAGTCTTGAGAACCTGATGGGCTCTTTCACCATCTTTCTGGATAAACCCTTCCTGGTAGGCGACCATGTAAAAATTTCTTCCATGGAAGGTAATGTCGAAAGCATAGGATTCAGAAGTACCCGTATCCGAACGGTGGAAAACACCTTGGTAACAGTACCTAATAAAAAAATGGTGGATGCTGAATTGGACAACCTCACCCAGCGAAGCCATCGAAGAGTTAAATTTAATATCAGTCTGGTCTATTCAACCAAGCCCGACCAGATCAGAATAATCACTAATGAGATTAGGGAGATGCTGGGCAAGGAGCCGCTGATTCTCCCTACCGACCTACAGGTCAGACTTCATGAATTTGGCACAAACTCTATCAATATCCTCGTCTTTTACTACCTGGATAGCTCTGACTGGGATTCCCACCTGGACATATTAGAACGGGTTAATTTCAGCATTATGGACATCATTACCCAAAACGGAACGGATTTCGCATCTCAAAGTCCCGCCGGATTTATCCACCTTGAAAAGCACTGATTAATTATTTGTTTCCCTACTGTTTTTTCCTTTGCCATTATTTCGTATCTTTAGATGAATGATAGAAAGTGCCGTAAGGTGTCCTTCCTAACAAACTCTCACTCAGATTATTTATTCAGGCATCATGCGTCTAAACCAGATTCGGTTTTTTATGATCATTATGTTGTTTTGTTCCTTTCTTGCCAAGGGGCAGGAACGCACCATGTTTGATATTGAGATTGCAAAGATTAAAGTAGGGAGCCTCTGTACCGAAAAAATTGTAAAAGACAGTATGACGATCTATATCTTCCGCAGTGAAGTGGATGCAGGGTTTATTAAACGTGTGAAAGTTTCACATACCATCAGCTGCGTTTATATTCACAAAAAACTTATCCGTGCCAACATCAATTCAGTGATAAACGGTGAAAAATATAT
>PLYR01000054.1 GCA_003153435.1 Bacteroidota bacterium
TGGGTCATATTACCCATTGGGCAGTAGAGCATCCCGAATGGATCAGGCTGGAACCAAGGCTCTCTGCCTTGAACTCCGATCAGTTCTCCGGATTTCTTCTCACAACCTGTAGCCAGGGCCAGCAAAGAACCGAAAAAGAGCAATTTTTTCATATTGCTACCTGTTTTTTTGATCTTTTGAGTGTCCACTTTGTTTGTTTTTAGTTAACCATCTTTTTGCAGAAAATCACCATACGGAGTATGATGATTTCGCTAAAGGATGGAATTGCTTCAACGCTTCTTAAACGGAAAGGTTACAATTTTAACAAAATTCTTAGAAAAATCTTACGTCTTCCCAGCTTTCAGGCTTAGGTTCAACATCAAGTTTCTTACAAAAACCAAGGAAAATCTCATGTGACCCACTGCTATGATTCTTGATTTCTGAAGTAGTTACATCATAAGAGTAACCAATTTTCCAGGTTAAGGCGGTAGCCGGAGGGCCCATTGCTTTCTGGAATCCAAGCATCGGAGCAACGGCATCCTGCATACGGTAAGAACAACCCAGCCAGAACATATCCTTCCAAAGTATATTAACATTAACGTCGAAAGTAGTCACTTTAGCATCTGACTTCACTAAAAGATTTGGACGAAGCTTAAAATCACCCCCTCCGCCTAAGTTAAAGGCAGTTCCTGCAGACACATAATAGTGACGTGCAACATCAAAAGTGTATTTACCGCTGGTCAGACTTTCTCCGTTATCTGGAAGGTGGGTACTGGAAAGACCAAAGTAAGTTCCGTTTAGGTGGGTAAAATAGATTCCAAAACCGAGATCATAACCGGTATTGGAAAAGCTTGGTGGAATAGAAGGGTCGGTGATAGGCCCTGTTCCTCCGCTAGTCTGCGTTCCGTCTGGAGCGATCCAGTTTCCGCTGATGGTTTTGTTCTGAATACCCAGTTCAAGACCGAAGCTCAGTTTTCCAAGACCGGACATTACTGGACGGATATAGGATACTGCCAGTTTGGCTCCGATAGTCTGGTCAAAACCCAGCTTATCATCAACCACTGAAAGACCTAATCCAATATTTCCTCCCAGGATTGGCTTCTTAATGAGACCATCTACACAAAGGAGGTAGGTGTTTGGTGCTCCTGGAAAACCAGTCCACTGTGCACGTCCGATAAGATCCGCGCATATCGCACCAGTAGTTCCTGCATAAGCAGGATTTGTAAACAGTTTTGCATTCATAAACTGCGTAAACTGTGGGTCCTGCTGGGCAAAAGCGGTAAAACCACTGAGAGCAAGGACAACTGTAGTAAGACGTTTTTTCATGTATTTTGTCTTATGAGGTGATGCGATGGATTGCCGGATTACATACAGCAATAGGTCGCTAAATTATGGATTTTTACATTCAAAACAAATTTTTCAACCGGTAATTGTTAAATCTGGCTCAATTCAGCTCAATTTCAGGAAAGTTTGCCACCATCTGTCGGGCATTTCTTCCTGACAAGCCAGCTCATAATCGCTATAAGTGCATGGAACCAGGTGATGGCGTTCAAACTTCAAACGCTTGTTGGGGGGATAAGGTACCTCCATCCACCACCGATCACTTCTAGTACTCTTAAAAAACACGATTTCATGCTTATGATCCTTCACAAAAACGCGAAATTTGGTATAATCCCCCTTTTCAGCGAAAGGAAAGTCCTTTTTCCGATTATAAAACCCATCAATAAAATACCAGACCATCTGAGCAACTAAGTGGGCTGTTTGCTTGTTTGTGTCAAAGGCAGGATTGAGCTCATAAAAGCCTATTGAACTCAGTTTATCGCTGATTCCGGCATAACGGGCAATCTGACAAGCTTCTTCTCCATAAAATCCATTCGGGCTGGAGTTTCCGCATCCTGGAGCATCCGAGGTCCGAATCGCAGAAATATCAAAGCTCAGCACATCCGCATTCCGGATGACTGGCTCCATATCTTCAAGCCTGGCCCTGGCCTGGCCAAGACGATGCAAATCAAAATTGAGCTTTTCCATCAGTTCAACGGAAGTTTGCTCCACGAAGTAGGACTGATAACCAAGGTTACTGAAATTGAAAAGAAAATTGGGCTGATGAAGGATGATGCGACCCAGATAAGATTGAGAATCCAGGTCACTTTCAATGGTTCCAAGGTCGAATGCCGGGTCTACTGAAACCATGTTGATGGTTTGTTCCAGTTTTTCGTAAGCCAGATAAGTTGGATAGGTTAGATCATTCCCACCACCAAGGATGATGGGTACAATATTCAGGCGGAGCAGTTCTGCAAGTACACTGGTCAGTGCGAAATAAGTGTCTTCAACTGAATGCCCTTTGGATATATTACCAAGATCGGCAATTTTTACAGGATAATTTCCTTTAAATAGTTTGTAAAGATGACTCCGGACATAATCAGGTGCTAACCCGCATCCTTCATTGTTAACAGCCCTTCGATCCTCTTCTACTCCAACGATTGCAAGTTGTATCCCTTCCATGTCCGGGAATCCTTTTGCTTCGGTATGGACAGAAAATACTTTAGCAAGGGAAGTGGGCTGAAGTTTCCCTGCTTCGGCGAGGACAGTCTTGGAAACGGGTTGAAAAAAGTCTGAGAGCTCCATGCGTCCTGATTAATAGAATTGATTCAGCCTGCAATTTGAAACTATAATGTCAATGTCCAGAATAAGAAACAGGAATTTTATTTTTTAGTTTTCACCACTGCCTTTTTTGCAGCTTTCTTGGCCGGGGTTTTCTTAGCAGCTGCTTTCTTAGCCGCAACTTTCTCACTTCCACCACCTTTGGCTACCGCAGCCTTTTTCACGGCTGTCTTTTTACCTTTTGCTGCAACGGTCTGTTTCTTCTCGATTATAGCCTTTGCCTTGTTTCCATAGCCGGCTTTCTCTGCAATCTCCAGACAATCTTGCAAAGACAGGGAAGTAGGTTCAACCCCTTTGGGTATTTTAAAATTGTTTTTACCAATAGCCAGGTATGCTCCCCATCGGCCTTTGAGAATTTGCACCTCCGGGTTTTCAGGGAAAGACTTGATATATTTCTCAATATCCGCAATTCTCTTCAATGCAATTAATTCTGCACACCTTTCGGAGGTCACAGTCATCGGATCATCCTCTTTACGGAGGGAAATAAACTTCCCGTCGAATTTGATATAGGGGCCGAATCGTCCGATGGCCACAATCATATCTTTTCCTTCAAACTGACCAGCCACACGGGGAAGTTTGAAGAGCTCCAGAGCTTCTTCCAGTGTAATAGATTCGAGTAATTGTCCCTTCCTGAGGCTTGCAAATTTTTTCACTTCCTCATCACTTTCCCCTATTTGTGCAAGCGGCCCGAATCTTCCAATCCGAACATACAGATTCTTGCCTGAATTCGGATCTTTCCCAAGCAGACGTTCTCCTGAAGCACGTTCTGAAGTTTCGAGTGTTTGCTCCACACTTTTGTGAAAAGGCTTGTAAAATGCTTTCAGCATCGCCTGCCAGCTGAGTTTACCTTCGGCCACAGTATCAAATTCATCTTCCACCTTGGCTGTGAACTGATAATCGAGGATTTCAGGAAAATGGAGAATTAAGAAATCAGTAACTACCATTCCAATATCCGTAGGGAACATTTTCGATTTTTCTGCTCCTGTTCCTTCCGTCCTAACCTCTTCTTCTATTGATTTGCCTTTAAGCGTCAACACCGAAAAATTCCTTTTTATTCCATCCCTATCTTCTTTCACTACATACTCACGTTTCTGAATGGTGCTGATGGTAGGTGCATAGGTAGACGGCCTTCCTATTCCCAGTTCTTCTAGTTTCTTCACCAGACTTGCCTCTGTGAATCGCGCCGGATGGTGAGTAAACCTCTGAACAGCTGAAATTTCATCGACTCCTAATTTCTCGCCTGATTTCAGAGGAGGAAGCATTCCTTCCTGATCCTCATCCGGTTCTTCCTCATCCGTAGACTCCATATATACTTTCAAGAATCCATCGAATTTGAGTACTTCACCCTGTGCTACAAATTTTTCGTCTGCTTTTGAAACAGTGATCGTAGCAGTCGTTTTTTCAAGTTCTGCATCGGCCATCTGAGAAGCAATGGTGCGCTTCCAGATCAATTCATACAGCCGCTGCTCATTCCGTTCACCAGGAACCGCTTGATTTTCCAAATAAGACGGCCGGATGGCTTCGTGCGCTTCCTGAGCACCTTTCGATTTTGTTTTATACTTCCGGATGTGAACATATTTCTCTCCGTAGTTTTTAGATATCTCTTGTTTGGCCTGATCAATTGCTGTGTCCGAAAGATTAACGGAATCTGTCCTCATGTAGGTAATCTTACCACTTTCATACAGCCTCTGAGCTACGGTCATTGTCTGAGCAACCGAGAACCCGAGCTTACGGCTGGCTTCCTGCTGAAGTGTTGAGGTGGTGAATGGAGCTGCAGGCGATTTTTTAGCAGGCTTTGTTTCTAGATTTGAAATAATAAAATCTGAATCGGCACATTTTTCAAGAAAAGCCCTGGCTTCCTCATTCGAAGTAAACCGTTTGTTCAATTCTGCTTTGAATTCTTTACCTGCTGTCGAAAAAATGGCTCCCACTTTGAAGAAAGCCACCGATTTAAAAGACTGGACCTCGCGCTCCCGTTCAACTATTAATCTTACAGCCACTGACTGGACCCGCCCGGCAGAAAGGGATGGCTTAATCTTTTTCCAGAGGATGGGGGAAAGCTCAAATCCTACAAGACGGTCGAGTATTCTTCTGGCTTGTTGGGCATCAACCAGGTGCTTGTCTATCGTCCTCGGATGGGCAATCGCTTCCTGGATGGCTTTCTTGGTAATTTCATGAAAGACGATCCGCTTGGTAGTCTTGATATCCAGCGACAAGGCCTCCGCCAAGTGCCAGGAAATGGCTTCTCCTTCACGGTCTTCATCGGTTGCTAGCCAGACCGTTGTTGCGGTCTTGGCTATCTTACGGAGTTCCCCGACAACCTTCTCTTTATCCGGAGATATTTCGTAGGTCGGCACAAAGTTATCTTTAAGATCAACTGCAAGCCCCTTCTTGGCCAGATCTCGGATATGACCAAAACTGGATCTGACTATAAAATCTTCCCCCAGAAAACCTTCAATGGTTTTCGCTTTCGCAGGTGACTCAACTATGACCAGGTTTTTTGACATCAGGTATCTTTAGATTAACTGTCAGTACAACGAGATTCGGGTTCAAACTAATCCGGAACCGGAACATTCCTAAATTGGGACGCAAAGAAAAGCAAAGAAATTTGAAAAAACCAAATCAAAAACAGCCCTTTTTTTGCATACATATATTTCATATATGTATAATTTTTGAATGTTTTACATTTTATCAAAAATAAAATTGCTCATTTAAATTCATCCTCTGTGATTTTCTAACCTCTGACCGGAAATAAGCTTGTGCCATTTTGTCAGTCGCGGTCAATTACTTACCTTTGTATCCCTTTTAAAAAAATGATGGAAAACAAAGTGATCGATGAGGCAAGGCAGGGAGAAGCATTGGTGCTTCCTGGAATAATTTCCGAAGGCAAGAAGATGTTCATCGAAAGTTACGGTTGTGCCATGAATTTTTCCGACAGCGAGATAGTAGCTTCCGTACTCAGTGGAGTTGGCTACGTTACGACTTCCGATTATAAAGAAGCAGACCTGATCCTTGTCAATACCTGCGCCATCCGGGATGGGGCTGAGCAAAAGGTGAGGAACCGGCTGAAAGAATTTAACTCAGTCAAACGCAAGAACCCTTCTTTGCTTGTGGGAGTGATGGGTTGCATGGCCGAGCGCTTAAAATCAAAACTACTGGAAGAGGAGCAAATTATAGATCTTATTGCAGGGCCTGATTCCTACAGAGACCTGCCCAAACTTATTGAAACCGTGGAAAGCGGACAGAAAGCTGTAAATGTACTCCTGTCCAGGGATGAAACATATGCAGATATAAATCCTGTCCGTCTTGGTGGTAATGGCATCACTGCATTTATCAGCATTACACGTGGATGTGATAATATGTGTGCCTTTTGCGTGGTTCCTTTTACACGTGGCCGGGAGCGAAGCAGGGATCCTGAGAGTATTGTGAATGAAGCCCGCCTCCTTTTCGATCAGGGCTACAGGGAAGCAACCCTGCTCGGTCAGAATGTGGATTCATATCTGTGGACTGGTGGAGGTCTTAAAAAAGACAACCTCAGTGCCAAAGATCTTGAAAATGCGGTAAGCTTTGCATCCCTGCTCGAAAGTGTAGCATTGATAAATCCTCTTCTTCGGGTGAGGTTCAGCACCTCTCATCCAAAAGATATGAATGATGAAGTGTTGCATGTCATGGCCCGTCATGAAAATATTTGCGACTATATCCATTTACCCGTGCAAAGTGGTAATTCAACAATACTGGAAATGATGAACCGGGGCTATACCCGGGAATGGTATATGGAAAGGATAGAGGCCATTCGCCGAATCATCCCGGGCTGTGCAATTTCTACGGATATTATCACCGGTTTCTGTAGCGAAACGGAAGAGCAGCACCAGGACACCATTTCTCTCATGAATTGGGCTGAATATGATTTTGCGTATATGTTTGCTTATAGTGAAAGGCCAAAAACGATGGCGGAGCGTAAGTATAAAGACGATATAACTGCGGATGTAAAGCAGAAAAGACTTGCTGAAATTGTTGCCCTGCAGCAAAAGCTCAGTGGCGAAAGGACCAAATTAGGTTTAGGAAAAATTCATAGGGTGCTCGTTGAAGGAGTTTCGAAAAAATCAGAGGATATGTTATCCGGAAGAAATTCTCAGAACACCGTTGTGGTGTTCCCCCGTGAACATTACAAAAAGGGAGATTATGTAGATGTACTTGCCNNCAAAAATGACAATCCAGGAAATAAAACAGCGTTTTGGCATTATCGGCTCTTCTGCAAATCTTGAAAGAGATATTGATATTGCCATGCAGGTGGCCCCAACTGATCTCAGTGTACTCATCACCGGAGAAAGCGGGACCGGAAAAGAAGTTTTTCCCCAAATCATTCACCAGCTCAGCTCCCGTAAACATGGGCCTTATATTGCCGTTAACTGCGGAGCAATACCGGAAGGCACCATCGACTCTGAACTTTTCGGTCATGAAAAGGGATCCTTTACCGGGGCGCATGAAGCAAGGAAAGGATATTTTGAAGGTGCCAACGGTGGCACTATTTTTCTGGATGAAGTGGCAGAGATGCCTATCGCTACCCAAGCAAGGCTTTTAAGGGTGCTGGAGTCAGGAGAGTACCTAAAAGTAGGCTCTTCCAAAGTACTCAAGACAGATGTAAGAGTTGTTGCAGCAACCAATGTCAATATCCAGCAAGCGATTGAAAAAGGAAAATTCAGGGAAGATCTTTATTATAGACTAAATACGGTGCCTATTTTGGTTCCACCACTCCGGGAACGCAAAGCGGATATCCATCTGCTCTTCCGAAAATTCTCGACTGACTTTGCGTCCAAATACCGTATGCCGGTTATAAAGCTGGATCCGGATGCTGAGGAACTCCTGACAAATTATTATTGGAAAGGGAATGTTCGCCAGTTAAAAAATATTACCGAGCAGATTTCAGTGATTGAAAAATCCAGGGACATTAATTCTTCCACACTGCTTAAATATCTTCCTTCGCAGGCAGGAAGTTCCCTCCCCATGGTCATTAAAGGGGAATCTACAGTGAGTGAATTTTCAGAGCGAGACATTCTGTATAAGGTCCTGTTTGATATGAAAAAGGATCTCACCGACCTCAAAAAGGTGGTGATTGACCTGTTGGAGCATAATCATACTGCAAGCACCGATTTTGAGCCTGAGAACCAAAGAACAATTCAGAAAATATATCAGGAAATCGGAACTGAAAAATCTCCAATCCGTCTTGATTTTGATCAGACAGGGATACACAAAGTAAAAGCTTCCTCCCCGGCTGCAGATCAGGAGGTCCATGAACATGAAGTTGTGGAAGAGCAATCTCTTTCCTTGCATGAGATTGAACAAGAAATGATCAAGAAAGCCTTGCTCAAGCACGAAGGAAAAAGAAAGAATGCTGCGAAAGAACTCGGCATTTCGGAACGGACTTTGTACAGGAAACTGAATGAATATGGATTGGATGAAACTAAAAAGTAAGCTGTTTCTGTTGGCAAGCGTAGTTCTGTGCTTTTCATTCTCAGGATGTAGAATACATTATGATATGAGTGGTGCGGTATTGGGAGATGCAAAAACTGTGAATGTTGAATACTTTGCAAACAGCCCCGGAGCTACTCTTGCGAAGCCTACTTACAGCTCAACACTGACAGAAGCTTTGAAAGATATCCTCACCTCACAGACCTCGCTTAATCTAAGCGGGAGAGGAGCGGATTTGCAATTTGAAGGACAGGTAACCGGATATGCAGTGAGCCCCGTCGCGATTCAAAGCGGTACAGATATAGCCAGCTTTAACAGGCTGACTATTACGGTAAGTGTTAAATTTACCAATACGAAAAATGAAAAAATGAATTTCGAGCAAACCTTTTCCAGATACGCTGACTATCCCAGCGCCAGTAGCCTGAACCAGGTTGAAGACGCGCTTATTAAAACAATTGATGATCAACTTGTACAGGACATTTTCAACAAAGCATTGATCAACTGGTAAGATGAACAGATCTCAGTTTACCTCCTTCATGCTTTCTCCTGATACCCTATCTGGCGAGAGCTCAAAAATGCTCGGTGAGGTTCTTAAAGAGTTTCCTTATTGCCAGACTGCACAGCTTTTATATATCAAGAGCCTTCATCTTCAGAAAAGTATTCATTACAATAACCAGCTCAAAATAGCTGCAGCCTATGCAACGGATCGTACAGTCCTCTACGAATTAATTACCCGAAAGGAAAAGACGGAATTAGCTCAAGCACCACCGATAACCAAGCAAAACATAAGCGAAGAAGAGTTAATTGTGAATCTGACATTAAAGGAAGAAACAGTTCCATCCATAGATAATCAGCCTGTTAACCAACCTACTCCACTCGAAATTCTGGAAGCCAGGCTAAAAGAACTGAAAGAGACTAAAACACCGGATGTAATTGCCGAAAAAACAGCTGAACGTAATAATGAGGGCCCCCCTTCTCGTAAGACGATTCTGGTACCTGAACCTGAAAACATTGTGGATCCGGTGAATACGGACGATACGCTCAGAACCGTCAAAGATCTCCATACCCTATCCGATACTTACCTCAGCACTGCGATAGATGCTTCCATCCAAATCGAGATCAAAACCGATGAAAATGAGGTAGAGCCAGAAAAAGAATTACAAGAAGAGCCGGAACCCGAAAC
>PLYR01000073.1 GCA_003153435.1 Bacteroidota bacterium
TTTCTTTCCGCCCTTCCTTTGCCCTTACGAACAGATATTACAAAACTCTTAAAACCATCTGCTTTGACGGGGCCATGATGGACAAGCTAACCTATGCTGCACTTAAAGGCATTGGGGTTGACTTGTCGAAGGCTACTATACTGTAAGTCATTGTGCAGAATCTTTCCATAAATTTGTTTTTAGCTAATTAATACTAAAATCAATCTTATGAATTTTAATTTAGACAAATCTGTTGATATACTTCGGCGAACCCCATCCGTTTTGGAATCTTTGTTAAAAGATATTTCCAACGACTGGTCTTTAAACAATGAAGGACAGGACACATTCAGCCCCTTCGATGTAGTTGGGCATTTGATCCACGGGGAAAAGACGGATTGGATTCCGCGTATTGAACTTATCTTGAGCAACCAATCAGACAAAACATTTAAGCCCTACGACCGTTTTGCTCAATTTGAAGAAAGTAAGGGGAAAACGATGAATCAACTGCTCACCGAATTTAAAACGCTTCGGGTGCAGAATCTTGATTTACTCAAAACAATGAATCTAAAGGAAAGTGACTTTACAAAAACAGGGATGCACCCCAAACTAGGCCCAGTAACCTTGCAACATCTGCTTTCAACCTGGACAGTGCACGATTTAAGTCATATCGCTCAAATTACCCGTGTGATGTGTAAGCAGTACAAGCTAGAGGTTGGACCGTGGGTTGAATATTTGCCGATTATGACCAAACATTGATAAAAAAACAGAGTCTACAATTAACTTTAGTTTCGTTAAGCCTTTTAGAAGAAATCTAATCCTAAATCACTATGACCATTGGTGATCATACCCAGGCTATTCGGTCACGGGCACTATCTTACTTTTATGAGTGCGGCGGGTATTACCTTGATCATGACAGGTGCTATTTATATACATATCACACGCAGGGAATTCCTGCATGCAATTATAAATTTGGTGTTTTTGCTGATGGCCTTGTTTGTAGCTTATGGCAGCAGGCCGTTTTGACAAAACAGAAATAAGAAAAATGAGAGCCCTCCGAGTACTGTTAATCTTTATGCTGCTTGTTCCAGTACTTGCAAGCGCACAGCACTTCACAAAAGTCTATACTGAAGGTGATACCCTATCCCGTCAAGGAAACGGTTATCTCGCCAGGAATATTCAGTTTCAGCTGGATAAAGCAATCCTGCTCCCTGAAGCCATCTCTACGCTTGATTCCATTGCCGTCTTTCTTACTAAGAATGATAGTTTAGTAATTGAAATCGGAGTTCACGGAAGCACCCACAATCCTGCTACAGCGTGCAATCAGCTAACTCAGGGCCGGGCCAAGTGTATTGCAGACTATTTGATTGCCAAAGGAATTGATCCTCACCGTCTGGATCCTAAGGGATATGGTCAAAAGCGTTTGCTTTATACCGATGCTCAGATACAAAAAGCAAAGACTCCGGAAGAAAAAGAATTCCTGAACCGGAGGAACAGAAGAGTAGAGTTTGTTATTCTAAAGAGATAAAACACTTAGCAGAAAGAAATGAATTCATCCCTTCCAATTTGTATTATCGTTTCACTGCTGCTATCAGCTTGCGGCAATTCACCTGAATTAAGATGAATCAGTTAGCAAAAGAATGGATTGCCGTTGCGTTGGGGCTAGTCTGTATCACCCTCAGCAATATTCAAGGCCACTACCATCCTCCCTTCTCCATTTCATCCACCCCAATCCTGTTGGCCCTAATAATTGCAGGAATAAACTATCCACTCTACCAGAGTAATTTTAATCTGACGATTATATACAATTACGGACTTTTACTTTTCAATGATATTTTTATCCGGGTCTATGCCGGAGGAGATCATGACGATGAAGGCAGGGGCTGGATCTTTGTGTTCTTTTCAGGAGCGTTCATTCTCTCCACGATTGCCATGTTTATTTATGCATCGGTTCCCGGTAAAGAGATGGGAGCTGAGGATAGAAAAAAGTTACGAAGACAAAACTCCTTATTTGTCCTTATTGTAGCAGTTGTAACGGGATCGATTTACTGTATCTGCTTTTCAGGAATATAGCAGTATGTGGGTTCAATCGGTTTTAGGTAAGTTAAGCTGCTTTACGGCGCTTCCCTTTCTTTGATTTCTCTTTACGTCTCAGCTCTTCCATGAATTTGCCAAATTCTCTCTTCTCCTTTTCAGTTAGGGTGATCTGTTTTACGTATAAGTCAACTTCCCGTGATTCTGGCTTCAGTTTCATTTTTTAGTTTTTAAAATATTGATTAACCAATTTTTTCGCAGCTTCTGCACTGATGCCCATTCTTTGGCCAAGACCTATTTCTGCTCCAAGTGTTTCACCATAGTAAGATATGAGTGAAGTCTTGGCCACAAAGCCGACATACCCTTCAAACCCAAGCTCCATAGATTTTTTGCAGGCAAAAGCAAACAGGTTACCGCCAACACCAATATATATTTTATCTTTTCCTCTGTTGAATTTTGCATTTTCAACAATATTAATGAATACATACTTTTCATCAGGGATGAAGGTTATTGAAATTAAGCCCTGTATGATGTTCACATTATCCTTTATAGTCATTTTGTAAACTTCGGATTCTTTCTTTTCCAGTTCAAGATGCCAATCAAAAATCCAATCCTTTTTCTTAATCTCCTTTTTGGATACTTTGTGAAATTCAGTGTCGAATACATCCCCTGAAAGGGCATTTATTATTGAATTTGTAAGTCGATCTATTTCAATATCGACAACTGTTTTTCTGGTCATATATCTACTGATAAAGATACGAATAATATCTCATAAATTTTATGGATTGGCCCAGGTAGAGAGATGGAAACTGAAGACCGAAAGAAGTTAAGGAGACAAAACGCCTTATTTGTTCTTATTTCGGCCATTGTAACGGGATTGATTTAATGTATCTGCTTTTCAGGAATATAGCAGTGGGTCGGTTTGCTTCTTGATCTTAGGAATCCGTGCCATCGGGCGTCTAAAACCACTAAGGCACTAAGATCACTAAAACACTAAGAAAATAATACCTTAGTGAACCTTAGTGCCCTTAGTGCCCTTAGTGACTTAGTGGTTATTTTTATCCGGTCATGGATTGGCTTATCTTTATATCCAATAAAAAGCATACCAGTTGGAAAGCAAAGGTAATTTAAAGGAAGTAGCCGGTTTGTTTTTAAAATTAGGATTCACCGCATTCGGAGGCCCAGCCGCTCACATTGCCATGATGCGGAATGAAGTGGTGCATAAGCGAAAGTGGATGAGTGAGGAATATTTCCTCGACTTGATCGGAGCCACTAACCTGATTCCGGGCCCCAACAGTACGGAAATGGCCATCCATATCGGACAAGAAAGAGCTGGATTCAAAGGCTTGATCGTTGCCGGATTGTGTTTTATTCTTCCTGCGGTGCTCATCACCGGAATTTTTGCCTGGCTTTACAGAGCTTATGGGCAGTTGCCCCAGATTCAGCCATTCATCTATGGAATTACCCCTGCGGTGATTGCCGTCGTTCTCACCGCCATATTCCCGCTTGCAAAAAAATCATTAAAAACAGTGGAGCTGGGCTTGATCGGCTTGGTCACTTTAGTGCTTTCCTTGCTGCACTTCAATGAAATATATATTTTATTTGGTGCGGGGTTCTTTGCAATGTTCCTAATGGCTGTCAGAAACAAGAATAGTATCTCGGGTAGAAACAGCCTCCTCCCCTTCTCACTCCTTCAGATCACCAATACCTCCTTGTTATCCATAAGCAACACGAATTTATTTCTCATCTTCCTGAAGATAGGAGCCATTTTATATGGAAGTGGTTATGTCTTGTTTGCATTCTTGGATACGGAATTAGTTTCCAAAGGTCTTTTATCCCGACATCAGCTCGTGGATGCTATTGCAGTCGGACAATTTACACCGGGGCCTGTTTTTTCATCCGTCACCTTTATCGGTTATCAGATCAATGGCTTTGTGGGGGCTGTCGTTTCAACAGCGGGTGTATTTCTGCCTTCCTTCCTTTTCGTGGCCTTGTTAAATCCTCTTGTTAAGAAGATGAGAGGGTCCGTTCTGTTTTCTGCTTTTCTGGATGCGGTAAACATTGCTTCCATTGCAATCATCGCGGCTGTTTGTTATGAGATGGGAAAGGATTCCATAACCGACTGGCGCACGATTGTTATTGCTGTAGCAAGCATGGCCATTATCCTGGGTCTGAAAAAAATAAACAGTGCGTGGATCGTGTTAGGAGGCTCCTTAGCAGGGTATCTGTTAACACTGGTGTAGCTACAGCACCGTAATCCGACTGCAGACTCCGTTTACCCTCAACACATAGATCCCATGTGGCCATCCGCTTACACTCCGGAAGGAACTCCGGAAAGAATGAAGCTTTACCCGGGACAATGACCACCATCAAATCGATGTTTTTCTTTTTTAGCGTATCTCTCAGAAATTGAAGCTTACGAACCGTTTCCTGAATTTTAGATTTTCCCAGAAAGTCATTGCCATAGTAGGCATTGACGTATGTGTCGCCATAGAGATAATTCTCTTTGCCCACAATCACACCTTTTGACCTTGCCCGATGGTAGAAGCTAAAGGCGATTTGATTATTTAGCCGGACGAGGGTATTTCGAAAACCAAAATTCTCATTTAGATAGTTCTCCTTCTGAGTTTGGAATGAGCCATCCAACCAGGATTGAAGTGTAAGAGCCGGATTCGGTGCTTTTGTAAACTCTCCCTTCAGTTCGGCAATATCAAACAGTGAAAACTGCTGTTCAAGCATGGAGAAAGCCAGAAATAAAAGAATAAAGCCAAATAAGAGCTTTTTAATAACCATTCTGAATGGTTTTGGGTATTAAGATAATTAGATCGGTCTACGTTTCATGCGAAAGTACGAAATAGGCCGACTTAGAGAAATAGGACTTGCTGCCCTGCAATTTTGTCATCCGACTCTGAATAAATGACATCTTTCTTTAAATTGACCTCCTCCCGATGTTGTAAAAGTAACTTCGGAAGTAGTAAGGTGTACTCCGAGTGTAGTAGGAGTTACTCCTACAAGAGTAATAGTTACTCCGAGTATTGTAGGAGTACACCTTACTACTGTAAAAGTCACTTTTACTCTTGTAATAGTTACTCTTACTCTTGTAAAAGTTACTTTTACTCTTGTAATTGTTACTCCGAGTCTAGTAATAGTTACTCTTACTCTTGTAAAAGTCACTTTTACTCTTGTAATTGTTATTCCGATAGTAGTAATAGTTACTCCTACTCTTGTAAGAGTTACTTTTACTCTTGTAATAGTTACTCCTACAATTGTAATAGTTACTCCTACTCTTGTAATAGTTACTCCGAGTATTGTAGGAGTACACCAATCTAAGTTTGAAGTGACTGGAATCTTACCCGGAATACCTTCTCCAATCGAACTATTGCCTGTAATCTGACAAATTTTCATTTTTCAAGTGAAAATTTGTCAGATTATTATTTTCTAAATAAAGGCGCATTGCCTTGGCACAAAAATTGTTTTTTCTTGTGCAATTAACAAATATCTATTCACTAAACAAACGGAGGAACCAAACCATGACACTCGTTAAATGGAAAAGGCCCATGAATGGGCGTTACAACAACTCTCAGATTTATACCCCCTTGTCTGAGCTGTTTGGCAATTTTCTAGGGGAGTCTTATTTTCAGACAGGAGAGGCAGCGTTTGTGCCTCCCGTAAATATCATTGAAGAAAAGAATAGATTCCTGATTGAATTTTCAATTCCGGGATTTAGCAAGGAAGATTTTAATGTGGAATGGAGTGACCAGGGACTACAGGTTTCGGGCACTTATCAGCGGGTAAACGAAGCTGAAGAACGGACCTACACTCGTAAAGAATTCAATCTGGGCTCATTTTCCAGACAGTTTAATCTTCCGGATAATGTCAATGAAAATGAGATTGAAGCGAAATATGAAAATGGCATCCTCACCCTCACCCTGCCCAAAGCAGAGCCAATGAAGAAGGAGGGCCAGAAAGTGAAGATTCAATAAACAAATCATCCATTTTAGTCTAACCGATAAAAACCAACAGCCATGAATGCTCTGATCATCGCCGTATTGGGAATACCCACTTTTATCTGTTCCATTTTGCTGATCTCCTTTTTTGATGAAACAAAAAAGGCCCTGCAGTCAGGCTACCGCCGGCTTGCTAAAGAAAAGAAGGTGTCAGATCCGAAGGAATTTGGACATGAGCACACAATGTCCGATGACCAGGGAAGGCCCTACTATGAAAGATATTTCCGAAAAAGGGGAAGGGACTTCAACGACTGGGACCTGTCGGGCGGTACACTTGGCATTTAAGATGAATTGAATTTTAATGAAACCGGGGTGAAGTTCCTACTTCACCCCGGTTTTGTTTTTTTGAACAGGTCCAGGCCTTTGCCAGGTATAGTCCCGATGGCGCTGATATGTCGGGCTGCTTTGTGTGAAGGATATCTGTTCCGATTTTAAAATGTTCAATAAGACCGATAACTAAAAGGGATTTGCCCTACCTTACGGGGAAAATCCATTTACAAATAGGACTAGATTGGCGGCAGAAAAAAAAGGCACGGATACGCTAGTACACAAGCAGCGCTGCATATCCGCGCCATCTGATAAATAATGTTGATCTAAAAGACAACTTTTAAAATTAATGAGTATATTTGTAATCTAAGTGTCAATGAAATGGATATAGAAGTCATTTTACTTGATGAAGCCAGGGAGTTTATTAGTGGCCTTGAAGAAAAAGCAAGGAATAAGGTCCTGCACGATATCAACAAAACGAAAATAGGTTTTCGGGGTGAGTGGTTTCAAAAAATGTCCGGGACTGATGATATATGGGAGTTTAGAACTTTCTACAATAAGACTTATTACAGGGTGTTTGCATTCTGGTATAAATCTGGGAACAAGGACACGCTCATTGTTTGCACAAATGGTTTGGTAAAGAAAACAGATAAAACCCCTGTTGGCGAAATTGGGCGAGCAGAAAAAATAAAACAGGAATATATGAAGTAAAGCATAGCATAAATTCTAAAACTTTAACCCTCCAAAACTAATTTAGGACATGAGAGCAAAAACTAAAAAAACCAAGCGGAAGGGTATGACCCTTGCTGAATTTGAAACTTCCCTCTATGGAAAAAAAGGGACTCCCAAACGGGACGAATACGATGAGCAACTCAAACTTGAATTGATCGGAGAATTGATAAAGCAAACCCGGGAACACAACAACCTTACACAAACTCAGCTAGGCAAGAAACTTGGCATGGATAAGACTTATGTTTCCAGAATGGAAAATAACGTAAAGACACAGCGCCTGGATACAATTATTAAAGTATTCAAAGCCTTAAAAGCGCAAATGTTTATCCGGGTCGAAGGTGTGGACGGAATGAAGGAAGTCGAGCTTATTTAAGAAAGATAAAACAGATAATAGGTAAGTCCTCCAAATATCCGATGACGGCATAAAGAAAAGGCACGGATACGCTAACACACAAGCAACGCCGCGCCATTGGAGATTTAAATACTTCAAAAAGAATCTGTCCCTGCGATCCAAATCTTATATAATAATCATATCTTAGACCATGAAGAAAACCTTACTGATCACGCTGACCCTGGCCACTACCTTTGGACTAGGTTTCGCTTTCAACACTATCCTTTCCACAAAATCGGATGGTCCTGAAAAAATAAAAAGAGTAACCGGAATCGGAGGTGTGTTTTTTAAATGTAAAAGTCCCAAAGCAATGAGAGAATGGTATAAAACTCACCTGGGCTTAAACACAAACCAATATGGCTGCGTGTTTGAATGGAGGCAGGCAACAGATTCAACTAAAAAAGGCTATACCCAGTGGTCTCTTTTCAGGGATTCCACCAATTATTTTGAGCCTTCCAAAAAAGACTTTATGATCAATTACCGGGTGGAGAACCTGGATGCATTGGTGGAAGAACTTAAAAAAGAAGGGGTGACTGTGGTCGACAAAGTGGAAGCTGTTGAATATGGTAAGTTTGTGCATATCATGGACCCGGAAGGAAATAAAATAGAACTCTGGGAACCCAACGATATCGAATATGAAAAGATGGGGAACAAAATGGGCATGAAGACTACCAAATAGGTATGCAGCTAAAATTCAGGAAGAGCTATTGCCAAATCCTACACAAAATGAATTAATTGAAAAAAAATAACCACTAAGGCACTANNAGGGCACTTAGAAACACTAAGCCTTACACACAAATATCTTAGTGAACCTTAGTGCCCTTAGTGCCTTAGTGGTAAAATTCGTATGGTTAAATCCTGCACCCGAGAGTATGCGTTTCATTTCAAAGCAAAAATTAAAAAGGCCCTCAGCAAAGAATGCAGAGGGCCTTTTCAATTAACCGGAAATTTATTCCGTAATCATCATCTTCTTGCTCAGGCTTTGTCCGTTTGCACGGATGCTGTAGAAATAAATGCCTTTGGAAAAATCAGAAGCATTTACATTCAAAGTATGCGTACCGGCACTGATGTTCGTATAAGCGTTTTCCAGCACTACCCTTCCGCTAATATCATGAACTGTAAATACCACATCCGATGCGTTAGGTATTTCATAGGTGATGGTGGTCAGACCGCTGAAAGGATTGGGTGCGTTCTGTCCCATAGAGATTCCATAGGTATGGAGTTCATTCACAGAAGTAGGAAGGGTGGCCGATACAGACATTGCCCATGTCCAGCCATCGTTATTCATTCCGAACATATCTCCGTTCAGACCGGCGTTTGCTCCGCTGTAAAGACCATAACGGGAAGTCTCGCTCAGATAAGCATTGCAGCTTTTAGAGGAAGCATCATAAAAATAATAGTTACCCTGACCACCGGCAGTGTATGCAGAATCTTCCACATCAACGGTAGAAAAGTTGTTCATGGTGGCGTGGGTACCGGTTTTGCCGGAATAGTAAGTAGCTCCGGCTGAATAAGCTGCCTTAGGAACAAACGTATACTGGATTCCTACAATCGCCCCGGCCGGGATCATAGCAGGTCCTCCGATTGGCTTTGCGTAATAATATTTAAAAGCCAGGTGGTTAACCGCAAAAGAGTCGGCTACAGAAAATACATATTTTACAAGAGCTGAATTAGCAGCCGGTGCAGTACCGTGACAGGTATTCCCCATCAATGTAGAGGTAGTATTCTTAGCCGTATAGAAGGTTTCAGGAGGGGTCGTTGCCACTCCAAGTGTAGCAAACCAAGGGTTAACTGGCGTGCCCCAGCTCAGTTCTACATATAAGGTATCTCCTGCATTGGGAGTATTCATTTCATAGCGTCCACCAATCCATACGGTATCAATCGTATAGGCAGTACCGGAAGGAAGCGGAGTGGTAAAGCGCGTGGAAGTAGGATCGAGTGTTCCTCCTGCTTTCATAACAAAGACATTGGGAGAAGAGGATGCATAGGCCGTGATCACTGAGGAGTCCTGGAAAATAGGATTCAAATAGGCTCCAAACTGGGTGTAACGGTGACCGGCTTGAGCTGAAATAGTAGGGCTCAGGATCTGATGGTAGGTAGATGACGGTGTAGGATTGCCATTAATTACGCGTTCTGCAAGTCCTTGCTGGCTTTCAACCAGTGGGCCGGCAGGAAGCTGCGCTTTTTGTGAAGGAAAATCCTGTGACAGTCCGGTCTGGGAAATCAACAAGGCGCCTCCCAGGCTCAGGTTCATAATAATAGTATGTATTGACTTCATTGACAGAGGTGTTTTAAGATTGGTGATTGATTATTTTAATTAGCACCCGAAAGTACTCAAAACGACGAACACCCGTCTGATGTCGACGAAACTATTTTAATAGAAAATGAAAGTAAGATTGGAAGTTGAACCCAAAAAGTTTCAGTTGCTTAAAGAAAAGGAGTTCCGATGATCAAACAACAAATAGAAAACAGGGGCCGAGTCGAGGATCTGACCGTGTTCATTGACCTGAAAGAGTGATCTGACCACTGTGGTATCATTGTCGTAAGGCCTGATCAGCAAATGGCATGACTGGATAATTTTGCCAATACGGTTCTTATCGAGGGTGATGATACTGTCAATCATGGTATATTTTCCATGGAGGATGGAAGAAGCCCTCTTCGTGTAACTACCCAGCTTATAGGTGCCATCGGTTTTGAAGTCAATAGAGACGGAATTTAAATCCTGCCCGGTAGTAAAGGAAAGAATAGACCGTGTATTGTCTCTTCCGGAAAGAATAAAAAGGGTGGCCAGTATAGCTATACCAAAGAAAAAGCCGGTGAGCGAAGGGAGCCAGGGCCTGTTGATATAACTTTTATCAGAAGTATTCCAGTCGCTATAAAGGGTCCAGAGCAGAAACAGTCCCGCTCCTATCTCCAGAACTAAATAGATTATTGAATCAAACAAATACCCGTGATCTGCCGTCCAAAAGGCGAGACAAAGACTCACCAACCCCACCAACCCCATCGGAATCGCTCTTCGTAAAGGGTTTGTTCTTGCTCTATGCTTCTTTCTGCTCACAGGTTGCTCTTATTTTACTATATATTTTTCTCATGTCACTGAAGGCATTGTATCTTATGCGAAATAAAAAACACGAAAGCTGCCTGGATCAGACAATGAAAGTAGGAGTTTTCCCCGAACAGAACAAACAGACAAGTTATTATGCATGTTTTTTTGCTAATTTCGCCACTATTTTAAATACTTAAGAACGTTGATTATATGAAATCGCTCTGCAATTCCGTACTCCTCTTTCTCCTCTCCTGCTCTTTGCACGCAGGAGAAATTATTGATTCTGTCAAACCTGAGAACAAA
Source organism: Bacteroidota bacterium (assembly GCA_003153435.1). Classification (GTDB taxonomy): domain Bacteria; phylum Bacteroidota; class Bacteroidia; order Palsa-965; family Palsa-965; genus Palsa-965. Next base: position 10,757 of record PLYR01000073.1, read on the forward strand.
GACACCTCCTATTGGAAAACAGGAGGAGTTGGTGGCGCCAATTTCTCTCAGGTAAGTTATACGGATTGGGCAGCCGGTGGACAGAACTCGAATACAGGCATCGCTTTTCTAAGCCTCTATGCCAATTATAAAAAAGGAAATTCAACCTGGGATAATACACTCGACCTGGCCTACGGCAAAACAGAACTCGGGAATGATGCTCCCCGAAAGTCGGATGATAAAATCGACTTCAGTTCCAAATACGGACACTCCACTTCCAACACCCATTGGTTTCACTCGGTACTTTTTAACTTCAAGAGTCAGTTCGATAACGGATACAACTATCCGAATGATTCGAATGTCATCTCCCGCTTCATGGCTCCCGGCTTTTTTGTGCTTTCGGTGGGGATGGATTACAAACTCAAAGACTATCTCTCTGTTTTCCTGGGCCCGCTTACCGGAAAGGAAACGGTTGTCAATGCTCCTACCATCGCCAACACGGGTGCCTATGGGGTAACCCCTGCAACCTACGATGCCAGAGGTTATATCATCACTCCTGGAAAGCATCATCTCGAAGAATTCGGAGGTTATGTGAAGATCGCATTTAAGAAAGACATTATGAAGAATGTGAACCTCCAGACCAAAGTCGAGCTTTTCAGTAATTATCTGAAGAACCCCCAGAATGTGGTTGTGAACTGGGAAATGCTCCTGGCTATGAAAATCAATAAATTCATTTCCGCAAGCCTTGCTACACAGCTTATGTATGATGACAAGACCAATACCAAGATCATGAAAGCCGATGGCACTGTTGCATCCAACGGGCCACGGGTTCAGTTTAAAGAGTTGCTCGGAGTTGGGCTTTCCTATAAATTCGATAAGTAAACAACCCTATCATCTGCGATGAGCAAAGAACAGCATATCTGGAATTTTTCAAGTGTAGGCGGAGTCAAAAGAGTAAATATTGAATCGGGGGCCGACTTACTGGCCCTCTCTTCTCTGGACCAAAAACTCTGGACCGCCCTGAGCTGCCCTGTTCACGGACTTGAAATTGATACCAAGACTCTGGAGCTGATGGATGCTGACAAAGACGGACGGATCCGCGTACCGGAAGTGCTGGAAGCGGTTCGCTGGATCACGTCTCTGATGGAAGATCCCAGCGTGCTCCTGAAGCCCTCTGATGCTCTGCCTTTATCCTATATCTGTAAGGATACCGAAGAAGGAAAAAATTTATATGCTTCTGCTCTTCATATATTAAGAAACCTGGAACTGCCTGATGCCACCAGCATAGGCCTTGCAGAGACCTCTGACCTCGTAAAGATTTTTGCGAAAACAATATTCAACGGAGATGGGATCGTCACCGAAGATGCGGCCGAGCCGGAACAAATAAAAATGCTGTTCCGGAACATGATTCTCTGCACCGGATCGGTTACGGACCGCTGCGGGAAGGAAGGAATCTCGAGGGAGCTCTCCGACAAATTCTTTGATGAATGCAGCTCCTACGATGCCTGGAATCGAATTGCAGAACAGGATAAAGCTAATATTTTACCGTTCTCTGATTCAACCGCCCAGGCTTTTGAATTATTTAAAGCACTCCAACCGAAGATAGAAGATTATTTTCTGCGTTGCAGGCTGACCGAGTTTGATCCGGAGTCGGGAATAATCCTCAACAGTCTTGCGGCCGGGTATGAAGCCCTCCGTCCCAAAGACCTGAGCACCTGTGTGGATGAAATTGCAACTTATCCTTTGGCTAAAAACCATCCGACCAGAACTCTCGTGCTCGACGCTGGCATTAACCCAGCCTGGGAAAATAAACTGCGCGCCTTTATTCAGATCACCGGAGTCAAAGACCATACACTTACCGAGACAGCATGGAACCTGATTGCTGAAAAATTTACGGCGCATGCCCGATGGCAAGCCGATAAAAAAGGAGCATCGGTGGAGGCGTTAGGGCTGACCTATATCCGGGAGCTTCTTTCCTCCGGAATGAAGGAAACCGTGGAAGCTTTGATCGACCGTGACAAAGCGCTCGAAGCGGAAGCCGAACATATGATCCTGGTGGATAAAATGGTGAGGTATTACCGGGATATCTTTTCCCTGCTCCGAAACTTCGTCACCTTCCACGATTTCTATTCGCCCGATACCAAAGCCATTTTTCAAAATGGCACCCTCTATCTCGAACAACGCAGCCTGGATCTTTGCCTGAAGGTAAGTGATATGCCCAAGCATAATGCCATGGTATCACTCAGTGGTATGTACCTTTTGTATTGCGACTGTATCTCCAAATCGCGAAATGAAAAAATGACCATTGTTGCAGCCCTTACCAATGGAGATACCGACAACCTTGTTGTTGGAAGGAACGCTGTGTTCTATGACCGTAAAGGAAATG
>PLYR01000112.1 GCA_003153435.1 Bacteroidota bacterium
TAGATTTTTCATGGAAGCTTGTTTTAATGAATTCACAAATCTCTAAACCAAGATAAACCTATTTGCCCGAACGATCAAACCATTTAAATGTGTTTTATGCCTTTCAATCGTGTTGATGTCTCACCCTTCGTCCGAATATTTTTTTAAATGCTTTTTTGAATCCGTTATCATCAATGAAAGAATCGCAATCGGGCATTGGTTCCAGGTCAGGGGCATGCGGAAAGTTGCCTTTTAAGTAGGTTTTCAGTCTTTTATTGCTTTTACAGCCCTTCATAAAGAGAGCCCATTCTGGGAGAGCCATATGCGCGCCTTGCCCGTAAAGTAAACTATTGAAATGAACCGTTGGACTTTCGGCACCTACCCAGGCCCCGGCTACCAACTGAGGAGTATATCCTATAAACCACCCATCGGCCTGGCTCTGTGTAGTGCCTGTTTTTCCGGCCATTTTTTCTCTGAAATGATACTGGCTCCTAAGACTACTGGCAGTGCCTTCATTGATTACAGCACTGAGCATCTGATTCATGTAATAAGCACTTTGAGGTGACAGTACGCTCGTGTTTCCGGTCTGGTCCGGAGCTTTGTAAATCACTTTGCCCTTTCGATCCACAATCCTGGTGATGAAGACTGCATCCTTTTTAATGCCTCCGTTTGCGAAACAGCAATAAGCTCTCACCATTTCCAGGAGACTGAGATCAGCCACTCCCAATGCGATTGATGGAACACGGGGGATAGTGCTCTCTATTCCCATTTTTTTCGCCAGCGCAATGACGTTATCGATACCGGCTCTGAGGAGCACTTCAACGGATACCACATTTACAGAATGACTCAAGGCGCCTTTCAAAGAATATTTTCCTCCATATTTCCCATCGGAATTTGCAGGCGACCATCCATCGAACTGATCATAAATTTTCTGTTCGTTTTTTATATAATCACAAGGGGTTAAACCCTGTTCCAGAGATGCAGCATACACAATAGGTTTGAAAGTGCTCCCAACCTGACGTTTGGCCCGGATATGATCATAGGCAAAGTAACTATAATCATCTCCTCCGATCCAAACTTTTACCTGACCGGTCAAAGGTTCCATCGCCAAAAAACCGGTCTGGAGAAGTTTTTGGCAGTACCTGATCGAATCGAGCATAGAACAGACCGTTGTATGGCCTCCATTCCAATCGAACAATTCGGTTTGTTTCGGTTTAGCAAAAATTTCTTCTATCCTCTTTTTACTGTAGCCCGAATCAGAGAGGGTCTTGTAAAGAGGGGTATTCAGCATGCAATTATTGATCAGCGGGCTCTTTGCTCCCCAGGGATCTGTTCCTGTCCAGTATTTCTCAAACTCCGACTGGAGTACCTGCATATGGCTTCGTACTGCAGATAAAGCAGCGGACTGCATCTCCTCATTAAGTGTTGAATATATCTTCAAACCTCCGGTGTAGAGATCATATTTTTTCCCGTCTTCATCAGTCAGCGGTTCAAGGATTTTGTTGACCATAGGCTCGAGCTGCGCCACAAAATATGGAGCTTCTGTTCCGTTGGGTCCTATCCGGTTGTAGTGAATCGTAAGGGGCAGTTTTTTGAGTGAGTCTGTAATTGGTTTAGTCAGGTAATGACGTTTCTCCATATTGTCGAGTACCACATTTCGTCGTTCTTTTGCCAGGTCGGGGTGAAGGCGGGGATTAAACCGGGTTGGCGATTTTAGCATGCCCACCAGCACCGTAGCTTCTTCTATTCGTAAGGAGTCGCATGGCTTGTTGAAAAACCGTTCCGAAGCATTTTGAAAACCATAGGTGTCTTCTCCCAGAGAAACGGTATTGAAATAGAGGGTTAGGATTTCTTCCTGGCTGTATACGCTGTTAAAACGTACCGCATGAATGGCTTCCTTAATTTTATTGACTGGCATGGTTAAAAAGCCATGATTTTGCCTTTTAATAAGGTTCTTTGCCAGTTGCTGCCCAATCGTACTACCCCCTCCAGCGTTTTTTTCTCGGAGCAGCAGCGTTTTGAAAAACACTCGAAGGAGCCCGCGGGTATCTACCCCATTGTGTTCATAAAATCTTGCATCCTCGGTAGCAACCAATGCGCTTGGAATAAAAGCAGGAAGATCTTTAAAAGCTATATTAACCCTGTTCTGGAGGTAATAGCTCCCCAGCACCTTCCCATCAGAAGAGAATACCTCAGAAGCTTCATAGTTCTGAATGCTCCGGAGTTCCTCGGCAGTATAGACTTTTCCGAAGGCCCCATTGTAGACCAGAAGAAAAAATGAAACAGGAATCAGAAGGAGGAGAAGAAGTGCCGGTACACTCCATTTTAAAAGGATCTTCAGGCGGGAGCGCCACATTTATTCAGGATAAGATATTCCTTAAAGATAGCAAATTAGTTGCAGTCGGCTGTTGTGTTAGGGAACACCACAGCCGACTGTAACCAGGACTACATATGAATTACTTCCCCATAGGCTGCAGCAGCAGCTTCCATGATAGCTTCACTCATGGTAGGGTGGGGGTGTACTGTTTTGATGAGCTCGTGGCCAGTGCACTCCAGTTTTCTTACTGCAACTATTTCAGCAATCATTTCGGTTACATTGGCTCCAATCATGTGAGCTCCCAGAATTTCACCGTACTTCGCATCGAAGATTAATTTCACGAATCCATCTTTGGCTCCAGCGGCGCTTGCTTTCCCTGAGGCGGAGAAAGGAAATTTTCCAACTTTAATTTCAAGTCCCTTTTCTTTAGCTGCTTTTTCCGTCATACCCACGGATGCAATCTCAGGGGAGCAGTAAGTACATCCGGGAATATTATTATAGTCCAGGGCTTCCGGATGATGTCCGGATATCTTTTCCACACAGATAATTCCTTCTGCTGAAGCCACATGAGCAAGGGCTTGTCCGCCTACACAATCACCGATTGCATAATATCCTGGAATATTGGTCTGGTAATAGGGGTTTGTCAGGATTTTGCCTTTGTCGGTGGCAATACCAACTTCTTCAAGGCCCATCCCTTCCAAATTTGCCTGGATACCAACAGCAGAGAGAACAATTTCACAATCAATTATCTGTTCTCCTTTAGGGGTTTTAATTTTCACTTTACATCCGGTTCCTTTTGTATCCACTGCTTCAACAGAAGAAGAAGTCATTACTTCTATACCGATTTTTTTGAACGAGCGCTCCAGTTGCTTGGAAACCTCTTCGTCTTCAACCGGTACAATGGAAGGCAGAAATTCAACGAGCGTAACTTTAGTTCCCATAGCAGCATAGAAATAGGCGAACTCAGATCCTATTGCACCTGAACCTACCACCACCATAGTCTTGGGTTGTTTGGGAAGGGTCATCGCCTCCCGATACCCGATAATTTTTTTACCATCCTGAGGAAGATTAGGAAGCTGGCGGGATCTGGCACCTACCGCGATAAGAATATGTTTTGCATCGTATACTACTGCTTTGCCGGTCTCGTCTTTTACTTCCACTTTTTTGCCCGGTTTTACCGTTCCGAAGCCTTTGATTACATCAATCTTATTTTTCTTCATCAGGAATTGTATTCCCTTACTCATCCCATCAGCCACATCTCTTGACCGTTTCACAACAGCACCGAAGTCGGCCTCTCCACCATTTACTTTTATTCCATAATCTGCTGCATGGTTTAGATATTCAAAAACCTGTGCACTCTTCAGCAAGGCCTTTGTAGGGATACATCCCCAGTTCAGGCATATGCCTCCGAGTTCGGAACGTTCAATAATTGCGGTTTTAAGCCCAAGCTGTGAAGCACGGATTGCTGCAACATACCCTCCAGGGCCACTGCCTATTACGATGAGATCATATGACATATTGAATCAGGAATTAAGTTTGTTTTAAATCAGTAAAAAAACCGTGCGAATATAAAGAAAAGCCCTAATCATATCAAGCGCTTGATCATCCGGATGAGTCCCCCCAATACACTTCTCTGGCCAATGACCCCTTTCCACCCATCTATGACTAAAAGAACTCCGGGAAAGGAAAGGACTCCATAAACAGGATGAATCGGACCTTTGAAGATATAGCCAAGGATTAACAAGGCCTCCATGAAACCAAGAAACATTTCCAGTCCGAAAAGAAACTGCAACAAAGGACCCGGAGAAGGCACTTTCTTCCTTTTTCTACCCTGAATAAGGTTCATACTTTCCCAATCGTAATGGAAACCCGAAACTTTTCCAGGTTGACTCTTCCAGATCAGGTATTGTTGGTCGTATGCTATTCGTTTAGATTCATCTGTAAGTACATCATGGGCTTCGTTGAGGAGAATAAAGTACTCACTTGCCTGCTCGCTGCTGTTGAGATCCGGATGATATACCTTGGCCTGAGTCCGGTATGCCTTTCGGATAGCCTCTGTATCAGCCCCCGGCTCCAGGCCAAGTATTTTGTAATAATCTTTCATGCTCCTGATTTACCCTGGAAAGTTAGGAAATTTAGAGTTCATCAGATGATCTGTACTTTCCTCTATTTTGTTATATTTACAAGTCTGAAAAAACACAAAAAAATGAAAACGATTCTATATACTGCAATCGCAGCCTCTGCACTCCTCCTCTCCTTCAGACCCTTTGAGGGTATAACTTCTCTGGAGATTGGGAAATCCCTCCCCAAGATGGAGATAAAACTTTCGGATGTATCCGGCAAATCAGTTAGTCTTGGAGAGGCCGTCGGGAAATCTGGCTTATTGGTAATTTTTTCATGCAATACTTGTCCGTTTGTCATCAAAAATGAATCCAGGATCAAGGAGATGACCGCCTATGCACTCAAAAATGGTTTCGGGTCGGTGGTCATTAACTCCAATGAAGGTCAACGGGATTCTGATGATTCTTTTGAAGCGATGAAAAAGTACCACGAGCAGAAGCAATTCAGTGGTTTTTATCTTCTCGATAAGAACTCTGAACTGGCCAATGCATTCGGTGCAACTCATACTCCCGAAATTTATCTCTTTGGAAAGACAGGAACCCTTGTTTATAAGGGAGCTATTGATGACAGCCCAAGGGATGAATCTACCGTGAAGGAACATTTTTTAAAGGATGCCATGGATGCGGTTATCAAAGGGGAAACCGTTAAAACCAATTCAACAAAATCGGTTGGGTGTACCATCAAAAGAAAAGAATCCTGATTGCTGAAATCTTTATGAGCATAATGAATAACACCGGCTGGAAAGAAGTAAACCATAAACTTGAAAAAAAGTTTGTTTTTAAAGACTTCATAGAAGCATTCGCTTTTATGACCAAAGTTGCCCTCATCGCTGAGAAAATGAATCATCACCCGGATTGGAATAATGTATACAATCAGGTTACCATTATACTTTCTACACATGATGCCGGGAATACAATTACCGACAGGGACCGGAAACTGGCAGTAGCGATTGATAAATTAATGGAATGAAAATATTTTTGTTCCTGATTACTTTCATAAGTCTATCCATTTCGGTCTCGGGACAGGATGTAAAGTTATCTTCCATTGAAAATCTCCAGGCCGAAATTTACAAACTCCAGGATGATCCGGATATGGCTCATGCAACCTGGGGTCTTTGTGTACTCGATCTGAAGAAGGATTCTATAATCGCCGAGTACAACAGCTCTGCAGGCCTTGTTCCTGCCAGTTCACTTAAAGTTCTTACAACGGTGACCGCCCTTTCTGTTTTGGGTGAAAACTTCCGATACGAAACCAAGATTCAATATGATGGCACCCTTGACACTATCAATGGTGTAATTTATGGCAATCTGTATATCAAAGGAAGCGGAGATCCCAGTCTCGGTTCTAAATTCTTTCAAAAAGAAAAGGATACGGTTTATGCAACTCAAAAATGGGTGGCGATACTCCGTTCCAAAGGGATACATAAAATAGAAGGATCTGTGATTGCTGATCCGGGCATTTTTGAACAGGAGATGATACCGGATAACTGGACCTGGGGAGATCTGGGAAATTATTTCGGCGCAGGCCCGAGCGGACTTAATTACCGCGACAATCAATACCATGTTTTTTTTCAGAGTGGGAATGAGGGGGATACGGCTAAGGTTATGAAAGTTTCACCGGTGATCCCGGGGTTAGTGATGCATACTTGTGTGAGGGCTGCCGGAACAAAGGATTACGCAAACTTCTACGGGGCTCCTTATAGTTATATCCGGTATGCAGTAGGAACCATTCCCCCTCACCGGACAGATTTTGAAGTGGATGTATCAATGCCTGATCCGGCATATTATTGTGCTTACGAATTCGATTCCCTTCTGAAGAAGAATTTTATCCGGGTTTCCGGCCCCCCTCAAACTTTGAGTGAGCATGAGCTTGCAGGAAAAAAAGATGATAAAAAACACCGCACCACGCTGTATACTGAATATTCACCGAAGCTTGGTGATATGGTTTATTGGACCAACAAAAAAAGTCTCAACCTTTATGCGGAGTCCATGTTAAAAACGCTTGCATACAGAAGGACAGGACTAGGCTCTGTCAATTCGGGCACTGATGCCGTTGCCGCATTCCTTTCATCAAAAAAAATAGATATCAGAGGCCTGCATATGAATGATGGAAGCGGTCTTTCCCGATCTAATGAAATTACTCCCAGGCAATTTGTGGCTGTACTCAAATTGGTACACAAAGAATCCTGTTTCAAATCATTTTATAAATCCTTGCCGGAATACAGTTCTGGTATTGTGGCAAAGGGAGGATATATTACCAGGGTTAGAAGCTATACCGGGTACGCCACTAAAAAGAATGGAGATCTGCTCGCATTTTCTTTCATCGTAAACAACTATGATTGCCCTCCTGCAGATATGGTCAAGAAAATGGAAAAGCTCTTGGATTTGATCGGACAGCTTGATTAAAGCCTACTAGCCTTCCAGGAATTGAATAGCGTTTGAATCTTAAAAACAAAAAGTCCGGCATTTAGTCCGGACTTTTTTTGTGATGAATATGCCTCTCTAATTCTGTGCGTGAAGGCCAACACGGTTACCCTCAGTATCAGTGAAGAAAGCCATAAATCCAATTTCCGGGCTGATTTGGGTTTTGGGCATTACTACTTTACCTCCTGCTTTTTCAATTCTTTCTACCACGGCCTGAATGCTTGGATTTGCGTTCAAGTAAATTAATGCACCTTCAGCAGAAGGCTTATGCATTGGACCCTGAACAAGGCCTCCCGATGCTTTCCCATTTCCCATTTCGGTTGGAAAGCCGACCATCTTCATGCCCATCATTTCACCCATATCCTGCATTTGGATGGAAAAGATGTTTTCATAAAATTTCTTGGCCCTGCTAATATCAGCTGCAGGAATCTCAAACCAGTTGAGAGAATTTGATTGTTTGTCCATTTTAATAAATTTTTTGGTGAGTTTATGATGATACTAAATTAGAAAAAACAACAATAAAATATGGGCAGAAATAAATTTTCTAAAATGTTAATATGGCCATAATATTCACGTTCATTCCCGATCAGAAAGAGAAAACAGAGCAATTTGCAATTGATAAAGACATTTTGTAAACTTGTTAAATCTAACCCAAATCACCCTGAGAGCATATGAAAAAAATAATCCTTTTGTTCTTCATTGCGGGCATCACATTCATGCCCCGGATATCTGCAAACAATATCACCAGCGCTCCGGACGACAAGACCGTTTCGGAAAAATTTAAGGATCTGGACAAACTGGAATCTTATGTTTCATCCAATCCGGGAGTTACTTTTGACCAGATGAAATCGGGTAGTAACGAAGTCCTTTTAGCGAATGCCAACATTGATGCACAGGGAATAGTCCAAAATCAGAAGCCTGGCCGTAAAGGTTTTCCTTCCTTCAGAGAGAAGCCATGGCTCTATATTGGGTCAGGAGTGTTATTGATTGTAATCATAACTGTATATCTTGTTTTCGGTAGCGGTGGCTATAGCTCCCGATAGATTTTTTGCAGAAATTCAACTGGTTACAAAATCATTTTAAAAGCAGACTTGTCGGCCTTGATCCTTCGGGGTTTGGGATTTTATTTATCAATTTATATAAGTAAATACCTTAGAAAGACTTTATAAAATAATATCATTATGATTTAAATCAGCTTGTGTATCCGAAAGGAAGGAGTATTTTTGTGTTATAGTGATTTCTTTAGAAAGGAGATTGGAAAGATTAGTAAAAAGGCTTTTTTTATCGCACTGTTAGTTTATGAATCGTATCAAGGAAATATTAGCGCAACAAGGAAGATCACAATCCTGGCTTTCCAAAGGGATAGGCAAAAGCTATGTTGTTACGACTAATTACTGTAATAATAAAGCCCAACCCAGTATTCCTGTTCTTGTCAAGATTGCCGGGATTCTCGGGGTAGATGTTCGTGAGCTTCTTCATGGAACTACAGTCAAAAAGAAGCATTAAATCTGCTCCAATAGATAGATCTCCAGGCTATTCCTGCCTCTCTTTATATCCAAACTGGCTTCTAACTTTTGCTCACAACAGCTGACTTTCTACCTCAGAAAATTCTTGTATTTTTGCCCTCCTGTTTATTAAGCAATTATGTCAAAAAAACGATCAGCCGCACTTGGATTTATATTTGTAACCCTGCTGATAGATGTCATCGGGATTGGGATTATCATTCCAGTGTTGCCAACGCTGCTGAAGCAATTGATAGGGGGCAATAACAGCCAGGCTGCTTTTTGGGCAGGCCTTCTGTCCATGTCTTATGCGGTAATGGGTTTTATCTGTTCTCCTATAATAGGCAATCTGAGCGACCGGTTTGGACGCCGGCCTGTTTTGCTTATCGCACTCTTTGGATTCTCACTGGATTATCTCGTTCAAGGCTTCGCACCTACGATCGGATGGCTTTTTCTGGGTCGTATTCTGGCTGGAGTTACGGGGGCTACTTTCTCAACCGCCTCTGCTTACATTGCAGATATTTCACCTCCTGAAAAAAGGGCACAGAACTTTGGAATGATCGGTGTTGCTTTTGGCCTAGGCTTTATCTTAGGGCCCGCACTCGGAGGGGAATTAGGAAGGATAGGGCCACGGGTTCCGTTCTTCGCTGCTTCAGGATTAGCACTCCTGAATGGAATTTATGGCTATTTCTTTGTTCCAGAATCACTCCCTGTTGAAAACAGAAGGGCGTTCAACTGGAAAAGAGCTAACCCGGTCAGTTCACTGGTTAATCTTGGAAAATACCCTGTCATTTTAGGTTTAGTGGCTTCTTTTCTCCTTGTAAATCTTGCCAGCTTCGCGGTTCAATCTACCTGGACATTTTTTACCATGGAAAAATTTCAGTGGACAGAAGCTCAGGAAGGCAACTCACTTGCTTTTGTTGGTTTCATGGTGGCCCTTGTACAGGGAGGCTTAATCAGAGTTCTGAATCCTAAATTGGGACAGAAAAGATCGGTTTACTTTGGACTGGGATTCTATGCTCTTGGTTTTCTCCTTTTTGCCTTTGCTGCAAAAGGTTGGATGATGTATGCATTCCTGGTTCCATATTGCCTCGGAGGTATTGCCGGGCCAGCATTGCAAGGTATTATGTCGACTCAGGTTCCAGCGAATGAACAAGGGGAGCTACAGGGCGCTCTTACGAGCCTCATGAGTCTCAGTGCCATTGGAGGACCTATGCTCATGACTTTTCTGTTTTCTTATTTTACCCGGAGCAAGGAACTTTACTTCCCGGGTGCTGCTTTCATTATGGGTGCATTCCTCACCATAGTTGGAGTATTTATGGCTATGCGATCGTTGAAGATGTATGTCCAGCCTGCTCCAACGCCAAAAGTAGTAGGGGAGTCTGCGGCTACTTGATAACATTGACATGTCCGATTAGATGGTGAGGTACCCCGAGTATGTCCCTGCAATCCAGCTTCCATACATACACATCTTCCTGTACAACTTGATTGCCACCGGTTGGGCGACCGTCCCATCCTGTGTATGGTGAATGTGATTCCCAGATGAGTGTCCCCCAACGGTTAAAAATCAATAACGAGTACCCCGCAGTCTCAATACCTTCACCCTTCGGAATAAAGAAATCATTTAGCCCATCGTCGTTCGGAGTAAAGGTGTTGGGCAGATAAATGGAGACTTCAGGTATGAAGTGGTCACAGGGAATACTTTCTGTCGTGTAAGAAACTTTACAGCCACATGAATCCTGAATGATCACGGTGTAACTGCCTGATCCCATTTGGGTAATACCTGGCGCAATACTGCCTCCCGGATACCAGGAGTATGAATAGGCGCCGGTTCCTCCTTGTACCAGAACCGAAGCCGTTCCTTTGTTATCTGTACAACCCGTATCAGAGGCGGTAAGGATGGCGGTCAACGCAGTAGGTTCCTGCACGACCACCGAAAATATCTTTGTGCATCCATTCTGGTCAATAACCGAGGCTGAATAATTTCCGGCCAGAATCCCGTGAAGACTTGGCCCTGTCTTAACAGGACTGGTGTTCCAACTGACCAGATAATCAGGTGTGCCACCGGTTATTGTCAAGCTTATCCCGGTCGTATCTCCATGACATTTGACAAGGCCATATGCGGGTGAACAAATAATAGGCGGCGGTTCTGTGAGATTCACGTTCAGGGTTTGTATGCATCCGCTTGCTGTATGAATAGTTACAGAATAGTTGCCAGCACTCAGATTAGAGACGGATGAAGAGTTGGCTCCTGTTGACCAGGAATAGGTCGGGCCGGGTGTACCTGCTCCGCTTATCTGCAGGAGCACACTGCCATCCGTTCCCCCATTACATGAAATGTCATGAACCAGGGGCTTTGCCTGAAAGGTGGATACGGGAATGATGATGGTATCATATTTTGTATCTACAGTACATGCTTGGTCTTGTATGGTCGCTACATAGGTGCCTGGTGCCAGGTTTGCCGCAACAGGGCCTGTTTGAATAGGAACCGTATTCCAGGTAATGGTGTAAGGAGGGGTTCCACCGCTGATACTGAGGCTGTCGCTTCCTGGATTCTGACAGTTTTGCAAATGGTCGGTCACGATAATCCCATTGCAGGGTGTAATGTTGAGCTGTATTGCAGAAATAAAACCCTTTCCGCAGGCATAGAGGATGTTGTTTTTTCCAAGGTTAAGGTCATAGATAGTATCAGGCGCTGGAATACTACCAGCGAAGGTGAGTGAATTATATTGTTCAATCGAGCTCCCCAGACCCAGAAATAGATGGTCACACTGGTCTGCTGTTATCCCTCCATACCTCCGTGCATTTTTTATTATGGGCCCGTTCACAGTTACACTCCCGGAAACACTGCCATTGGAAGTGTTCCATTTCTGCAATAAATGACTGTCATAAGTATAAAGACCGGTACCCCCCATGCACATTCCGTTGTATCCATTGCTATAACCGGTTAAAGAGCCGGGTGTGTAACTTACCCCGTATGTTTCCACGAACTTATAGCCACTGGGTGTTTGCCAGTTGGCAGGACTTAAGGAGGGGAGAGGCAAGCTGAAGAGTAGGTTATCAAACATCGTCGGACTTGAAATGGATTGAGCGGTGGCCATATAACAATTTCCTGAATTGTCGGCAGCAACTCCCCACATATCATGATAGCCTGTTGCTGAATTTAGAACATTAACAGGAGATAGATTAACAAGGTTTGTATCCAGATAACATGCCGTATAGGAAGGACTTGTTACACCACCTCCGGCAATCACCAACTGGTTAGTACAGGAACTGAATGTGAGCCTCCACATTTCTGTAAAAGAAGAATTGCCTGGGAATATTTTGGCTACGCTTCCATTCGTGAATAGTTTTATAATCGCCGCCCCGGTAGTTGGATTATACCCTTCTACTATATAGATAGATCCTGTTCGTCGATCCACGGCGAAGTCTCCATACCTCTTTTTTGTACTGGTAAATGAAGTGGTATAGGTCCATAATGCAACCCCCGAGCTGTTGTATTTGATTACCTGAAAGGGGAAAGCTCCTCCATAAACATAACAGTTTCCGGCATCATCCCAGTCCACATCAAAGGCACTCGATGACCCGGTAAAAACAGGGGTGGTTGTCCAAGGGTCGATAAAGAGTGTTCTGGAATGGTCATACGAGCCCGTATTGAAATGGACCTGTCCCTTGGATACAAAAAAAGAGCACTGAACAGAGCTCCCTGATTCCAGCTCATTTGCTGAAGGAAGGTGATCCTGGAAGTTTCCAAAGGGCGATTCGATTATCAGGCTACCCTCGGAGGTGAATTGAAGACCTTTGGATAGGGGATAGCTCATGATAATAGCAGAAGGATCGGAGTCGGGATGTATAATGAAGTTGTATTTAAATCCTTGTTTATCAAAAGGAAAATAAAACTCCAGATCTATTCCGGGATATAAATTCTGGTAGATAAGTTTTTTGTAAGCTCTTGCGCTGATTCCTTTAGCGGAGCCAAAGGTGAATGCTTCTTCCGAAGGAATTTCCGGTATAATCACGGTACCTACACCTGCACCAACGAATCTGATCTGATGGATTTGTTCAATCAGAGCGGTAGGAACCTCATCCCCATCCTCCTCACTTTTGCCAACACTTTTGGAATGGGTTCCTTCCGCCTGATCTAGTTCCGTTTCATTTATGTGGCTTATCCAGATATTATTTTTTCCGAAGTAATAATTAAGCCCGTCAAGATTTGCACCGAAGAGAATTTCTTCCTTTGGGCAACTTTCAGGAAGATTAAATTGCCCTTTGTTTTCAATGAACATTTTCTTTTCAAATGGATTCTTCACCATCCAGTTTCTGTTTCCGGCATCGTTGACTGCATAACTGGGCTTTGAAGACACCAAAAAGAAACTGAACAATAATAATAAGTTTACAATCTGGAATCGGACTTTTGACTCTGCATTTGCTCCCGGAGCACTTTGTTTCCTTTCCATGATGGGATTGTTTTCTAATACAAATTTCCTGAATTGCCTTCAGGTACTCAACTCAAAAAGAATCATAAAGACCCCTTAATAGATATCTTTCTCTTAAGGAATGTACTATTGTGAATCTCTTTCATATCTTTTGTAAAAGAAATTAAATTATGTTTGTCTAAATAAATTGGCAGGACTTAAATAAAATGAAAACACCCTCGGATGAGCTCTTTACCTTAATTAAGTCGCTAGACAGGTATGAGAAGAGGCATTTTAAAGCTGCTTCCCGTCACGGCCGTGAGTCAGGGCTGGGGGAAAGTTCTGCCTACCTCTCTCTGTTCGATGCGATTGACAGTATGGAGCATTACAATGAAACTGAACTTCGTGTAATTCTAAGAAAAAGTGGGGGCCCCGAAAAACTAAAAAGAATCAAAAGTTACCTTCAAGAGAGTATTCTTCGTTTCCTGGAGAATTATTATGTTGATTTTTCTGTTGAAATCCAGATGCAACGTTTTTTGCAGCGCATAGAGGTTCTCCTCGAGAAAAGACTGTATGATATGGCCTGGAAAGTAATTGGAAAGGTTGAAAAACAGGCCAGAGAGAATGAAAACTACAATTACCTACTCATCATCTTGGACTGGAAGCGAAAAGCTATGGTTAGACAAGCTGATCTCACTCGGATTCATGAATACCTGCGGGAGGGATTTCGGGATGAACTGGAAGCCGTAGATATCCACAGGAATCTGGTTGAATACAGGAAGCTGAATCTGCAAGCTGACGCAATACTTAAACAAGCCTTTGAAGGAGCTGATGAGCAAACCATTCTAGCGCTTAGAGGATTGCTTGACAATGATTTGTTAAAGGATGTAAATAAAGCCCGCTCGAACAGAGCCAGGAGTCTGTTTTATGCAATCCTCGGAAATATATATATCTATTTCCCTGAACACCGGGAAAAGAGCAATTCGTGTTATAAGAAAGCGATTGCCTTGCAGGAAAAAGGTGCTTTTATTCAGAATGAGAATGCGAGGACCTATCTTGGATTGCTTAGTGGGCTGAGTACTTCGGAGATACTCCTGAAAAGGACGGATGATTTAAAGGCTACAGTAGAAGAGGCAAGGGTGTTTTTCAATAGCCAGCCTGCCAAGATGCAAACAGGAAATCTGCTCAATCAGTATATGGGAATACTGATCAATTTTATTTCCTATCAGGTGGAACGGTTTAACCTTGAAAATGCTAAATCGGAGAGTGAGAAAGTGAAGGAGTTTATAGATACAAACGGTGATGAGGTTATCTATCTTGTGTTTTATGCGAACTATGCTATTATTTCCATTTACCTGAATGATTTCCATCTGGCTCTCCGCTGTATTAATAACATTCTGGAACGGGAAAAAAATTCCGTCCGTCAGGATATCATCAATGATTTTAGAATTTATAACCTCTTGGTTCACTACGAACTTGGAAACGAAGATATACTGCCAAACCTTGAAAGGTCTGCTAGGAACTGTCTCTCCAAAAGCCATACCCTGAATGCGGCTGAAAAACTGATCCTTGGTTTTTTTGGTAAGATACTTCCCCGTATGCCGGCAGGACAGGAAAAGAAACAAGTCTTCCGGAAAATGAGTGAAGAACTTAATGTATTTATAGCCACTCGTAAGCCTCCCTTTACTCAGAGGCACTATTCCTTTCTGCTGGAATGGTTGGAGAGCAAGGCTGAAAATGTCTCATTCAGGGACTGGTCCATGAAGAAGGCCGGTATAGTTAATCAGAAAAAGCCAAAGAATCAGTGATCATTTAGTGGCAGTCCTCTTTTCTGATATTCAGTCCAGTTCAGGTATTCATCCCCTTTACGGTGGACTTCCATAGTAATGCAATCCTCTACCGGGCAAACGATCTTGCAAAGGTTACAGCCTACGCATTCTTCATCCTTAATTGTATAGGTATTATAAGGAAGTCCTTTTTTAATATCGATGCTTTGATGAGAAGTATCTTCACAGGTAATGTAGCAAAGCCCGCAATGGATGCATTTGTCCTGGTTGATGTTGGCTATGATGTGGAAATTGATGTCAAGCTCTTCCCAGCGTGTAATTGCAGGAACTGATAAACCCCGGAAGTCATTAATCGATTTATAACCTTTTTCATCCATCCAGTTACTCATTCCGTCACAAAGGTCGGTGATGATGCGGAATCCCTGAATCATGGCTGCAGTACAGACTTGTACATTGCTTGCGCCTAATAAAATAAATTCAACGGCATCCCTCCATGTAGAAATTCCTCCGATACCCGAAATTGGAACTTTTCTAGTATCTGGATCCTGTGCAAGGGTGGTCAGCATCTTCAGGGCAATAGGTTTAACTGCCGGTCCGCAGTAACCGCCAAAGACCGATTTCCCTCCAACATTCGGATTGGGGATAAGCGTGTCGAGGTCGATACCTGTAATAGACTGTATAGTATTGATCAAAGAAAGGGCATCGGTTCCGGCCGATATTACTGCCTTTCCAGCAGGAACCACCGAATGAACATTTGGAGTGAGTTTAGTGATAACTGGTATTTTTGCAACTTCCATCACCCATTCTACCACCATCTTAGCAATCTCCGGATCTTGTCCGACGCTGGCACCCATACCTCTTTCGACCATTCCATGAGGGCATCCGAAATTTAATTCGAGACCATGAGCGCCGGTGTCCTGCGCCTTTTTTACCATTTCATGCCAGCTTTTACGGTCATTGTCTGCCATCAGAGAAACGATCATCGCTCTGTCAGGGAATTCTTTTAATACCTCTTTGATTTCCTTTAGATTGATTTCCAAAGGCCGGTCGGAGATGAGTTCAATATTATTGAACCCCATAGCTTTTTGCCCGTTGTAATTGAGGGACGAATACCTGGAAGAAACATTTTTAACCTGGGTACCTAATGTTTTCCAAACTACACCACCCCAACCGGCTTCAAAAGCACGGAGTACATTTACCTTCTTATCTGTAGGAGGTGCGGAGGCCAGCCAAAATGGATTTGGTGATTTGATGCCAAGAAAATCTGATCTTAAGTCTGCCATCTTCTTAAATTTTATTCAATTCATTTTTTTAAATATGCAAGTATCCCTTTCGCTGCGTCCTTTCCAGCCTGAACAGCATCAACTACTTCTTTTCCTCCATTCACCGCATCTCCACCTGAGAAAACGCCTTTGAGGTTGGTCATGCCGGAGTTGTCGATTTTTATTTTTCCTACTTTATTATCAAGCTTGGAGTTATTTACCAGGCCTTCGAAAGGAATCTGTCCGGCTGCTTTGATGACCATGTCCACTTCGATAGTAAATGTTTCTCCTGTATCAACTGGTGATCTCCTTCCGGAGGCATCAGGTTCACCAAGCTTCATCTTGCTGCATACGAGATTTTTCACTTTCCCGTTTTCACCTAGGATTTCTTTGGGATTGGAAAGCCACAGAAAGGAACAGCCATCCAATTTGGCCAGATCCAATTCTTCTTCTGTGCAGGGTTTTTCGTGTTCGGTCCTCCGATAGATCATGGTCACTTCTTTAGCGCCAAGCCTTTTGCTTTGGGTTGCTGCATCAATCGCCGTCATTCCCATCCCAATTACTGCTACTTTATCGCCCACCGATATCTGTGAATAGTTGCGGGTTCGCAGGTTGTAAATAAACGAGATGGCATCCATCACTCCTTCTAGATTTTCTCCTGGAATTTCGAGTGAGCGTGCAACGCCAACACCTATTCCAAGGAATACGGCATCGAAATTCTTCTGAAGATCTGCCAGTTGAATATCCTTTCCCAGTTGTTTTTCATACTGAACGGATATTCCTCCAAGAGAAAGAATATAATCTACCTCTTCCTTGCAGAAAGTAGGAGTGACTTTATAAGCAGCCACACCATAGGTCATCAGTCCTCCTCCTTTTGCTTCTTTCTCAAAAATGGTTACTTCAGTTCCTTCCAGAGAAAGGCTATGGGCGCATGCCAGTCCGGCCGGTCCCGCTCCTACAATGGCTACTTTTTTTCCATTGGAAGGTTTTCGGGTGAAGAGTTTCCATTTTTCATGGATGGCTTGTTCCGTTGAATAACGTTGAAGTTTGGCTATCGAGATCGGTGTTTCTTCCAGCAGGTTGAATACACAGGCTCCTTCACACAATTTTTCAACCGGACAAACTTTGGAACAGCCTCCACCCATAATGTTACTGGAGAAAATGGTGTGTGCTGAACCTTTGATATTACCAGAAGCAATCTGTTTGATGAACAAAGGAACATTGATGCTGGTCGGGCACAATTTTGTGCACGGTGCATCATAACAGTTCAGGCATCTGTTAGCCTCAATAGCTGCACCTTCGGCATGTTCAAACGGAGGGTGGATGTCAGAGAAGTTTTTCTCCAGTTCACTCTCAGGCAAGCGGTTGTTTTGAATGGGCATTTGAATCAGTTTATTTAAAGTTCAGTAAGTCTGCCATAAGTTTCCGGCCTCCGGTCGCGAAAGAATTGCCAGGTATTGCGGACTTGTTCAATCATATCCAGGTCAAAATCGGCGATGAGGAGTTCATCCTTGTCTTCTGATGCACAAGCAAAGATCTGTCCACGAGGGTCTACAAAATAAGAATTACCATAGAACTTACCAAGGTTCCAGGGTTTCTCAATCCCAACACGGTTTATGCAACCCATAAAATAGCCATTCGCTGCAGCATGGGCAGGTTGTTCCAGCTTCCAGAGGTACTGACTAAGTCCTTGTACCGTTGCTGAAGGATTATACACGATCTCTGCTCCATTTAGTCCCAGACAACGGGCCCCGTCAGGAAAGTGACGGTCATAGCAGATGTAAACACCGACTTTCGCGTATTTGGTTTGAAAGACAGGATAACCCAGATTGCCGGGTTTGAAAAAGAATTTTTCCCAGAAACCGGAAGTATGAGGGATATGGTTCTTTCTGTATTTACCAAGATATTTTCCATCGGCGTCGATAACGGCTGCGGTGTTGTATAATACGCCAGCTTGTTCCTTTTCATAAATTGGAACAATAATCACCATATTATATTTCTTTGCATAGGTAGCCATAAGTTCAGTGGTAGGACCTGGCACAGTTTCAGCCGATGCATACCATTTTGGGTCTTGACCAGGGCAGAAGTAGGGGGTGTTGAAGATTTCCTGGAGACAAAGGATTTGCACACCTTTTTTACCGGCTTCCTCAATGAACGGGATGTGTTTTGCCACCATGGCATCCACAATTTCCTTAATGGTCCCCTCTCCTTCGGTTTTCGGAAGGCTCATTTGAATGAGACCGGATTTGATCATTCTTGGCATAAGAAATTGATTTAGGGTTTGATGTTAAAAGTATATAATTAGATGATGCCGGTTGTTTTATTCCGTTTGATAAATTGGCCATACCCTTTTTTAACAAGGAGTTTATTGTTCTGGATGGCCACTTCTCCCCGGAGAATTACCGTTTCACATTTACCTGTTACCTTCCAGCCTTCATACCCGGAATAATCACAATTCATATGGTGAGTTTTGGCTGAGAGGGTGTGTTGCTTGTTGGGATCAAAGATCACCAGATCTGCATCGGAGCCTGGGGAGATGCAGCCTTTGCGGGGATACATTCCAAAGATCTTCGCAGTGTTGGTTGAAGAAACCTCTACAAATTTGTTTAAGCTTATTTTGCCTTTGTGGACACCTTCCGAGAAAAGTAACTCCATCCGGTGCTCAATCGCAGGGTGTCCGTTCGGAATTTTTGAAAAATCATTTTCTCCCAGTTTTTTCTGTTCCCATTTAAATGGACAATGATCGGTCGCAACCACTTGTACGCTTCCCTGATTAATACCAGCCCAAAGACTAGCCTGGTCTTTCTTTTCGCGCAATGGAGGACTCATTACCCATTTGGCTGATTCAAACCCTTTATCATAAAGGCTCGCATCCAGAACAAGATATTGGATACAAGTCTCCGCATATACTTTCTGGTTTCTTCTTGCCGCATCCCTGACATGGTTATGGGCTCCTTCGCAGGTCATATGAACTATATACGCCGTAACACCAGTTTGAAATGCCATATCCGAGAACCGTCCACTAGCTTCAGCTTCTGTAATTTCAGGCTGGCTGAGGTAATGATAAAGCGGACTTAGTTTCCCTTCTCCACGGTGCTTGGCAACAAGATAGTCTATCATATCTCCGTTGGTAGCATGCGTGGTTACCATTCCTCCTTGTTTTTTAACTTCATTCATAAGCCCCACCATCTGTCGGTCATCAATCATGAGTGCTCCTTTATAGGCCATAAATGTCTTAAAAGAGGTAATCCCTTCTTTCTCGATAAGATCTTTGATTTCAGCTTTGGTATTTTCATTGAAGTCAGTCACCGCCATATGAAAGGAATAATCACCTACGGCATTCCCGTCGGAGCGCCCTTTCCATTCCTTCAAGGCATCATAAAGCGATTTTCCCTGTGTCTGCAGGATGAAATCGATAACCATCGTGGTACCTCCAAAGAGGGCAGCGCCTGTTCCTGTTTCATAGTTATCACTTGAAAAAGTACCCATAAAGGGCATATCCAGATGAACATGTGGGTCAATTCCTCCTGGAAAAATAAGTTTCCCGGTGGCATCAATAGTCTGATCTGCTTTCACAGATAACCCCATGCCAATTTGTTTAATCTTTTCGTTCTCGATATAGATGTCGGCAATGTAATCATCGGAGGATGTGATGATTCTTCCGTTTTTAATTAATAGTGACATAGTTGATTAGATTTAAATATTAGCAACGACTAGCAAACCGATTTGCTTCACAGGCCGATATCCTCATTCCACAATTCAGGAGATTTTTCAATAAAAGTTTTCATCATATCCCTGCATTCGTCCAGATTCAGATCAATCACTTCAACACCGTGACTTTCCATAAATTCCCGGGCTCCTGAAAATGTTTTTGATTCTCCTGCATAAACCTTTTTTATTCCGAACTGTACAATTGCTCCTGCGCAAAGATAGCACGGCATCAGGGTGGAGTAGAGTATCGTTCCTGCATATTTACCAACTCTTCCTGCATTGCGCAGGCAGTCAATTTCAGCATGTGTTACCGGATCGTTATCCTGAACCCGTTTGTTATGCCCTCGTCCAACAATTTGTCCGTTCTTCACAAGTACAGATCCGATAGGTATTCCCTTTTCCTGAAGCCCTGTCCTGGCCTCATCAATTGCAGCTCTCATGAATTCATCCATTGGAATGTGCCGTTAAAGTTTTGTTTCATTTCGTTTACGTACCATCAAGATTAGGTAGGTCATTCCTGAAATAAAGAAGCCAACAAACCAGGCATAATTATACAGATTCGAAAGCCAGGGCCAGACGGCGTCGGCTGAAATTATTTTAGTTGTTGTGAGAAACCCAGGAACATTAGGGATGATACCGGCTATGAGTGCAACAATCGCAATTCCGTTATAGCCATTCTTAAAAGTGTAGCTTCCTTTGTTATTGTATATTTCCTGGAGGTTTATTTTTTTTCTGCGAATGAAAAAATAATCAATGATCATAATTCCTCCGATTGGGCCGAGGAGACTCGAATAGGCAATCAGCCAGGTGAAGATATAACCATTGGCATCTGCAATAAGTTTCCATGGAAAGATCAGGATGCCGATTACACCGGTAATATATCCTCCTTTTCTGAAATTGATCCGGGAAGGGCTCAGGTTTGCAAAATCATTGGCCGGACTGATGATGTTTGCGGCAATATTGGTGGCAAGGGTAGAGATTGTAACTGCAATCATGGCGATGCTCACCAATAGCTTGCTGCTGAATTTTCCTGCGAGAACCAGCGGATCCCATATGGTATGTCCATAAATAATAACGGTGGCGGAAGTGACTACGACTCCAATAAAGGCAAAAAGAGTCATAGAAGTGGGTAGTCCGAGTGCCTGACCTCTGATTTGAGCCTTTTGACTTTTAGCATAACGGGTAAAATCCGGGATATTCAGGGAGAGGGTAGCCCAGAATCCAACCATACCGGTGAGCGCTGGAAAGAAAAATTCCCAAAATGCTCCTGTGTTTTTAAATTTAGACGGGGTAGAAAGAATCGGACCCAAGCCCTTTCCTTCAACAATGGCCCAGGCGAGCAGGGCAAGTGCGGCTATCGGTAAAAAGAAAGCTTTAAAGACAAGGAGTTTCTTGATACTGTCAACACCAAGATAGACCACAAACATATTAAGAGCCCAGAAAAAAAAAAACGTCAGGGCTGGGCCTGTTTCGAGACCGAAAGAGGAAGGGAAAATTCTGGGAAGGCTTTCCAGGGAAGGAATCCACAATTTAAGCATCAGGTACAGAGCAAATCCTCCGATCCAGGTTTGGATGCCAAACCATCCGCAGGCTACAATTGCCCTCAGCATCGCGGGTATATTAGCTCCTTTTACACCAAAACTGGAACGGGCAAGCACTGGAAAAGGTATTCCGTATTTAGCTCCTGCATGACCGTTGAGAAGCATCGGAATCAACACAATGGTATTACCCAAAAAAATGGTCAAAATGGCCTGCCACCAATTCATGCCTTTTTCGATCAGGGAACTTGCGAGCATATAAGTTGGAATACACAGGCTCATGCTGATCCACAGAGCAGCATAATTCCAGGTACCCCAGCTTCTTTTCTCAAGAGGTACAGGGGCAAGATCCTCACTATATAAGGAGGAGGAAGGATTGATTACAGAAAAATCAATGGATTCGGTGGTCATTTGCAATATTCATCTGCAATGGAGATGGCTTTTGAAATAATGTCTAATCCTTCGTCAACCTGGTCCTTCGTAATGCATAATGGCGGTGCCGTAAATATCCAGTTCCAGCGTACAAAAGTGAACATGCCGAGTTCAGAGATTTTGGCTGCTACCTTATTCATGATTTCCATTTCATTCGGTGCTGCATTCCATGGAGCCATTGGTTCCTTTGTTTTCCGGTTCTTCACAAGTTCTATACAACCCAGTAAACCGGTGTTGCGATAGTCTCCTATGCTTGGATGTTTCTGCTTTAACTTCTCAACCTGCAGGTCCATGTAGCGTCCCATGGAGGCAGCATTCTCGATCAGGTTGTCTTCTGTGTAAATGTCCAACACTGCATTGGCAGCAGCGCAAGCAACTGCGTGAGCAGAGTAGGTGAGGCCAATAGGAAGTGGTTTGTTTTCGAATGCCTTCACAATTTCTTCTTTGACAATGAGTCCTCCGAGCGGAATGTATCCGCTTGTGATTCCCTTGGCCATGCACATCATATCCGGTTCAACACCATGATGATCTATGCCGAACCATTTGCCAGTCCTCCCGAAGCCACTCATTACCTCATCAGCAATAGTCAGGATACCATATTTATCAGCTATTGCTTTTACTTTTTTCCAGTAGCCCGGAGGGTATTTGATACAGCCCGAAGAACCACTTTCACCTTCCATGAGGATAGCGGCGATATACTGTGGGCCCTCGTACTTTACAATACGCTCCAGGTGGGCAGCTGCGTTCTCTGCGCATTCTTCGGGAGTGGCACTGTTCCAGGGACAACGATAGAAGTAAGGGTTTT